>JBKPDF010000073.1:0-23858 GCA_046727735.1 Pseudomonadota bacterium | reverse complement strand
CATCAAAGTTCCTGCCCGCAAAGCTATCCAAGACATGTTCTAGCTTTCGAGGCTCGACATATCCCGTTCCCCGCTCGACCTGCTTGATCTCAACCGAAGGCTTGGCATCGCTGGCCCTTCGATTGTCAGCAAGCAAATCCGCCATTGTCTTCCCAATCTCTCGCTGAACGCTGGCGTTCCCGGTATTCTCACCTCGGCTTAGGACTGAGCCTCGCCCTGCAAGGCTCTTGTCGTCCCAGCCACGACCCTCTCCATATCGCTTCATCCCTTCCTCCTCATGCATCCACTGAATGGGCGCCTGTTATCCAAGTTGGAGCTGCGACGCTCGCGAACTTGCTCGCGTTCTTGATAGTCGTCGCTCCAGCGTCTAGCGGAACCATGTACGGCTGATACGTTCCTGAGTTAAGGCCGGTCCAAACAAGGTCACCCGTCTGGCACGAAGTACCATCACAGATGACCTGTCCAGCTTTAGCTCGACGGTCTTTGACGTGAAAACTTTCAGCTAGTTGAAACCTCGCCATCACTTGTATCCTTTCCACGCTGCATCTTTACCTTTGCCCCCAAGCCCACCAAATTCACCCTTTGCCTTGTTAGGCATATCCAGCTTGTCTGGGCCGAACTCGGCAAGGGTGTCTCTGCCCTTGGGCATCGGCCCTTGGAAGCCCGACATCCCGCCAATGCGCGCAGCGCTAGATAACCCCTTGCTTTCGCCTCGGCGTTTCTTCATCGGTTCGTTACCTTTCCAAGCGGCACATCAGGCGCGTCAAGGTTATGCTCCCCGCGATTAGCGGGACCGTGCTGGTCTTGTGTTCCACAAGCGAAGACGGTGCGCCCTGCACCTGGGCCGCCCTTACCAACGTTCTGCGCTAGCGCGTTGCCGAGTTCAGGCTCCCCAGGTCTCCTCATTGTTCCGCTAGTATTGAGTGGCGTTACCGCTTGGGCCTTCCCCATCTTCTGGCCTAGCTGCGATGCCTCGGCGGGCGAATGGACCTGATGGTGCTTTTGCCCAAGCGGCTTGCGCATATCTGGCGAAACATTCTTGTTCCCGTGGATGCCGCCGCCGCTTCTCGCTTTGCTGGTGTTCTGTGGTGCGCTACGCTTTGCCATCTTCACTTTCCTTTCTTCGAGCCCAACTGCTGATAGCCAACCTCGCCCTTTTCGGGTTGTCCGTTCTGTTTGTTCCGTGAGTGGTGAACAGTGTGATGGGTCCGCAAGTGCGACGTTCCGTGCACCGCGTGGACATCACTGTTAGCGATATCATTGCTGGGTCGCTTGCGATCTGCGATACGTTGCGCCATGTCGCCTTTGCTATCGGGGTGAAGCTTTACCTCAGGCATGCTAGTTCTCCTTCAATGTTTCGTTTCTTGTGGCTCTTCATCATCCGCGAGTAGCGACCACAACGTGATACTCGCGGCCTTCAGCTTGATCCAATGGGCGTGCTTGGGATTGAGCATTTGCTCAAGATCACACCATTGTATCCAGCACTCTTCGATTTCTCGATCCAAGGCTCAACCCCCTCTAAGTTTCCTCGCGTTAGCCCGCCACGCTTCACGTTGCCGAGGGCTAACCAACGCTCCCCAGTCTGCCCGACTGCTAGGCAACACCACTCCGTCGCGGGCGATGCCGTCGCTCTCAGGCGGATGCTTGTCTCTGTAGAGTTCCGCGTCTGTCTTGAACCTAAGGAATGGCTGACCATCAGTATCCTTGTCCCACAGGCCTCCTTCTCTTGCTATCCTCTGCCAGTCGCTAAAAGTGGACATAAGCTCTCCTTCCTCAGATACGACGTTGGAAACCCACTATTCCAAAGGGTGATTGATTAGTTTCAACAGGCTCAACCCAAGCCCATGTATTGCCCCTCTTGATGTGGCTAACTGCGCCCCAACTTACGCCGTACAGTGCAGCAATAGCACCGAAACTTAGCTGGCCCTTCAACAGCAAGTACTTTATCTCGGCTACCTGTTTCTCATTTAAGATCGCGCCAGGATGCGCAGTCCCATGGTAAGTATTGTGATTACCTCTGCCCTTTCGCCAACTGTCGTGCGTATTCTCTTGAGGCGTTGCAAGGAACAAATGCTCTGGCAAGCAGCACGGCGGATTGTCACAATGATGGGCCACTTGCAATCCGTTAGGGATAGGTCCGCAGAAAAGCTCATATGCAACTCGATGAGCATAAACAATTCGTTTGCTCGGTTTACCAAGAGCTATGTTGCCATATCCATCACTGTTACGGCAGCCAACAAATTCGAGACAACCATTAGGCATAGGGGCGAGCTTTTCTAACAATCTTTCTATCAAGGGCCTAGCTAGATTTGCCATCCTCAAGCCCTCCTCACCTGCTTATTCATGATATCCCTATTCGCCCGCTGGTAGCACTCTGGGCATTGGTGATACCAAGTTTGGTAATCTTCCCTATCGCGCCAGCATTTCCAATCATGCCGCTGCCGCAGGAAGGCCCACGCTTCGCGAAAGTACTCCTCCCCAACCTCAAACACCGCTTGCCTTTGGCAGTCATCGCACTGCCAGATGAGCCTTCCGTCCGCCTGTTCGAATGACATGCCCTGTCTCCGCTTGAGGTCGGCGCCCCAGGGGGAGGAGTTCGCAACCCCTGAGGCGCCTTTTGCCAGGGAGACGCATCGCGCTGTCTCGCTAGCATTGCGACCCACCTTGGCCAGTTGGATCGCAAAGATTTGACGGCAGGGAACGCATCGCGCTGCTCCCTGCCGCCACCACGACCTAAACCACGCCAACACGGATTTTTTGGTCAGATCGCGGAACCATGTTTTACTCTGCCCGACGCTCTTCGAGCTTCACAACGTTATCCACTGCTAGCCTTGGTTTCCGTTCGCACTCGCTCACAAGGCGGACATCTCTGCCCTGCTGTCGCATTAGTTCGTTGTATTCTTCGATCAGAACCTCTCTCACAGTCATGATCCTAGTCATTGGCGTCCTGTCCTTCCTTGACGATAACCTCAAGCCCACGAGTGATCTGGTATTTCATCACCTCGATTTCCCACAACAACTCCTTTCTAAGGTGGCCCCAAATGATAGGCCGTTGCTGCGTCGAGCACTCTGCGAGCTTTGTGGTGTATTCGGTGATAATGTTTGTGGTCTTCTCTATTTGGTGTTTGATGCCAACTAGCGTAAGGCCAAGTGCTTCCTCGTTTCCGCTAAGTCAAAAGGCCTTGATCTGCTCGACGTTGGCCTCTAACTCCTGCTGGGCAAGTCGGTCGTTTCTTTCCCTTTCTGTCTTCATCTGCTGTCCTTTCCTGGTTGAAGAGAAGGGCCCGCCACGCCCTGCCTAGTGACGGGCCCACCGCCATCATCGGGGGAGGGTGCGGTAGATGGCGGTTGTAGAGAGGCTTGAATTTCGTTTGGACTGCCGACAGGCTCGACCTCATCGATGCGGTAGCCTAGCGGAGGCTCAACGCCCGTCGCCATGGCGTGAAGCTGCCAGGGATGCGACGCCGCAAGGTCTGTTAGACGAACCCTCGGGTCCTTACCGTGCCGCCCAGGAGGGGGCTCTGTATCCCGCTCGGCGAACTGCGCATAGGTTGTGGGCTGGTCGCTCTGGTTCTTGCTCATCAAATTCTCCGAACAAAGTTAGTTGGTGCTTGCTGGCCTTCCAACTCCCAAAGCTTATCGATTGGAATATAGACGCCGTTCTGCGCTTGGTAGTTGAGCAATTTGTTGAGCCGTGGCCTGTGCAGACGGATTAAGTCTCGTTCAAGCGTGCAAGCTCGATGATTGGCGCAATCACAAGCCCACTTGATGAAATCCACGAATGGAATTCTTCGACGATGCTGCGCTATCCTGCCAATGATACGACTAGAGGAGCCCACATAGATAATGCTGCCCTTGTTGTCTCGGAGCCCATAGCAATAGTGGGTCGGCTTTTTCACGCCTGCTTCCTCAAGCGCTTCATTAGCGCGTCGAGCTTGTCGGTCTCAGACAGCTCAGGCTTGAGCATCGCGGCAAGCTTGTCCATATCGACAAAGGCCATCGGTCCTGGTGGCAACTTGGTGATTGGTCCTCTGTACTCGGCCACAAGTTTCGCCACCTCCTCAGGCGGCATCCGTCCTTGCTTCCTCATGTCCTTGCTCCTGTCCATGTTCCCGCCACCACTGCCGCATTCTTCGTTGTTCCTTGGCGTGCCATTGCATATGGCAACGTGGCGAGCAGTACTTTGCCCAACGTCTATTGGGCGTGAACTCTCCACCGCAGTTCTGGCAACGTCGCTTGTCCATTTGGCCTCCGCACACCTGTCCTATACCCCCGCGTCAATCCCCCGCGACGGCTAAATCAGTTACAACTCATCGATCCAAGCCATTGAGCAAATAGATCGTGATGTCTGAGAGGCGCCCCGAGAATATTTTTCTGAAACTTTCTTCCATCACGAAATCGCCGTAGCGAGCCCGCTGGCTCGATTTGTTGCCCGCCCCTACCGGGACAAGGACCGATCTCACGATGGGCGTCAGCGGTCAAATGCGGGGCTTGGCGGGGCATCGTGGAAACGAGAAGGGGCGAGCATTTGCGCCCGCCCCTTCAACGTCACGCTGCCGACTTACGCTGTTCGACTTCGTGCTCTTCCTTGCGAGCCTTGAGATATGCTTGTAAGCGAGTGATTAGATCGTTGATTGTTCCCTCGATCTTCTCAATCTCGATTGCCTCAAGTTTCTTCTTCCAGGTTTCCCACAAGGTCGGCTCGGGTTTGGCGTTGGCTTCCTCAACGGCCTTGACAAGATCATTATTGTGTTTCGCAAGAAGCTCGTCTTGCTTGTCACTCTTGGCGAACTTGTCGGCTGCGCTGACCTTGATCTTGCCGCTTCTAACTGCATCGGCCAAGCCAGGATTGCCGCCAAGGACACTCTTTGCTCGCTCGACACTCTTCTCGCCAACGTTGAGCAGCGTAGCGGCTTCGGCTTGGGTCAAACCGCCAATTGACGGTTTGCTCCGGTCGCCACCACGGCCACCATTGGCAAGCTGTGCTGCGATCAAGCTTCGTTGGCTTTCAGTCAAGTGCCTACGCTTCACGTTCGCACTCACGACGTAGGCGCTTGCCTCTTTCTCTGTGCCCTGGAATTGTTGGCTCTCAAAGCCTGGGTTGATGCGATCTTGTTCCCAAAGCTCTTTGCAAGCCTTGTACCGTCCACGACCATCCAAGATTTTATCTTGAAAGATCACGACTGGTATCCGTAGCTTGTTGGCCTTAATGTCCTCCTTGAGTTCCGCGAATTGTGCTTCGCTATGCTCTGGCATAATCAAGCACAAGTGATGAAGCTCAAGGGTTGGCACAGTACCAAGTCTGCGCTTGAGTTCTTCTTGAGGGTCAGGCATGTGACGCCCTCCTGATTTGCTCAAGAGCAGCCTCACAATCTAGCCTCGACCATCTTCGGAGTTGCGGCCCAAGTCGGAGAGGCTTAGGCCAACGCCCTTGGCGAACCATCCTCCACAGCGTTGAAGGATGGATGGGCTTGCTACCACCAACCATGCAGCAGCAAGCCCACTTATCAAGTAGGTCTTGCATTTCTATTCACCTATCAAAGAGCCCGTGCCCTATGCGCTGGGCACTTAGCGGGTTCGATTTAGGTGTGTGTTGTGTGTGCTTGGAGGTTGGGCTGAGTTGTATTGATTTGTTCTGATTTGTGCTTTGTGTTAATCAATGTGTGTGTGTGTTTTGTATGTGTGTGTTGTCTGATATGTCTAGCGAACCCCGACGGTAGCACGGGTCGCGCCCCCGCGGCAATGCGACCTTTCGCCGCACGATTGCACCAAGACCAAAGACTACCCTAGGCTAGGCCAGCTTAGGAGAGCTTCGCGCGCGCGGATATAATGAATGAACGCGAAACCGCTACCCCATCCTATCCCGTAACCTAGCTGACCTCGGAACCTTTGCAGTTTGGAAGGTGTGAAATGGGTTGAAATCAAGTGGGGTTAGCCGCCGACCTAACTTAGCTTCGACACAGCCGATACAAAGTAGGAGTTCCCCTACCCCACAAGCTTCCCAAACGTCATCCCCCAAGCGATAGTAATACTCCTGCATCTTGTAGACGTTCTCATTGCAGCTTGAGCAAGGAAAGAACCCCGGACGCTTGCCGTATTTCTGGTAAATTCGAAAGGTTTGCTCGATAAGGCAAGGGACTGGCACGACCGTACCAGGGACAGGGCCTCGGAGCAGGGTCGGATAGCTTTCCTCCTTGCTATCAATGCCGACTAGATAGATGCCACTGTTATCCTTGATAGCATCGTCAATGAGGGCGAACACTACCCTATCATCTAGGGAAATGCCCTTCTCGCAAAGGAGACGGTATATTTCATGGCCGCCAGCTTCGATCTTGTCGAAGATATCTTCCTCTTCCATCACTAATCCACCGCTAGGCCTTCAAGGCAACTACGTTGTCCTGGGGATTGACTATCCTAGCCACGAGATTAGCAAGGGCCTCATAACCCCGCTCCATCTCCTCAATATACCTGTGCTTGTTATAGATGTTCTGGACCCCAGGCAGGACATGCCCCAACATTCGCTCGCAGACCTCGCCTGGGATACCCGCCCGAGACATCAACGTCCGCGCTGACCTCCGGGCATCATGAATTGTCCAGCCGGTCACGCCCGACCGACCATCCAAGCCCGCCTTAAACTGAGCGAAAGCCGCGATAGGTTTGCGACCTCCGTCGGTTGAGAAGATAAATCCCTCACCTTGGAGCTGGGCTTGCGCCGCCTCGCTTAGTGGCCGGGGAAGCTCGACCCCGACCTTGTTCCTCGCTGCCGGTAGGGTCCACAGGCTCCCGTCAATCTCTCGCCTGTGGAGTTGAGCGGCTTCGTTTCGTCGCGCTCCGGTCAACAGGATGAACCTGATCATGCGGCCGAACGGGCCTTCACAAGCCCGCCAAACTGCTCGGAGTTCTTCATCGTTTAGCGTGCGGTCTCTCTTCACCCCTCGGCTGCGGCCCATGCCCTTGATGATGGGGCTCTGGAAAGTGTCGTGACGGGAGGCGTACCAGCCCATAATCCGCGAAATATGCTTGAGACAATGATGCGCGGCTTCGGGCCCCCGTTCATCTTCGATTTGATCCAGTAGGCGAATGATCTCGGAGCGCTTGATCTCGGAGATGGGTCGCTGGCCCAGCGTCGGCATGACCAGCCTCTCTAGGCGAGCCTGTTGATCCTTCGCGGTGCGCAGGCGGCCGCCCTCCCGAGCGTAATACTCCCCACAAACCACCGCGAACGTCTCCCCACGTTCGAGGGCGGGATCACGCCCCTGGCGAATGAGGGTGTGCCACTCCCTGGCCTTCTCCCTCGCCTCTTCGAGGCTGATCTTTCCATACTGGCCCAGGCTCCTCGACGCGGGATTGACCTGTCCAGGGTAGCGCGTGACTAAAACGAATGACTTGTGACCCTTGTCGCTAATACGAAGCCCTAGGTTGGGCACAAGGGCATCCCAAATGATCCTCCGCTGGCCTACATCGCTAGGCCTGAGCGCCTGGATACCTTTGTCCGTCAAGTTTCGCTTCTGCATTTCCGCCTCAGAATGTTGTCCCGGCCGTTTCCGGGATAACGTCGGGATAACGATTTCGGGGCGCTCGTATACATCGAGCGGCGCTCGATTGCAACAAGAAAAATCGCGAAAACCGCTGCGGCACAGGCACTTCTTGCTCTTGGTTGCGTCAGGTTGAGTTTCGCTGCAATTCGTGGATCACGATCCTCGGGTCGAAATAGCGATTCACCCGGCTAGCTTGCGGTGCGTGGGCCGCTGGCGTCGGCGAATGTCGGCTCGCCGATGCATCTCTGTACATTCTGCGCTTGCCTCGCCCCCCCTAGCGGCATTGAATAGCCTCGCCGCGGGGGATCGGGCATGAAGCGCGCGTTGCTGCTGGGAACATGCTTGGTAATCATAGGGGCTGGGGCGGGCGGTGCCGGCGAGCGCTGGAACCTGCAGCAGCCGGTCGTTCCGGACTCCAAGCTGCACTGCCGCACCCCCCAATGCCTGAGTCTGTCCACCACGGTGCGCGTCTCCGACGCTTGCTGGCGGACGTGCAAGGCGCATTGCGGCGGTGTTTTCGTGGCCTGCGTCAACGATGCGTGGCTCAACGATTGTCGTTACGCGAGCGACCGCTGCGATTTATCCTGCCTGAAACACTGCCGCAGCTATGGCGGCCCGCTGCTCGATTGGACGGACTGACTTTTTCGGCGCGACCCATCGAGCCCTGGTCATGGCGCACGCCGGCGTTTATGTCTCATCATCAAATGCCGGACCGATCGCGGCACAAAACTCTGTTGGCCGGCGCTTTCCTGCTAGCGGTGCTCGCTTGCCCGCGACCCGCGGAGGCGCTGGTGTGCAGCGTGTTCGACAACTTTCCCTGCCTCTACCTGCCGTACCAGCAGGAGTGCAGCGTCTTCGATGATCGGCCCTGCACGCCGGAGCCGCTGTATCCGTTCAGCCAGCAGCTGCAATTGACGATCGAAAGCCGCGATCCTGATTCCGGCGCGGAGGAAACCGATCGTCATGCCGCCGAGAAGCTCGGCACGATCGGAGCGGTGTTCACCGCGTTGCGCAGTTGCTGGGTCCCGCCGGCGAAAGACCATTTCCGGCCGGGTACGCAATTCGCGGTCCGGCTGAGCTTCAAGCGCAACGGCGATCTTTTCGGCAAGCCGCGCATCACCTACGTGACGCCCGGGCTGCCCGGCGAGATCCGGCAGGCCTATTGGGACGCGGTCGAGGCCGCGGTCGAGCGTTGCACGCCCCTCGCGTTCACGCGCGGGCTCGGCGGCGCGCTCGCCGGCCGTCCGTTCGCGATCCGCTTCGTGGACAGGCGTTCGGCGTCCTGACGGAGCGCTCGGCCGGCGTCAGCAGCCGCGCAAGGTCCAGACCGAAGCAGCCATGCAGGAACCCGTGCCTAGACCCGATCGAGCGCTTGCTTGACCCGCGCCGGGTCGAGCGGCAGATCCCGCATGCGTCTCCCGGTCGCCTGCGCGAGCGCATTGGCGATCGCGGCAACGGTCGGCCCCGAGGAGGCTTCCCCGCAGCCGAGCGCGCGCTCCTCGGGCCGGTCGATGAGCTCGATCGACACGCTGGGCACCTCCGGCATAGTGAGGATCGGATAGCTCGACCAGTCGCGCGACTGCACCGCGGCGCGGTCGAAACGAACGGCCTCGTACAGCGTCCAGCTCGTCGACTGGATGATCCCGCCTTCGATCTGGTTGCGCACACCATCGGGGTTGACGATCTGTCCGACGTCGACGGCAGCGAACACCCGCGGCACGCGGATCGCGCCGCTCGAGCGCTCGACCTCGACTTCGGCAATGACCGCCACATAGGCCGAAAGATTCTTGTATTTGGCGAAACCAATGCCGCGCCCCCGCCCTCGCGCGCCACTTGCCCGATCCGCTTCTCCCCAGCCGGCGCTCCGTGCCGCGGCGCCGATCACGGCACGCGCGCGCTGGTCCTCGAGGTGTGCGAGACGAAACGCGATCGGATCGGCGCCCGCCGCCGCGGCGAGCTCGTCCATGAAGCTTTCCACTGCAAACACGTTGCCGTAGGCGCCGAGCGTGCGCAGCGCGGAAACCCGCAGCGGCATCGCCGGAATGAAGTGATTGACGATGTGCTGGCTCGGGAAGTTGTAGAGGGGAATCGCATTGCGGTCCCCGCCTCCCGTGGGCTGCGGCATCATCCTGGGCGGGATCGCCGGATGCGGCTCGGCGAGGTACCAGCTCGCCAGGAGATTGTTGTTGTGTTCGTCGCTTCCCGGCGACGCCGGCCGGGTGCTGTGAGTATTGCTCCAGACCTCGTAATTCCACTGAAGAATGCGGCCCTCCGCGGAAAGTGCCGCTTTGGCCCGCATCACCATGGCCGGCCCGTAGGGTTCCCAGGCGAATTCGTCGTCGCGCATCCACTGCAGCCGCACCGGGCGCCCTTCG
The DNA here is from genome assembly GCA_046727735.1 of Pseudomonadota bacterium. GTDB lineage: Bacteria > Pseudomonadota > Alphaproteobacteria > Rhizobiales > Xanthobacteraceae > AP-16. The sequence goes on along the minus strand of JBKPDF010000073.1, from coordinate 13,945 downwards.
AGCGCGCGCGCGAGCAGCGCCGCGTCGAGCGCCACGTCGTCGGCGCCATTGTGGCCGTAGCAGCCGGAGCCTTCCTGATGGATGCAGCGCACGGCCGCCTCGTCGAGCCGCATCGCCTTGGCGAGATCGCGGCGGAGCGGAAACACCCCTTGCGAATGCGTCCACACGGTAAGCTTGTCGTTCTCGAACAGGGCTACGGCGCAGGAAGGCCCGATCGAAGCATGGGCGATATACGGCTTCGTGTAGGTGGCCTCGAGCCTATGCACGGCGGTGGCCGCGAATCCAGGCGTCTGCTTGTTGCTGATCACCGCATCTTGGCTGGGCAGTGAGGTCAGGACCGCAGAAAGCGCGGCCGGATCCGGCAGATCGTCGCCGCCGGACCAACGCGCAGAGTCGAGCAGGACCTGCCGCGCGCGGATCGCCTGTTCCTCGCGCAAAGCCGCGACGGCGAGAAAACTACCGCCGCGCACGACCGTGATCACGCCCGGCGTGGCCCGGGCCGGCGCCTCATCGACGGCCGCGAGCTTTGCGCCGTAGCGCGGCGGGCGCACCACACGGCCGTGCACCATGCCGGGCAGCCGCAGGTCCTGCACATAGGCGGCGCCCCCGGTGACCTTCGCGGCGATGTCGCGGCGGAGCACGGAGGTGCCTACGACGCGATGGGCGGCGGCCGGCTTGGGCGATACGGTCGCGGCGACTTCGCGACGAAGATCGAGCTCCGCGGCAAGCTCGCCATAACCCAGGCGGCGCCCGTCGGGCGCCTGGATTGCTCCTTCTGCGACCGTCAAGCGTTCGCCCGCGACCCCCAGGCGGGTCGCCGCGCGCTCGACGAGCAGCGCCCGCGCATGAGCGCACGCGAGGCGCACCGCGGTTCCGCCGTATTCGATCGACTGGCTGCCGGAAGTGTATTCCTCGTCGGGCGTGCGCGCCGTGTCACCCGAGATCATGGCGATGCGGGAAAGCGGCAGATCGAGCTCCTCGGCCGCGATCTGCGCGAGCGCGGTGAGAATGCCCTGCCCCAGCTCGACCTTTCCCGTGAAAACCGTCGCCGATCCGTCGGCATCGATGCGCAGCCAGGCATCGAGCATGCGGTTCTTGTCGAGGCTGCCCGGCAGCTTCACTGGCGCGGCGAGCGCGAACGGCGGCGCGAGCGAGAAACTCAGCACCAGCGCGCCTGCGGCCTTGCCGAATTGGCGGCGCGAGAGCTCGCTCATGTCTTCCCCGCATCGCGGGCGGCGCGCAGCACGGCGCGGATGATGCGGCCATGCGTGCCGCAACGGCACAGATTGGCGGCAAGCCCCTCGCGCACCTCCTGCTCGCTCGGCCGCGGAATGCGGTCGAGCAGCTCCTTGGCGCTCATGAGCATGCCGTTGATGCAATAGCCGCATTGCGCCGCCTGCTCGTCGATGAAGGCGCGCTGCAGCGGGTGCGGTCGTTGCGCGGTGCCGAGCCCTTCGATCGTGGTGATGTGCACTTCGCCGATCGAGCCGATCCGGGTGACACAAGAGCGCACCGCGCGGCCCCCGATCAGCACCGTGCAGGCGCCGCATTGGGCAAGGCCGCAGCCGAATTTCGCGCCGTTGAGGCCGAGGTCGTTGCGCAGCACGTAGAGCAGCGGCGTATCCGGATCGGCCGCAACCGTCTGGATCGAGCCGTTGACGTGCAGATTGACGGCCATCGCCGAACTCCCGCCGGTGGGCTCGCGGATGTCCGGACTCAATCCTTTGATGTCCGTCGCGGTTCCTGGGCGGGCGCCGGCGTGAGCACAATCACGTGAGCGGAAGATCGCCGCGCATCCAGCCCTCTCTCGCCTCCGCCGCAAAATCGGCGAAGCGCCCCCCCGCAATCGCGGCTCTCATTCCGTCCATCAGCTCCTGGTAATAAGCGACATTGATCCCCGTAATGAGCATCGCAGCCAGAATCTCGTTGGCTCTGACGAGGTGGTGCAGATAGCCGCGCGCGTACTCGCGCGCGGCGCCGCATCGGCTTTCCGGGTCGAGCGGACGCGGATCGTCCGCATGGCGGGCGTTTTTGAGATTGATGGGCCCGAAGCGGGTGAACGCCAGTCCGTGCCGGCCGTTGCGAGTCGGCAGCACGCAATCGAACAGATCGATGCCCCTAAGGACCGCCTCGAGGAGATCCTCGGGCGTTCCGACTCCCATGAGATATCGCGGGCAGTTTGCGGGAAGCACCGGAGTCACGACGTCGAGCATCGCCAGCATCGTCTGCTGCGGCTCGCCGACCGCAAGCCCGCCGATGGCGTAGCCGGGAAAGCCGATGTCGATCAGCGCACGCGCGCTTTCGATCCGCAGCGCGGGGTCCGTCCCGCCCTGCAGGATCCCGAACAATGCCCGGTCTTTGGCGCGCTCGAACGCGCGCTTCGATTGCTCCGCCCAGGCGAGCGACAGCCGCATCGCGCGTTCGACCTGCGCGCGGTCCGCCGGCAGCTTCAGACATTCGTCGAGCTGCATGGCGATGTCGGAGCCGAGCAGTTCCTGAATTTCAATGGCGCGCTCCGGCGTCAGCATCACGATCGCGCCGTCGACGTGCGAGCGGAACGTGACGCCCTCGGCGTCGACCTTGCGCAGGGGCGCGAGCGACATCACCTGGAACCCACCCGAATCGGTGAGGATCGGGTGCGGCCAGTTCATGAAACGATGCAGCCCACCGAGCCGTGCGATGCGCTCGGCGCCCGGCCGGAGCATGAGGTGGTACGTATTGGCAAGAACGATGTCGGTACCGAGCGCGCGCACTTCGTCCGGCCGCATCGCCTTGACGGCCGCCTGCGTGCCGACCGGCATGAATGCCGGCGTGCGCACGATGCCGTGCGCGGTCGCGATCTCGCCGAGCCGCGCGCTCCCGTCGGTCTTCTTCAGCTGAAACGAGAAACCGGACATCGTGCTTCAACTACGTCGGCAATTCCGTGACGTCTTTACTGGTCGCGGAAAAGCAGGCAGGCGTCACCATAGGAGTAGAACCGGTAGCCGGCCTCGATCGCATGCGCATAGGCGCGCTGCATCACATCGAGGCCGGAAAACGCCGCGACCAGCATGAACAAGGTCGAGCGCGGCAGGTGAAAGTTCGTGAGCAGTGCGTCGGTGGCGCGGAAGCGATATCCGGGAGTGATGAACAGCGACGTCTCGCCCGCGAACGGCCGCACGATGCCATGCTCGTCACAGGCGCTTTCGACGAGCCGCAGCGAAGTCGTACCGGCAGCTATCACGCGGCCACCCCGTTCCCGCGCCCCGTTGATCGCCCGCGCGGCGTCAGCGCCGACCAAGCCCCCTTCGGGATGCAGTCGGTGCTGCGCCGTGTCCTCCGCCTTCACCGGCAGAAACGTGCCGGCGCCAACGTGCAGCGTCACGAACGTCAGCCCGATGCCGCGCGCCTGCAGATTTGCGAGCAGCGCGTCGGTGAAATGCAAGGCGGCGGTCGGCGCGGCGACCGAGCCCTCCTTGCGCGCGAATACGGTCTGATAGTCGCGCCGGTCGCGATCGTCCGGGGCCCGACGTGCGGCGATATAGGGCGGCAACGGCATGTCGCCGCGCTCTTCGATCGCCTGGTCGAGCACCGCGCCGTGGAACGCGAATGCCAGGGTCGCATCGCCGCCGTCGGCCTTGGCCTCGACGCGGGCGTCGAGCTGGCCGAGAAAACACACCTTGCCCTCGTCGCCGAACCGGATCACGTCGCCGACCGCGGCTTTCCGGGCCGGCTTGAGAAACGCGTGCCAGTGCGAGCCGTCGAGCCGCCGGTGAAGCGTCGCCTCGATCCTCGGCTCGACGCCTTTAAGGACTCGCCCGTTGAGGCGCGCAGGGATGACCTTGGTGTCGTTCAGCACGATCCGATCGCCGGGCCGCAGGAGATCCGGCAGCTCGCGCACGATGCGGTCCTCGAACGGCCGCTTCGGCCGCATGACGAGCAGCCGCGCGGCGTCGCGCGGATCTGCTGGGCGCAGCGCGATACGCTCGCGCGGCAGCTCGAAATCGAACAGGTCGGTGCGCATTGGTGCTTTCCCTCCCCTTCAGGGGAGGGCGGCGAGACGCGAAAGCGTCGAGCGGGTGGAGTCATCGCGGCGACCCCACCCCGCCGCCTTCGGCGGCGACCCTCCCCTATCGGGGAGGGAAAAGCTCATGCGTCCGCCTCGATCCGGGCGGAGACGATCCGGTCGGGATCGCGCACCGGCTCGCCGCGCTTGATCTTGTCAACGTTTTCCATGCCGGCGACCACTTTGCCCCACACCGTGTATTGGCCGTTGAGCCACAGGGAATCGGCGAAGCAGATGAAGAATTGACTGTCGGCGGAATCGGGGTTCTGCGCACGCGCCATCGAAACCGTGCCGCGCACATGCGGCTCGCGGGAGAATTCGGCCGCGAGCTTTTTGCCCGAGCCGCCGCTGCCGGTCCCGGTCGGGTCACCGGTTTGCGCCATGAAGCCTTCGATCACGCGGTGAAATACGGTGCCGTCGTAGAACTTTGCGCGCACGAGCTCCTTGATGCGCGCGACATGGCGCGGTGCGAGATCCGGCCGCATCACAATGGCGACCTCGCCCCGCGTCGTTTGCAGCAGCAACGTGTTTTCCGGATCGCGATTCATGCCCGTCCTCGTGAATTATTTCGCGTCGGCCGCGACCTCCATGCGGAGGATGCGATCGGGATCGGTCAAGGCGCCATTATCCGCGGCCGACCCCTTCTTGATGCGGTCGATCGCGTCCATGCCCGACACCACCTCGCCGACCACGGTGTACTGCCCATTCAGGCTGGACGTCTCCGCGAACATGATGAAGAACTGGCTGTTCGCCGAGTTCGGGCTCGAGGCGCGCGCCATGCCGACGACGCCGCGCGTGAACGGCACCTTGGAGAACTCGGCGGGCAGATCCGGATATTTCGACTTGCCCGTTCCGTCGCCGCGCTGGCCGTCGCCCGTTTGCGCCATGAACCCGGCGATGACCCGGTGAAACGGCACGTTGTCGTAATAATGCTCGCGCGCGAGAATCTTGATGCGCTCGGCGTGCTTGGGCGCGAGTTCCGGCCGCAACCGGATCACGACGCGTCCATATTTGGTATCGAGAAAAATCGTGTTCTGCGGATCGAGCCCGGCCGGCACAGGCGCGGCAAGCGCGGGCGACATGCAAGCAAGTGCAATCATGAACGCGAGGAGACGAATCATGACAGGTCCCAGTTTTTTCAGACGCCGGATTTCCCGGCGAACTTCTTCTTGAGCCGGTGCGCTGCCGCGGCCGGCACGAACGCGGAGACATCGCCGCCCATTGCGGCAATCTGGCGGACGAGGGTGGCGGTAATGGGCCGCACGATCGGAGATGCCGGCAGAAATACGGTCTGCACGTCCGGCGCCATTGCCTCGTTCATGCCGGCCATCTGCATCTCGTAATCGAGATCGCTGCCGTCGCGGAGGCCGCGGATCAGCAAGGTTGCGCCTTCGCGCCGCGCTGCTGCGACCACGAGATCCGCGAAAGTGACGGTCTTGAGTTCGCAACCGGCGGCCTTCGCCACGGGGCCGCAGGATTCCGCGAGCATCGCCAGACGCTCCTCTGCCGAGAACAGCGGGGCTTTGCCGGGATGAAGGCCGATCGCGAGAATCAGCCGGTCGGCGAGCCGGGCAGCCTGGCGAACGACATCGAGATGGCCATTGGTCACCGGATCGAAGGATCCGGCATAGAGGGCGGCGCGCGGCATGGGCGCGGTCTAGCCCGCCACCTGGCGAACCGCAAGCGGAGCGCCGAGCAGCATTTGTCGTCGGCCTGTGACGCCAGTCACAGGGCATCGCGCCCCGCTCCGCCTAGGGTGCCGCTCGCGAACGAGATTGTTCCCGTAAGGGACAGGGGATAGGGGGCTCAAATGTTGAAGACGGGGTGGGCCATGCTCGCGGCAGCGATCATTGCCGGCGCGCTGGTGATCGTTCCGGGGCTGAGTCCGTCGGTCCACGCCAAAACCGCGAAGCACAAAGGCGACCGACTCGATCTGGCGCTGCGCTCGGCGAGCTGCAGGCAAACGGCGTGGCCGTATTACGACCAGAGTTGCCGCAATGACGCGAGGCGACCCGTGCGACGCGTGACCACCGACCGCATCTGAACGAGGCATCCGGGAGCGCGGCCGAAGTTGCGGACGGTTTGTTAACGATCGGGAGATTCGGCGAGCGCCGTATTCGGCTCCTCGCCAAATGCGAACGCCTAGAGCGACCCCCTCCCGGCGTTTCGCAACCGGCCTCCCCCGAATGGGGGAGGCCGGACTGTTTCCAACAACTGTGCGACCGCGCGCCGACTCTTGCCCTGCCGAGTTCGTCGGCGCCTCGTGATGAAAATCGCGGCACCGTGATCGAAATCACGCCGCACACCCTTCTCTCGACCGACAATTCGTTGCTGCGAAACCACACAGCGCGCCTGCTTTCGTCGTGTCGATGACTTCGAAATGTCATTGACTTGTAAAAGGCGTATGCTGTGAGCGTGTTCAAGCGATTCGCCGGGGCCTTGTACATCGGGGAGGCGAACAATGCTTCGGAACGCGTCTCGGATCACATTGCTGTGCGCCGGCATGGTTCTCAGCGCCACGGTCGCGGTCGCGCACGATTCCTGGATCAACAAGGGCGGCTACCGCAATGCGGCCGGCGAATGGTGCTGTGGCGAGAACGATTGCGAATCGCCGGAACAGATCGCGAGCACCGGATTGGGCTGGGTCGTCAACGGCGTCGAATTCGTTCCGTTCAACGAGGCCACGCCAAGTCCGGACGGCAAGCTCTGGATCTGCCGGCGCGCCGACAAAACACGGCGCTGCGTGTTCGGACCGCCGCCGAATTCCTGATCGTGCATGACGATGCGCACGCGGCAGGCCGCCGCGCTTCACCTCACGCGGGCAATTCCTCTGTGCCGTCCACGCGCTCGGGATAAAACGCCAGCCGTCCTGCGATTGTCGACATTGCCGGGAACGGCTGCTCGTAACTCCATGCGGCATTCTCCGCCGCGCGACCATTCACAGAGACCGTGAAGTAGCTCGCATCGCCCTTGTACGGGCAATGCGTCGCGTGCGCGGTCCGGCTGAGCAGGGTCATGTCCACGTCTTCGCGCGGGATGTAATGCACCGCCGGCAGCGACGTTTCGCGCAACGTGAGCGCGCGCCGGGTGTCGGCTATCACTTTTCCACCGAGCATCACGCGCACCCGGCTTGCGCTGGGAGCGATGGTGATGGGATGATCTGGTCCGGGGGTCTTCATGGTTCTGCTCCTCGCATCACAGGGGCGATAGTCGGGAACCACGCTGCCGCCCCGGCTTCGAGATAACCTCGATCGCTTTCCAGACAAGTGCCATGCGGTTCGCGGTCGCCCATGCAATGCAGCTCGAGGACGGCAGCTACGCTGTCCGCTCACCGGAATTTCCGGGCTGCGAGGCGCGGAACTCACGGGTCGACATCGCCAGGAAGCTATTCGGCGATGTTTTGCGCGAGCGATTGCTGGCGATGATCGCGGCCGGCGAGGTGCCGGCGCTTTTCACCTACGAGGAGCTCGCGACGAGTTTCCCGGAGCGTTGCCGGGTGCAGATGATGGCGCCTGACAGGCTGCCCGGTACGTTCGACCGCGTTATGGCCGTTCGGGCAACGATCGCGCCCGACGACGCCGCGCGCATCGAGGGCCTGCGCGTCGCGCCGCAACGGCGAGGCCCCCATGGCGATGCCAAGCCACCGCCGGCCCCCGCTCCCGAGGTCCCACCGCACGATACCTCCGCGGCCGAGCCGGGGGCGCAACGGCTCGAGCCATCGGCCCGCCTTGCTCTCGTCGCGGCTCGGTTGGCGAGACGCGATCACCAGGCCGACGGAACGTGCCGTCCCGGTCTGCCGGATTCTGGCTTCAGCGCGTCGAAAAACGGCCCGATTCTGGCTACATGACACGCTGCTGACGCGATTGCGGCGATTCGCCGGTCAATCCACCGGTCTCTGCAAGGCCGTTGATTGACTTGCGGGTCGATTGCTCATTGAATCATCACGCCCCAGAGGGGAGCTGAGGAGGAACCTATGCGTGCGACTGCGGCCTGCGTCTTGGCATTGTCCGTCGGATTTGCGGCCGCCGCCGCGAGTCAAACTTTGGCGCCCACGGCCAAAAACGCTCCGGCACCCGCCCCTACCACCAGCACGGCCGGCTGCGCCAATAACCCCAACGCGCTCGGGACATCGCGGATCGTCGAGGTCGACACCAGCGGCGGCCCCGGGTTCGGCTTCGAGCATTTCAAGGAGCACGATTTCCTCCGGCCCAAGGAGGTGGTGCTGACATTCGACGACGGCCCGTGGCCGAAGAACACACCTGCAGTGCTCGCCGCACTCGCCGCGCATTGCGTCAAGGCCACGTTCTTCCCGATCGGCAAGCATGCCACCTGGGAGCCGGGAATCCTCAAGCAGGTGGCGGCGGCCGGACACTCGATCGGGACCCACACCTGGTCGCACCAGGATCTCTCGAAGAAATCCAAGGAAGAGGCCATCCGCGAAATCGAGATGGGGGCGAGCGCCGTGCACATGGCGGTGGGCGGACCGACCGCGCCGTTCTTCCGGTTCCCGGCGCTGCGGCATCCACCCGAAATGGTCAAATATCTCGGAGAGCGCAATATCGCGATCTTCTCGACCGATATGGATTCCTTCGACTTCACGATGCGCAAGCCCGAGCAGGTCATCAAATCGGTGATGGGCAAGCTGGAAAAGCACGGCAAGGGCATCATCCTGATGCACGACTTCCAGCGCGCGACTTCGGAAGCAGTTCCCGAGCTGCTCAACCAGCTCAAGGCCAACGGCTACCATGTCGTCCACATGGTGCCGCGGGCGCCGATCAAAACCTTGGCGGAATACGACGAGATGGTGCTCAAAGAAAACAAGCTGCCGACGGTGAGCTCGCGGCCGACCGAGAGCGTCATCCGCACCATCAGCGAAATGCCGCAATGACGTCGCCGCTCGCGCAGCAGACGTTCAAATAGGGTCCTCGGGCGGCGGGAACCCGTCGCGGGAATCTGTCACCGTGTTGGCCGGTACGCTCACGCGGTCGCCCTGACCCGCGGGGGTCGACGGCCGCGGCGGGGCCGGGACCGATTTGCTTATGCCCGCCCGGGCGGGGTGTAGTCGAGCTTCTTTCCGAGCGCCTGGTCCGTTTCTTCGACCGTGAGCAACGCGGTCGTCCTCGTGCGCACGAATCCCGAGGCGGAAACCCCGAGCGCGATCGCGCTCGCAGCGACCGTGTTCGGCAGGTCCGCGATCAAGATCACATCGTGCTCGCCGAGCGCAAAATACATCGCCTCGACCTTGCCGCCGAGGCTTTCCACCACCTTGTGGACCGCGGCCTTACGGCCCGATGCCTTGTCCTTCTGCAGACCCTTGAGGCCTTCCGCCGTGTAGGACGCCGCGATCATATATTTGGGCATGACGACACCTCCCGAGTGCTCGCAAATTCGCTTCGCCAGGTTCACGGTCGCTTGCTTCCCGGCGCAACGGTCGTCCGGCAGACCGCGACGGTGCAGAGCGTCGGTGTTCTTGTTTGCTGCGAGCCTAGGGCAAGGGGCCGCCGCGCGCAACGACGGCCCTCGCCACCGATCGAGCGGGAACGGCGAACCTTACGGCTCGACGTCGCCGTTCTCCTCGGACAGACGCTCGACCGAGACGACGCGCTCGTCCTCGGCGGTGTCGAACACGATCACACCGCGGGTTTTGCGGCCCTTGATGCTGATCTCCGCGACACCGACCCGAATCAGCTGGCCGCCGTCGGTGACGAGCATGAGCTGGTCGGATTCTTCGATCGGGAACGACGCGACCAGCCGACCGATCCGCGGGCGAATGGCACCGTTCTTCTCGCGGTTGTCCATGGCCACGATGCCTTTTCCGCCGCGGCCCGTCGTGCGGTACTCGTAGGACGAGGTCCGTTTGCCGAATCCACGCTCGGACACCGTCAGCACGAACTGCTCCGCCGCGGACATCTCCACGTATCGTTGCTCTCCCAACTCGATCGCTCCGGTTGCGCCCTCTTCCGACTCGACCTCGGACGCGGCCTCGGCCGCTTCCTCCGGGGTCTCGCCCTGGCCGCGCCGTACCGCGCCCGCGCGTTTGAGATAAGCGGCGCGCTCCTCCGCGCTGACGTCGAGGTGACGCAGGATCGAGAGCGAGATCACGACGTCGCCGTCGGCGAGCGCGATGCCGCGCACCCCCATGGAATCCCTGCCTTTGAACACGCGCACGTCGCCGACCGGGAAGCGGATGCATTGACCTTGCGCGCTGGTCAGCAGCACGTCGTCCTTTTCGGTGCAAATCTGCACGTCGACGATCGCTTCACCCTCGTCGAGCTTCATGGCGATCTTGCCGGTGCGGTTGACCTGGATGAAATCCGACAATTTGTTCCGCCGCACGGTCCCGCGGGTCGTGGCGAACATCACGTCGAGCGCGGCCCAGGAGCTTTCATCTTCCGGCAGCGGCATGATGGTGGTGATGCGCTCGCCCTGCGCCAGCGGCAGAATGTTGATGAGCGCTTTGCCGCGCGCCTGCGGGGCGGCAAGCGGCAGCCGCCAGACCTTCTCCTTGTAGGCGAGCCCGCGCGAGGAGAAGAACAGCACCGGAGCATGCGTCGATGCAACGAACAACCGACTGACGAAATCCTCGTCCCGGGTCTGCATACCGGCACGGCCGCGTCCGCCGCGCTTCTGCGCACGATATGTCGAGAGCGGAACCCGCTTGACGTAACCCAGATGCGAGACGGTGACGACCATGTCCTCGCGCTGGATCAGGTCCTCGTCTTCGACCTCGTCCTCCTGCTCGATGATCGTCGTGCGCCGCGGCGTCGCGAACTCGGCTTTGAGGGCATTGAGCTCGTCCGTGGCGATCGCGAGAATACGCGCGCGCGAGCGCAGGATGTCGAGGTAGTCGGCGATCTCGGTCGCGAGCTTGTCGAGTTCCGCGGCAATCTCGTCACGCCCGAGCGCCGTGAGCCGCTGCAGGCGCAGGTCGAGGATGGCCTTGGCCTGCTCCGCCGACAGCCGCGCGGTACCCGCGTCCGAGAGTCGATGCCGCGGATCGTCGATCAGCGCCAGCAGCGACGCCGAGGTCGCCGCGGGCCAATCGCGATTCATCAACGCCTCGCGCGCCGCGTTCGGATCGGGCGCCGAGCGGATCAGCCGGATCACCTCGTCGATATTGGCGACCGCGATGGCGAGACCCACCAGGACGTGGGCGCGGTCGCGCGCCTTGCCGAGCAGATGCTTGGTGCGCCGGGAAATGACCTCTTCGCGGAACGCAACGAAGGCGCGCAGCAGGTCCTTGAGGTTCATCACCTGAGGCCGGCCGCCGTCGAGCGCCACCATGTTGGCGCCGAACGTCGACTGCAGCGTGGTGAACCGATAGAGCTGGTTGAGCACGACTTCGGGCACCGCATCGCGCCGCAACTCGATGACCACGCGATAGCCGTCGCGGTCCGACTCGTCGCGCAGATCGGCGATGCCGTCGATCTTCTTCTCGCGCACCAATTCCGCGATGCGCTCGACCATCACCGCCTTGTTCACCTGATACGGGATCTCGGTGATGATGATGGCTTCCCGCTCCTTGCGGATGGTCTCGATCGTGTGCTTGCCGCGCATGATGATCGAGCCCCGCCCGAGGTGATAGGCGCTGCGGATCCCGGCTTTGCCGAGAATGACGCCGCCGGTCGGAAAATCCGGGCCGGGAATGATGGCCATCAAATCGTCGATGCCGAGCTCGGGATCGTCGATGAGCGCGACGCAGGCGTCGATCACCTCGCCGAGATTGTGGGGCGGGATGTTGGTCGCCATCCCGACCGCGATGCCGCCGGCGCCGTTGACCAGCAGGTTGGGAAATTTCGCCGGCAGCACGACCGGCTCGCGCTCGCGGCCGTCGTAGTTCGGCTGGAAATCGACGGTGTTCTTGTCGAGGTCGTCGAGCAGCGCCATGGCCGGCCTGGCAAGCCGCACCTCGGTATAGCGCTCGGCCGCGGGCGGATCGCCGTCGACCGAACCGAAATTGCCCTGGCCGTCGATCAGCGGCAGCCGCATGGAGAAATCCTGCGTCAGCCGCACCAGCGCGTCGTAAATCGCCTGGTTGCCATGGGGATGGTACTTGCCCATGGTCTCGCCGGTCACGCGCGCCGATTTGTTGTACGGCCGGTCCGGCAAGTAATTGTTCTCGTGCATGGCGTAGAGGATGCGCCGGTGCACGGGCTTGAGCCCGTCGCGCGCGTCGGGCAGCGCACGCGCTACGATCACGCTCATGGCGTAATCGAGGTAGGAGCGCTTCACCTCCTCGGTGAGCGACACGGGGCGGATGTCCGAGGGCCCTCGATCCCCCGGGCTGGGAATTTCTTCGTCCGACAAGGATGGGTACCGAGTGCTGGAAATCTACCCCTCAGATATAGGCGATTCAGAGCACCGCGGCCACTGGAAAGCGCCGCATTGATCGTTTTTTTCGCAAATCAATTCAGCTACTTGGACCTATTTTGGGGCAGGTGGCGGACTACAATCGAACTCGCCGCGCCGGCCCCGGCCGTCGCATCCCCGAACACCACCTGGTGCATGATGCGGCCGGGCAGCAGCGTGAATGCGCCGGCAATGACGAGCGCGCCGAGGAAGATCGAGATCATCGCCCGCCGGTGTCTTGCGACGTCGTGCCGACGTGCCGCCCAGACGGCAAGCGGGAGCGTTATGAGAGTGAAAATCGAGAGGAAGTGAATAGGGCTCCAGGGGCCCCACAGCCGGATCTGGTGGATCTGGAACGAGCTCAGGGCAACGGTCAGCATGAGTCCGACCCAGATCCAGCCGATGGTGCGGTGGGGAATGGTGCCCTTGGGCGCCGCGAACTGGACGATCGCGAGCCCGAACGCCCCCATCGCGGCCGTGGCATGGAGCACGATCGCCGGCCGAGCTTCCAATAGCGGGTGCAAGGTCATGGAGGCAGCTCCGGTGGGAACCAGGCGCCCAAGCTAGCACGTGCGGCGGCTGACCGAACGCGCTTGCATCCGCCCTTCCCTCGCGCCACAGAGCTGGAATGCCCGCCCTGCCGCTCGACTATCTGATCTCGGCATTCGTGACCCTGTTCGTGGTGGTCGACCCGATCGGGCTCGTCCCGACGTTCCTGGCCATCACCCACGGTTTGCCGATGGCCGTCCGCCGGCAGATCGCCATGCGCGCCTCGCTGCTTTCGGCCGCCATCCTGATCGGCGCGGCCCTGATCGGCGATTGGCTGCTGAGGCGGCTCGGGATCTCACTTCCGGCATTCCGCATTGCCGGGGGACTGCTGTTGTTCTCCATCGCATCCGAGATGGTCTTTGGCGTGCGTATCGAGCGGCAATCCAGGACCGCCGAGCGGGCCGTCGAAGACGTACGCCATATCGCCGCCTTCCCGCTCGCCATTCCATTGATGGCGGGCCCCGGCGCGATCACCGCGACGGTGCTGCTCGCCTCCCAGGCGAACGCCCGGCCGCTGTTCCTGCTGGTGCTCATCGGCACGATCGTGGCGGTGATCGGCTTGTGCCTCGCGGTGTTTTTCATTGCCGGCCGCATCGGCCCGCTACTCGGCACCACGGCCAACGTGGTGCTGTCGCGGTTGCTCGGGGTGTTGCTCGCCGCCCTTGCGGTGCAGTTCGTGATCGACGGACTGCGGGCCGTGCTGTCCGGGTAAGCAGCTCGAATAAGCCCGTCGCCCCGGGACCTGCGAAGCGGGTATCCGGAATCCATGAACATTTCCCGCATTTTGCACGATGCCTGGGCATGGGTCCCCGCGTTCGCGGGGATAACCCCGTTAAATCCCCCAACTGCCCGGCCACAGGCCTGCCATATCCTTGGGCAAAACCACGCCCCGAGCACGCCGGGGGCTTCGTGCGCCGGCGCCGCCAAGGCACATTGGCGCTCGAGTCGGACCAGAGGGGCAGAGCATGCTGCGGAAAAGGATCCGTTCCGCCATCCTGACGG
>JBKPDF010000072.1:0-50396 GCA_046727735.1 Pseudomonadota bacterium | reverse complement strand
TCGTTTGGTGGACATTGAACGCAAGTACCGTGAGGTTCGGAATACGATAGTTGAGCGGTTCGATAACTGGCTTATTGTCGTGATTGCTGGTGTTGCTGCTGGCCTTGTCGTTGGCGGTGTTTATCGTTGGATCGTTGCATTGGAGTAAGACCTCAAACGCTTTCTTCAGCGCACGGGCCGTCACCCGTCCGATTCCTCCCGGTGCAACCATCGGAGACTTGGGGGGCGCTGGGGGCGGTGGTGCAGGCGGAGGCGGCGGTGCTGGTGGAGGCGGCGGAGGAGGTGGACGCTAGCCCGGAATAGCAACAAAAGAAGAAGCCCCGGGGCTTTGACGCCCGGGGCTTTTGGTTCTCCCTCAACTCAGGACGCCATTCTGAGCCAGTCGTCCACTTCCTTGCGGACCTGATCCTTGGAATACCCGTAGCGATCCTGGATCTTTCCTTCCAGTTGATCGCGGCGCCCGTTGACCGTCGTGAGGTCGTCATCGGTGAGTTTGCCCCACTTCTCCTTGATCCTACCCGTGAACTGCTTCCAGTTACCTTCGATGCGATCCCAGTCCATATCTTCTCCTCTCCACGTTGCCTTTGAGGAGATAAATCCCGGGCCGCACACTCAGTTCCGATGTTCAATGTTTGCGGCGTGTGCGACTAGCGCTGATACGATTCGCACCATCAGTCCGTGTCATAAACTATAATCCGCCGTTTCAGTGAGGTAAAAAGATGAGTTATGCCGCAGCTATCCTGGTGGGCGTGACCGTGTGTCTGTCGGTTTTGTTTGCGTCGAAATGGGTTCACAATGGATCGCTCGGTCGTGATGCGACAAAGCACATGACATACCAGTGGCCCGACCGGTAACGAAGATGAGTCGGGCACCTGACACTTGGAAGCGACCCAAGCGTTGGAATCATTGATGTTTAGGAGATGGCGAACCCTCAGGCAAGTGTCTGGAACTAACTCGGCGATCCATAGTTGTCATTGGCGAGACAGATCGAGGAGCAAAGCATGGGCCGCGCTGCATTACTGTGGTTGATCGGCATTCCCATCCCGATCATTTTGCTTGTGTGGCTGTTGGGCGGGCTACATTAGTCTGTCGAGCCATATGACTGCGTGACGGCACCCACCTTTGCGAAGGCCACGTCGTCAAGCAGAAGCCCCGGAGGCTATGTCTCCGGGGCTTGCTTTATGATCCATGAGCGCGCCCGTAAAGCAAAAGAGTTCCGGCCCCTCGCAGCGTCACTTCATTGACGTCCTCCTTACAGAGCTTTAGCTGGCCCACAACCGCTTTTGCCATCGACTTCTGCTCCTCTCCCGTAAGGGCTCGACCTAGTCACTTGATCGGTGAACGAGGCAGGGCAAAGCCAAGATCGAACTGACGTCCCGCCTTACGCATCGGCCTTGTGCAGGATCGTCCATGCACGCAACAGCCGCCTTCCTCGTACTCCTTTTGTTCTACTCCAGCGAGAAAGGCGCATCAACGATTGTGGCAGGCACCGGAACGTGCAGGAAAGAAGCGGGTTGAATCCCCGTCCAAGTGCGTTGGAGTGCACTGTTGAATGGGCACCGACAGCACGCTTTCGCTTCGGTAGACCTCTCAGGAAGCGTCATGACCTACCACACAATGAGGACGCTTCAATTCCTGACACTTGGAACTATGGCTGCTCTCTTCGTGATTTCTGGTGCGTGGGGATTTGTTTGGTTTAGCGGGGTACCAATATCCCAAACCGCAACCCTGCAGCGGTTTAATTTTAAGCCGCTTATTGAAGTACCAGAAAGCAGCAACATCACTGTCACTCCCCAAAACGATATACCGCAAGAGCCTCGTAATCGAATACAGTTGCCAGGAAAGAACGACAATGATCGAAAGGTCCAGAACCTGGAGAGGGGATTGGATAAGAAGATAAATAGCATTTGTCGGGGATGCTAGCCGGGTTCCCTAGGTAGTTTGCGTGTTGCGATTAAATCGTGGGGCCGGTTTTTCCGTATGACCGATCTCCATCATTGCAATTTGACCCCTGAGGAGACTTCATCAAACCTCCTGGAACAGTGCGTTTCTGCCCAGGAGAACGGGGCGATTTTTCCGACTATCTGGAGCGTAATTCTGAAAGATGACCCTCTTGTCGCTGTGTTGCCAAAAATACGGTCAGAGAAGGACGGAATGTCTTAGAGGTCCCCCTAGTCTGTGGGAGACAACTTATTTGCGATTCTGCTTCCGGCAGATTCTTCCTGGATTAGAACCCCACTACCATATTCTGGCGAGATACTCCCACCACAGCTGCTTAGCCATATCCTCGACCTCATCGGGGCGGTAGCACTCGCCATTCACAAGCTCATTTCCAAGCTGCCCCTTATTCAGGGTGAGATCAGTTGGGCTTCTCGGATGTGGTTTGAAACTGTACCCTGTTGGCTCGTGTGTGATGCCTTCGTCATCAACCCTGAACTGGTCGCTAGTAACTCCCACTCCAATTTCCATCGGCTTCCCCCATCCACTAGCCCTCAAACGGAACCGGTCCCGGCTCTTGACGTAACCGAGACCGTCTCCGCAGCCCCAATGTTGTCTAATGTAGTCCCAGCTTTGAAACCAAGCCTCGGCCGAGGGTCATCGCCATTTCTTCAATGGCTGTGTCGTCCCAGCAACACTGAGTCAGGTGAAGGTATGATGTTCTCGTCTCGCTTTCGTTCATCCCCAAGAAAGCCGCAAACCTTACTGGCTTTCTGCCGCTGAACTGCTTTACCCGGCGATTACGGAGCATTGAAAACGATGGGGCTCGGGAGCAACACTCTCCCGAAAAGATCCAACAGATCTTGACTTTATCGGCCGGGAGAACAGATCTTGATTACACCCTTCTCGCTGGGGAGAATAGACTCACGGGCATTGTGAGTTGTGGGGTCGGTGGGGTTGACGTTGCGTCCCGAGTATTACCGTCGAAATGCACTGGAGTTTTTGCGGCAGGCGAACACCACGTCAGACCCGCACTCTAAGGCTATGCTCATTGACATGGCGGTTGCCTGGCGGAGGTTTGCGGACCACGTCGAGTCAATTCACCTCCGACCGTATGCACATCACCGTACCCTCGTGTCCGACAGTATCAAGCGAAGTGCATGAGGATTGCACGTTCGCCGCTAGCCTTCGGACTGGCATTTCCCCTCTCGAAGACGAGCGAAGGGTGGAGAGTGCAAGCGGATGAGACCCGAACATGATGTCCGCCGAGCAATAATCCGAGAATGGATGTCGCAGCCAAAAGAGAAGCGACAGACGAGAGAGCAAGCTGAGGCATTTGCGAAAAAGGTGCAGCAGCGGGTTCCCTGTAGTGGTGACCCCTACCTGCGAATCATGGGTTGGCTGGTGCCCCGGATCGCAAAGTCAAATGGAGGTATCCAAAAATGAAGAACTCGAAGGCTGTTGCGAAACGTATTGCTGAATTTCACAATGAAGGTATACGGCCGGTTAAGCGGACAGAGGAGATGAATCTTTCGGTTGAAAAGGCCAGTAGGGCTGGGGAGAAGGTGATCCGACTTAGCGAGAATGCTGTAGAAAACACTTCGGCAAGAACCACCGAAGAGACCATGGAATTGAATCGCAAACTCCTGGAGTTTGCCCACATTAATACACGTGCGTACTTTGAGTGGCTCCATGGGCTTGTAGCAGCAAACTCACCATCGGTGTTCATTGCACTGTGCATGAAGTACTCTCCTTGGCTCTCGAGCACAACGTGAGTCAGCTTCACCTTTTCAGTCATGAACAAGCGGCGGCAATCGTGCTCCTAGGCGGAGGGATTGGCTATGCAGATGAGAACCAACCTTATGTTGACGGCAACCCCCCAAGGGAACATCGCAGTGAAAACTGGCCACAGCAAAGACCAGAAAGTTAATACAAATAGAATGTCGAAAGTTGCGAGCACTACCGCAATTGCAATCATAAAAAAGGCGTCTGCTACAAGCGCCAGCGCGGACCAAAAGCCACCGTGGTTTACCATACAGTTCCAAACAGCCTCAGATATTCCAAATGCCGCGTCAGCCTGGGTTGGCGCGGGTGCCCCGAGCACCGCCTCGGATGCTTGGCGCAGTGTTTCCGGCTCAAACGCGCTATCGGGAATATCAGGACGGCCTTGCTGTATTGCCTGGCGAATTTCGTCAAACGAGGCATACGGACCCGGCGCGAGCGATGGCGTCACGGTACCACTTACCATGCGCTGAGCCACAGTCTCCCACGGGACCTTTTTCAATCCTTGGCTGTCCCTGGTGAGTCTGCTGCCCGGTATGCGTCTGAGCCTCTCGATCACTCCATCTTCGGAACCCGGGGACGCTTCTCTCAACAACTTGCGGAGGCTGTTCTCGTCCACGTAGACATCTTGAGACCGTTCATCAAGCAGCCCAAGGTCATCCATCAGGGTGGCGGCGTGTTCGAGGCGGCGTTTTACCTCGGCAAGATTGGTTTGAATCTTAGGGTGGAAATGCCCTGGGGGCGCTTGATCGATGAGTTCTTTGAGTTTCTGCTTCATTGGAGTTTGCCCTCTGATGGGGTGGACAGATCTGATAACTCATTCCCATGCAGATAATAAACAACGAAAACTGTAGAACTGATAATGCTATTTCCTCCATTCCATTATGGATACCACCAAGGAAGGCTGCATTGAGCGAAACTAGGTGTCTAATTACCCCTAGTCCGTTGTCCTGGAGTTGAACGATGGTGAAATAGATGCCGTTTCCGGAGGCGTCAGCGAGGAGGGCTGCATCATTGGGGCAAATGGACAAGCAGCGCTCACCACTCAAGCGGGCTTCAGCTCTGGATTTTTTCCACTCGAGACCGCGTTGCCAGGACTTTTGAGGGCGGGTGAGAGTACCGGATGAGATCCTAGCGGCGATCGTCGACAAGCCTCTGTCCGGCGATCGGTCCCGGGCCCCGCAAGCCCCCGACCCGGTCGAGCACATGTCGCCGGAGTCGATCGTGCAGGAGAACTACAGTCCGTCCATGGTGCCGGCTGATGATGGTCTCGACCTGCCCGAGTTCCTGGACCTGTTGGAGCGCATGCCCTACCTGGGAAACACCCCCGAGGATAGTGCTGGAACGCATCAGGTAGTTGTTTGCTCCGGGGGGATCAGGCCCGCCGCCCCGTCATCATCACCACGTCGGCGGTCTCGGTGACACCCGTCACGTAGTTCGCCCACAGCGCCAAATGCCGGCGCTTCTTCTCGACGAACTGCGGGCCACGGTGATACGCCAACTCCACCCTGGAAGCACCTCCCTTGTGCGACATGCAGGCCTCCACGACCTTTGAATCGGTGTCGGTCGCCTCCTCGCTCCAGGTTTTGAACGCCCCCCTTGTCGTGCCGTGAACGGTGACGCCGGGGTTGATGGCATGAAGAACATCAATCATCGCCCCCGAGTCGACCGCAAACGGGAACAGCCGCTCATCCGGCTTTCGCTCCCCGATCTTCGCCAACACCGCCATCGCCTCATCGGTCAGGGGTTGGATGAAGTCGTCATCATCCCGCATGTGTCGCCGAGTCTTGATGTGGCTCTTGGGCACCCGCCATTCCTGCCGCTCGCAATCAATCTCCGATGCCAGGGCCTGAAACGTCTCGCCGGTCCTCGCCACGGTCAGGATCGTCCACTGCAGGGCCAGCGCCGCCAGGCCTTCGACCTTGATCAGCTTGCTCCATAGCGAACTCATCTGGGAGAAATGAAGCGCCGGCAGATGCTTCACCTCGGTCTTCTGGGGAAACCGGAACTCCAGGTGGCCACGATAGCGCCACGGATTGGGTTCTTGGGCGTAGCCGTGGAGGACGGCATAGGAGTAGACATCAGCGCACCGGCCCATCACTCGGGCGCAGGTCACCGGCAGCCGGGAATGCAGGTCGGTGAGCGCCTTGATGGCGAGCTGGGTGTCCACGGCAGAGATCGGGACGTCGCCAATGACCGGGCTGATGTGGTCCCGCAGCGACTGGATGACGTTGGCACGATGGACCTTGGACCACTTGTCACCATTCGCCAACAGGAACTCGGCGACGACGGCATCCCAGTTCTTCAACTTCTTCTCGGCCACCATGGCGTCGGCCGCCTTGCCGTCTCGGGCGACGATCGGGTCGACGCCGTCAAGCAGCATCTTGCGGCACTCCCGGGCCCGTTCTCGGGCCTCGGCCAGCGTCAGGATGTGGCAGGATCCCAGCCCCATCTGGCGCTGCCGTTGTCTGATGACGCCATTGGCCGACGTGACCTTCTCCGGCAGGGAATAACGGAACACGTAACTCTTGCTGCAGCCGTCCGGATCGTTCGGGCTGGTGCTCGGCATTATTTTTACCCACAAGCAATTTCCATCGGCCATCCAGCGAGTCTTGCGCTTCACAATGACCGGCCGCCCGTCCCGCATCGTCAGCGTCGGGTCCACGAACCGGTCAAGCATCTTCCGCAACCGCTTGTCGTCCCTCACGTCGGCGGAGCGATCGGGCTTGTCCCGCTTGCACCCCTCCAGGACGATCGACACCGAGCCGTTCCGTTCGGCGGCGGTCGCATTCGGCGGCAGGGGAACGGGCACCACGACCTCGATCGGGCGGGCATTCCGGATCTGGACTTCTGTGAGGCGATGGATGGTTCGGGCGCTCACGGCTGTTGCTCAAACTGCTGTTCCCGACCCCATTATGCCACCCAAGCGCGGGCGGGAAATAAAAGCAAGCCCCGTCCGCATACCCGTCAACATTTCCTTGCCGGAATGGGGCAGGGACTGGCGCAACGGCTGCCGGTGGGCAACCCCCTGGAATGACGGCAATTTCCCCGTTTTCTCCGCCCAATCCGCCCCCGGCTCGGGCCTGGCAGCACGGAGCGGATATCCATGGCTCGTCCGTTGCGAGGCTGCGCGGCAGCGCGGCCACCCCCACCGGCAAATCAGGTCGTCAGCAATGGTTCCAAGATCGGGCGCGGCGAGCGCGGGGGCAAGCACCCGTGAAGCTGTTCGCTCAACTCTCGGCGAGCGTCGCGTCGAGCAATCTGCGGCATTCGCCGAGCTCGAACAGCGCCGCCTGCAGCTTGCGAAGCTCCTCGCGCGCAAGCTCGCCGGAAGCTGCGGCGCCGTCGAGCGCAGGCGCGGCCCGCGCCGCGGCGGGCTCCTCCGGCGCCGTCGCACCCCGGCGATCGAGCGAGGGCTCGATGCGCCCGGCGCCCGGCGCGGCATCCGCGCCGGGCTCATCGCTCGCGCCGAGGATCGACGGCCAAAGCCCGAGCAGTCCGCGACTGCGCTCGTGGGAAGGGCCAAGAGCTGCTTCTTCGCCTTCCTCGTCCGTAGCGGCTCGCGCGGGCTGCGGCGCTCCGCTGCGCCACACCGCCTGAACGAACTTGATGCCCTCGTCCTTGAGAATGCGCTGCACGCCGCGGATGGTGTAGCCCTCGCCATAAAGCAGGTGGCGAATGCCGCGCAACAGATCGACGTCGTCAGGCCGATAATAGCGGCGGCCGCCACCGCGCTTCATTGGCTTGATCTGCACGAACCGGGTTTCCCAGAAGCGGAGCACGTGCTGCGGCAAGTCGAGCTCCTCCGCGACCTCGCTGATGGTGCGGAACGCATCCGGCGCCTTTTCCATCGCGGCGGGCTCCTTCGCTTCAAGACGGCCTGCGGCCGTTCGGTCCCGAGTTGATGCGCTGCTTCAGGATCGCCGAGGGCTTGAACACCATGACGCGGCGCGGGGAAATCGGCACTTCCTTGCCGGTCTTGGGATTGCGGCCGATCCTTTGCCCCTTCTTACGCACGACGAACGAGCCGAACGAGGACAGTTTCACCGTCTCGCCCCGCTCGAGGCAGTCGGTGATCTCCTTGAGCACCAGCTCGACCAACATAGCGGATTCGGTGCGCGACAGGCCCACTTTCTGGTAGACCGCCTCGCATAGATCCGCGCGCGTCACCGTTTTCCCAGCCATTGCTCCGCCCCGCTCCGCGGCAATCTATCCTCCTGAATTATCGACGACATTCCTATCAGCGGTCAATGGCGCCGCGGGTCGGTCAGGCCTACCAGCGTAAAAGCAGCGCGCCCCAGGTGAAGCCGCCGCCCATGGCTTCGAGCAGCACGAGGTCCCCCTGCTTGATGCGGCCGTCGTCGCGCGCGACCGCCAGCGCCAGGGGGATCGAGGCCGCCGAAGTGTTGCCGTGGCGGTCCACGGTGCTGACGATTTTTTTCGGATCGATGCCGAGCTTGTGCGCCGAGCCGTCGATGATGCGCTGGTTGGCCTGGTGGGGAACAAACCAGTCGATGTCCTCGACGCAATAGCCGGTCTCGCGGAACGCCTCGGTCACGACATCGGAGATCATCGCGACCGCATGGCGAAACACCTCGCGGCCTTCCATCCGCAGGTGCCCGACCGTGCCGGTCGAGGACGGCCCGCCATCGACATAGAGCTTCATTTTGTAGCGGCCGTCGGATCGCAGGCGCGAAGTCAGCACGCCGCGATCCTCGATCGTGCCGGGCTGCTCCTGGGCTTCGAGCACGACGGCACCCGCGCCGTCGCCGAACAGCACACAGGTCGTCCGGTCGGTCCAGTCGAGAATCCGCGAGAACGTCTCGGCGCCGATCACGAGCGCGCGCTTGAACTGCCGAGTGCGCAGCAGGCCGTCGGCGGTTGCGAGCCCGAACACGAATCCCGAGCACACCGCCTGGAGGTCGAAGGCCGTCCCGCCCGTGATGCCGAGCCCTTCCTGCACCGACACCGCGGTGGCCGGGAAGGTATTGTCCGGAGTCGAGGTCGCGACCACGATCAAGTCGATCGATTGCGTATCGACTTGCGCGTCGGCGAGGGCTGCGCGCGCCGCGGCAATCCCGAGATGCGAGGTGAACTCGCCGGGGGCGGCGATATGGCGCTGGCGGATGCCCGTGCGCTGCACGATCCAGTCGTCGGAGGTGTCGACCATCCGTGCGAGATCGCCATTGCTGAGAACGCGCTTGGGCAGATAGGCACCGCAGCCGAGCACGACCGACCGCAACATGCTCACGAGGCAACCTCACCGAGCCGCATTGCGGGCCGTTCGGCCACGCCGCGGCTGAGCGTCTGCTCGATCTTCGCGAGCAGTTCGTAGCGCGCCATGTCGTAGCCGAGATCGACGGCCGCGGCGAAACCCTCGGCGTCGGTGCCGCCGTGGCTCTTGATGACGATGCCGTTGAGCCCGAGGAAAACCCCGCCATTGACCTTTCGCGGATCCATCTTCTCCTGCAGCGTGCGGAACGCTTGGCGCGCCAACAGATAACCGAGCTTGGTTCGCCACGTGCGGCTCATCGCACTGCGCAGATATTCGCCGAATTGGCGTGCGGTGCCCTCCGCGGTCTTGAGCGCTATGTTGCCGGCAAAGCCCTCCGTGACGACGACGTCGGCGGTGCCGGCGGCGATGTCGGTGCCCTCGATGAAGCCGATATAATCAAGGCTTTTGAGCTGGGCTTCGCGCAGCAGCCGGCCGGCCTCCCGCACTTGCTCGAGTCCTTTGACCTCCTCGACGCCGATGTTGAGCAGCCCGACGCTCGGCCGGTCGAGCCCGAATACGACACGCGCCATGGCGCTGCCCATCACGGCAAGATCGACGAGATGCTGCGCGTCGGCACCAATCGACGCACCGAGATCGAGCACGATCGATTCGCCTTTGAGAGTCGGCCACAACGCCGCGATCGCCGGGCGGTCGATGCCCGGGATGGTCTTGAGATCGAACTTCGCCATGGCCATCAGCGCGCCGGTATTGCCGGCCGACACGGCGGCGTCCGCTTCGTGTTTCTTGACCGCATCGATCGCAAGCCACATCGAGGATTTCCAGCGCCCGTACCGCAGAGCTTGGCTCGGCTTGTCATCCATCTTGACCGCCACATCGGTATGGATGATGCGTGCGGCCTCGCGCAGGCCCGGCCTTGCTTGCAGCAACGGCTCGATGACGCCGCGGTCGCCGTAGAGCAAAAACTCGGTATCGGGGTGGCGCTGCAGGGATATCTCGGCTCCCGGCACGACGACCGACGCCCCGACGTCACCCCCCATGGCGTCGAGCGCGATACGGACCTTGTGGGGCATGGATCGACCCTGGCGGCACCCTCAGACGCGCCGGAACGCTGGTTTCGGATGGACGCGGCGACAAGCGCGCCGGGACAATAGCGTGTCGGGCAAAGGACACAACACACTTGTCCGATTCCCTGCCGCAGGGTCTAACGTTCTGGCGTGCCATTCTTTTTCTTGAGCGCCGCGAGCGCCGCGAACGGTGTCGCGTCCCGATCCGCGATCGCCGGGGCCTCGAACACCACACCGGACTTGCGCGGATAAGGGTCGATCCCGAGGATGAGGAACTCGGTCGCAACGGCGCCCAGATCGACGATCCCATCGAACATCGGCTCGGGCGGATCGCTTTCGACCGAAAGCTGCTCGGCGGCCTTCGGATGTGCGTTCCCGGAGACGAACACTAGGTCGACCGGCTCGACCACCTCGTTGAGGATCGGCTCGAGCGTGACAACGCACGTCTGCCGCACCGTCGCGGAAATCCCGCCGGTCACGTGCAGGCCGCTTCGCCCGTGGCGAGCGAGATCGAAGGTGGCATCGAGCCGGGTCACAGCATTCACCCCGGCGGCTTCGGCGACGCTCCGCCGCACCGGCTCGTCGGCAGCAAGCTCGACGCGCCGGCCGGCTTCCGGGACCTCTTCGACCCGGATTGGGACGCTCCATGGGCGCTCGGTGTCGGCCATTCGAAACTCGGCACGCAATTCCGGTGCGGGAAATATGGTGATTCGGCGCGCAATTGCACGCCGGCAGGCCCTCGCCGCGCCCGATTCTCGAATATACCCCGCGCCGGGCCGGCAGCGCGATGGCGCCACGATCGCGCCATAGACGGCATCGATGGTGGCCACTGGGCTGCAGCGAGGCGCGGGAAACGCCAATCCCGCAGCGGCTCGGGCGTGCGGCAAACGGGTGGCTGCGGATCGGGCGATCCGCGCCGTCGGGTACGGGACCTGGGGAAATATGCGCAGTTTTGACGCGCGCCGAGGGCGACCCGGGGTAATCGCCGCGGCGATTTTGCTTGCTGCCTTGCCGCTCGCCGGCTGCTTCACCGAGACCTATTACCACGGCTACGTGGTGCAGGAGGGAGCGCTCGAGCAGGTACCGCTCGGCGCCACTCAGGAACAGGTGCTCATCGTGCTGGGCACGCCCTCGACGGTCGCAACCGTGAACGGCGAAGTGTTCTATTATATTTCCGAGCGCGCGGAGAAAACCGCGTTCCTGCCGCAGAAGGTGGTGAACCAGCGGGTGATTGCGGTTTATTTCGACAAGAACCGGCGGGTCGAGCGCGTGGCCGACTACGGCATGCGGGACGGCCGGATTTTCGATTTCGTGAGCCGCACCACCCCGACCGCGGGCAGGGAGCTCAATTACCTCACCTACGTGTTCAAGATCTTCGGCAAGGACTAGGCCGAAATCACCGGTGCGCAAGCACCGCGAGCAGCAGCAGCGCCACGATGTTCGTTATCTTGATCATCGGATTGACCGCCGGACCCGCGGTGTCTTTGTAGGGGTCGCCGACGGTGTCGCCGGTCACAGCGGCCTTGTGCGGCTCCGAGCCCTTGCCGCCGTAATGGCCGTCCTCGATGTATTTCTTGGCGTTGTCCCACGCACCGCCGCCCGAAGTCATCGAGATTGCCACGAACAGCCCGGTGACGATGACGCCGAGCAGCATGGCGCCGACCGCCGAGAACGCCGCGGACTTGCCGGCCGCGCCCTGGCCCGCGACGAAATAGATGAGGAAGAACACCACGATCGGCGAGAGCACCGGGAGGAGCGAGGGAACGATCATCTCCTTGATCGCGGCCTTGGTGAGCATGTCGACGGCTCGTCCATAATCCGGCCGGTCCTTGTAGGTCATGATGCCGGGCTTCTCGCGGAACTGGCGGCGCACCTCCTCGACGATCGAGCTCGCCGCGCGGCCGACCGCCGTCATGCCCAGCGCCCCGAACAGGTACGGCAGCAACCCGCCGAACAGCAGCCCAGCGACCACGTACGGGTTGTTCAGCGAGAAATCGAGCTTGACACCCTGGAAATACGGATGCTGGGCCGCCTGTGCGGTGAAGTATTTCAGATCCTCGTTGTAGGCCGCGAACAGCACGAGCGCGCCGAGCCCGGCCGAGCCGATCGCATAGCCTTTGGTGATCGCCTTGGTGGTGTTGCCGACCGCGTCGAGCGCGTCGGTCGATTTGCGCACCTCCTGCGGCAGGCCGGACATTTCCGCGATGCCGCCCGCATTGTCGGTCACCGGACCGAACGCGTCGAGCGCGACGACGACACCCGCAAGCGACAGCATGCTGGTGACCGCTACCGCGATGCCGAACAGGCCGGCGAGCCCATAGCTCACGAGAATGCCCGCGATGATCACCACGGTCGGCAGTGCGGTTGCTTCGAGCGAGACCGCCAGGCCCTGGATGATGTTGGTGCCGTGCCCGGTTATCGAGGCTTTCGCGATCGACTGCACCGGGCGGAAATTGGTCCCGGTGTAATATTCGGTGATCCAGACGATGAGCCCGGTGACGACGAGGCCGACAACGCCGCAGGCGAACAGGGCCGCGCCCGAATACGCCGCACCCGCGACCGGTCCGAACCCTCCCGGCAGCAGCAAATAGATGACCAGAGCTTCGCCCACGAGCGAGAGCACGGCCGTGACGATGAAGCCTTTGTAGAGCGCCCCCATGATCGACTGGCTGGGACCGAGCTTGACGAAGAAGGTGCCGATGATCGACGTCACAACGCAGGCGCCGCCGATCGCGAGCGGCAGCGTCATCATCGGTCTGAGCACCGCGGCATTGCCGCCGAAGAAGATCGAGGCGAGCACCATGGTGGCGACGGTGGTGACCGCATAGGTCTCGAACAGGTCTGCCGCCATGCCGGCGCAATCGCCGACATTGTCGCCGACATTGTCGGCAATGGTCGCGGGATTGCGCGGATCGTCTTCGGGGATGCCGGCCTCGACCTTGCCGACGAGGTCGCCGCCGACGTCGGCGCCCTTGGTGAAAATGCCGCCACCGAGACGCGCGAAGATCGAGATCAGCGAGCCGCCGAACCCGAGCGCCACCATGGCGTCGATGACGGTGCGGTCGTTGGGTGCTTTCCCGAGCCAGCCGGTCAGAACGGCGAAATAGACGGTGACCCCGAGCAACGCCAGCCCGGCGACGAACAGCCCCGTGATCGCGCCGGACTTGAACGCGATGTCGAGGCCGCCGGCGAGCGAGCCGATCGCCGCCTGCGCGGTGCGCACATTGGCGCGCACCGAGACGTTCATGCCGATGAAGCCGGCCGCGCCGGACAAGACCGCCCCGATGGCGAAGCCGAGCGCAACGAGCCAGCCGAGCAAAAATCCCACGATGACGAAAATAATGACGCCGGCAAGCGCGATCGTGGTGTACTGGCGCCGCAGATAGGCCTGCGCGCCTTCGCGGGTCGCCGCGGAGATTTCCTGCATTTTTTGGCTTCCGGCGTCGGCCGCCATCACCGACTGGATCGCCCAAATGCCGTAAATGATTGCGAGCACGCCGCAGGCGATGATGCCCCACAATGCAGTCATGAAATCCACCCTGATTGGCTGAGAACGTGCGGGAAGCCCCCCTCACCGCGTCGAGGCGGCCGAATCCGGCGGGCCGGACCGCCCAGGCCCGAAGCGGCGCGGACATTGCCAAAAACCCCCCTGCGGCGCAACGCCGGAGAGCGGCGCCGCAGCCGTCCTACGGAGCAAACCCATTCCTGGATTTGACCG
Organism: Pseudomonadota bacterium; assembly: GCA_046727735.1. Lineage (GTDB taxonomy): Bacteria > Pseudomonadota > Alphaproteobacteria > Rhizobiales > Xanthobacteraceae > AP-16. Next base: position 36,658 of record JBKPDF010000072.1, on the reverse strand, counting down.
AATACGCGGGCTGGTATAACAAAGTTATAACTTTGGAGGCCCGATTATGAAGACTGCCATCCGCAAGGTTGGGAATTCCCATGCGGTGATCATTCCCAAGCCTTTGCTGGCGGAGATTGGCGCGACGGCGGCGGACCGCGTCGACTTGACCGTGCAAGGCGGCAAGATCGTCATCGCTCCGATTAGGAAGCGTCCGCGCCAGGGATGGGCGGAGGACAGCAAGGCGCTCGCGGCGGCGGGGGACAGTCGGCTCGTATGGCCGGAGGTTGCCAACGAAGCCGACGAGGATTTGAAGTGGTGAAGCGAGGAGAGGTTTGGCTGTGTCAGTTGGATCCGACGCGGGGTAGAGAGATTCGCAAGACGCGTCCCTGCGTGATCGTCTCTCCGCCAGAGATCGATTTTCTCGATGTTGCCATCGTTGCCCCGATGACGACCGGCAGCCGGTCGGCAGGATTTCGGGCACCCGTCAAATTCGCCGGCAAGAGTGGTCTCATTCTGCTCGAACAGGTTAGGGCAGTCGACAAAATACGACTGATCAGAAAGCTAGGCTCCGTCGACGCGAGAATATTAGCTGCCACGTTGACGATTCTCCGTGAAATGTTCGCGGAGTAAACGTGAAAAGAGGCCTGGTGGAACCCTGATGGGTTTCGCTCCCGCTCAACCCATCTACGCCCGTCGCTTCGAATGCCCAGCTCAGAAATGGCTGAACGAGGCGCGGGCAAATTTCAGCACCTTCCCGGTCCGGTCCCGAAATTGCGGCGCAGCTTCGCCGGCAACAATGCGGCCGATCTCTGTCACGGCGACGCCCGATGCGAGCGCCGCGGTGCGGAACGCCTCGCGCGCGTTCGGCGCAACCGTGCACACGATCTCGTAATCGTCGCCGCCCGTCAGCGCGATCTCCTGCGCGCCGCCGTCCGCGGCGATCGCGCGCTTGGCCGCTTGCGAAAGCGGCACCTTCTCGGTTTCGATCTCGGCGGATACGCCGGACGCGCCGCATAGCTTGGCGAGATCGCCGGCAAGTCCGTCGGAAACATCCATGGCGGCGGAGGCGTGCCGCCGCAAGACTTCGGCCAGCGCCATGCGCGGCTCGGGGACGAGATAGCGCGCGAGCAGATGGTCCCGCTCCTCGGCGCCCAGTCCGTAACGCGCCGCCAGCCCCGGCTCACGCCGCAGCCTCACGCCGAGCGCGGCATCCCCGATCGTGCCGCTCACGAACACGGCATCGCCGGGCTTGGCCCCGCTCCGCCGTACCATTTCACCGTGCGGGACCGTGCCGAACGCGGCAATCGATACCATGGCGGGCCCGGGGGTCCGGTCGGTATCGCCGCCGAGCAGCGGACATCGATAGAGTTCAGCATCGGCGCGCAGCCCGTCGGCAAAATCCGCAAGCCATGCCTCGGACGTCGGCTCCGGCAACGCGAGCGAGAGCAGGAATCCGGCGGGCACGGCGCCCTTGGCGGCGAGATCGGAGAGGTTGACGCGCAACGCCTTGCGCGCGATCGCCGCTGCAGGATCTTCGGCAAAAAAATGCACACTGCCGACGATCGCATCCGTCTTGAGCACGAGATCGCAACCGGCGGGCGGCACCAGGACCGCGGCATCGTCGGCGAGGCCGAGCGCGCCCGGATGCGAAGCGAGCGGACGAAAAAACCGGGCGATCAGCCGATCTTCCGCGGAGTCTTCAGCCGGCGCGGGCATGACGCTCAGCCAGTGGCGCGGTCGAACTCGGCGGGCCGCAATTGCCGCGCCAAGAGATCCAGCACCGCATTGACCATGCCGGTTTCGTCGCCGTCGAGAAACGCGTTGGCGACATCGACATATTCGGAAATCACCACGCGGGCCGGAACATCGCGGCGCTGGTCGAGCTCGAAGGCACCAGCCCGCAGCACGGCACGCAACAGCGCCTCCACGCGCTTGAGCGGCCAGCCGCCCTCGAGCGCCCGGTCGATCAGTGGATCGAGCTTGCGCTGCTCGCGCAGGAATCCGCCGACGAGGTCGCGGAAAAATCCGGCTTCGGCCGGAAGATATTTCGAGCCTTCGACCTCGCGCCCGAGCCAATGGCTTTCGAACTGCGCGAGGATGTCGTGGAGCGGGGTCGCGGCGACGTCCATCTGATAGAGTGCCTGCACCGCTGCCAAGCGCGCGGCGCCGCGGCGGTTGGCCTTGCGCCCGTCTCTTCCCGCGCCCCTGCTCATCGCGCCCTCCGCGCCGACGCGAGACGCCGCTTGATCCTCAGCATCGCGAGTGCGGTGCGCGCCGCATCGCCGCCCTTGTCGGCCTCCTCGGGCCGCGCGCGCGTCCATGCCTGCGCCTCGGTGTCCACGGTGAGAATGCCGTTGCCGACTGGCAGCCGCCGCGCCACCGCGAGATCCATCAGCGCCCGCGCGGATTCGGTGGCGACGATGTCGAAATGGATGGTGTCGCCGCGGATGACGCAGCCGAGTGCGACGACGCCGTCATAGGGGCGTCGCTTGCGTTCCGCCGTGTCGAGCGCGATCGCGATCGCGGCGGGAACCTCCAGCGAGCCCGGGACGCTGATGCGATCGAACTCGACCCCCGCCGCGTCGAACGCGCGGCGCGCGCCCGCGAGCAGCGCATCGGCGATATCGTCGTAGAACCGCGCCTCGACGACGAGCATGCGCGCGCCGGCGACCTCGTCTTCGTCTTTGCTGTGGACTCTGCGTGGCTTGGCCATTCACGTCTCCGGCTCGGCGTGAGTACCAAGCGGATCGGCCACGAAGCAAGCCGCCCGCCAGGCGCTCAGTCGAAAGCTCGGCTTCTTGCGCTCAATTTGGGCGCGTGATGTATGGATCGGCACACATCGCGATTACGATGCGCTCAAGCTACGGCGTACGCGCTTCCAGCAGCCGGGCGGCGTAACGCGCCATCAGATCGACTTCAAGATTGAGCGCGTCGGATTCGCGGCAGTCGCCGAGCGTCGTCGCTGCGAGCGTATGCGGAATGATGAGGACCCCGAACCTGCTCCCGGCCACCTCGTTGACCGTGAGAGAAACGCCGTCGAGCGCGACCGAGCCCTTCGGCGCGATGAACCGGGCGAGCGCTGCGGGCGCCGCGATCGTGAAACGAGCCATGCCGGGCAGATCCTCGCGCGCGAGCATTCTGGCGACGCCGTCGATGTGGCCGGATACGAGATGACCGCCGAGCTCGTCGCCGAGCTTCAGCGCACGTTCCAGATTGACGCGCGTTCCTTCGCGCCAGGACCCCGCCGTGGTCACCGCAAGGGTCTCCGCCGCCGCGTCCACCGCGAAGCAGCTGCGGCCGGCCCGATCCTCGCGCTCGACGACCGTGAGGCAGACGCCCGCGCACGCGATCGAGGCGCCGAGCTCGATCGAGGCGCGATCGTAACGGCAGCCGATGACGAGCCGCCGCAGCCCCTCGGCCCGAGGTTCGACCGCCAGCACTTCGCCGATATCGCTGACGATGCCGGTGAACAAAGCTCACGCCCGCACGAATGCTTCGACGCGGTCCGCCGCGACGGCTTCGCTGCCGATCGATTTGAATCTCGGCGAATGCGTCAGGGCGGAGAGCGGCATTCCGTCGAGCGCATCGATGCCGCCCGATCCGATGCTCGTCCCGGAGCGAAACAGCACGGCCTCGTCGACGAAATCGGCCGCCAGCATCGCGGCCGCGACCATGGGGCCGCCCTCGACAAGCAGCCGGGTGATGCCCTTCGCCGCGAGGTGCTGCAGGGCGGCGCCGAGATCGAGCCGGCCGTTCTCGGCGCTTCGAATCCGGTCGACTTCGGCCCGGCGGCCGCGCAACGCATCTTCGCGCTCAAGGGCGGCAGATTCGGCGGCGAGCACCCAGAGCGGCACCTCGCGCGCGCTGCCGGCAAGCCGGCTCTGCAACGGCAGCCGCAACGCGGCGTCGAGCACGACGCGTACCGGCGAGCGCGGCGCCATACAGGGCAGCCGGCAGGTCAATAAAGGATCGTCGGCGAGGACCGTCCCGATCCCGACCAGGATCGCATCGTGCATGGCGCGCATCCGATGGACCCGCTCGCGCGCCCGCTCTCCGGTGATTGCGGCGGGGCGCCGCCCTGCAAGGCCCGCCTTGCCGTCGGCGGAGACCGCGAGCTTGAGGGTGACGTGCGGCCGATGCTCGCGCATCCGGCGGATATGGCCGGCGTGAGCGCGCGCCGCTTCCGCTGCGGCAATCCCGGTGCGCACGGCAATGCCGGCCGCGGCGAGGCGCGCATGGCCCCTACCCGCGACCTCCGGATTGGGATCCTCGAGCGCGGAGACCACGGTCGAAATTCCCGCGGCCACGATGGCATCGGCACAGGGCGGCGTCTTGCCGTGGTGGGAGCACGGCTCGAGGGTGACGTAGAGCGTCGCCCCGCGCGCCAGTCTTCCGGCGCGGCGCAACGCCTCGGTCTCGGCGTGAGGCCGGCCGCCGGGCTGGGTCCAGCCGCGCCCGACCATTACGGGTCCGGCGCTGGCGGGGCGAACCACCAGTGCGCCGACGGCCGGATTGGGCCACACGTTGCCGAGCCCGCGGCGCCCGAGCGCGAGGGCGCAAGCCATGAACCGCGCGTCCTCGCTGGCGGCCGGACACGGCTCAGCAGCGGTGCTCATTTGTGCTCATGGGCAGGCGCGCGGACGGGCTCGTCGGCGGCGAGCTCGCCCAGCACTGCCTGGAAGTCCCTAGGCTCGCGAAAATTGCGGTACACGGATGCGAAACGCACGTAGGCGACGTCGTCGAGCCCGCGCAGATGCTCCATCACGGTCTCGCCGATCGTCTCGGAACTGACCTCACTTTCGCCGAGGCTCTCGAGCTCGCGGACGATCTTCGACACCATCTGTTCGACGCGCTCCGGCTCGACCGGCCGCTTGCGCAGCGCGATCTGCACCGAACGCATGAGCTTGTCGCGGTCGAACGGCACGCGCCTTCCGTTGCGCTTGATGACCACGAGCTCGCGCAATTGCACGCGCTCGAAAGTGGTGAAACGAAAATTGCAGGCCAGGCACACGCGTCGGCGGCGGATGGCCGTCGAATCCTCGGTCGGACGCGAATCCTTGACCTGGGTGTCGAGACTGCCGCAGTTCGGGCAACGCATGCTCGCAACTCACGCGTTGTAGATTGGAAACCGCGCGACGAGCCGCCTCACTTTCTCCCGCACCACCGCCTCGACGGCGTCCCCGGAGGCGCCGCTGCCGGAGAGCGCATCGAGCAAGTCGGCGATCATGTCGCCGATCTGGCGGAACTCGGCGACGCCGAAGCCGCGCGTGGTGCCGGCCGGGGTGCCGATGCGGATTCCGGAAGTGACCGTCGGCTTCTCGGGATCGAAGGGAATGCCGTTCTTGTTGCAGGTGATGCGCGCGCGGCCGAGCGCGGCTTCCGCGGCCTTGCCGGTCAGGCGCTTGGGCCGCAAGTCGACCAGCATGAGGTGGGTGTCGGTGCCGCCCGACACGATGTCGAGCCCGCGGGATTTCAGGGTCTCGGCGAGCGCCCGCGCGTTCTCGACGACGGCCTTGGCGTAGGAGCGGAACGCCGGCCGCAGCGCTTCCCCGAACGCCACCGCTTTGGCGGCGATCACGTGCATCAGCGGCCCGCCTTGCGAGCCGGGGAACACTGCGGAATTGATTTTCCGCGCGAGTTCCTCGTCGTTCGTCAGTACGAACCCACCGCGCGGGCCGCGCAAGGTCTTATGGGTCGTCGAGGTGACGACATGGGCATGCGGGAACGGGCTTGGATGCGCGCCTCCCGCAACGAGACCGGCGAAATGCGCCATGTCGACCACCAGCAAGGCGCCGACGCTATTGGCGATCTCGCGAAAGCGGCGGAAATCGATGATGCGCGGATAGGCGGAGCCGCCGGTGACGATCATCTTCGGCGTGTGCTCGCGAGCGAGCCGCTCGACCTCATCGAAGTCGATGCGATGATCCTGCCGGCGAACCCCGTAGGGGACGACGTTGAACCATTTGCCGGAGAGATTGACCGGCGAGCCGTGGGTCAAATGTCCGCCGGCGGCGAGATTGAGGCCCATGAACGTGTCGCCGGGCTGCATCAGAGCCATGAACGCCGCTTGGTTCGCCTGCGCGCCCGAGTGGGGCTGCACGTTGGCGAAGGCGCAGCCGAACAATTTCGTGCTGCGCTCGATCGCGAGCTGTTCCGCGACGTCGACGAACTGACAGCCGCCGTAATAGCGCCGGCCCGGGTAGCCTTCTGCATACTTGTTGGTGAGCGCCGAGCCCTGCGCCTCGAGCACCGCGCGGCTGACGATGTTCTCGGAGGCGATGAGCTCGATCTCTTCGTTCTGTCGCCCGAGCTCGAGCCGGATCGCCTCGGCGATCTCCGCGTCGGCCTGTGCGAGCGGCGCCTTGAAGAACGTGTCGGTGTCTTCGTTGGCGATGGCGGCATCCCTGGCGGACATCAGGTCTCCTCGCGCAATAGCAAAGCTGCGGTTGGGCGTGGCCCCGCCCCACCGGACCCGCGCGCTTCGCAACAGCTTGGCGCGCCCGAACATCAAGTCGATTTCACCCGGCTCTCGGTCGCCCGAATGCTGCTTCGGAAGACCATGGCGAGGCCGACGCCGCCGCAAGCGCAGCCTGCGGATAGCACATCGGTCCAAGACCGCCAAGTTCTAGGATGGCCGAACCCCAGATCTTCTACATCTAGGGCCAGGGTGCCAATCGACCAAGCCGGATCGGCTTGGCTCAGGAGGCAATCCGAGGAGGGTGGGTCGGTTCCGGCACGATCCTCAGGCGGCAGTTTCGGCGAATTTCGACGCCTTGCGCAGGGCGATTTCCATTCCAAGCCCCTGTTCCTGAATGGCGCAGCTTCCGAAACCCGTTGCCCCCACCATTTCGGCAATTTCCTCGGCCGAATAGGCGCGTTTCTTGAGAACATGGTGGAATGTCCATTGGGTCATCCACCGATTGATTCGGCCGGTATCCAGGTTGTCCACGTAATCGGCGATGGCGGAATCGGCGACATCCTTGCGTAGATCGATCACAAACGCTTCGCCGCCCGGCTTGAGCGCGCGATGCATCTCGCCGAGCGCCCGCACCGGATCGCGAAAATTCTTCAAGGCCGCGCGACAGACGATGAAGTCGAACGCGTCGGCACGGAACGCCAATGCGTGCGCGTCGCCGCGTTGAAATCGGACCTGGACGCCGGCCTTTGCCGCATTTTCAGCGGCGATCCTGACGAACGATGCGCTGATGTCGAGGCCGGTGATCCGGTAGGCGCCGAGCTTGGCCAATTCGATCGACAGGTATCCGGGGCCCGGAGCGATTTCCAGGACATCGGCGCCGGGCGGCAGGCGAGCGGCGATGGTCCTGGCACAATCGCGAAACTCACGAAGATCGCCGCGCGTGAGCTTTGCGTACCAGCGGGCGACGAAACCCTCCATCGCGAGGCCTTTGTACGGTTTCTCGGCATTACGCATGCTCGGCTCCCTTCCTGTTGTGCCCGGCGTCGCCTCGCGGCGCTTGCCGGATCCGGGTTTTCGAGGATATCCTTGGCAGGTATATATCTTAGTGGATAAGATACTTAGTATTAAAGAGAGTTGCCGGCCATGTCAAGCCCGCACCGGAGCCGCGCCGCCCTGCTTGCCGCGCTCGAGCAGCACATGCGGACCGCGAGCGCCCAAGGCGTTCTGTTCAGCCAGGCGGTCGCCGCCGAACTCGGAATCACCTCCACCGAGCTCGAATGCCTCGACATCATCGCGCTCAAGGGTCCGCTCGCGGCCGGCCAACTTGCCGCGGCGACCGGCCTCACCACCGGCGCGATCACCGGAGTGATCGACCGTTTGGAAAGGGCAGGTTTTGCCCGAAGGCGGCACGATCCGGTCGATCGCCGCAAGGTCATCGTCGAGCCGCTGTCCGCCGCCGAACGCCGCATCGTTCCGCTGTTCCGTTCGCTGCAACGAGCGATGGCTGCGGACGTGGCGAGATACGACGACGAGCAGCTCGCGTTCCTGATCGAATTCTTTCAGCGCGCCGAAACGACCATGATCGCCGAGACCGCGAAGCTGAAAACGACGGTCGGCAAGCCGCGCCCGAGCGGGAAAACGACGCAGCGAAAAAACGCTTCCGAGGCATAGCCCTCGGCACCGCGGCCCGTGGTGCAAACCTTATAAACCCGGGGTGAATTCGAAGCGGTTGCGCAGCCACCTAACGGCCCGCAGCGAGACGCGCTCCGGACTCGGCTGCACCCAATCCGAGGTCGGCAAACGCGCGAACGGCCTTTTCAAACACGCACTTTATGCAACGGGGCGCCGCAACGACGCCCCGCCCGTCGCTTCCGGCCCGTTCCCGGGTGTCACAACCGGTAGAGAATCTGGTCCGTCCAGAACCGCTCCAGTCGGTGCAGCGCCTTGTTGAGCGAGCCGAACTCGTCGCGCGAGATGCCGCCGACCTGCTCGACCGTGCGCACGTGCTTCTCGTAGAGCGAGCCGACGATCTCGCGCACCTCGCGGCCTTTCTGGGTGAGCTTGATGCGCACCGAGCGGCGGTCGACCCGCGAGCGCTGGTGATCGAGGAAGCCCATCTCGACGAGCTTCTTGAGATTGTAGGAGACGTTGGAACCGAGATAGTAGCCGCGCGTGCGCAGCTCGCCAGCGGTCAGCTCCTTCTCGCCGATATTGAACAGCAGCAACGCCTGCACCGCGTTGATGTCGGCGCGGCTGCGGCGATCGAACTCGTCCTTGATGACGTCGAGCAGCCGTCGATGCAGCCGCTCGACCAAGGTCAAGGCCTCGAGATAGAGCGGCTGGATCTGCTCGAAGCGCGCCTGACGATCGGCGCTCTCCGCCGCGTTCACGAGAGGTTTCATTTGACGCCCCGCATGATGTTGATGTTTTCATGCGGACGAGGCCCTGCTCCTCGTCCCACGCGGGCAAATCTAGCGGAGACGCTCTAAGGTCGGCTTAAATTGTAGCATAAAGAATGGGTTTATCGTTCACGGTGAACGCCCGATTGAGGATCGATTGCAATGTTTACCGGTGAGGTTTCGTTCACTCTGATGTCGCGCGGCGGAGCGCATGGGCGCCCCGATTGCTTGTCGAACGCAATTCGCCAGGAATGCTCCGCGATGGATAGTTGACGGAACTGAACGCCCGCAGTGCGGATCGGGTCCCACTCTCGCTCCGCGCGTTACCAAATCCTTGCTTGCCGCTCACACCGACCGCGGCCGCCCCGCTTCCCCGAACGGGCATTCCAGCGCGGCGCGATCCCAATCTCCTAGGTCGGCGGCTGCCTCGTACGTGCTCTGCAGGAATTCGATCAGCGTCGCGCCGGGATCTGGCGCGGTGCGGACTGCCTCGTAAGGCAGGATGAATTCGCCGAGCTCGTTCGAGAAGAACGCCTGCGCGGGTCGCACGGCGGCCGAAGCGAAGCCCTGCGGCGCAGGATAGGCGTAGGAATAGAACGCCGCATCGTCGACCGTTCCGCCGCCCGGCCAGAAGCCGGCGCTCGACACCTCGTGGGAATAAGCTTCGCGCGCGACCGCGTCCGGCAGGTTCGGCACGCCGCCGCGATGCGGCGGCGCCAGCCGGCCGGAAAACCGCGTGACCGCGAGGTCGAAGCTGCCCCAGAAGAAATGCACCGGGCTGGTCTTGCCGAGAAATCCGCTGCGGAATTTTGCAAGGACATGCGCGCTCGCGAGCAGCACGCGCCAGAACCGAGCGGCGTACGCGCGGTCGTACGCGGCATGGGTGTGGTCCCGATCGAATGGAATAGCCTCGGCGATCTCCGACGGCATGGTCGTGATCCGGACGTCGAGCCCGAGCTCGGCCATGATGGCAAACAGCTCGGCATAGAATTGCGCGACCGGCATCGGCGTGAGCGCAAGCTGCCGCGAAGCTCCATCGCTGGTGCGGACGTGAAGCGCGTGGTCGAGGAAATCGAACTCGATCTCGAACGTGCGCTCGCGATAGGGAATCGCCGAGGTCGTCAGCCCGCGTGCGGTCACATAGAACGCGACATGCCAGGAATGGTTGAGCCACGGCGTCTGCATCAGCCGGATCTTGCCGACGATCTGGGTCCACAGATGCAGCGTTTGGCACGTGTCCTTCCAAGCCGCATAGGGCAGCGCCGGCCAAGGCTCGGCATTGCTGAAAGTCGCCATCACCGGCTCTTCGAGGGCGTCGACCCGCGGCAGCTTGTCCGAATTCACGTGCCGCGCAGGAAGCGGATGATCCCGGAAAAGTCCCGGCCGCCGAAGCCGTGCCCGACGTAAAGCCCGTAGAGCGCCGCCGCTTCCGCGCCGAGCGGGGTGGCGGCGCCCGCTGATTGGGCCGCGTCCTGCGCCAGTTTCAGGTCCTTGAGCATCATCGCCGCGGTGAATCCCGGCTGATAGTCGCGATTTGCCGGCGAAGTCGGCACCGGGCCCGGCACGGGGCAATAGCTGGTCAGCGACCAGCACTGGCCCGACGATTTCGAGGAGATCTCGAACAGCTTTTGCGCATCGAGCCCAAGCCGCTCGGCGAGAACGAACGCTTCGCTGACCGCGATCATCGAAATGCCGAGGACCATGTTGTTGCAGATTTTCGCCGCTTGGCCGGTCCCCGAGGGTCCGGCATGAACGATGGTCTTTCCCATCGCCTCGAGCAGCGACTTGGCGCGAACGAACGCCTGCTCGGTCCCGCCTACCATAAGCGTCAGGGTCGCGGCTTGCGCACCCGCCACCCCGCCCGAGACCGGCGCATCGAGCATTGATAATCCCTTCTCATGCGCCGCCGCCGCGACGAAGCGCGCGGTATCGACGTCGATCGTCGAGCAATCGATCAGGAGCGTGCCGGTTTTCACCGCATGCAAGATGCCAGCTTCGAGATAGACCTCGCGAACCTCGTTGCCGGACGGCAGCATGGTGACGACGGCATCGACGTCGGATGCGGCGCCCTTGATGCCGTCGGCCGCCGCGCCTCCGGCGGCCACGAGTTTGTCTACGGCCGCCCTCGTCACGTCGAAACCGGCGATCGAGTGTCCGGCCTTGATCAGGTTGAGCGACATCGGCAAGCCCATATTGCCGAGGCCGATGAAGCCGATGCGTGCCATGGTTTTCCTCCCCGATTCCCGCTCACGGTGGGCGCTCGCGCGCCGCCATCACCGAGAGAGCGACATAGGCGAGTATCGCCGCCAGCTCGCTGAGCACGATAAAGAAGCTTCCGCCGTAAATCTGGGGAAAGAACAGCTCGACCGCTGCCATGGAGATCGCCGCAGTGAGCCACACCACGCCGCCCCACGCCGCGGCGAGCCACAAGCCCACCGCGGCGACGAGATCGATCACCGCAAAAAACATGGTCGCGGCCTGCCACGCCGTCGAACTCGTCTCGAACGCAGAGCCCGCGTGCTCGCCGAACCCGACCACCACCGCCCAATGATAGAGGCCTTTGAGCAGCGAGAGCGCCGCCATCGCGCGCAGGAACCAGACCAGCCGCCCGGTCCACAGCCCGATGCCCTTCCGCCTGCCGATGCTCTCGACCGCCGCCATCGGGTCGGTCATGGCAGTTCGAGCTCGTGCGCGAGCGGCGCAAAATGCCGCTCGACTTCCGCCGCGTTCACTGCCTCGAGGCTCGCCGGGCGCCAGCGCGGCCGATTGTCCTTGTCGATGATCACCGCGCGGATGCCCTCGTAGAAATCATGGCCATGCACGAGACGCGACACGATGCGGAACTCGGCCTGCATGCACTCCTTGAACGACCACGACTTGCCCCGTCGCATCTGCGCCAAGGCGATCTTCAGGCTGGTCGGCGATTTCGTGCGGATCGTCTTCACCACCTCGCTCGCCCAACTTGCCTCGGCTCCCCGCTCCGCCTCGCGCTCGAGTCGGCCCAGGATCTCCTCGACCCGGTTGCCTACGAACAGCCGGTTGATTGTGGCGCTTCGGTGGATGAGCGTGCTTTCTCCGGGCCCTTCCGCGAACGCGCCGAGCAGCGCATCGACCGACACGGTGCCGCATAGCGCATCGAGCAGCTCGGGAAACCGCGCGGAGGCGACGTGATGGGTGGCAACGCCGGTCGCGACCGCGTCGGCGGTTCTGAGCCGCTCGCCGGTGAGCGCCGCAAACGTGCCGGTCTCACCCGGCATGCGCGGCAAGAGCCAAGTGGCTCCGACGTCGGGAAAGAAGCCGATCCCGACTTCCGGCATCGCGAACTCGAATTTTTCGCCGGCGACGCGATGCGATCCGTGGATCGAGACGCCAACCCCGCCGCCCATCACGATGCCGTCGATCAACGCCACGTACGGCTTGGGATAGTGCTTGATGAAGGCGTTGAGCGTGTATTCGTCGCGCCAGAATCGCAGCGCCTCGGCTTGGCGTCCGGCGCGGCCGAGCTCGTAAAGCGCCCGGATGTCGCCGCCCGCCGAGAACGCCCGCTCGCCGGCCCCGCGGATCACGACACGGGTGACCGCGGGATCTTCGGCCCACGCGTTGAGCTGCGCCGCGAGCGCGTGCACCATCGCATGCGTCACCGCATTGAGCGCCTGCGGGCGGTTGAGCGTGATCAAGCCCGCGGCACCGCGCCGCTCGAACAGGATGTCCTGCCCTGCAGTCAACGGCCGGCCCACAGATAGGCCGCGGTCGCGAGCACGCCGAGCGCGTCGCGCACGAGGTGGAGCCGGGCCCAGCTTTCGATCGCGCCCCGCGTGTTGCCGTCGGCGGCCTCCGGCGCGAGCGCCTGCAAGCGCCGGTTGGTCGGCAGGATCACGATCAACGTGTAGGGCACATTCGCGAAAATCAACACCGCACCGAGAAGCCAGCGCCAATCACCCGTCGCCCAGAACGCGGCCGCCCCGAGCAGGGCTGAAGCGACGGCAAGGCTCGCCTGCATCACGGCCGCGCGCGGATAGCTCACCTGCCATTGGCGCAACAGCGCGTCGTCGTCGAGCGCAAGCCGCCCCGGGTGCTCCGCGACGCTCACATAGATCGCGGCGCCGCTGAACGCCGCGGCGAAAGCGAGTGCTAGGACCCCGGCGAACATCCCCTCCCCCTCAATTGCCCAGGAGATCGCGGCTGATGATCACCCGCATGATTTCGTTGGTGCCTTCCAGGATCTGGTGCACGCGCACGTCGCGCAGCACGCGCTCGATCGGGTGGTCGCGCAGATATCCATAGCCGCCGTGGAGCTGCAGACAGCCGTTCACGGCGACAAAGCCGACGTCGGTCGCGAAGCGCTTCGCCATGGCGGCGAGCCGGGTCGCACCTTCCTCGCGGTTTCCTACGGCGAGCGCCGCGCGGCGCAACATCAGCCGCGCCGCCTCAAGCTCGGTCGCGAGATCCGCGATGCGGAACTGCAGCGCCTGGAAATCCGCGAGCCGTGCCCCGAATTGCTTGCGCTCGCGCATGTACTCGATCGTGCGGTCGAGGCAGAACTGCGCGCCCCCGATCGAGCAGGCCGCGATGTTGAGGCGGCCGCCGTCGAGCCCGGCCATGGCGATGCGAAAGCCCTGGCCTTCGGCGCCGATGCGGTTTGCGGCCGGAACCCGGCAGTCCTCGAACATCACCATCGCGGTCGGCTGCGATTTCCAGCCGAGCTTCTTTTCCTGCGCGCCGAACCCCAGGCCCGGCGTTCCCTTCTCGACCAGCAGGCAGGAAATGCCGTTCGGCCCCTCGCCTGCGGTGCGCACCATGCAAACGTAGAGGTCGGATGCGCCTCCCCCCGAAATGAAGGCCTTGGCGCCGTTCAGCACGTAATGATCGCCGTCGCGCACCGCGCGCGTCTTAAGGCTCGCCGCATCCGACCCGGAGCCCGGCTCGGTCAGGCAGTAGCTTGAAACATGCTCCATGGTACAGAGCTTCGGCAGGAATTTCCGGCGCTGTGCGTCCGTGCCGAACGCGTCGATCATCCACGCATTCATGTTGTGGATGGAAATGTAGGCGGCGGTCGAGGTGCAGCCCTGCGCGAGTTCCTCGAAGATGATGGTGGCATCGAGCCGCGATAGCGCCGAGCCACCGACGTCCTCCTTCACGTAGATACCGCCGAATCCCAGTGCCGCGGCTTTCCGCAGGGTCTCGACCGGGAAGATTTCGCGCTCGTCCCACTCGCGTGCGAACGGCATCATGTGCTCGCGCGCGAATGAGCGCGCCACCGCCTGGAACGCGCGCTGCTCCTCGCTCAGCTCGAAATCCATGCAGGCCGTGTCCCTCCGGCTGACCCGCGCGACCCTAGCATTTTGCCGGCGACGGACCACAGCCGACGAACACCGGATGGATTTCCGGCCTGCCGATCCGTCCTCCGTCGTCGGTGTTCCGTCGTCCTACTCGGGTGGCGTGCGCTGTTTAGAAGAGCTAAAAGGAGCCAAAGTCCAGTCCGGAGAAAACCCGATGGTCATCAAATTCGGCCGCCCGATCGAAAGCCGAACGCGGTTCGTGCCCGTCGAGCAAAGACGTGCCGGCAGCGCGGCCGAGCTCGATCTCACCGCGCGTCCGCGCCGCAACCGCCGCACCGAGTGGCTGCGCCGGCTCGTGCGCGAGCACGAATTGACGGCCGGCGATCTGATCTGGCCGCTGTTCCTGGTCGAGGGCACGAATTTGCGGGTACCGGTGGATTCCATGCCGGGAGTCGAGCGCCTGTCGGTCGACCAGGCCGTGCGCGAGGCCGAGCGCGCCGCCAATCTCGAGATTCCGGCGATCGCACTGTTTCCCTATACGGATCCTGCCCTGCGCGACCAGGACGGCAGCGAGGCGCTCAATCCCGACAATCTCGTGTGCCGCGCGATCCGCGCAATCAAGCAGGCAGTGCCCGGCGTGGGCATCGTGTGCGACGTCGCGCTCGATCCCTACACCAGCCACGGCCATGACGGCCTGTTGCGCGACGGCGTCATTCTCAATGACGAGACGGTGGCGGTGCTGGTGCGCCAGGCACTGGTCCAGGCGCAGGCCGGCTGCGACATCATCGCGCCCTCCGACATGATGGACGGGCGCGTCGGCGCGATCCGCGCCGGCCTCGACCAGGCTGCGTTCGCCGACGTGGCGATCATGGCCTATACGGCGAAATACGCCTCGGCGTTCTATGGACCGTTCCGGGATGCGGTCGGCTCCTCGGCAACGCTCAGCGGCGACAAGCGCACCTATCAAATGGATCCGGCGAATGCCGAGGAGGCGTTGCGCGAAGCCGAGCTCGACATCGCCGAAGGCGCCGACATGATCATGGTCAAGCCGGGCATGCCGTACCTCGATATTTTGCATCGCATCCGCGACGCGTTCGGCATGCCGACCTTCGTCTATCAGGTATCCGGCGAATATTCGATGATCATGGCGGCGGCGCAGAACGGCTGGATCGATGGCGACAAGGCCATGATGGAAAGTCTCATCGCCTTCAAGCGCGCCGGCGCCGCGGGCATTTTGACCTATTTCGCGCCGCGCGTGGCGGAGAGGCTGAGACGGTTCCGATCGTAGAGTGGGCAAAAGTCCCGCTGAAGACTTGATCCATAACCGAGATGTCCGTTGGCGGGGCCGTGCCCCCCGTACAGGTCCATGATTCCCCAGGCGGGCACGGCGCGTTCCGCGCCTTTGCCCACCCTACACGCGTTCACCGCATCGCGGCGCCGGCGGCGATGCGTTGTGGCGCATAGCCTTCCGCCGCGAACGCCGCGAGAATTCTTTCCGCATGCGCGCGGTCGCGAGTCTCGACCGTGATGTGTAGCTGCGTGCCCTTGGCCGGGACGTCCAACAGCAGGCGCTTGTGCTCGACTTCGAGGATGTTGGCGCCGAGCTCGCCCAGCCGGCTCGCGATATGTCCGAGCACGCCCGGCTGGTCCGGAATGGTCAGCCGGAACGCGATGATGCGATCCTCGCGCTCGAGCTCGCGCACCATGATGGTCGCCAAGATGCGCGGATCGATATTGCCGCCGGTGAGCACGAGCCCGACCTTCTTGCCGCGGAACCGGGCAGGCTGCGCCAGCATGGCGGCAAGCGGGGCGGCGCCGGCGCCCTCTGCCATGGTCTTTTGCAGCGTCGCGTAGGCATTGACCGCGCCTTCGAGCTGCGCCTCGTCGACGAGCACCATCTCGGCGACGAGCGCACGCACGACCGGCAGCGTCAGGCTGCCGACGTTCTTGACCGCGATGCCCTCGGCGAGCGTCGGGCCCCCGATCGCGCGCCGATCGCCTTTGACCGCATTCCACATCGACGCATAGAGCGTAGCCTCGACGCCGATCACCTCGATCGAGGGCTTGAGCGCTTTCGCCGCCACCGCATTGCCCGCGATCAGCCCGCCGCCGCCGATCGGCAGCACCAGGATGTCGAGCTCGGGATTTTCCTCGAGCATTTCCGGCGCGATCGTGCCTTGGCCGGCGATCACCCGCTCGTCATCGTAGGGGTGCACCCAGGTGAGCTGCCGCTCGGCGGCGAGCGCTTCGGCGCGCGCCTCGCAGTCGGCGAGGGTTTCGCCTTCGAGCACCACCTCGGCACCGTAGCGCTCGGTGGCGGCAACTTTGACCAGGGGGGTGGACACGGGCATGACGATCGTCGCCGGAATCTGCCGCAACCCGGCATGGTAGGCGACTGCCTGCGCGTGGTTCCCGGCCGACATCGCGATCACGCCCTTCGAGCGCGCCGCCTCCGGCAGGCTCGCAAGCTTCGCCACTGCGCCGCGCTCCTTGAAAGAGCCGGTCACCTGCAAGTTTTCGTATTTCACGAAAACCTCAGCCCCGGTGAGCGCCGAGAGCCGCGGCGCCGGCAAGAGCGGCGTGCGCAGAATGCGCCCCAAAACGGTGCGGCGCGCCTCTTCGACGGCTGCAAGCGTGATCGCCAAGGTCCCTCCCTCCTGGGGTGATGACGCCGAACCCATGCCGCGAAACTACCCGCAACCATGAACCGATTGCACGCGCGCGCAGCGTCTATTGTCCTTGCGCGGCGTGCGGGCGGGGCGGCCTTGCGCCGAACTTCGGCTGGGCCCATTTTTGCCTGCTGAGCAGCGGGAGGATAGCGCGCCATGCCGGAAACCGAGCCGAGACGGGTCGGCGTCTCGTTCGAGGTCAAGCCGCACGCCTTTGACCCGGCGGTCGACCCCGAGCTGTTCGAGGGCGTGCTGGCGCGCCGCGTGCTCGCATTCCTCATTGACCTGATCCTGATCGTCATTCCGATCGTGCTCGCCGCGCTATTCATCTTCGTGTTCGGGCTCGTGACTTTGGGGCTCGGCTGGGCGCTCTACTGGCTGCTGAGCCCGGCCTCGGTGCTCTGGGCGTTGATCTACTACGGCATCACGCTCGGGAGCCCGCGCTCCGCGACGATCGGCATGCGGGTCATGGAGATCGAGATGCGCACCTGGTACGGCGCGCCGCTCTACTTCCTGCTCGGCGCGGTGCACGCGCTGGTGTTCTGGATCACGGTTTCAGCCCTGACGCCGCTGATCCTGCTGGTCGGCCTGTTCAATGATCGCCGGCGGCTGCTGCACGACATGCTGGTCGGCACGGTCGTCATCAACAACGAAATCAGGGCGAACGCGTTGCGCGTGCTCTCGCGCCGCGGAATTTAGCTGGTAGGATGGGTCGAGCGTAGCGCGACCCATCGGGGATAGCGTCATCAGCGATGGGTTTCGCTGCGCTCAACCCATCCACGGAAGCTTGCAGATTACGTGACCCGTCACTCTCGCGATACGCCGCAATTCTACCTCACCGCGCCCTCGCCGTGCCCGTATCTGCCCGGCAAGGAGGAACGCAAGGTATTCACGCATCTCGTCGGCGAGCGCGCCTCCGAGCTCAACGACGTGCTCACCCACGGCGGTTTCCGCCGCAGCCAGTCGATTGCCTACCGGCCGGCCTGCGAAGCCTGCCGCGCCTGCGTGTCGGTGCGGGTCGTGGTCGAGGATTTCCGCCCCAACCGCAGCATGAACCGGGCGATCGAGCGCAATTCGGACATTTTCAGCGAGATGCGCGCGCCGGTGCCGACTTCCGAGCAATATTCGGTGTTCCGCGGTTATCTCGATTTGCGCCATCGCGACGGCGGCATGGCCGACATGACAGTGCTCGATTACGCGATGATGATCGAGGACAGCCATGTCGATACCCGCATCATCGAGTACCGCAGCAAGGATGCCGAGGCACCGGGTTCCGGGCGCGGCGGCGGCCCGTTGCTCGGCGTGGCGCTCACTGACCTGCTCAGCGACGGCCTCTCGATGGTCTATTCGTTCTTCGATCCCGACGCCCGCGCCCGCTCGATCGGCACCTTCATGATCCTCGATCACATTTCTCGCGCCCGCCGGCTCGGCCTCAGCTACGTCTATCTCGGCTATTGGGTGAAGGGCTCGAAGAAGATGGACTACAAGGGCCGCTTCCTGCCCCAGGAACGGCTTTTGCCTGACGGCTGGACCCGGTTCGAGGTGTGACTTCCGTTGCAAGCGACAACCGCATTTGGCTCAGAGAGCCGCGCTCTCCTCCCTCTCCCCGCAGGGGAGAGGGAGGGGGTGAGAGGCTTCGGCCCGCTGTCGGGTGTCGTGGACCGTACCCCCACGCTCGCCCTGGCGAGGAATCGACCTCTCCCCTCCGGGGAGAGGTAAGAGTCCGCGCCGCTTTCCGATGCCATTCCTGTGCATAATGGAAGTACTCCACGCGCCCTCTGACGAGCAGCGGCTTGGCGTATCAAACTAAGGCGAGTCTTCATTAACCGATCCGGCAGACAGGGGCTCCTCATGACCGTACGCAACCCCGCGCGCGAGCGACTGAACAACGGTGAGCTGTGCCTCGGCATCGGGCTGCGCCAGGCCCGCACCGTCGACATCGCCGCCGCGATGGCCACCTGCGGCTTCGATTGGCTGTTCATCGATCTCGAGCACGGCACCATGCCGCTCGACACCGCCATGCAGATATCGGTCGCCGCTCTCACCGCGGGAATTTCGCCGGTCGTGCGGGTGCCGTCGCGGCAATATTCGCTCGCCACCCGCGTGCTCGACGGCGGCGCGCTCGGCATTGTCATGCCGCACGTGGATGACGCCGAGGAGGCGCGCGCGATCGTCGGTCATCTGAAATATCCGCCGCTCGGCCATCGCTCGATGGGCGGAGGCCTGCCGTATTACGGCTTCCGCGCAGTGCCGGCCGGCGAGGCGGCGGCGACGATGAACAAGGAGACGCTGCTCGTCGTCATGCTGGAAACCCCGCAGGCGATCGCCAATGCCGACTCGATCGCCGCGGTCGAGGGCGTCGACGTGCTGCTCGTCGGCACCAACGACCTGATGATGGAAATGGGCTTGCCCGGACAGTTCGCACATCCCGAGGTCGCGCGCGCCTACGAGAAGGTGATCGCCGCGTGCCGCAAGCACCGCAAATGGCCCGGCATGGGCGGCGTCTATACCGAGGAGCTGCTTGGCAAATACGTGGCGATCGGCATGCGGGTGATCATCGCCGGCAGCGATCTGAGTCTGCTGATGGCGGGCGCCGGCCAGCGCGCCAAATTCCTGCGCGAGCGGCAATCATCCTGAGCGGCGCGGCACCGACGACGGCTTCGCCTTGCTCTTGGTCCGCCCTCGGGCGCTCCGCGTCTTGCTCTTATCGGCCGAAGCCTTGGTCGCAACTCGCGTCCCTTCCTTAATTTCGACCAGCACTGCACGCAGCTCCTTCTCGCCGTCGTTCTCGGCGGTCGATTGCGACGGCAGCAGCGAGACCTCGCCGGCTTTGAGCAAGAACTCGTAGGGCATCTTGCCCGGCGGCGAGAACACCAGCGAGCCGTCGCTCAACATGTAGAGGAACTGATAGGGCGAGCTCTTGAGCTCCAGCTTGGCACCCGGCTTGACGCGCACTTCCGTGACTCGCACGCGCTCGGTGTCCAGCAGCACCTTCGGCGGTTCCGGACCGGCCTTGCGGTCCTGCGCCTGCACGGCCAGGGGAATGAGGACAAGCACGAGCAGCGCGAGCAAGCAGCGGATCATGGGCAGCTCCGGCGCGGATCCCGCCCAGCATGGGCGATCCGCCTAACATAATCAAAGCCTTGCGTCGGCGTCTCGACTCGGCGGTTCAACGATCGCGGCCCGGGTGCGCGCCGGAGGCTTCAGGCGGCGGGCAGGCCCGGGATCGGTACTCCGAAGGTTTGCAGGATCAGCACCGCGTTGAGCAACAAGACGATCGCAGCGCCGGCGGTCGCCGCCGCCGCCGTCAGGCGGCCGTTGACGAAGCGGCCCATGATCTCGGCGCGTCCGGTGAAGAGGAGGAGCGCGATCATCGGCAGCGGCAGGGCGATGCTGAGCACGACCTGGCTGATGACGAGCGCGTCGGTCGTGTTTACGCCGAGCGCGACGACTACGAACGCCGGCGCCATCGTCACCACGCGCCGCACCCAGAGCGGGATTTTGAAGCCGACGAAGCCCTGCATGATCACCTGGCCGGCCATGGTGCCGACCGCGGAGCTCGAGAGCCCAGAGGCGAGCAGCGACACGAGAAATACGCCCGCTGCGCCTGCGCCGAGCAGCGGCGTCAACGTGTGATACGCCGTCTCGATCTGCGCGACCTCGCTGTGTCCTGCGTGGAACGCGCCCGAGGCCATCATCACCATTGCCATGTTGACCATTCCGGCGAGCGCGAGCGCGATCACTACTTCGTGGTTGGAGATGCGCACGAGTTTCTGCCGCTCCGCCTCGTCGCGGCCCGGCGTGCGCGCCTGGGTCAGCCCGGAATGCAGGTAGACCGCGTGCGGCATCACGGTTGCGCCGATGATGCCGACCGCGAGCAGCAGCGCGCCGCTGTCGGCGATTTCCGGCACGAACGTGTGGGCGGCCGCGGCGCTCCAGTCGACCGGCGCGATGAACATCTCGATCAGGTAACAGACCGCGATCACGGCAACCAAGGCGCCGATGATGAGCTCGAAGGGACGGAAGCCGAATCGCTCGAATGTCAGGATTCCGTAGGTCGCGAGCCCCGTGACGATCATTCCTGCCAGCAGCGGCATGTGAAACAGCAGCGACAGCCCGATGGCGCCGCCGAGAAACTCCGCGAGGTCGGTCGCCATAGCGGCGACTTCGCTTACGACCCACATCGCGAACACCACCGGCCGGGGAAATTGCTCGCGGCACATTTCCGCGAGATTGCGGCCGGTGACGATGCCGAGCTTGGCCGAAAGCGCCTGGAACAGCATCGCGATCAGGTTGGCGAGCAGGACGACCCAGAGCAGTCCGTAGCCGTATTTCGCTCCGGCCTGGATGTTGGTGGCGAAATTGCCGGGATCCATGTAGGCGATCGACGCGACAACGGCAGGGCCCGCGAAGGCGAGGTAAGCGCGCGCGCCGCGGCGGCGGCCGGCGAGCACTTCGAGGGCCGCGGCGGCGGTGCGCTTCGAAAGCGAGCCCCGGGCTGCAGCCGATTCGGTCATGCGATCTCCGCAGGCGTCCTGCCCCCGGTCATAACGGATGGCCGATCGTTTGCAATCGCGCGGCGCGCCTCAGCTCTCGCCGCGTTCCGGCATGCGCCCGAAGCGGTTGGTCTTCGGGAAGCCCTTGGGGGCAAGCCTGCCGGCATCGGCGCGATTGCCGCGCCAATCGTTGAGTTCGCCGATCGACAGCGTGTAGGTGCGCCCCGCGGCGTCGATCCAGGTCAGGCCGTCGACCGCGTGCAAGGTCTTCACATCGGAGAGCCCGCCGTCCTTGTAGCGCTGCAGCCGCACGCCGCGGCCGCGCGCCATCTCCGGCACCTGCTCGATCGGGAAGATCAGCATTTTGCGGTTCTCGCCGATGCTCGCCACGAGCTCGCCCTCGACCGGCGCGATGGCGCGCGCCTCGTCCGGCATCGCGACGTTGAGCACCTGCTTGCCCTTGCGCGTATTGGCGACGCATTCGTCTTCCGCCACGACGAACCCACGGCCGGCGGCGCTCGCGAGCAGGAACTTGCGGCCGCCGCGCAGCGCGAACACGCTGACGACGTCCGCTTCCTGCTCGAGATCGGCGAACAACCGGATCGGCTCGCCGTGGCCGCGGCCGCCGGGCAACTTCGAGACCTCGAGCGTGTAGAAGCGGCCGTTGGTAGCGAACACCAGGCATTTCGAAGTCGTCTCGGCGAAGAACGACAGCTTCAGCCGGTCGTCCGCCTTGAACGCGATGCCGGACAGATCCGCGGCGTGGCCGCGGAGCGCGCGAATCCAGCCCTTCTCCGACACCACGACGGTGACCGGCTCGCGCTCGATCATGGCGGCCTCGACCGCCGCCTCGTCGTGCTCGGGAGCCTCGCCGAAATGCGTGCGGCGCTTGCCGAGCTCGGTCCCGGGCCCGAAGGCCTTGCGCACTTCCTTGATCTCGGCGGCGACGCTCTTCCACTGCAGCTTGTCGGAGCCGATGAGCTTCTCGATCTCGGCCTTCTCCTCGCGCAGCGACTTGTCCTCGCGCTTGATCTCGATTTCCTCGAGCCTGCGCAAGTTGCGCAGCCGCATGTTGAGAATCGCCTCGGCCTGCACGTCGGACAGCCTGAAGCGCTTCATCAGCACCGGCTTGGGCTCGTCCTCCTCGCGGATGATCTTGATCACCTTGTCGAGGTTGAGATAGGCGACGAGATAGCCGCCGAGCACCTCCAGCCGGTGCTCGATCGCGGCGAGCCGGTGGCGCGAGCGGCGCAGCAGCACGTCCCGGCGGTGATCGACCCACTCGCGCAACGCCTCGGCAAGCCCGACCACGCGCGGGATGCGGCCCTTGACCAGCACGTTCATGTTGAGCGGGATGCGGCTCTCGAGCTCCGTGAGCTTGAACAGCGATTCCATCAGCAACGCCGGATCGACGCTGCGCGAGCGCGGCTCGAGCACGAGCCTCACGTCCTTGGTGGATTCGTCGCGCACGTCGGCGAGCAGCGGCAGCTTGCGCTCGTTGAGCAGCTCGGCGATGCGCTCGAGCAGCCGGGATTTCTGCACCAGCCAGGGAATCTCGGTGACCACGATCACGTAGGTGCCGCGCCCGGTATCCTCCTTTTCCCAGCGCGCGCGCACCCTGAACGAGCCGCGTCCGCTGTCATAGGCTTCGGCGATGGCCTCGCGGGAATCGACGATCACGCCGCCGGTCGGGAAATCGGGACCCGGCACGAACGGCATCAGGTCGCGGCTTTTGGCGCGCTTGTGCTCGATCGAATAGAGCGCCGCGTCGCACAGTTCCGCGGCATTGTGCGGCGGGATCGCCGTGGCCATTCCGACTGCGATCCCCTGCGAGCCGTTGGCAAGGAGGTTGGGGAACGCCGCCGGCAATACCACCGGCTCCTCGGATTGACCGTCGTAGCTCGGGCGGAAGTCCACCGCGTTCTCGTCGATGCCATCGAGCAGCAGGCGGGCGACTTCCGTGAGCCTCGCCTCGGTGTAGCGATGGGCTGCCGGATTGTCGCCATCGATATTTCCAAAATTGCCCTGGCCGTCGATCAACGGATAGCGTTGCGCGAAATCCTGCGCCAGCCGCACCAGGGCGTCGTAGATCGCCTGGTCGCCATGGGGGTGGAAATTTCCCATGACGTCGCCGACGATCTTCGCGGATTTCTTGAAGCTCGCACCCGGATCGAGCCGCAGCAAGCGCATGCCGTAAAGGATGCGCCGGTGCACCGGCTTGAGGCCGTCGCGCGCGTCCGGCAACGCGCGGTTCATGATGGTGGAGAGCGCGTAGGCGAGATAGCGCTCCTCGAGCGCATCGCGCAACGCGATCTCCTGGATCTCGGCCGGTTCCTGCGGGGGAATCAGTCGTTTGCCCATCGCCCCTGGGTAATGCTTGGATCGGGCGCGGACAAGGCCGACGCCATGGCGGCTCGAGCCAGAAGAGGAGAGAGATGCGAAAGCTCATGCTCGCCGGATGGGTCGTGCTCGCCTTCGGCGCCGGGCCGGCCGCCGCGGCGCCTGGGCCCGCGCACGAGCTGAAGCTCGCGCAAGCGGCCGCCATGTACTCGCCGACGACCGAAGCTCGTTGCTACCTGCGCAAATGGTGCGGGCCGGTGAAGTGCCACCGCCGACTGTGGTGCCGCTGACCGCCGCTCCGGGAAAACGCGGCGATTGCCAGGGAGCGGCGCGGTGAGGTACGCGTGGAAGGCTCCGGATCCGCCCGAAAATCGGGCGTGGGCCTAGGCCATGTTTGGCTCGGGAAGCGTGGGAGGGGACATGCGAAAATTTGCTGGCTTGCTGCTGGCCATCGGCATCCTGGCCGCCGGGCCGCTTGCTTCGGGCAAGGCGGAGAGCTTCGGGCAGCCCGCGATGCGCGCCGATGCCGAAAGCACGAACCCCGTGCAGAACGCGGCGTGCCGCGAAAAGCGCCAGGGCTGGCACGGGTTCGGCTGGTACCCGTGCAAGGAGCCGGCGAACACCTGCGAAAAGTGTCGCTGGCGCTGGGGCTACAAGTACTGCTGGAAGACTTGTTGAGGCGTAGAGCCGTCGCGTGGGCTGAGCAGCAGCGAAACCCACGATGGGCAGCCCGACGAGTCTCGCTGCGCTCGAACCGTCCTACGGCCTATAGCCGTATCCCGCCGCGCGCCTCGGCTGCAGGACCGCGGCCAGGAAATGGGCGCGGGCGTCTCCTTCCGGCTCGCCGCGCGGCGCCAGCACATGGCGGTTGAGGAAAAAGCCGGTCAGCGCGAACGCCTCGGCGAGCTCCTCGGGAGATGGGGCGGCCCCTAAATCCTGCTCGGCCAGGAAGCGCGGCAGGCGCAACAGCTTCTCCGCCCAGGGCGCCCCGGCGGCACGGGAAACGGCCCGGCCGGTCTTGGGCGACACATAGGCGAGATCGCCCGCCTCCCCGGTGACAGCGCAGGCATCGAGATCGAGGCCGAATCCGAGCTCCGCCATCAGCTGCAGCTCGAACCGGGCGACGCTAGCGGCGGCGCACGGCCGATCGAGCATGCGATCGAGAATTGCGCTGAGCGCCTCGTAGATCGCCGGGTGCGGATCGCGCTCGGGCAGCAAGCGACAGAGCGCGGCGAGATGGCTGACCCCGAAAACCGCGTGAGAGATCGGCAGGAACGAAGCTGCCCGCAGCTCCGCGCCCTCGACAAGGAAATGCCCGAGGTGCTCGTCGAGCCGCGCGCGCCAGACCGCGCGCACCGAATTGCCCGCCTGCAGCACCGGCCGCATCCGCGAGCCGGCACCGCCGCGCACGAGGCCGAGATGCCGGCCGTGCTCGCGGGTCATCAGCTCCAGGATGGCATTGGCCTCGCCGTGCCGACGCACGCCGAGCACGATGCCGCTATCGCTCCACTCCATGACACGTCCCGGACCTCAGTCCTTCGGAAATTCCAATCCCATCTCGCGATAGCGCTCGGGATCCTCGCCCCAGCGCTGGCGAACTTTCACGAACAGAAACAGATGCACGGGAGCTTCAATCGCTTCGGCGATTTCCCGGCGCGCCTTGGCTCCGATCGCCTTGATAGTGCGGCCCTCCTTGCCGAGCAGGATTTTGCGTTGGCTCTCGCGCTCGACATAGATCGTCTGCTCGATTCGCACCGAGCCGTCCCTGAGCTGCTTCCATACATCGGTTTCGACCGTCGAGCGATACGGCAGCTCCTGATGCAGGCGTAGGTAGAGCTGCTCGCGGGTGATCTCGGCCGCGAATTGGCGCAGCGGCGCGTCGGTGAGTTGATCCTCGGGGTAATGCCAAGGCCCTTCGGGCACACGGGCAGCGAGCCACCGCTTGAGATCGGCAATCCCATCCCCGGTCAGCGCCGAGGCCATGAAGGTCGCCTCGAACGTTGCGGTGTCGTTCAGGCGCGCGGCGAGCGCCAGGAGGCCGGGCTTCGCCACCAGATCGATCTTGTTCAACACCAGGATTTTCGGCTGCCGCATCGGCCCAAGCTTGTCGAGAATCGCGCTTGCCTCCTGGTCCATGCCATGCTGGGCATCGACCAAGAGGGCTACGAGGTCCGCGTCCTGGGCAACGCCCCAGGCGCTGGTCACCATGGCACGGTCGAGCCGGCGCCGCGGCGCGAAGATGCCGGGCGTGTCGATGAAGATCAGTTGCGAGGCGCCCTCGACGGCGATGCCCCGCAATAGCGCCCGAGTCGTCTGCGCCTTGTGGGTGACGATCGCCACTTTCGCGCCGACCAGCACATTGACGAGGGTCGATTTGCCGGCGTTGGGCGCCCCGAGCACGGCGATGAACCCGCAACGCGGCGCTGCCGCCTCCTTTGTCGCCGTGGGATTCGCCATTGCGCCGAGTCTAGCCCGCCCGCCAAGGCCGGAGAACCACGCTCGGCGCTCCGGCCGCGCCTCGATTGTCCGACGTCCGTTTCGCATTTTGCGAGAAGATGTTGCGCCGGAGTGACACTTCACGGCTTCCGAATTGCTATGCTCGGCAGCGCTCGATCACCGCCATCGGGGACACCATGAAGAGACGTGCGCTGGGGTCGGCGCTCATCCTGGCATTTTCGATGATCGCGGCGATGGCCGCCGACGTGGCGGTCCCGGTTTCGCCTGCGCCTGCGCCTCCGCCCTATTGGCCCAGAAGCTGGGATTGGAACGGCGATTGACCGTGCCTGGCCGTTTCAACACGTATCGATTAGGCCCGATTTTCCTGCATTTTATTGATCAATAGAAGGGTGTGGATGCGGGCGCGTGTGGGCCAGTTCTATAGGGTTCGGTAGCAAACGCGGTAGCAGACACCCTATATCGCATTAGGACGGGGCGCCTACACGGGCGCCTATTTTTTCGCTTTTGTCCCAGTAGCTTACGAGCGGGTTTAATTGGTCCCTCTGAGGAAGGCCGTGGGAAATGGTTCCCGCTTCCTCGCGAGGATTAAACCCCCATGAGCAACGAACTCAAGCAAATTTTAGATGACATTCGGCAGAGGCCAACGGTTCCAATCTGGCCGCACTATGGCAAGGCGCTCGGCGTGTCGCGTGCACAAGCATTTGAGAATGCACGTTCCGGCCGGGTCGAAACTGTTGCGGTCGGCGTGCGCAACAAGCGCGTGGTTTCGGCTTGGTTGCGCAAGATCTTGCAGCTCGACGGGGCCGCGTAATGGCCCGGAGAACCAGAACACGCCCACCCGGGCCACCATACGCCAAGACGGACGAAGCCGCAGACATCCAAGGGCTGATCACCCGTGCAAGCGGGTGGGCGGCCGGCGATGTGCTTCGGCAGCACCCGGTGATCGCTAGTGATCATCTCAGGCTGGCCAAATATGCGGCCCGGCTCCTGCCGCCTCGCGCAGTGCGGGAGGCATCATGACGGACCGCCCGACAACAACCAAATGGCCACCGCAGCGTGGCGAGCATTACGTCGGCGAATGGCCGCCCCGGTTCAAAACGCCGGCCAAGCCGGCGAAGAAGCCAAAGCCACGCCACCGCGGAGCTGATTACGTTGCCGCGATGATTGAGCGGCACGGTTCGCTCCAAGCCTGGCACGCTGCCAGGGAACTGGAGGCGTCGGCCACCTGACCCGCCTTGCCAGCACCAATACAACCGAAAATCTCACAACCTGAACACGAAAGGAGCCCCCCGTGGGCATTACCAGAGACGACGCATACCCGAGCCGCTTCCTGAAGGCCGCCGACCTCAACGGTAGGGTGGCGATCTATACCGTGCACAGCGCCTCGTTCGAGGATCTGGGCCGGGAGAAGGAACGCAAACCCGTTGTTTGGTTCAAGGAAAGCAACAAGGGCTTGGTCCTCAACGTGACCAACTGGAATTCAGTCGAGGAGCTGTACGGCGACAACACCGACCAATGGCTCGGCAAGCCGATCGAGCTGTATCCGACTAAGACTAGCTTTGGCGGCAAGCGGGTGGACTGCATCCGGCTGCGTCAGCCAACCAAAGACGCGCTGGCGGATGAGCTACCCCCGGGCTTCTAAGCCACGTCTCAACACGTAACAAGCCGGCGCCGACCCGGGGCCAACCAGGTCGGCGCCAATTTCCACACAGTTTCCGAAAGGATCACCACGGTGGGTGACGTAGTAAATCTATCCGAACCGGTGGCGCCCGTCGAGGCCCCGTATAACCCGCGTAACCTATCAATCATGCGGGTGGACCAGTCCTTTGCAGCCGGCGCCGTCAAGCAGCTCCTGACGGATATCACCGTCCGAAAGCCGAAGGCCGATGAGTGGGTGCGCACACATCCCGAGCATCGGCTCAATACCTGGATACTGGAACTATCGTCCAAGCGCGGAGAACTCTACTACGTTTGCCCGCACCTTGTGCCTCTCGTGCAGAAGCACTCTCGGCTCACGTCCCTGTACGTGACGATCAATAGTCAGGGCGTAGTGTTTCTGTGGCCGGTCAAGGTCGACAATCCGGACAGGAGCAACGACTACCTCACGTCGGCCCACGCTGGCGCCGAACGGGCAGTCCGAGAGTGGGTGCAGCTCGTGTCCAACCAGGCGGCGGCGCGCTATGACGTGTTCCTGCCGGAGGGCACGTTTCCGGATCCGGAATGGCCAGAGTTCACGTTCCAGGAAATCGTGGACGCGGCCTTTGGTAAGCGCACCGTGGATAGCGAAGAGCACGCTGTCATTAGGCACGTGCGCGGGCGTCTGTGACTGCGCTTGACGCCCTCCCGTTTCCCCGGATCGTCGCCTGCGACTTTGAATTCGGCGGCGGTCCGGGAGAACGCCAGGAGGTTCGGTGCTTCGTCGGCAAGGAGCTTCGATCGGGCACCGTAGTCAAGCGATGGGTATCAGAACTCGGCGCCGGGCCGCCATTTCCAACCGATGAAGGTACACTCTACGTCGCCTATTACGCATCGGCTGAGATCAACTGTTTTCTGTCCCTTGGCTGGTCGCTGCCGGCCTACGTGCTCGACCTATTCACCGAGTTCCGGTGTGTCACGAATGGGCTGGAAACGGTCGCGGGTAGCGGCCTGGTCGGTGCGCTCACCTATTACGGGCTCGACACGATCGGCGTCGCTGAAAAGAAGGAGATGCGGGATCTAGCATTGCGTGGCGGACCGTATACACCAACGGAGATCCGCGACCTGTTGGATTATTGTGAAGGCGACGTGCTCGCGCTTGAGCGCCTTCTGCCGCGTATCCTGCCGAGAACTCGGCTGGATCACGCCCTGCACCGCGGCCGCTGCATGATCGCGGCGGCGCGGATGGAACATGCCGGCGTGCCGATCGACATGCTCGGGCTTGAGCGCACCGCCGCCGGTTGGGAAGGCATCAAGGTGGGTCTAGTTGATGAGTTCGACCCGGATCGCGAGATCTATGACGGCGTTTCCTTCATCAACGAAAAGTTCGAAAGGTGGCTAGCACGTCGCGGAATTCCATGGCCGCGCCTTTCCGATAATCCAACCTACCGCCCGAAACCAGGGTCGCGGCCGGGGCAGCTCGACCTAGAAGACGAAACGTTCCGGCAAATGGCTCGGGTGCATCCTGAGCTGGCAAAGGTGCACGAGCTGCGAACGTCGCTGTCAAAGCTAAGACTGAACGACCTGCAAGTCGGCAGGGACGGCCGAAACCGGACGCTGCTCTCGGCATTCCGCGCTCGCACGGGTAGGAACCAGCCGAGCAACAGCAAGTCGATCGTAGGTCCGGCGCGGTGGATCCGCGGCTTCATTCAGCCGCGGGAAGGGCACGGGCTCGCCTATATCGACTATTCCCAACAAGAGTTCGGCATCGCCGCGGCGCTGTCGGGAGATCCGAACATGATCGCGGCCTATCGGGACGAGGTCGATCCTTATCTGCGCTTCGCGATTATGGCAGGTGCGCTGCCGCCGGACGCTACGCGCAAGAACCCGGCACACGAAGACGTGCGTAACCGGTTCAAGGCGGTCGTGCTGGCGATCCAGTATGGCCAGGGGCCCGAAGGGCTGGCGCGGCGGACGGGCTTGCACTCGGTGCTCGCGCGAGACCTTATGCGACGCCACCGGGTGACGTTTCCAACCTTCTGGAAATGGTCCGATCGGGCGGTGCGATATGCGACGTTGCACAACGTCATCCACACCGTATTCGGCTGGCCGCTGCACGTCGGGATCGATTTCAATCCGCGATCCCTGCGTAATTTCCCCATGCAGGCGAACGGCGCCGAAATGCTGCGGCTGGCTTGCTGCCTGGCAACAGAGGGCGGCGTCGAGGTGTGCATGCCCGTACACGACGCCGTGTTCATTCACGCGCCGCTCGATCGCTTCGACGAACACATTGCGATGATGCAGGCCGCCATGGCGGAGGCTTCGCGTGTTGTGCTGGCCGGGTTCGAGCTTCGATCGGACGTGAAGCGGGTTCGTTGGCCGAATCGGTACATGGACAAGGACGGTCAAGCAATGTGGGACAGGGTCATGGGCCTGTTAGGCGGCCGCAATGCCTAAGATCGAAGACATGGCCGTCGATACGGCAGAGGGGCTGCGATGCCAGGAACGGGCACGACGGGCGGCCAATGGACCGACACGGATGGTGCAACGGTCCCGGTATCGCAAGGGGTTTCTAATCTTCCCTGCGGCCTGGAACGAGGCCCTATCGACGTTGCCGCCAATAGCGCACGCCGCAGCCTACAGCCTGCTACGCCGGCGTTGGAGCAGGGGGGAAACCACGATAGCCGTTGGAAACGTTGCGTTCGGCAATGTGGGGATCACCAGGTACACCAAGATGGCCGCGCTGAAGCTCCTCGAAGGTGCGGAGCTGATCACGATCGAGTTCCGCGGCAGGCGCAAATCGCCCGTTGTGACGCTCAGAAAGCTGGAATGATCTACGTTGAAAACAACGTAGTCAGTTGCTGGAAACAACGTAGATGCTACGCTGAAAACAACGTAGCGGTCATAATCTTCTTTATCTTTGGTCCTTTTTTGGTCCTTTAGGACCTCTCTAAGGAGAAAAGGAAATGGGTGCGTTCCGTCCGCACCGATATAGCGATGCATCATGGAATCGCAGCCAACCGCCTCTCTATGTTTGTTGGTCGCCAAGTTACACAATTGACGCGTCGACCCGGCGCATAAGCAGTCCGCGGTTGATGGGGCAAGCGGTTATCATAACCGCTTATTCCCCCTGTCTTTTCAACACTCTAGGCGCCATAGCTACCGGCCTTGCTACCGCGATTAGCTGTGGCGGAGATCAATCAACAAAGATCGAGCGCGTGTTGGGCCATCGCATCGGGGCGGCCAGCCCCGGGGGCTACGCCCACCCCCGGCGGGGTGTCGAAGCATTTGCATATGGCCGTCTTAGTACTCGGCCGTATTTGGTTGTTAGCTGACGCCGATCGCCACCAGTTAGCAGACTGAGGGGGTCCCAATACCTAGTACGTTCGTTTCGGAAGCGTAACAAATCCTAGTAGGGAGTTCGACACTTCCGTACTGGTTGGGGCTATTTTTGCACCCGTTTCAGTACTCTTTCGACACCGTTCGAATATGAAACCGGCCCCGACGAATACCAAACACGGGCCAAACACAGGAAATAGTAACTTGTCACATAACTCGTCAGATAACTCGGCGCAGGGTGACACTATCGATATGGCGGTATCAACCCGGGAGGGTGATCGGCTCAAGCGGCAAGTCCGCGAACTGCTCATAGGTCTGCAGCTGCTTGGTGCCGAGCACCGGGTGACGCGGGAGCTTGCCGCCATCCTGCACCCGCGGCTGCCGACCGAGATGGATCTCTACGCCGCCGACCAAGTCTATCAGCCTTTGGGTCCCGGCTGGTGGGCTGCGGCCGGGCAGGCGTGCGGTGCCTCTAAGCGGCAGACCAAGCTGGCGGCGGCGCTCGTCCACACCGAGAACGTGGCGGCGGCGGGTCGGCTTGCCGGGTATCGCGTGCGCCAGAGCGCCCATATGGCGGCCCGCAGTGTCAAGGTCCAGGAGCTGCTCGAACGAGCCAACGCCGAGATGGGGCGGATTTCCGGTTGACGAGCCGGAAGTGGGTCGGGTATTTCCGCCGGCTCTAATTGGCGCATCTTAGAGAGAAGGCGACCGGTATGCGACGTCGAGACAGGGATATCGCCCTGGCGCGGGCGGTTCGGTCCGAGCAGCGATGGGTCCAAACTGAGGGCGACGCCTCGACGGCGCAGGGTCTCGCGCTGCAGCGCGTGTGCATGCCGCCACTCACTGCGGCCCTCGCCAACCACGTTCCTCGGGGCTCCTACGATCGGGCCCTGTGGACGCAGCTGCAGAAGATCGGCGACAACGGAAAGATCTCTCGCGCAATCCTGACCGGGGCTATTGTGATCGACGCCGCCCGCAAGACCCGGGCTGATCCCTACTCGCTTCGGTCGGTCTGCCGGCGTATCGGCCATGCCCTAGAGAATGAGTGCTACTTTGCCGGCCTGTACGCGCTCGACGCCGTCGCGGCCCGGCAGATACGGCGGGACGCAGACACTGTTCGTGGTGGGCTACAGGCGCGACGAAAGGCCGGCAGAAAGGGCGGCGCGGCTTGCGGCTATCACCAAGACAATTGGGGCCCCGTGGCGCGCGCCCGCGCCGGCGGGTGGGGTGTGCAGGTGCTGCTGGAGCACTTGCCTGGGTTCTTCGAGAAGCGCCTCGTTCGCGCAGGAAAGCACCGCGAATGGCGGATCGAGGTCACCGCCAGGGGGCGTGAGATATTTGCCGCCGCGTTTGCCGAGCTAGTGAGGGACAACCAACACGTCACGCCACCACGGTCGTCCCGTCCCTGGACTGCCTTTCGCTGTGGCGGTTTCTGGGATCGCTCCATACCGCTGGTGTCGCGTGGCGGCATTCCGACTGCGCAGGAGTTTCAGGACGCGATCGACGGCGAACAGATGCGGCCCGCGCTGGACGCGTTGGATTATCTTCAGGCTGTTCCATTCCGCACCAACGTGCCGATTTTTAGGTTTGTTCGGTGGGCCTGGGGCCAAGGCTGCAAGCTTGATGGACTGCCGCAGCGCGGCGGCGCGGGCTTTTGGGGTGACAAGTCCGTTTTTGAGGTCAACCTAGCGACGGCGGACGAAATGCAGACGCAGGGTCGCTTTGTCTGCCCGTCATACTTTGATTTTCGCGGCAGGATTTTCCCGGCGACGCAGCTTAACATTCAGGGCAATGCCGCCGTGCGCAGCCTCTTTCTGTTCGCCGACGGTGAGGAGGTGGGCGAGGCCGGTGCTGCACAGGCGCTGCCCTGGTTGCGGCAGTACGTCGTCAGTTGTTGGGGACGGCTTGGCGATCGCCGTGCAGGCGAGTTGACCTATGTTGAAAAGGTGACCGACGCCGAATGGGCGGGGCATGTGGCGCAGTTCGCGGCGTGGGCGGCAGCCGCCGTGCTTGATGCGCGGCAGTGGCCGATGTTGGTTGCTCGGCTTGAGCAGGAGAGGGTCAAGTCGCCGTTCTTGTTCCTTGCCGCCTGTTTGGAGCTGGCGCAGCTGAATAGCGTATTTGCATCGGGCCGGTACGTTGCGCGTCTACCCATCTTTCTCGATTTCACCGCCAGCGGGCCGCAGCATTTCTGTTTGCTTGCGCGGGACGAGAAGGGCGGCGAGCTTGTCAATCTTGTACCCCGCGATCGTCCGCGAGATTTGTATACGGAAGCCGGCAAGGCCATACTGCCGGAACTTAAACGGACGGCAGCGGCCCGCGCGCCGGTTCTGCAATACGGCGCGGATTTGCGGGTGTTGGCGCGATCGATATTGGATCACGCATGGTTCGAGCGCCAATGGACGAAACCCGTACTTATGCCCTGGGGCTACGACATAACCGAGCACGGCGCGACAGACGCTCTGCTGAGCGCGGGCGTCGATTTCAAGGAAGCCCTGTACTTGCGTGATTTGCTGTTTACCGCCGTGCCCCGTCTGCTGCCGCGCGCGGCTGCTGTGAAGGCGTGGCTGCGGCGGGCCAGCCGCGTCATGTCGAAGGCGGGAGGGCACTTGCGTTGGGTCGCTCCCGACGGATTTCCGATGACGAACCGCTACCACAAGCCCGATGTTGTAGATATCGATCTCTTCGCGCACCGTCGCCCCTACTCCTACCGGGAGACGGTTGGCGATCTACCTGCGATCGACGCCAAGCGTGCCGCCGACGCTGCTGCCGCCAACACGGTGCACGCGATCGACGCAGTGGTGGCACGTGACGTGGCCAGGGCGGCTAGGGGAGTGAAGGTCCCGCTAGCTACCCTACACGATTGTTTCGCGACCAACGCCGCCAGGTCTGGGTGGCTACACGGAAAGGTCTTGCAGCTGCTGGCGGAGTTCCACGAGCAGCACGATGTGCTCGCCGAGATTGCGAAGCTCAGCGGGCTCAAGCTCCCGCGACGTCCACGAAAGGGCAAGTTGGATGTCAGCCTCGTGCCTACCTGCAAGTATGCCCTACTCTCCTAACTAACGAGACAATCCAATGCTAGAGAATTTCACCTGGCCCGATCCGGGCGAGGACTGGTGGACTATGGTCGGCGCCTCGGTGGGCGCCTCCGGTCCGCAGATCTTGTTTGCTGCTGCCCGGGCTTCCGGCTGCACCAATACCCGTGCCGGGAAGATTGCCGGCTACGATAACCGGCAGAGCGCGCACGGGGCCTCGCGTTCGGTCGCTGTTACTCGACTGCTTGAGCTGCACGCGCGGCAGAAGGCCGGCACCGCGGACCTGCCGATCGCCGGGCTTGAGGAAATCAAGCAAACGCTGTCGTCGCTGCTGCGCAGCCCCGATCCGCAGATCAGCCTGAGCGCGGCCGTGAAGCTCGCCGCCATTCACGAGGCCGAGCAGGCGAGCATGCGGGAGGAAGAGGATACTGATCCCGAACAGATCCTAGCCGAGATCGCCAGCATTTCGCCGCTCATGGCTGAAGAGCTGGGCGTTATGGCTGAGGTACAGGCCGGCGGCGCCGGTGCGCGCTTCCACATTGCCCGGCAGTGGATTTTGGAAAACCGCGCAGAAGCGATGCGGATATTACAGGAGAACACTCAATGACAGGAGAAGAGGGAATGCGAGCCACTGACACGTCAACGATGTCCGGGACGACCTTGCAGCCGGGCCAAGTTTGGTATCAGCACAACGACCAAGCAGCGCGCGAGGAGCGGAGGCGGATCGCGCAGCACGAGCTGGTGATCGATCAGATCGTCGATGCGATTAGCGACCCGGCGCTGGCAGAAAAGGTCGCGACATTAAAGGCGATGTTGCGCAAATGAGCGACAACGACAACTGCACTCCATATTTGCGCGGCTGTGCGGCGCTGACTAACAGCATGCTCTCGCCCGAGTATTTGGAGAGGGCCCTGGAGGCTCTGCACGCCCGTGGCGACCGCATCTGGAACGCGCGCATGATGCCACGGCGCATGCCGCCGAGCCCGCTTTCCACGAGGCTGCGGGGGCGATGATTATGAACGCCAGTCCGACACTATTTGGCGCCGCGCGGGCGGCGCAGCAAGAAATCGCATGGGCCTCGGGCTTCTTTTATTGGGCCATCGCGGGGCACCGGCGACACGGCGAGGATGCGGGCATCGCGGATGCCATCCTCTTCCAACTTGAGAACTGGGAGAATCCTCTCCCGCACAAACAATGAAAGGAAATAAAGGTGTCGAAATCAAAGGAATGGAATGAGCTTATCAAGTCGCGCAATCTGACCGATGCCGATGCCGAGAAGCTGCTTGCCGACGAGACTAAACAGATCGCGGAAAGCCTAAAGGTGTTACCGCGCGAGGTTTTCGAGGCGCAACTGGCAGCCGCCAAAGCGGAAGAAGCCCGCAGAGCCGAGCAGACGAACGCCGAGTTTCACAAACAAGCCACCTACAATTCGGCTGAGACCGCCGCCAAAATCCGCCAGCAGTTCGGATTCGATCCGGGCTGGCGTTGAGCAAAGGGAAAACAGCAATGACTAAACACGACAAATCACAGAGCAGCAAAGAGAAGACCGAGCTGCACACTAACCCGGCGTTCGGCCCGAACAACCGCGCCGTTCCCGGCTTCGGCAAGCGGGTGCAGCCGACCGAGGGTGCGGTTGGGTGGTCACCCAAGAGCCCGCCGAAGCAGTCCACTAAAGACCTAAGCACATTCGCGCCCGGCGGTTCTTTCGACTCCGCCGGCAAGCCGCTTCCGAAAGGCGCTGCCCGCGACACGCTTCGCGGCGGTTCGCCCGTGAGCGGCGGGAAGGAGACATCGTCAGAGCGGCCCAACTCCTGGGCGACGGAACGGAAGGGATAAAGTCGTGAAAAAACCCGGTATCAGCAAATCGCGGGTCGTTAGATCGCGCAAGATAAAGGGCGTGGTCGCGAGCATGTCGAACCCCGATGTGGTTGGCAAGAAATACAATCCAATCGCCAACTTGAAAGGTTATGCGCATAAGCCGAAGAGGGGCAAATGACGGAACCATTGATCGACGGTGGCGAGGCTCTGCGCCCGGAAGACGCTCCGGCGGAGCCCGCCGCCCCGGAGCAGATAGCATCGGAGCCCGCTTCGGAACCATTGGCTCCGAGCGGCGAAGTGGATGAGCTGGACAAGTTGTTGGCCGAGTGGGATGCGCAAAATCCTCCTGCCGCGCCAGGGCTCGATCCGCAGCCGCAGCTAGATTACCGCGAGCAGATTTGGCAAGCGTCCGTGCAGGGCCTGGTCGAGCGCGAGAAGCTGGCGGCGCAGGCGGCCGGGATCGAGAGGGGATTTCAGCTCGCCCAAGAACTGCAAGAGGAAAACCGACTGCTGGGCGAGATGGCCGATGATGCCGGCGTGTCGCCTGAAATCGTTCGCGGCGTTGTCGAGCAGATGGCGAAAGACGAGGCAACGCGCGAGCGGATAGCCGGAGCTTGGCAGTCTCGGGCGACCAACCGGGCCGGTCTAGACCGCTTGCGCGCCGAGGTGGTCGGCAAGGTCAAACGTTCGATCCGACCGCAGATTGACGAACGCGTGACCGAAGATGTCGCTGCGGTTGCTGCTGCTGTTCGGGGTTCGGTCTCGGAGAAATCTATGCCGGCCGAACCGCC
>JBKPDF010000071.1:0-43121 GCA_046727735.1 Pseudomonadota bacterium | reverse complement strand
CGGCAAGCGCAAGGACACCGGGCCCGGCCACAACATGGTGCTGACCTTCATCGGCGCCTCGCTGCTGTGGGTCGGCTGGTTCGGCTTCAACGCCGGCTCGGCGGTCGCCGCCAACATGCAGGCCGGCATGGCGATGACGGTAACGCAAATCGCGACCGCGACCGCGGCGCTCGCCTGGATGTTCGTGGAATGGGCGATGCGCGGCAAGCCGACCGTCATCGGCATCTGCACCGGCGCGGTCGCCGGCCTCGTCGCGATCACGCCGGCATCGGGCTTCGTCGGCCCGGTCGGCTCGCTCCTGATCGGCATCGCGGCGGGCGTGTTCTGCTACTGGGGCTGCACCGGCCTCAAGCACATGTTCGGCTATGACGACGCGCTCGATGCGTTCGGCGTGCACGCGGTCGGCGGCGCGGTCGGCGCGTTGCTCACCGGCGTGTTCGCGATCGAGCAATACGGCGGCACCGCCGGCCTGATCGAGGGCAACGCCGCCCAGGTGTTCAACCAGATCGAAGGCATCGTCATCGTCTTCGTGTATGACGCCGTCGTCTCGTTGATCATCCTCAAGGTGCTCGATTTCGCCATCGGCCTGCGCGCCGGCGCCGACATCGAACGCGAAGGCCTCGACCTCACGCTGCACGGCGAAGTCGTGCAGTAGGTTTCCCGCGACGCGACAGGGGCGGATCCCGGCACCGCCCCTCTCGTCGAGAGGCCCCGGCTTAAGAGCCGGGGCCTCTCTCCATTGGTACCTTGGAACTCCTCGGCCGATCTCCAAATAAGTCCGCAGAGGACAGACCCATGACGGCGGAATCGAAAGGGATCTGGGACCGCATCGCGCGGCGTCTGAAAGAGCTCGGCAGAAGCCCGAAGCGCGGAGAAAACCTACCGCAATGGCTCTCGGACGAAGTCTTGAAGGCGAAGGACCCGCAGCTCACCGAGCTCGTCGCCAAGCTGATGTCGCAGGGGCTCGACGAGCTTCGGCCGGACGAACGGGAAGCCCTGTTCCGCGCTATCGTCGGGGAAGAACCGAAGGCGTAGACGAGAACACCCGGCCCCCTCCCCATCGCTCCCCCCAAGCGGGGGAGGGAGAAGAATGCGGCGCGCACGCGCAGAGCGCGCGAATGCCGGTTAAGGGGCGGCGAAGGCGTGCCCGATTCCTCCGAGCGCGGCGATCACGCCTGCTTGGGTTTCGATTGCTCGGCCTGCTGCAGATACATGGCCATCTGCCGGTAGAACCGCGCCAAATCCTTGAACGTCGCCTTCAATTGCCAGTCGGTCGCGATCGCGGCACGCGACTCGAATTCGGCAGCCTTGCTCAGGCACTCGGAAATCTTGGCCATGGCACCCCCGCCTCGGCGCCATCATACCCGATCCAACGACCCCGGGCGAAGCCGGACCACCCCGCCGACGCCGCGATCCTATCCATTTCCCGCTTTGATGCCGGATGGTTTATCGGGTCTTAACTCGCCGCCTCTATGGTCGAACGCTGCGGCGGGGATAATGTCGTGCGCATGTCTGTCATCAAAGCCGAAACGCAATCCCGAGGAACGGCAAGCCGCAAGGCCGACGGGCGCTCCCCGTTCGTCCGCCTCGGCGAGCTTTTGGCCGATATCGAGCCCGGCAAGAGCCCGATCAATCTCGCGGTCGGCGAGCCGCAACATGCGTTTCCAGGCTTCGTCGGCCCAGTGATCGCGGCGCACCTTGCCGAATTCGGCCGCTATCCGGCCGGCAAAGGCACCGAACGCTTCCGCGGCGCCGTCGCAGAATGGCTCACGCGGCGCTATCGGCTCGAGCGCATCGATCCGGAACGCCACGTCCTCGTGCTCAGCGGCACGCGCGAGGGACTCTTTCTCGCCGCCATTGCGGCGAAGCGCCGGGTGCCGCGCAACAATCCGGCGATGCTGATCCCCAATCCGTTCTACGCCGCCTATGCGGCCGGCGCGCTCGCGGCGGACTGCGAGCCGGTGTTTCTCGATGCGACGGCGGAGACCGGCTTCCTGCCGGATCTCGATTCGCTCTCCGACGAGCTCCTGGCCCGCACTGTCGCATTCTATCTCGCCTCCCCGGCCAATCCGCAGGGTTCAGTAGCCGATCGAACTTATCTCGAGAGACTCGCCAGCCTAGCGAAACGTTTCGGTTTTCTGATGTTCGTAGACGAATGCTATGGCGAGATCTACACGCGGCAGCCGCCGCCCGGCATGCTCGAAGCCGCGCGCGGCGATTTCGCCAACGTCGTCGTCTTCCACTCGCTCTCGAAGCGCTCGAATTTGCCCGGGCTGCGCGTCGGTTTCGCGGCAGGTGACCCGGCGTTCCTCGCAAGCTTTCTGGATCTGCGCAACGTTGCGGCCCCGCAGGTGCCGGTCCCGGCGCAGGAAGTGGCGATCGCCGCCTATGCGGACGAGAGTCACGTCGAGGCCAACCGGCGGCTCTACGCGGAGAAATTCGATCTCGCCGACCAGATCCTCGGCAATCGCTACGGCTATCGCCGACCGGGCGGCGGCTTCTTTCTTTGGCTCGACGTGAAGGCCCATGGGGACAGCGAGGCGGTCGCAGTTCGTCTGTGGCGCGAGGCCGGGCTGCGCGTGCTGCCGGGAAGCTATATCGCCCGGGAATCCGCGGGCCGCAATCCCGGCACCGGGTATATCCGCGTGGCGCTGGTGCAGGATCGGGAAACCGCGGCCGAGGCGCTGCATCGCCTTGTTGCCGCGCTGGGCTGAGCACGGACGGGGCGGGCGCGCGCCGGCGCAGTGGGACTGGACGGGAGCGGGGACGGGAAAAGGCATGCCGATTGTCCGAACGGGTTTTTCGGCCGAGGAATTGCTGCCCGAGGAGCTTCGCGGCGCGATCCATCGCCGTATCCGGGAGATCGGCGGCATCAGCCTGCTGGCGCTCGCCGCCGCGGCCGGCATCGCGCTGGCGAGCTGGTCGGTCCAGGACCCCTCGCTCAGCCATGCGACGGCGGCGCCGGTCCGCAATTTTCTGGGATTTCCCGGTGCGATCGCAGCCGATCTGATGATGCAGCTGATCGGGCTTGCCTCGATCGCGCTCGTTCTGCCGATCGCGGTGTGGGGTTGGCGGCTGCTGACCCACCGCTCGCTCGATCGCGAGTGGCTTCGGCTCGTCTTGTGGATCGCCGGCGCCGTCATGGCGACCGCGTTCGCTTCGGCGCTGCCGGCCACCCGGGCCTGGCCGTTGCCGACCGGATTGGGCGGGGTCCTCGGCGATGCCTTGCTGCGCATTCCGGCGATGCTGACGCATGCGCCGCTTTCGGGCGCGCTGCGAATCGCCATTGCGGGCGCGACCGGGTTGACCGCCCTGGCCGCGCTCGCGTTCAGCATGGGGCTCGGCTGGCGCGACCGAATCGAACGCGAGGCGCCGGGCGAAGCCGACGCAGCGGACGATCCGGACGCCGCACGCGAGCGCGGCTTCGTTTCGCTCGGCTTCCTCCATCACGGATGGCTCAGTCTGCGCGCGCGCCTCGCTCGCTTGTTCCGGTCGGCGGAACCGCGGCCCGCATCGGCCGTGCCCAAATTGCGCATCGAACCGGCTGCCGCAAGCGAGGATGATGATATCGAGGAGGACACGGAGGAGGACGAGGATGGGCCGACTGCGCCGGCGCGCAAGCGCAGGCGTGCAGCGCCGCGGCCGAGCCCCAAGCGAGCGCGGGGCGGCTTCGAGCTGCCTTCGCTTTCGCTGCTCACCGCGCCCAAATCGACCGAACGCGCCACGTTGAGCGTCGAAGCCATCCAGGAGAACGCCACTGCGCTCGAAAGCGTGCTCGCGGATTTCGGCGTGCGCGGCGAGATCATCAATGCGCATCCCGGCCCGGTGGTGACGCTTTACGAGCTCGAGCCGGCGCCCGGGATCAAGTCCTCGCGGGTGATCGGGCTGTCGGACGACATCGCGCGCTCGATGAGCGCGCTCTCCACGCGGGTCGCGGTCGTGCCCGGCCGCAACGCGATCGGGATCGAGCTGCCCAACCCGAGGCGCGAAAAGGTCTACCTGCGCGAGCTGCTGGCAAGCGAGGATTACGAGACCAGCGGCTTCAAGCTCCCGCTCTGTCTCGGCAAGACCATCGGGGGCGAGCCGGTCATCGTCGAGCTCGCCCGCATGCCGCATCTGTTGATCGCCGGCACCACCGGCTCGGGCAAGTCCGTCGCCATCAACACCATGATCCTCAGCCTGGTCTATCGGCTGCGCCCCGAAGAATGCCGGCTGATCATGGTCGATCCGAAAATGCTGGAACTGTCCGTCTACGACGGCATCCCGCATC
This sequence comes from Pseudomonadota bacterium, assembly GCA_046727735.1. Classification (GTDB taxonomy): domain Bacteria; phylum Pseudomonadota; class Alphaproteobacteria; order Rhizobiales; family Xanthobacteraceae; genus AP-16. The sequence continues at coordinate 38,851 of JBKPDF010000071.1, read as the reverse complement.
TGCTTACGCCGGTCGTGACCGATCCCAAGAAGGCGGTGGTCGCGCTCAAATGGGCGGTGCGGGAGATGGAGGACCGCTACAAGAAGATCTCGAAGCTCGGCGTGCGCAATATCGAAGGGTACAACGCGCGCGTCGCCGAGGCGATCGCCCGCGGCGAGACCCTGACCCGCACCGTGCACACCGGTTACGACCGCGAAACCGGCGATGCGATCTACGAGAAGGAGACGCTCGAGCTCGAACCCTTGCCCTATGTGGTCGTGATCGTCGACGAGATGGCCGACCTGATGATGGTCGCCGGCAAGGACATCGAGGGGGCGATCCAGCGCCTGGCCCAGATGGCGCGCGCCGCGGGCATCCACGTGATTCTCGCGACGCAGCGGCCCTCCGTCGACGTGATTACCGGCACGATCAAGGCGAACTTTCCAACCCGGATCTCGTTCCAGGTCACCTCGAAGATCGACAGCCGCACCATTCTGGGCGAGCAGGGCGCCGAGCAACTGCTCGGCCAGGGCGACATGCTCTACATGGCCGGCGGCGGCCGCATCAGCCGCGTGCACGGCCCGTTCGTGTCGGACGAGGAAGTCGAGAAGGTGGTCCGTCACCTCAAAAGCCAGGGCGCGCCGCAATACCTCGAAGCAGTCACCGCCAGCGACGAGCTCGAAGAGGAAGACGGGGCGGTGTTCGATTCGACCGCCATGGGCGGCGAGGGCAGCGATCTTTATCAACAAGCGGTGCAGATCGTGCTGCGCGACCGCAAGGCGTCGACGAGCTACATTCAGCGCCGGCTGCAAATCGGCTACAATCGCGCCGCTTCGATCATGGAGCGGATGGAGGAAGAGGGTGTGGTCGGCGCCGCCAACCACGCGGGGAAACGGGAAATCCTGGTTGGCGAGGACGGCGACGGCCGCTATTGAATAGCCGGGGACGAGTCGCGAAATCGCCACACGCTGCCGCTAACCCGCTTGTCGCGGGGCCTGCCCCCGTGGGAGATGCCTATGCGCAACGCAAGCCTCGCGCTCGGGATCGCCGTCGCGCTGATCGGTTTCGCCGACTTGGCGCGATCCGAGAGCGTTCCGGTGCCGCGACCCGCGCCACTCCCCAAGACGGGGCTTGCTGCTTCAGCCGAAACCGCACCGCGGCCGCCGATGCCTGTGCCGGGCGCAGACACGGCGCGGCCTGCGCTCAGCGCGACGGCGGCGCCGAACCGCGGGACGACGGCGACCGCCGCCAAGCCGCAAAACCCGGTACCCGTCGTCACCGCTCAGGCCGCCGCAGCACCTGCAGCGCCCGCCGCCATCATCGGGCCGAACGGCGTCGCCTTCGATGCCAAACAGCGGGTGATGATCGAGCGCGTGAATGCCTATCTGACCAGCGTGCAGTCCCTGATCGGCGATTTCGTCCAGGTCGGGCCCGACGGCGGCCGCAGCGCGGGCAAGTTCTACCTGCAGAAGCCCGGCCGTATCCGGTTCGAGTACGATCCGCCGAGCCCGGTCGAGCTGATCTCGGATGGGCAATCGTTGGCCGTTCGCGACCGCAAGCTCGCGACGCAGGACCTCTACCTGCTCTCGCAAACGCCGCTGCGCTTCCTGCTCGCCGACCGCCTCGATCTTTTGAAAGACACCGATCTGATCGCGGCCTATGCGGATGATCTGTTCGTGACGCTCGTCATCGAGGAGCGCCATTTGATCGGCAGCAGTCATCGGTTGATGTTGATGTTCGGCGCCAAGGATTATCGGCTGCGGCAGTGGACCATTACCGACCCGCAGGGTTACGACACCACGGTCGCGGTTTATAATCTCGACACCAAGACGCGTCCCGATCCGAGCCTATTCACGATCAACTACGAGCGCATGCTCCAATAGGCCGCGCCGGCGCCGCATAGAAGCGGCGCCCCGGACGAACCGGCCCGATTCCCAAATGCAGATCACCGTTGCGACCTGGAACATCAACTCGGTGCGGCTGCGCTTCCGGCAGGTCGCCAAATTCATCAACGCCTTCCGGCCGGACGTGCTCTGCCTGCAAGAAACCAAATGTCCGGATCAGAAATTTCCGCTCAAGCGCTTCACGCGGCTGGGTTACGAACACGCGGCGCTGAACGGCCAGAAGGGTTATCACGGCGTTGCCGTGCTCTCGCGGCTGCCGTTCGAGCAAACGAATTTCCAGGATTTTTGCGGGAGGAGCGATTGCCGGCACGTCGCGGTCGTGCTCGGCGAGCGCGCGGGCCTGCGCGATCCGGTCACCGTGCATAATTTCTACGTGCCGGCCGGCGGCGACGAGCCCGATCCCGAGGTCAATCCCAAATTTTTTCACAAGCTGGCATTCCTCGACGAGATGCGGGCTTGTGCGGCGCTTGCCGCCGCCTCGCATCCGCGCGCGATCCTCGTCGGCGATCTCAACGTCGCGCCGCGCGAGCACGACGTCTGGAGCCACAAGCAGCTGCTCCGCGTCGTCTCGCACACGCCGATCGAATGCGAGAAGCTCGATGCCATGCAGGCAGCGGGAAGCTGGATCGACGTGATGCGCAACTTCGTTCCCGAGCCGGCCAAGCTCTACACCTGGTGGAGCTATCGCTCGCCGGATTGGGCCGCGGCCGACAAGGGCCGCCGCCTCGATCACATCTGGGTCAAGCCGGAGCTCGGCGACCGCGTGCGTGCGATGACGGTCGCCAAGCACGCGCGCTCCTGGTCGCGCCCTTCGGACCATGTTCCGGTGGTGGCCGCGGTCGAATTCTAACGGTGCCCGCGTTTCTCGGCAGCCGGTTCGAATCAATTTAAGGTAGATTCCTTTTCGGTTCAGTTCTAAACTAGTACGATTGTCTTGCGGGGCGTCGCCGACACTCGAAACGGATGAGGCCGATAGAAGCGGGAAGCTCCGATGATCGAAACGATCGCCACATCGGCGTGGGCGAACCCCGCCTATGCCTTAGGCGCCCTGGTTGGCCTCGGACTCGGAGTCTTCTACGGCTTCGATGGCTGGAGGGGAGATACAGCTGATGTTGAGTTCAAGGATTCGCCGCGGGTCAAGAACATGCTTTGGGTTCTGGGCGGTGGCTTCACCGCTTTTATCGGCGACGTAAAAGCACTGGATCCTACCGCAAATAAGGCGTTGCTACTGCTGAGCTATTTCGCCTCATGGTTTGCTGCCGTCACCGCCGTCGTGTTGCTCGTGGGCCTCTTGGTCGCGATTGGGCAAATCGTGGCGAGTGTGAAACGCCGCAATCACGGCTATGGCCCTGCCGAAGCTGTGAGTGACTACTTCTTCTACGGGTACCGTCACTACCGGGCAAAAGCCGAAGCCGCGCGAGAAAATCAGTCAACGCGCTTCCATATGGCCTATCTTGAGCAGGTGGCGCTGACAGTCGCGGCGGTCGGATCGGTGACAGCAGTCAACAGGTCTGCAACGGTGCAGGCAATCCTTGTCTCAATTGCCGCAGTGATTCAAGAGCTATCACCGTGATGAAGGAGACATGAAAGGGATTCGCGCAAACCTGATGCTTAAGCGCGATTGCGACGATCAATTGCGGCAGCGGCTGCGGTTCGTCGATGCAGGGACTAGGGCAAGAACTACACAATGCCTGGAGCTGATTACCTATGAAGTTCAGGGGCCACAACCTGATATTGTCCTTCCGATCTCGAACGACCTAAATACGGCGCTGCCAGGCGCTCCGATAGCGTTCCTCGACAGATCTGCCGCCATTGACGACACGTGGCAGATCGCTTTTGCACCAGGAGTTCCCGAACAGGTTCGAACGGAGGTCAATACCTATTTTCGGCAAAGCGCATTCCGGAGTTTCGGGAGTATTCAGATGCCCGGACGCGCCGGCGCGGTCGGCGTCATCAACGTTGAGGCCAGAGTTACACAGGTATTCGGTCAAACGGCAGACGAAAGAAGACAACTCATACGTTATCTGCTACCCTTCTTTGTGGCGCTTGCAAACGTCTACTCGAACCCCCTAGATGAGGCTTGCAATGGCTACCCTGAGCAAGGTGTTTGCGAACCTGGTGGCGGTGTCACAGGGTGACGTCGAGACGCTTTCGCGCGCAACTGAGGAATTTGTGCGCGATGTCACCGCCCAGACCAATCGGATGCCGCGGGACAGTGCCACACCTCCAGCGCCTCCTTCACCGCCCACACCGCAAGCCGGGCCGCCAGAGTAAGGCACGAGCGCCGCTTTTCCGCTAACCGCCCACTCGTTTTCCGGATTTTCCTCGGAAAACGTGCCAGTCGTAGATACCCGGAATCCCGGATCGCCTCGCTACGCTCGGCGTCCGGGATGACGGCCTGCGGCCGTCACTTGCCGCTGTCGACGCCGCCGAGCTTGCCGCGCAGCTTGCGCAGTTCCCGGGTCGTCTGCTCGGTGCGCGCCAGGATCCCGTCGCGCAGCCGCCGCGCCGCGTCCGGATAGCCTTCCAGCATTTTGAGAAACAGCGTGCGCGGAATGCGCAGCACGGTCGATGGCTCGCACGCGGTCGCGGTCACCGGCCGCGTGGCTTGTGTGATGAGCGCCATTTCGCCCACCAGCGCGCCGCGCCCGACCGTCACGCCGGCATCGCCCTTGCCGTCCGGTGCCAGCCTGAACGAGCCCTCCTGCACCACATAGGCGGCATCCGCGACGTCGCCGCTGCGGAACAGGACATCGCCGCCGTGGACGTAGCGGCTCTCCGCGCCGATCGCCAGGATGCGCAACGGCTCGCGGCCGAGCAGGGCGAGGCCCGGCACCTGCTCGAAGAAGCGCACATCGTCCTCGACCGTCATGCGGCGCTCACGGCATCAGCTTGTAGCCGCCCGCCTCCGTCACGAGGATCGCGGGATTGGACGCGTCCTGCTCGACCTTCTGGCGCAGCCGATAGATGTGAGTCTCGAGCGTGTGGGTCGTGACGCCGGAATTGTAGCCCCACACTTCCTGCAGCAGGATCTCGCGCGAGATCGGGCGGCGGCCGGCGCGATAGAGGTAGCGCAGGATCGCGGTCTCTTTTTCGGTGAGCCGCACCTTGTTGCCCTTGGGATTGACCAGGAGCTTCGAGCTCGGCCGGAACGTGTAGGGGCCGATGGTGAAGACCGCGTCTTCGCTGGCTTCGTGCTGGCGCAGCTGGGCGCGGATGCGGGCGAGCAGCACCGCGAAGCGGAAGGGCTTTGCGACGTAGTCGTTCGCACCCGATTCCAATCCGAGGATCGTGTCGGAGTCCGTATCGTGCCCGGTCAACATGATGACCGGCGCCTTGAAGCCGTTCTTGCGCAACATGCGCACCGCCTCACGGCCGTCGATGTCGGGCAGGCCTACGTCCATGATGACGAGGTCGATCTCGCCGGCCTTGGCGGATTGCACGGCTTGGCTGCCGGTCTCGGCCGCTACGGCCTCGAATTCCTCGTGCAACGCCAATTGTTCGACCAGCGCGTCCCGCATGTCGGCATCGTCATCGACCACGAGAATTTTGGAGGAATTGGCCATGATCACGCCCCGCGCACCGATCGCCGGCTGTACTGCCGGGCGACACGGCTCGAAGTAGACCGATCGCGGGAAAAAGCGCAAGCACGGCGACGCCCTTGCGGCAGGCCGGAGAATCCATGCGACGCAAACGGGTTTTCGCAGGCGAAATCTCGCCGGCACGGCGCACATTGCGACAAATTCGCGTCCGTGCCCGCCCGGGCCGGCCGGCGGAGGGCTGGCTCTCCACCGGCAATGTTCACCTGCCGGTCGCGCTCGGGGCGTGCGGCATCCGGGCGGACAAGCGCGAAGCCGACCGCGCCACCCCGCGCGGCGCATTCCGGCTGCTGCGCCTGTGGTGGCGCTCGGACCGCGCGCTTCGGCCCCGTACGCTGCTGCCCGTGCGCCGCATCCGCCCGACCGACGCGTGGTGCGAGGATCCGGCCGACCGCCGCTACAATCGACCGGTCCATCGCTCACCGCGCAGCAACGCCGACCGGCTGTGGCGCGAGGATCATCTCTATGATTTCCTGATCGAGCTCGATCACAATACGCGGCCGCGCATCGCCGGACGCGGCAGTGCCGTGTTCGTGCATCTCGCGCGGTCGGGATTTCGCCCGACTGCCGGCTGCGTCGCGCTCGCGCCGGCGAGCTTGCGCCGGCTGCTTGCGAGGCTCGGCCCAAGGACCCGGATCGTGATCGGGTGAATGCCCGCGAAACATTGCTTCGTCATTGCCGGGCTTGACCCGGCAATCCATGCACACTGCCGATCGATTCATTTCCCGCGCGCGCCGAAGATTGCGGTGCCGACCCGCACATGGGTCGCGCCGAACTCGATCGCGAGTGCAAAGTCGGCGCTCATCCCCATGGATAGGAGCGCGAGCCCGTTGCGGGCGGCGATCTTTCGCAGCAGCGCAAAGTGTGGCGCCGGCGCTTCGTTGAACGGCGGCAGGCACATCAGCCCGTCGATCGCAAGCCCGTAGTCGGCACGGCAGCTCCGGATGAAATCGTCCGCAGCCTCGGGCAAGACCCCGGCCTTCTGCGGCTCGGCACCGGTGTTGATCTCGGCGAGAAGCCGCGGCCGCTTTCCTTGCTTGTCGATCTCTTTCGCCAGCGCCGCGCAAATCGAAGGCCGGTCGACGGTGTGGATGCAATCGAACAGCGCCACCGCGTCCTTCGCCTTGTTCGACTGCAAGGGGCCGACGAGATGCAGCTCGATGCCGGAATGGCGCGCGGCGAGCGGCGGCCATTTGGTCTTGGCCTCCTGCACGCGGTTCTCGCCGAACACGGATTGGCCCGCGGCGATCACCGGCTCGATGACGTCGGCCGGAAACGTCTTGGTGATGGCAACGAGCGTCACAGAGGCCGGGTCGCGCCCGGCGCTTCGGCACGCCGCCTCGATGTCCCGCCGCACGTTCGCAAGAGCCACGGCGGCGGGGTGCGCAGCATCGAGACGAGGATCGGCAGCGTCGCCCATGGATTCTCAACGCCCCAGCCTAGCATTCGATCGCTCCAGGCGCCGCCGTCGCTACGAGCCGTCCGATGGCGCCCGGTTGCCGCAGGTGACGCCGTCTTGGCCGGTTGACCCCGCGCCGGCTTTCGTGGCCTAGTCCGGCGATTTTCGCGACCCCGGATTTCATCAGAGCGATGACGACGGAGCGTTACAACGCCCGCGAGGCCGAGCCGCGCTGGCAGAAGATATGGAACGAGCGGGGGATTTTCCGTACCCCGAACGACGATCCGCGCCCCAAATACTATGTGCTGGAAATGTTTCCCTATCCGTCGGGCCGCATCCACATGGGGCACGTGCGCAATTACACCATGGGCGACGTGGTCGCCCGCTACATGCGCGCGCGCGGATTCAACGTGCTGCACCCGATGGGCTGGGATGCGTTCGGCATGCCGGCCGAGAACGCCGCGATGGCCAACAAGGTGCATCCGCGGCAGTGGACCTACGCCAATATCGATGCGATGCGCGGACAGCTGAAGTCGATGGGCTTGTCGCTCGACTGGACGCGCGAGCTCGCGACCTGCGACCCCGGCTATTACAAGCACCAGCAGAAGATGTTCCTCGATTTCCTGCGCGCGGGGCTCGTCGAGCGCAAGCAGTCGAAGGTCAATTGGGATCCGGTCGATCAGACCGTGCTCGCCAACGAGCAGGTCATCGACGGCCGCGGCTGGCGTTCGGGCGCAGTGGTCGAGCAGCGCGAGCTTACGCAATGGTTCTTCAAGATCACCGCGTTCTCGGACGAGCTGTTGGCCGCGCTCGACAAGCTCGGCCGCTGGCCCGAGAAGGTGCGTCTGATGCAGGAGAACTGGATCGGCCGTTCGGAGGGATTGCGCATCCGCTTCGCGCTCGATCCGGGAACGACTCCAAATCGCGAGCGCGAGCTTGAAATCTTCACGACGCGCCACGACACCCTGTTCGGCGCGACCTTCATGGCGATTTCGCCGGAACATCCGCTGGCCGCCGCAGCCGCCGAGAAAAAACCTGCGCTCGCGAGCTTCATCGCGGAATGCCGGCGCACCGGCACCGCTGAAGCGCTGATCGAGACCGCGGAAAAGCTGGGTTTCGACACCGGCATCGAGGCGATCCACCCGTTCGATGCCGATCGCCGGCTTCCAGTCTATGTCGCGAATTTCATCCTGATGGAATACGGCACCGGCGCGATCTTCGGCACGCCAGCGCACGACCAGCGCGATCTCGATTTCGTGAGAAAATACGGGCTGCCGGTGATTCCAGTGGTTTGCCCGGACGGCCAGGATCCGATGACTTTCCGCATCGCCGACACGGCCTATGACGGCGACGGCTTCCTGATCAATTCGGATTTCCTCAATGGATTGCGCGTCGCGGAGGCCAAGGAGGAGGTCGCGCGCCGGCTCGAAGGCGAGTTGTGGGACGGCCGGCCTGTCGGCACGAGGGAAGTCCAATACCGGCTGCGCGACTGGGGCATCTCGCGGCAGCGCTACTGGGGGTGCCCGATCCCCGTGATCCATTGCGAGCGCTGCGGCGTCGTGCCGGTGCCCGATGCCGAGCTTCCGGTGAAGCTGCCCGAGGACGTCGATTTCGAAAAACCCGGCAATCCGCTCGACCGGCACCCGACCTGGAAATACGTCGCCTGCCCGTCCTGCGGCGGGCCGGCCCGGCGCGAGACCGACACGATGGACACGTTCGTCGATTCCTCGTGGTATTTCGCCCGCTTCACCGATCCGTGGCTCGCAACCGCGCCGACCAATCCGCCAGTCGCGGATCGCTGGATGCCGGTCGACCAATATATCGGCGGGATCGAGCACGCGATCCTGCACCTGCTCTACAGCCGGTTCTTTACGCGGGCGATGCGCCGAACCGGCCACATAGACCTCGATGAGCCGTTCGCCGGTCTCTTCACCCAGGGCATGGTGGTGCATGAGACCTACCGCAAGGCCGACGGGACCTATGCGGAGCCGGCGGATGTCGACGTCAAGGCCGAGGGCGACAGCCGACGCGCGTTTTTGTCCGCGACCGGCGAGCCCGTCGAGATCGGTCCGATCGAGAAGATGTCGAAGTCCAGGCGCAACACGGTCGACCCGGACGACATCATCGGCACGTTCGGGGCCGACACGGCGCGCTGGTTCATGTTGTCGGATTCCCCGCCCGACCGGGACGTGATCTGGACCGAGGAGGGCGTGCAGGGCGCCGGCCGGTTCGCACAGCGGCTGTGGCGGCTGGTCGGCGATATCGCCGAGGCCACGGCCGCGCCGGCGGGTCCGGGCGACGATGCCGGCGCGCTCGCCATCCGCCGGAGCACCCACAAGACCCTCGACAAGGTCACCCGCGCCATCGCCGACCTGCGGTTCAACACCGCGGTCGCGTTCATCTACTCGCAGGCAAATTCGTTGGAACTGGCGCTGCGCGCGGCGGCAGGCGAAGGCGGCGCCGGCCCCACGGAACGGGCCGCGCTGCGGGAAGCGGGCGAAATGCTGGTGCAAATGTTCGCCCCGATGATGCCGCATTTGGCCGAGGAATGCTGGGCCGCGCTGGGACATACCTCGCTGGTTGCGGAGACGCCCTGGCCGGTGCTCGACCAAACTCTGCTGGTCGAAGACACCGTCACGTTGCCCGTACAGGTGAACGGCCGGAAGCGGGCCGATGTCACCGTGGCTCGCGACGCCGGGACCCCGGATATCGAGGCCGCAGTGCTGGAGCTCGAGGCGGTCCGGCGGGCGCTTGCCGGCAAGCCCCCCAAAAAAGTCATCGTTGTCCCGCAGAGAATCGTCAATGTGGTCGCCTGACCAGAGGACGGGGCTCGGCCGCCTCATTCGCGCGGCGCTCGCCATCGGCAGCACCGGCCTGCTCGCCGCGTGCTTCCAGCCGCTCTATGGGCAGCAGCCGCTCAGCGGCACCCCGACGCTCGGCAACGCGCTCGCCGCGATCGACGTGCAGCAGATCGATGCCTCCCGCGGCTCGATCGATGCCCGCATCGCGGTCGAGCTGCGCAACGCTTTGCTGTTCGACCTGACCGGCGGCGAGAGCAGCATCGCACCGACCCATCGGCTCTACGTGCGGATGACGACATCACGCTCGGCGATCATCGTCGACCCGCAGACCGGCCGCACCGAGGCGGAGGTCAGCGGTATCGATGTCAAATATACGCTGACCGAGCTTGCGACCGGCAGGCCGGTGATCAATGCCACCGCATTCGCCCGCGTGAGCTCCGACATTCCCGGCCAGCAGCAGCGCTTCGCCCGTTCGCGCGCCCAACGCGATGCCGAGGATCGCGCCGCCAAGGTGATCGCCGACCAGATCCGCGCGCGTCTTGCCTCCTACCTGGTCGCGGGGACCTGAGCGCAAGCCGCATGGTGGCGCTGCATCGAGCGGCGATCGAGGCATACCTCGCCAAGCCGAAGCCCGCGCAGCCGATCGCACTCGTGTTCGGCCCCGATGCCGGCCTCGTATCCGAGCGCGTCCAGTCGATTCTGCGTGCGACGATCGATGACCTGAACGACCCATTCCGCCTGGTCCGGCTCGAAGGCGACGAGCTCGCGTCGGATCCCGCGCGGCTCGTCGACGAGGCCGGCACGATCCCGCTGTTCGGCGGCAAGCGCGCGATCTGGGTCAAGGCCGGCAGCCGCGATCTCGTTCGTGCCGTGGAGCCGCTGATCGACGCGCCGCTTCCCGATTGCCGCGTCGTGATCGAGGCCGCGGATCTGCGGCGCGGCGCGGCCCTGCGCACCGTCTGCGAGCGGGCGCGCAATGTTGCGGTGATCGCCTGCTACGCCGACGGCGAGCGCGACCTCGTGCGCCTGGTCGACGAAGAAATGCGCGCCGCCGGCCTGACGATTGCGCCGGAAGCGCGCGCCACCCTGGTGTCGCTCTTGGGCAGCGACCGCCGCGCATCGCTGAGCGAGATCCGCAAGCTCGCGCTCTATGCGCAAGGCAACGGTCGGGTCGAGCTCGATGACGTGCTGGCGGTGGTCGCCGATGCCTCCGCCCTGGCGCTCGACGGCGTCGTCGATGCGGCATTCGCCGGCAAGGCCGACGAGGTCGACAAGGAATTCGCCCGCGCGCGCCAATCCGGCGTTGCGCCGAGCCGCATCGTCACCGCCGCCTTGATGCAATTGAGCCAGCTGCACCGCGCCCGGCTTGCGATCGAATCCGGAACGCCGATCACGGAGGCGGTCGATCGCATCACCACGAAAGCGCAGTTCCGCCGCCAGCCCGCCGTTCAGGCAGCACTGGAGAACTGGACCGCGGCGCGGCTCGAACGGGCGATGGCGGAGCTTGCGCGAGCCGGCCTGTATTCCCGGCAGCTCAGCGGTCCGGCCGGGGCCCTCTCCGACCCGGTCGCAAGCCGCGCGCTGTTGACCATTGCAGGGGCTGCCAGGCGGACATCCTCCTGAAGAGCGAGCGCAACGAGCCTCGAAGGACGATGTCAGCCGCGCTCCAGTCGGCGGACCACTTCGTCGAGCTGTTCGAGGCTGCGGTAGCGGATCTTCAGCTCCCCGCCCTGCCCGCGCGGCTCGATGGTCGTCGTGAGCCCGAGTGCGTCGGACAATCGCTTCTCCAGCGCGGACGTGTTCGCGTCCTTTTCGAGCCGCGGCCGGCGCTTGGCGGGCCTCGTTGCGCGTTCCTGCGCAATCGCCTCGACCGCACGCACGTTGAGGCCCTGCTCGACGATCACGCGAGCCATTTTCTCCGGATCGGGCTGCCCGAGCAGAGCGCGCGCGTGCCCCGCGGAAAGCTTGCCTTCGCGCAGATATGCCTTCACGGCCTCCGGCAGTTTCAGCAGCCGCAGCGTGTTGGCGACGTGGCTGCGGCTCTTGCCGATCAGCCGCGCAATATCCTCCTGGTTGTGTCCGAATTCCTCGAGCGCCTGATATCCCATCGCCTCTTCGAGCGGATTGAGGTCGGTGCGCTGCACGTTTTCGACGATGGCAAGCTCGAGCGCCTCGCGATCGCTCGCCTCGAACAACAGGACCGGCACGTCGTGCATGCCGGCGCGCTGCGCCGCGCGCCAGCGCCGCTCGCCGGCGATGATCTCGAAATGGTCGGCGGAGCCGCGCAACGTGCGCACGACGATCGGCTGGATGATACCGCGCTCGCGGATCGAGGCCGCAAGCTCGTCGAGCTCGACCTCGGAATAGGTTTGCCGCGGGTTGCGCGGATTGGGCCGCAGGAATTCGATCGGCACGCGGCGCTGACCGCGCGCCCGATCGAGCACGGCGCTCTCCTCGCCGACGTCGCCGATCAGCGCCGCGAGCCCCCGCCCGAGCCGCGATCGCGCCGCTTCTTCCGCCATCGACCTCTCCCGTTCCTTTGCCCTAGAGCAGGGCTGTCCGGTCTTGCGGCAGCCTAGAATGCAGGTCCCCTCTCCCCAATGGGGAGAGGGACAGGGTGAGGGGGACACGATCGAACGTTTCGCTGAAGGATCGTGACCCCCTCACCCGGTCCTCGCCGCAGGCGAGGACCGACCTCTCCCCGACGGAGAGAGGTGGAGAGTGCCTCCCGCCCATCGACCCACCGACCCACCACGCAAACGCTGATAGTCCCGCGCACCTGCCGAATCACGCGGCACGCAGAATCTTTTCCCGCTGGATGATCTCCGAGGCAAGTCGCAAGTAGGCCTGGCTGCCCACGCATTTGAGATCGTAGAGCAGCACCGGCTTGCCGTAGGACGGCGCCTCGGAGACGCGCACGTTGCGCGGGATGATGGTCTGGTAGACCTTCTCGCCCATGAACTGCCGCACGTCGGCGACGACCTGGCCGGAGAGGTTGTTGCGTGCGTCGTACATCGTGAGAACGATGCCGTGGATCGTCAGTTCCGGGTTGAGCGCGGTCTTGACCTGCTCGACGGTTTTCAGCAACTGCGAGAGACCTTCGAGCGCGAAGAACTCGCATTGCAGCGGCACCAGGATGGCGTTGGCGGCCGCCATCGCGTTGACGGTCAACAGATTGAGCGATGGCGGGCAGTCCACCAGCACGTAACTGAACGCGGGCTCCGCTCCCGAATTGAGCGCCGCGACCGCGTTGCGCAGCCGAAACGCACGATCGCGCGCTTGTGCGATTTCGAGCTCCATGCCGGCGAGGTCAATGGTCGACGGCGCGATGTGGAGCCGCGGCACGGCGGTTTCGAGAATGGCGTCGCGCAGCGCGGTGGTGCCGATCAGCACGTCATAGGTGGAGCGCAGCCGGATCTTGCGGTCGATGCCGAGCCCGGTCGAGGCGTTGCCCTGCGGGTCGAGGTCGATGATGAGCACCCGTTCGCCGATCGCGGCGAGCGCCGTGCCGAGATTGATGGCGGTCGTGGTCTTGCCGACGCCGCCTTTCTGGTTGGCAAGCGCCAGGATGCGGGGCGAGGTCGCAGTCATCACGACGCTCTCAATGCAATCTGTCGTTGCGCCGCTGGAGCGCGCGGATTTCAACAATACGGCCCTGGGAATCGGTACGGCTGGGCAGGATGACCGCCTCGATGTTCCAACATTTAGTCGCGTCGGTCAATTCGGCCTCTACATCTCGCCCCTTCAGGAGCAAGGCTTTTGCACCTCTTTTTACCAGCGGGGCGGCTAGCCCGACGAGAAGGCGAAGCGGAGCGAGCGCGCGCGCAGTGACCACATCGACCGCGCTGTTCCAGGCCGGCACCAGATCTTCCGCGCGCGCATGATGCACCGTCGCGGCGGCCCCACTGGTCCGCGCGGCTTCGCGCAGAAATGCGGCTTTCTTGGCATTGCTCTCGACGAGATGCGCCATCGCGCCCGGGGTATCGGCCAGTGCGCAGCCCAGGACCAGGCCCGGAAAGCCCGCGCCGGACCCGAGATCCATCCAAATGCGAGCGTGCGGGGCGAGCGGCAGGAGCTGGAGCGAGTCCGCAACGTGCCGGGTCCACAACCGGCGTATGCTCGAAGCCCCGATCAAATTTGTGGCGCGCTGCCATTTCAGGAGGAGCGCGACAAAGCAGTCGAGGCGATCCACGGTTTCACGTGAAACCGGCGCGAGCGCGAGCGCGCGAGCGCGGTCTTCGGCGAGATCGACGGTGCTCGCATCGCGCAGACGAGGGCCCATCAACGCGCCGAGGCGGCCCGCCGGGGCCGCCGACGTACGCGGGCGGCGAGCAAGGTCAGCGCGGCCGGCGTGATGCCGTCGATCCGACTGGCCTGGCCGAGCGTGCGGGGCCTGATCGATTGCAACTTTTGCCGCACCTCATGCGAGAGGCCGGGGACTTCCGCGTAATCGAGCGACTCCGGCAATTCCAGACTTTCATCGCGCCGATACGCGGCGACGTCCGCGGCCTGGCGGTCCAGGTAGACGGCATATTTCGCGTCGATCTCCAGTTGCCCGGCGATGTGCGGCTCAACGCAGCCGAACTGCGGCCAGATCCGGACCAGATCGGCAAAGCCGATCTGCGGGTAGGACAGCAGCTCGAAAGCAGCGCGCACTTGGCCGTCACGGTTGACCGGGATCGCATGCCGGTCGGCGTCGCGCGGCCGGAGCGAGAGCGACCGCGCCAGGGCGCGCGCTTCGGCGAGCGCCGCCATCTTGGCGCGATGCTTCGCGGCGCGCACGATGCCGACGCATCCGATGCGAGTGCCCAAATCGGTGAGGCGCTGGTCGGCATTGTCGGCGCGCAGCGTCAACCGATATTCGGCCCGCGAGGTGAACATGCGGTAGGGCTCGGTAACGCCCCGGGTGACCAGGTCATCGATCATGACCCCGAGATACGCGTCGGCGCGGTCGAATACGATCGGCTCCCCACCGCCTGCACGCGCCGCCGCGTTGAGGCCGGCGACGATCCCCTGCCCGGCCGCCTCCTCATAGCCGGTCGTGCCGTTGATCTGGCCGGCGAGAAACAGGCCCGGCAGGCGCTTGGTCTCGAGCGTCGGCGCGAGCTCCCTCGGATCGACATGGTCGTACTCGATGGCGTAGCCCGGCCGGATCATGTGCGCGCGCTCGAGCCCCGGAATTGTCGCGAGCACCCGGTGCTGCACCTCCTCCGGGAGCGAGGTCGAGATCCCGTTGGGGTAGACGGTCGGATCCTCGAGACCCTCCGGCTCGAGGAAAATCTGATGGCCGTCGCGCTCGCCGAAGCGCACGATCTTATCTTCGATCGAGGGACAATACCGCGGACCGCGGCTCTGGATCTGCCCCGAATACATCGGCGAGCGATGCACGTTCTGCCGAATGATCGCGTGTGTCGCCTCGTTGGTGCGGGTGATGCCGCAGCAAATTTGTGGGTTTTCGATACGCTCCGTGACGAACGAAAACGGCTCGGGGGGCTCGTCCCCGGGCTGCATTTCGAGCGCTGCCCAATCGATGGTGCGGCCGTCGAGCCGCGGCGGCGTGCCAGTCTTCAGGCGGCCGAGCGCGAAACCGAGCCGTTCCAGGGTGTGCGCGAGCCCGATCGCGGGGGCCTCGCCTACCCGGCCGGCCGGCGTTCGGCGCTCGCCGATATGGATGAGCCCGCGTAGGAACGTGCCGGTCGTCAGGACAACTGCGCCGGCCGACAAAACGCGGCCGTCGCCGAGCCGCACGCCGCCGACGCGGCCTTGCGTGAGAACGAGGTCCTCGACCTCGCCCTCCAGCACTTCGAGCCGCTCGGTTTCCAGGATCGCGGCCTGCATCGCCGCCGCATAGAGCTTGCGGTCCGCCTGGGCGCGCGGGCCGCGCACCGCCGGCCCTTTCCGGCGGTTGAGCACCCGGAACTGTATTCCGCCGCGGTCGGCAACGCGGCCCATCAGGCCATCGAGTGCGTCGACCTCCCGCACCAAGTGGCCTTTGCCGAGCCCCCCAATGGCCGGATTGCAGGACATCGCTCCGATGGTCGCAAACCGGTGAGTGATGAGCGCGGTCCGTGCGCCCATGCGAGCCGCACCGGCCGCAGCTTCGCAGCCCGCATGGCCGCCGCCGATCACGATCACATCGAAGCTTTGTTTCATCGCCGAATCTCTCGGCCGCCGGTGTAGCCAAGGCTTGTGACAGCGTCAAAACTCACGCGGTTTCCCCATCTCCCGGCCAGAGGAGGTCGGCGAGCCCCGACGCGGCGATCCGGGCGGGGGCGGAACCCAAACCCCGCCCCGGCAACTGACGAAGCTCGCTGCGAACCCTCCCCTTCGGCGAGGGAGAAACGCGCGTGGGGAATCCGCTGGCTCATCACGGTCCCGAATCGTTTCACGTGAAACCGTGCATCGATGATCTCGGATGATTCACGTGAAACGCTTGCCCCCCGCCGCTCATTTCCCGATACAAAAATCGCGGAAGATCACATCGAGAATATCTTCGACATCGACCTTGCCGGTAATCCGGCCGAGGCGACGCGCCGCGATCCGAAGCTCCTCGGCCACGAGGTCCTCCTGGCCGCGCGCCCCTTCCTCGAGCGCGCGGTCGAGTGCCTCGACCGCCTCGGTCAATGCCGCTCGGTGGCGCGCCCGCGTCACGATGCTTGGCTCGCCCGCCACGAAAACTTGCCGGGCGTGTTTGGCCAACGCGGCAACGAGCGTATCGATTCCAGCTCCCGTGCGCGCCGAGATCGCAAAGGTGCGCGGGCCTGACTCGGCTGTCGCCTTGGAGTCCGGACCGAGCAGGTCGATCTTGTTCGGCACGAACCAGACGGAGGCGGAACGCGCCTGGGGCGACGTTTGCGCGGCCTCGTCCCCGGTCGCGGCATCCACCACCCAGAGCACCAGGTCGGCCGCCTCCGCGCGCGCCAGTGCCCGCCGGACACCCTCCTGTTCGACCGGATCCCCGGGCTCGCGGATCCCAGCGGTGTCCAACAGAGTGATCGGGTAGCCTTCGAGATCGAGATGCACCTCGATCACGTCGCGGGTCGTGCCCGGATAGGGCGAGACAATGGCGGCCTCCCGCCTTGCAATGCGATTGAGCAGGCTCGATTTGCCGGCATTCGGAGGGCCGGCGATTGCGATCGTGAGCCCGTCGCGCAAGCGCTCGCCGCGTCGATCATCCGCCAGGGCCCCAAAAATTTCTTCGCGCAAGACGCGGGCAGCCGTGAGTGCGGGCCCAAGCAGATTCTCCGGCACGTCGGCTTCGTCGGAGAAATCGATCCGGGCTTCCACGAGCGCCATGCTGTCGATCAGGCGTTTGCGCCAATCCTCGATGCGCGCGCCGAGTACGCCCTGAAGCTGGCGTATCGCCTGTCCGCGCTGCGCCTCGGTTTCCGCAAAAATCAGATCGGCGAGGCCTTCTACGGCGGTGAGGTCCATCCGGCCGTTTTCGAGCGCGCGGCGGGTGAATTCCCCAGGGCCCGCCGGGCGGAAGCCCTCGAGCCGCGCGAGCGCCGCGAGCACGGCCGCAATGACCGCGCGTCCGCCATGCACATGCAGCTCAGCCATGTCTTCCCCGGTCTCGCTGTGCGGCCCCGGGAACCACAGTGCCAAGCCCTCGTCCAATACTGCGGCCGTCGCGGGATCCCGGAATCGGGCGAGCGATGCGCGTCGCGCCGCCGGAACTCTCCCCAGCAAGGCCTGAAGGCCATGGCGGGCACAGGGCCCGGAAATCCGGACGACCGCGATGGCGGCCGGCGGCGGCCCGGACGACAGTGCGAAGATTGTGTCGCTGCTGTTCACGATTCAAAAGATGAATTGTGGTTCACTTCAACGCGCTTGACAGTTTGCATTCGTCATTGGGCGCCGTGGTGCGTCGGACGTTATGCTCATGAGCCACGCCCCGGAAGACGCCGATGACCGCGACCGCAGCCCTCCGTGAAAACCGCTTGGCCGGGGAGAGCAGCCCTTACCTGCTGCAGCACAAACATAACCCGGTCGACTGGTGGCCGTGGGGGCCGGAAGCGCTCGCGGAAGCGCAGCGCCGCAACAAGCCGATCCTGTTGTCGGTCGGCTATGCGGCTTGTCACTGGTGTCACGTCATGGCGCACGAAAGCTTCGAGGACGAGTCGGTCGCCCGCGTGATGAACGAGCTGTTCGTGAACATCAAAGTCGACCGCGAGGAGCGCCCGGACATCGACCAGATCTACATGTCCGCACTGCACATGCTGGGCGAGCAAGGCGGCTGGCCGCTGACCATGTTTCTCACGCCCGGCGGCGAACCGTTCTGGGGTGGGACCTACTTTCCGAAGACAGCCCGCTACGGGCGGCCGGGTCTGGTCGACGTGCTGCGCGAGGTCGCGCGGCTGTTCCACGACGAGCCTTCCCGGATCGAGCACAACCGGCAAGCGCTGATGGAGCGCTTGGCCGAGCGGGCGCGACCGCAGGGAAAGATCGTGATCGGCCGCTCGGATCTCGACATGCTGGCGCAGCGCATCGCCGGCGTGATCGATCCGGTGCACGGCGGCCTCAAAGGTGCGCCGAAATTCCCGCAAGCGGCGCTGTTCGAACTGTTGTGGCGCGCCGGCCGGCGCACCGGCGAAACGCGAGATTTCGCGCTGGTCGAGCTCACGCTCGGGCGAATCTGCAACGGCGGCATCTACGACCATCTCGGCGGCGGGTTTTCCCGCTACTCGGTCGACGAGCGCTGGCTGGTCCCGCATTTCGAAAAGATGCTCTATGACAATGCGCAGCTGTTGGAGCTCCTGGCGCTCGCCTTCGCGCGAACGCGAAATCCTCTGTTCCGCGACCGCGCGCTGCAGACGGTGGGATGGCTCGCACGCGAGATGACGAGCGTGGACGGCGCGTTCTGCGCGTCGCTCGATGCCGATTCCGAAGGCGAGGAGGGCAAGTTTTACGTCTGGTCTTTCTCGGAAATCGAGCAAGCGCTCGGCCCCGCCGATGCGGCGTTCTTGGCGCAGCATTACGACGTGACCCGAGAAGGCAATTTCGAAGGCCACAATATCCTCAACCGGCTGAAGCACCAGCGGCAGAGCGAGCCCGGCACGGAGGCTCGCTTGGCCGAGCTTCGGGCGAAGCTGTTCGCGATACGCGAGCAACGCGTACGGCCGGGGCTCGACGATAAGATTCTCGCCGACTGGAATGGCCTGATGATCGCCGCGCTGGTCAACGCCGGCGTGTTGTTCGAGGAGCCCTCGTGGATCACGATGGCGGGCCGCGCCTTTGCGTTCGTGGCCGGCACGATGACGCGCGGTGACCGGCTCGGCCATTCCTGGCGCGACGGCAAGCTGGTGTTTCCGGGGCTTGCGTCGGATTTTGCCGCGATGATCCGGGCGGCCCTGTCGCTCCACGAAGCGACCGCAGAGCCGGGATATCTCGATCGCGCCCTCGCGTGGCAGCGTGCCTTCGACGCGCACTACGGCGACCCGGCCGGTTATTTCCTCACCGCGGACGACGCCGAGGGATTGGTGGTGCGCCCTGCCCCGACGCATGACGAAGCCACTCCCAACCACAATGCGGTCGCGGCACAGAATCTTGTCCGCCTCGCCGTGCTGGCGGGCGACGATCAGTGGCGCGCCGCGGCCGACCGGCTGTTCGACGGCGTGCTGCCGCGCGCCTACACCAATCTCGTCGCGCACGCCGCCTTGCTCAACGCGCTCGATTTCCGCCTCCGCGCAGCCGAGATCGTGGTGACCGGACAGGCGGCCGCGCTGTTTGCGGCCGCGCTGAAAATCCCGTTTCTCGACCGCAGCGTGCTCACGGCGCGCTCGACCGATGCGCTCACCCCCTCGCACCCGGCGCGCGCCAAGCTCGCCGCCCATGCCGAAGGCGCGGCGTTCGTGTGCGTCGGCGAGCGTTGTTCGTTGCCCGTTACGGAGCCGGAGAAGCTCGCGGGTGCGGTCGCGACGATGCAGAATTGAAAAAGCGCAACGGGGGCGGGAATGAACGGCATCACCGAGCTGCTGCACGCCTGGCACGATTTCTACGTGCTCATCGGCACGGCGGCCGGGACGCTCATCGGTCTGATGTTCGTGGCCGCATCGATCAGCGCCAGTTACATGACCGAGAAACACCTGGCCGGCATCCAGTCATTCTACACGCCGACGGTCGCGCATTTTGCCGCCGTGCTCATCACCTGCATCGTGCTCCTGGCCCCGCTCGCTGCCACGCCGCTCGGGCTGTTGCTGCTCGCCATCGGCCTAGCTGGGCTCGGCTACGCTTCTTTCGTGTGGGTGCGGATGGGCCGCCGCGGCTTTACGTCCACCATCGATCTCGCCGACCGGTTTTGGTACGCACTCTCGCCGGTGGCCGGTCACCTGCTGTTGGTTGCGGCAGCGCTCATGCTGCTGCTGGTGGGCGATGGAAGCAGCCTCGAGCTACTGGCGGCTGCGATCCTGTTGCTGCTCTTGGCCGCCATCCGCAATGCCTGGGATATCACGGCCTGGGCAGTCACGCGTTCTGGCGCGCCGCCCTCGCCCCCCGGCTAGACGCTTCTCACGTATTCATCGATTCGAAGAATTCGGCGTTGCCCTTGGTGTTGCGCAGCTTGTCCAGCAGGAAATCGATGGCATCCATCGTGCCCATCGGATTGAGGATTCTGCGCAGCACGTACATCTTCTTGAGCACGTCGCCCGGCACCAGCAGTTCCTCCTTGCGCGTGCCCGACCGGGTGATGTCCATCGCCGGGAACGTGCGCTTGTCCGCGACCTTGCGGTCGAGAATGATTTCCGAATTGCCGGTGCCTTTGAACTCCTCGAAGATCACCTCGTCCATGCGGCTGCCGGTATCGATCAGCGCCGTGGCGATGATGGTCAGCGAACCGCCCTCCTCGATGTTGCGCGCCGCGCCGAAAAAGCGCTTGGGCCGCTGCAGTGCATTGGCATCGACGCCGCCGGTCAGCACCTTGCCGGAGGACGGCACCACGGTGTTGTAGGCGCGGCCGAGCCGGGTGATCGAATCGAGGAGGATCACCACGTCGCGACCGTGTTCGACCAGACGCTTGGCTTTCTCGATCACCATCTCGGCGACCTGGACGTGACGCGCCGCGGGCTCGTCGAAGGTCGAGGAGATCACCTCGCCTTTGACCGAGCGCTGCATGTCGGTCACTTCTTCCGGCCGCTCGTCGATCAGCAGCACGATGAGGTAGCACTCGGAGTGATTGGCGGTGATCGAATGGGCGATGTTCTGCAACAGCACGGTCTTGCCGGTGCGCGGCGGAGATACGATCAACGCGCGCTGGCCTTTCCCGATCGGCGCCACGATGTCGATCACTCGGGGCGAGAGATCCTTCTTGGTGGAATCCTCCATTTCCATGACCAGCCGCTCGTCGGGATAGAGCGGCGTCAGATTGTCGAAATTGATCTTGTGTCGAGCCTTCTCCGGATCCTCGAAATTGATGGTGTTGACCTTGAGCAGGGCGAAATAGCGCTCGCCGTCCTTGGGACTGCGGATGTGGCCGTCGATGGTATCGCCGGTTCTCAGCCCGAACCTGCGAATCTGCGACGGCGACACGTAGATGTCGTCGGGACCCGGCAGGTAATTGGCTTCCGGGGAGCGCAGGAAGCCGAAGCCGTCGGAGAGCACTTCGACGACGCCCTCGCCGATGATATCGACCTCGCGGTTGGCGAGTTGCTTGAGGATGGCGAACATCAGCTCCTGCTTGCGCATGGTGCTGGCGTTTTCGACTTCGAGCTCCTCGGCGAAGCTGAGCAGCTCGGTCGGAGTCTTGGATTTGAGGTCCTGCAGTTTCATTTCCCGCATGCGGGGTATCCTGGGGGGTGGACCGGTGGCGACAATAAGCCGGTCAAGTTTGGTGGAAGGTGCGAATCGCAGGTCTGGGGCGGACGGCGGATACGCCTCGGGCCCGATGCATCGGCCGGCCGATCACGACCAGAACTCGGGATGCATCTGCCTGCGTTCAGGGGAGTGATGGAACAATAGGGAAAGAAGCCGCGCTGCGCAAGGGGGCTCCGCGAAATAACACACAGGGTCGTTCAGAACGGCTTAACGATCGCGAGAATCACGATGGCGATCATCAGGATCGTCGGTACCTCGTTCACGATCCGATAAAAGCCGGCCGAGTGGCGGTTGCGGTCGGCCGCAAAATCCCGGACCCAGCGGGCGAACAGGCCATGCACGCCCGAGAGAAAGAGAACGAGAGCCAGTTTCGCCTGCAGCCATCCGGCGGTAAGCCAGGAGCCGTTCCACGCCAGCCAAAGCCCGAGCCCCCAGGCCGCGATCATCGCCGGGTTGATGATGGCCTTGAGCAGCCTGCGCTCCATCCGTTTGAAGGTCTCGGATTGGCGCGAGCCCCGCTCCACCCCGCAATGGTAAACGAACAGCCGGGGCAGATAGAGCATGCCGGCCATCCAGGCGATCACGGCGATGACGTGGAACGCCTTGAGCCAGTCGTACACGGCGGCCCCGTTCAGCCTCGGCCGGAATCGCGAATGCGGTGCAGCATGCGTTCGACGTTCTCGATCGGGGTTTCGGGCAGGATGCCGTGGCCGAGGTTGAAAATGAAAGGCCGGCCGGCAAAGGCGCGCAGGATGTCATCGATTTCCTGGTCGAGCCTCGGCCCCCCGGCAAGCAGGATGACCGGGTCGAGATTCCCCTGGATCGCGATGCGCCCCGGGATGTGCGCGCAAGCGAAGGCTCGATCGATGCTCCAATCTAGACTGACGGCATCGACCGGCACTTGTTCGGTATATCTTGACAACGCCGTGCCCGCGCCGCGGGGGAACGCGATGATCCTCGCGTGCGGGCATAGCGTCCGGACCTCGCGACAGATGCGCGCCAGCGGCGCGATGCACCAGCGTTCGAATTCATGCGGTGGAAGCACTCCGGCCCAGGTGTCGAAGATCTGCACCGCATCGGCGCCGGCCTCGAATTGACGCACCAGGTACTCGACCGAGCCTTCGACCAAGCGGTCGATCAGCTTGCCGAAGCAATGGGGAGCCTTCAGCGCGAAGCGCCGAGCCGGCACTTGACCCTCGCTGCCGCGCCCAGCCACCATGTAGCAGGCAACCGTCCAGGGTGCGCCGCAAAATCCGATCAACGCTACACGCGGCGGAAGTTCCGGCTTTACCCGTCGGATGGTCTCGTAGACGGCCTCGAGAATCCCGTGGTCGACCCGCGATCGCAGCTGCTCGACCGAGGCCGAATTCATGACCGGGTCGAGGCGAGGTCCCTCGCCCGCCTCGAATTCCAATCGCTGACCGAGCGCGTGCGGAATCACCAGGATGTCCGAGAACAGGATCGCCGCATCGAAGCCAAACCGGCGCACGGGCTGCAGCGTGGCCTCGGCTGCAAGCTCCGGCTGGAAGCACAAATCGAGAAATCTGCCGGCCCGTTCGCGTAGTGCGCGGTATTCCGGAAGATATCTGCCGGCTTGGCGCATCAACCAGACCGGCGGAATCCGCTGCACGCTCCCGTCCAGAACCTCGAGCACCGGCTTTGCCGTATTGTTCGCGTTCACAGTCCAGTCCTGAAATAAATCTCTAGTAAGATTCTTTTTTCAGTTCTTTGTCGGTTGATTTGACTCATGTTTGTCTCTGCATCCGCCATCCAGAAGTTTTGCACATCCACGTGAAATCTCCCCGTCCTGCCCAATCGCACTAAGACATTGCAATCCCGTGCGAATGCGATACGCCTGCACTCGATGTACACAATCGCACGGTCCCAGCAGTGGGTCGGTTCGGCGCTTTCCCGCGCTCCTTGCCTGTGTAGGGAAAATTCAAGTTCCGGCCGGGGTGGAATCCGAGCCTGCTTGCACTGTGCCTCCAGCCGTGGCCTCTTCCCCGGTTGTCCACACGCTTTGCTCGGGATGCTATGTCGAACCGCTCCGGCAGCTATTTCCACCTGCACCTCGTTTCGGATGCGACCGGCGAGACCCTGATCACGGTCGCCCGCGCGGCGGCGGCCCAGTATGTCACGGTCACGCCGATCGAGCACATTTATCCGCTGGTGCGCAGCCAAAGGCAGCTCGATCGCGTGCTCAGCGAGGTTGAAGCCGCACCCGGCATCGTTCTCTACACGCTGCTGGACCAGGAGTTGCTGGAGCGGCTTGAAACGAAATGCCGGGAATTCGGCGTGCCCTACCTCAATATTCTGGGCCCCGTGCTCACCCTCTTTCAATCCTATTTGGGGACCGAAACGACGGCGCGGATCGGTGCGCAGCACACGCTCAATGCCGAGTATTTTCAGCGGATCGACGCGCTGAACTTCACCATGCTGCATGACGATGGTCAACATACCGAAGACCTCGAGCATGCCGAGGTGGTTCTGGTCGGAGTTTCCCGGACTTCGAAGACCCCGACATCGATTTATCTGGCCAACCGCGGCGTCAAGACCGCGAACGTGCCGCTCGTGCCGGGTGTGCCGGTTCCGGTCTCACTGGAGGCGTTGCGCAGCCCTTTGGTGGTCGGGCTGTTCGCCAGCCCGGAGCGCATCGTGCAAATCCGGCAAAATCGCCTGCTCGGCCTGAAAGCTCATCGTGACGATCATCTTTATGTCGATCCGCAGGCCGTCGCCGAAGAAGTGGCGTTCTCGCGAAGATTGTGCGCCAAGCACAGCTGGCCGCTGATCGACGTCACCCGCCGCTCGATCGAGGAAACCGCCGCGGCGGTGCTGGCGCTGCTGGCCGAACGCCGGCGCCGGAACGCCTCGTGACGATGAGCCTATGGCTGGAGGAATCGCCGCTTGTGCTGGCTTCCGCCAGCGCCGTCCGCCGCGCGTTGCTCGAAGCGGCCGGCGTTCCGGTCCAGACGATCTCGCCGGGACTCGATGAACGCGCAGTCGAGGCGCAAGCCGACACGCTCGAACCGCGTGCAATCGCCGCCCTACTCGCGCGGGAAAAGGCCCGCAGAGTCGCCGGCGCGTGCGCGAACCGCGCGGTCCTCGGAGCCGACCAGATTCTCGTCCTCGACGGGCGGCGGTTCACAAAGCCTCGCGATCGTGCCGGTGCGCGCGAGCAGCTTCGCGCACTGTGCGGAAAAACCCACGAGCTCCATTGCGCGGCAGCGCTGGTGCGCGACGATGCCGTTTTGTTCGAGGCGGCCGATCGCGCTCGATTGACCATGCGGAAATTTTCGCCGGCTTTCCTCGAATCTTATCTCGACCTCGCAGGCGAAGCGGTGACGGCCAGCGTCGGCGGCTATCAGGTCGAGGGGGCTGGGATTCAATTATTCGAGCGCATCGAGGGCGATCATTTCGGCATATTGGGTCTGCCGTTGCTTCCGCTGCTGGGTTTTTTCCGCCGCCAAGGCTGGCTCGCCGCATGAGCTCCGGATCGATGCAGCCGAGCGTTCCCAAGGCCTGCGTGATGGGTCACCGCGTCGCCTATTCGCGTTCCCCCCTGATTCATACTTATTGGCTTCGCAACTTGGGGATCGAGGGCGCCTATCAGCTCGTGGACATTGCGCCGGCAGATTTCCCCGGATTCTTCCGCAACCTCGCCGATCGCGGATATGCCGGCGGCAATGTCACCACACCGCACAAGGATGCGGCGTTTCGTCTTGTCGA
This sequence comes from Pseudomonadota bacterium, assembly GCA_046727735.1. Taxonomy (GTDB): domain Bacteria; phylum Pseudomonadota; class Alphaproteobacteria; order Rhizobiales; family Xanthobacteraceae; genus AP-16. Next base: position 13,632 of record JBKPDF010000071.1, on the reverse strand, counting down.
TCGTCTTGACGCACCGGCCGAGGCCATCGGCGCGGTGAATACCGTCTGGTATGAAGGCGGACGATTGGTTGGTGGCAACAGCGATTGGCTGGGCTTTCTGGCCAATCTCGACGAGTCCGCCCCCGGTTGGGACCGTGGACCGGCGGTCCTTATCGGCGCCGGCGGCGCGGCGCGGGCGATCGTCTACGCCTTATTGGGCCGCGGTTTCGAGGTCGTCGTGGTGAACCGCACGGGCGAGAAGGCGCGGCAGCTCGCGAGCGATTTCGGCCGGAAGGTGAAGGGGTACGCGATCGCCGGGCTCCCGGATTTGCTGGCCAAGGCCCGGCTCCTCGTCAACGCGAGTTCGCTCGGCGCCGTCGGGCAGCCGGTCTTGCAGCTCGACTTGGGCATGCTGCCGCGCGAGGCGGTCGTTTGCGACATCAATTATGTGCCGTTGAAGACGGCGCTGCTGCATGCGGCGGAGCAGCGCGGCCATCGCATTGCGGACGGCCTCGGCATGCTGATGCATCAGGCGGTGCCTGGTTTTGTTCGGTGGTTCGGTGTCCGGCCTTCGGTCACGGCCGAGCTTCGCGCGCTGCTCGAAGCCGACATCCGCGCCAAGACCGCTGCCTCGACGGGTGCATGATGTTCGTACTCGGCCTCACCGGCTCGATCGGGATGGGCAAGTCCACTGCCGCAAGAGTCTTCGCGGAAGCCGGCGTTCCGGTCCACGATGCCGACGCGGTGGTGCATCGGCTCTACGAGGGGGAAGCCGCAGCAGCGATCGAAGCCGCGTTCCCGGATACGACGGCCTCGGGGAAGGTCGACCGCGTGAAGCTCGCTGCCCGGGTGCTCGAGGATGCGACGGCGATCCGGCGGCTCGAAGCGATCATTCATCCGCTGGTGCGCGAATCGGAGAGCAAGTTCCTGGCGGAGGCGGCCGCTCGAGGCGAGCCCCTCGTCGTGCTCGACATCCCACTTCTGTTCGAGACCGGCGCGGAACAACGGGTCGACGCCGTCGTCGTGGTTTCCGCGACGCCGGAGGCCCAGCGCGACCGGGTGCTCGATCGGCCGGGAATGAGTCCATCCAAGCTCGAGTCCATTCTGGCCAAGCAGATGCCGGATTCGGAAAAACGCCGCAGGGCGCATTTCCTGGTGGATACCTCGGGGGACTTCGATTCCTCCCGCGCCCAGGTTCGTGGCATCTTGCGCGCCATCGCGGGGCTGTCGGGGCGATTCGTCTGACCGCGGCCATCTCCGGGAAGCAAAGGTCCGTGCGCGAGATCGTATTGGACACGGAAACGACGGGTCTCGATCCCTATCAGGGCGATCGGCTTGTGGAGATCGGCTGCGTAGAGCTCTACAACAAGATTCCGACCGGCCAGAGCTTCCACTGCTATGTAAATCCCCAACGTGAGATGTCGGCTTCCGCATTGGAGGTCCACGGTCTCTCCGCCGAGTTCCTGAAAGACAAACCGCTGTTTGCGGAAATCGCCGACGAGTTTCTGGCCTTTGTCGGGGAGGCGCCGCTCGTGGCCCACAACGCGGCGTTCGATCTTGGCTTTCTCAACGCCGAGCTCGAGCGCATCGGCAAGCCGACGATGGGCAGCGAGCGGATGGTGGACACCTTGTTGCTCGCGCGCCGCAAGCACCCTGCCGGGCCGAACCGGCTCGACGATCTTTGCCTGCGCTACGGCATCGACAACTCGCGGCGCACCAAGCACGGCGCCCTGCTCGATGCCGAGATTCTCGCCGAGGTCTATGTCGAGCTGATCGGCGCCCGGCAGGCAGAGCTCGGGCTCGAGGAAGCCCGAGGCATCGCTACCGCGCATGTGCAGATCAGCACGATCCGCGTGCGGCCGGTTCCGCTGCTTGCCCGCATCAGCGCCGAAGAACGCGAGGCGCATGCCGCATTCGTGGCGTCGCTGGGGGTGAATGCGGTCTGGCGCGATTACCTTTCGGCGGGTTCGGCGCTTGCAGCCGCCGGGTGAAAGCGGCCCGCGCGGCCGCATTGTGCTGTCGCCGGCAGCGCGGAACTGCTCAGGCGAAAGCTTGCGGCTGCTGCGGCTGAATTTCGCCCATCTTCTGCCGGTAGAGCCCGACGAAATCGACCGGATCGATCATGAGCGGCGGATACCCGCCATGACGCACCGCCGAGGCGATGATCTCGCGCGCAAACGGAAACAACAACCGCGGGCACTCGATCATCACGATCGGGTGCACATTCTCCTGGGGTACATTTTGAATACGAAACACGCCGGCGTAGACCAGCTCGAAAGCGAACAGCACTTGTCCGGCGTTTTCCGCCTTGCCGTCGAGCTTGAGCTCGACCTCGACGTCGGTTTCGGCCATCGGTGTGGCGTTCACGTTGATCTGAATGTTGATCGAAGGCTGCTGTTGCTGCTGAGGGTTGGGCGAGAGCGAACGCGGCGCGTTGGGGTTCTCGAATGAAAAATCCTTGGTGTACTGCGCGAGAACGTTGAGCTGCGGCTGCTGCCCGCCGTTGCCGGTCATGGTCATGGTTCCTCCTCCACGCGAGACGCCGAGTTCCCGCTCTCGGGCGGTGTGGCTAACACAGGCGGTGTGGGGGGACAATGGGAAGCGGCATGGGCCTTTTGCGCCGTGCCGGGCTCTGTTTCCGGAACCCGGCGCCATTCGCCCCGCGTGAGTTCGATGGTCCTGGCGTGGTCCTCCGGTACCAGCCCGAAGCCGCGCAGGGCGCCATTGAGGATTCGCCGCTGCAGCGCCGGAATGAGCAGCAGCATTGCGGCGATGTCGGTCAGAAAGCCCGGTACGAGCAGCAACATGCCGGCGACGATCCTGAAAGCCATGATGCTGCCGCCGTCGCGGGCCGCGGATTCCCCCGGGGCGCTGGATGCGGAACCGCCCTTTCCTGCCGCATTGCGAACTATGAGCGCCCCGGCGAGCGAAGTTGCGAGCACGATGGCCAAAGCCTGCACCAGCCCGATCTGCGCGGCGACGACCAAAAATACCGCCAATTCCGCGATCGGCAGGACCAACAGCCCGATGAGGATCCAGCGAAGGCGAATCATTCGACGTAATCTATTCACGAGGTTGGCGCCGCGCGCGGGATCGTCTAAGCTCACGCCGTCCCGCAATGCACCACGGAACAATGTGTCGACGCGGGCCCTGGCACGGCTGTGCCGTGCACCTACATGATGCCTACATAATATCGACGGAATTCGCGTCCAATCTGGACGAAGCCGCGAGCGGCCCTCGACCCGGGCATTGCCGCCGAGAGCGAAGCGAACGACGTGTTCGATATCTACACCATCATCTTCTTGGCGCTCGCGGTGTTCATTTTTCTGCGGCTGCGCAGCGTGCTGGGCCAGCGTACCGGCCGGGAACGCCCGCCATACGATCCCTACTCGGCGCGTGACGCCGTGCGTAGCCCCTCGGGCGAAAAGGTGGTGACGCTGCCGGGCCGGGTGGCGCAGCCGGCGCCGGCCGCTGCGCCCAGCTCGGATAGCGCGGATGGCTGGGAAGCCGTCGTCGAACCGGGCTCGGCCGCGCCGTCCGGTCTCGATGCGATCAAGGCCGCCGACCCCAGCTTCGACGCGCAGCACTTCCTGGCCGGCGCGCGCGCCGCCTACGAGATGATCGTCACTGCCTTTGCGCAGGGCGACCGCCGAGCCCTCAAGGGCCTGCTGTCACGCGAGGTCTACGACGGGTTCGAAGCCGCCATTCGCGAGCGCGAAGCGCGTGGTGAGACGGTCGAGACGCGCTTCGTGTCGATCGACCGGGCTGGGATTGCGGCGGCCGAGCTGCGCGGCCGTGTCGCGCACGTCACGGTGCGTTTCGTATCGAAACTCGTCTCCGTCACCCGCGATCGCTCGGGTGCAGCCATCGAGGGTTCTCCCGACAAGGTGACGGACGTGACCGATGTCTGGACCTTCGCGCGCGATGTCTCCTCGCGTGACCCCAACTGGAAACTGGTCGCCACCGAAGCCGGTCAATGAGCGGAGCGCGGCGATGACGGCCGCCATTGGCCGCCTGCGCCTGCCGACCATTCTGTCCGTTTTTCTTGCCGGTTGCGTTGCCGCGGCGATGGCGGGCGAGCCGCCTTCGTTCAGGCTTGCAGATGCGGCCTTGGAGCCGCTGGCATGGACCCAGCTCGATGGCTGGGGATCCGATGACCACGCGGCAGCATTTTCGGTTTTCCAGGCGAGCTGCGCCCCCCTGCTCAAAGGCGCCAAGCCCATCGAGGAAACCAAGCGGATGTCCGAAGCGCTCAGGGCCGTGTGCCGGCGCGCCCGCAGCGCAGGAAGGCTCAATGCGGAGCAGGCGCGAAGGTTCTTCGAACGTAATTTCCGCCCGTACCACACCGCCCGCCTGGGCGAGTCGCTAGGGCTTTTGACCGGCTATTACGAGCCGATCGTCGAGGGATCGCGGTTTCCGACCCGGGAGTTCAAGGTTCCGATTTATCGCCGGCCCGACGATCTCGTGCTGTTGATCCCGCCGCGCGAGGGCGAGGGGTTTCCCAACAAAGGGGACGTCGGCCGCCGCGTCGGCGACCAGGTGGTGACCCCTTATTTCGATCGGGCCGAGATCGAAAATGGTGCGCTCGACGGCCGCCATCTTGAGATCTGCTGGATCCGCGATCCAATCGATGCACTCTTCATTCAAATCCAGGGTTCGGCGCGCATCCGGCTCGAAGACGGGCTCCTGCTGCGCATCAATTATGATTCGCACAACGGTCTGCCGTTCACGCCGGTCGGCCGGATTCTGATCGAACGCAACATTATTCCGCGCGACGAAATGTCGATGACGCGAATCCGCAAGTGGATGCAGGCCAATCCGGTGGAGGCGCCGGAGGTGCGGCAAGCCAATCGTTCGTTTGTGTTCTTCCGCATTACCGGACTGGGCGATGAGCGCGAGCCCGCGGGCGCCCAGGGGGTCCGACTCACGCCCGGCCGGTCGATTGCCGTCGACAAGGTGCTGCATGCCTACGGCACGCCGCTCTTCATCGAAGCCGATCTGCCGATCGCGAGCGAGCGACCTATGACCCGGTTTCGGCACTTAATGATTGCGCAAGATACCGGCTCCGCGATTACGGGGCCGGCGCGGGCCGATCTGTATTTCGGCGCCGGGGATGAGGCGGGACGCGTCGCCGGCCGGATCAAGCAGATGGGCCGGTTCGCGATGCTGGTGCCGCGGGACATCGACCCGGCGAGTGCTGCCGCCCATCTGCCATTGCCTGCCGGGCGGCCGCACTTTCTGGACTTGCCGGTGCCGCTGCCGCGCCCGAGACCCACAGCCGGGAGTGAACCAGGCGTCGCGGCGACCGTCCGCCATTCGGAGCCGGACGGCGGAAAACCCGGCGCGGCGCCGGCTTCCGGCCTACCTGGCCCGCCCAGCCTCCGATGAGACCCAAAAAATCCGACGAATCCGCGCGAAGGTTGAGCCGTAGCGAGCGCGAGCTGTGGATGAGCTTCACGCGCGCGATCACGCCGCTGCGCAAGCAAGCGGCCGCGCCCGGGGAGGAGCTGCCGGACCCCTCTCCCGTGCCGGCCGATGCAGCGGCGGCCGCGTCGCGCCAAACGCCGCCCGCAAGCTCCGTTCCCCCGCTGACCAGCCTCGCTCGCCGGCTGCGGCAACGCCTCGCCCGCGGGCGGGCCGGCATCGATGCGCGTATCGACCTCCATGGTCTCACGCAGGCCCAGGCGCATGACGCGCTGGTGCGCTTCCTGCGTGTCTCGAGGGCCGAAAGCGCGCGCATCGCGCTGGTGATCACCGGAAAGGGTACGCGGGGAGCCGAGGACGACCGGGGGGTATTGCGCCGGCAGGTCCCGCTCTGGCTGCGATCGCCGAATTTGCGCGAGACGGTGCTCGGCTTCGAGGCGGCGGGCCCGCGGCATGGGGGCGAAGGGGCGTTCTATGTGCGGCTGCGCCGGCCGCGGTGAGCGGCTGCGCACGCGGAAATTCAGAGCTCACAAAATAAACCGGCTCAGATCCGCGTTCTTGGCGAGGTCGCCGATGTGACCGCGCACGTACTCCCCGTCGATTTTCACCGAATCCCCCGAACGGTCGGGCGCCGTGAAGGAGATTTCGTCGAGCACCCGCTCCATCACGGTCTGCAGCCGCCGCGCGCCGATGTTCTCCACGTTGGAATTGACCTCGACCGCGATGTCGGCGATCGCGTCGACCGCGTCCTCCGTGAACTGCAGATCGACGCCCTCGGTCGCCAGCAGCGCAACGGTCTGCTTGATCAGCGACGCCTCCGGCTCGGTCAAGATCTTGCGGAAGTCGTCGCGGCTCAGCGGCTTGAGCTCGACCCGGATCGGCAGCCGGCCCTGCAGCTCGGGCAACAGATCCGAAGGTTTCGAGACGTGGAACGCGCCCGAAGCGATGAACAGGATGTGATCGGTCTTGACCGAACCGTGCTTAGTCGCAACCGTCGTGCCTTCGATCAGCGGCAACAAGTCCCGTTGCACGCCCTCGCGCGATACGTCGGCGCCGATGCGTCCTTCTCGCGCGCAGATCTTGTCGAGCTCGTCGAGAAACACGATGCCGTTGTTCTCGACGGCTTTGATGGCTTCGCCGACCAATTGCTCCTGATCGAGCAGCTTGTCGGATTCCTCGTTCACCAGGATCTCGTGGGAATCGCGTACGCTCACTCGCCGGGTCTTGGTTCGCCCGAAACTCTTGCCGAACAGGTCGCCGAGCGAGATGGCGCCCATTTGAGCGCCCGGCATTCCCGGAATTTCGAACAGCGGCATGCCGCCGGACGCCTGGACTTCGATCTCGATCTCCTTGTCGTCGAGCTCCCCGGCGCGCAATTTCTTGCGGAAGGCATCTTTGGTGGCGGGGCTGGCATTGGCGCCGACGAGGGCCGCGAGCACCCGATCCTCGGCGGCGAGTTGCGAGCGGGCCTGCACGTCCTTGCGCTTCTTCTCGCGCGTCTGCAGGATCGCGATCTCGACCAGGTCGCGCACGATCTGCTCGACGTCGCGGCCGACGTAACCGACTTCCGTGAATTTCGTCGCCTCGACCTTTAGGAACGGCGCGCCGGCGAGCTTCGCGAGCCGCCGCGAGATCTCCGTCTTGCCGACGCCGGTCGGACCGATCATCAGGATGTTCTTCGGCAACACCTCTTCGCGCAGCTTCTCGTCGAGATGCAGCCTCCGCCAGCGATTGCGTAATGCGATCGCGACCGCGCGCTTGGCGTCGTTCTGGCCGACGATGAAACGGTCGAGCTCGGAAACGATTTCGCGCGGCGAGAACGCAGTCGCCAGCGGATCGGGCTGCTCTGCCGTCTTGGCCGTGGTGACGGAAACGCTCATGTCCTCAAGGTCTCGATGCTGACGTTGCGGTTGGTGTAGACGCAGATTTCGGCGGCGACCGCCAGCGCTTTCTTGACGATCGTCTCGGCGTCCTGCTCGGTCTCGATCAGTGCCCGGGCCGCGGCGAGCGCGAAATTGCCGCCGGAACCGATTCCCATCAGTCCCGCCTCCGGTTCAAGCACGTCACCGGTGCCGGTGAGCACCAAGGAGACTTGTCGGTCGGCTACGATCATCATCGCCTCGAGCCGGCGCAGGTAGCGGTCGGTGCGCCAGTCCTTGGCGAGCTCGACCGCCGCGCGGGTCAATTGTCCGGGATATTGCTCGAGCTTGGCTTCGAGCCGCTCGAACAGCGTGAAAGCATCGGCCGTCGCGCCCGCAAAACCGCCGATCACGTCCCCCTTGCCGAGTCGGCGCACCTTCTTGGCGTTGGATTTTACGATCGTCTGCCCGACGCTCACTTGGCCATCGCCGCCGATGACCACGAGCCCGCCCTTGCGGACGGTCAGGATGGTGGTTGCGTGCCAGGGATCGGGCTGAGGGTTCTGCATCGGATGCGGCGTCGGCGGCGACCGAGATGTATGCACGCCGCTCAATCGATGCAAAGCCCGGCTGTTCGGGGTGGCTGCGCTAGCCGATCAACCAAACTGCCGGGCCGCGGTGGCGCCCCCCGGACATGCCTGATAGAACGGCGCGGTTCATGAGAGGGCGCGCCATGCGCAAGGCCTCGCTGCGCAGAACCACCAAGGAGACCGACGTCGAAATCGCCGTCGATCTCGACGGCGCCGGCAAAGCCGCGATCGCGACCGGGATCGGGTTTCTCGACCATATGCTCGAGCTTCTGGCGCGCCATTCGCGCATCGACGTGAAGGTTGCCGCCCGCGGCGACCTCCACATCGATCACCATCACACCACCGAGGACATCGGCATTGCGCTCGGCCAGGCGGTCAAGCAGGCGCTCGGGAACATGAAGGGCATCATCCGGTATGCCGACGTTCATGTTCCGATGGACGAGGCGCTCACCCGGGTGGCGATCGATGTTTCCGGCCGCCCTTTCCTGGCGTTCAAGGCCGCATTTGCCCGCGACAAGGTCGGCGCGTTCGACACCGAGCTGGTCGAGGAGTGGTTTCGGGCGTTCGCCACGAATGCCGGCATCACGCTGCATGTCGAGACGCTCTACGGCAGCAACGACCATCATGTCGCCGAGTCGTGTTTCAAAGGTCTGGCAAGAGCGCTGCGCACGGCGCTGGCGATCGACCCGCAGGCGGCAGACGAGGTGCCCTCGACCAAGGGCCAGCTCGGCGGCTGAGCGGCGAAACCTGCGAGAACCATTCGCTTCGGTCGCGAGTCGCACTTGCGGGCGCGGCAGCTTAGGTGCATCCCAACGGAAATTCAGAGCGTCCGATGGCAGTCTACACGGTCTATGAACCCCCCGTGCGCGCCGGCGATGACCGGCATGCGGATCGCTTCGTCTTCGTCCGCGACGGATTCTTCTGGAGCGCGTTCCTGTTCGCGCCGTTCTGGATGTTGCGTCACCGGCTGTGGCCCGGGCTCGTGCTTTACGTCTTGCTCGCGGTGGCGCTCGCGGCCGGTGCCCAGGCGTTTCGGTTGTCCGCCGCCACCGTCGCGGTGACCGCATTGTTCGCCTCCCTCCTGATCGGGTTCGAGGCTTCGAGCTTGTGGCGGTGGGTCCTCTCGCGACGTAGATGGCGGAATGTCGGGGTCGTGGTCGGCGATGACCTCGAGCTTGCGGAGCGCCGGTTTTTCGATGCGTGGATTCGTCGCGAGCTGCCGTCGCGCGGCCCGCCGGCCGGGCGGCCCAGCGCGGCAGTGGACCTCGGCTCGCCGGGGGGCACCGAAGTCATCGGGCTCTTTCCGCAACCCGGAGCGCGGCCGTGACCGTGGCGATCGTCGATTACGGCTCGGGCAACCTGCATTCCGCCGCCAAGGCGTTCGAGCGCGCCGCGCGCGAATGTGGCCGCGAGCAGCCGATCATTGTCACCGGCGACTCCAATGCGGTGAGCCGCGCCGATCGGATCGTGCTGCCGGGCGTCGGCGCGTTTGCCGATTGTCGCCGCGGGCTCGACACCCTCGACGGGATGATCGCGGCGCTCGAGGAGACGGTGCGCCGCAAGGGCCGTCCGTTTCTCGGCATTTGCGTCGGCATGCAATTGATGGCCGAGCGCGGACGTGAATACCGGATCACCGAAGGCCTCGGCTGGATTGCCGGCGAGGTCGACCGCATCGCCCCGAACGACCCAACCCTGAAAATTCCGCACATGGGCTGGAACACGCTCGCTCGGCTTCGGCCGCATCCGCTGCTCGACGGCATCGCGGTCGGGCCTCAGGGCCTGCACGGCTATTTCGTGCACTCCTATCATCTCAAGGTCGCGGACCGGCACGATCTCGTGGCCGAAGCGGAGTATGGGGGCGCCGTCACCGCAATCGTCGCGCGCGACAACTATGCGGGAACCCAGTTCCATCCAGAAAAGAGCCAGCGTCTCGGCTTGGCCCTGATCGCCAATTTTTTGCGATGGTCGCCATGAGCGCGCCAATGCCGATCCGCGCCCTTGCAGCCGGGCCGGAACCGCGGGAGCCCAAGGCCATTCCCACCGGCCGGTCCGTAGTCCGTGCCGCCCATCCGTCGGCGTGCATGGGGTCCGGTTCGCTTGCTGTGCTCCCGTCGCCGGACGACGCGATCCGAGCGGGCCTGACGTGATCCTGTATCCGGCAATCGATCTCAAGGACGGGATGTGCGTGCGCCTGGAGCAGGGCGACCGCGCCCGCGCGACGATTTTCAATCGCGATCCCGCGGCCCAAGCTCACACCTTCGAAGCGCAAGGGTTCGAATATTTGCATGTCGTCGATCTCGACGGTGCCTTTGCGGGTCGGCCGGTGAATGCCGCGGCGGTCGACCGCATTCTCGAAACCGTGGGCATCCCGATTCAGTTCGGCGGCGGCATCCGCGATCTGGAGACGATCGAGACATGGCTCGGCAAGGGCGTGACCCGGGTCATCGTTGGCACCGTGGCAGTGCATAATCCGGAATTGGTCCGCGAAGCCGCGCGCCGCTTCCCGGGCAGGGTCGCCGTCGGGCTCGACGCCCGCGACGGCCGGATCGCGTTCGCAGGCTGGGCGGAGACGTCGGACGTGACCGGGCTCGACATGGCGCGGCGCTTCGAAGACGCCGGGGTCGCTGCCATCGTTTTCACCGACATCGCCCGCGACGGGCTGCTGCAAGGCCTCAATCTCGACAGTACGATCGCCCTTGCCGAGGCGGTGAAAATCCCGGTGATCGCCTCCGGAGGCCTCGCCTCGCTCGAGGACGTCCGCGCCCTGACGCAACCGCGCGCCAAAAAGCTCGGCGGCGCGATCGTCGGCCGCGCACTCTACGACGGGCGTCTCGATCCGGCCGCGGCGTTGGCGCTGGTCCGGGCGGCGCGGGCCGCGGCCTGACGGATGTTCCGCGTCCGAGTGATCCCGTGCCTCGACGTCAAGGACGGCCGCGTCGTCAAAGGCGTCAAGTTCGTGAACCTGCGCGATGCCGGCGATCCGGTCGAAGCCGCGATGGCGTACGATGGCGCCGGGGCCGACGAATTGTGCTTCCTCGACATCACCGCGAGCCATGAGAACCGCGGCATCATTCTCGACGTGGTGCGGCGGACGGCCGAAGCCTGCTTCATGCCGCTGACAGTGGGCGGCGGCGTGCGCACGATCGAGGACATTCGCACCCTGCTCGCGTGCGGCGCCGACAAAGTGTCGATCAACACCGCCGCCGTCCAGGACCGCGCCTTCGTCAGGCAAGCAGCGGAGAAATTCGGCGATCAGTGCATCGTCGTGGCGATCGATGCCAAACGGGTCTCGCGGGCCGGCGCCCCAGACCGATGGGAAATTTTCACCCACGGCGGCCGCAACCGCACCGGCATCGATGCGCTCGCCTATGCGGACGAGGTGACGGCGCTCGGCGCCGGCGAGATTCTCCTCACTTCCATGGATCGCGACGGCACGCGCCAAGGCTTCGACATCGCCTTGACGCGGGCCGTGGCGGACCGCGTCTCGATCCCGGTGATCGCCTCCGGCGGGGTCGGCACGCTCGAGCATCTGGTCGAAGGCATCCGTGACGGCCATGCCACCGCGGTGCTCGCCGCTTCGATCTTCCATTTCGGCGAGCATACGATCCGCGAAGCCAAGGACCACATGGCGCGTGCCGGCCTTCCGGTCCGGCTCGACCCTTGAGGCGGATTTCATTCCCCATTGCGGGGCATCGATGCTATGGCGATGCGGGAGCCGTGCGATGACAGCCTCGACCCTTCAGCAGTTGGCGGAACGCGTGAAGGAGCGTGCGGCCGCCAGTCCCGACGTCTCCTACACGCGCAGGCTGCTCGACAAGGGCGTCGCGCACTGTGCGAAGAAACTCGGCGAGGAGGCGGTCGAGACCGCGCTCGCGGCCGTCAATGAAGATCGCGAGGCTCTGATCGGCGAGGCGGCGGATCTGCTCTATCACCTGCTCGTGGTTCTCGCGGCGCGCGGCGTTGCCCTCGCAGAGGTCGAGACCGCGCTGGCGGGCCGCATGAGCCGGTCGGGGCTCGAGGAAAAGGCATCGCGGCCGCGCGGCTGAAGCGGCGCCGGAACAGAGAATGGACGAGCGCACCGAAACCAAGCTTTCTCCGTATCGCACGTTCTCGCGCGCCGAATGGGCGACTCTGCGCGAAGACACGCCGATGACGCTGACGCCCGGCGAAGTCTCGGAGCTGCGTTCGCTCAACGATCGGCTCGACATGGAGGAGGTCGAGGCGATTTATCTCCCGATCTCCCGGCTGCTCTCGCTCTACGTCGCCGCGACGCAGCGGCTGTTCCGGGCACAGCAGCGGTTTCTCGGCACCGAAGACGTGAAGATGCCGTATCTGATCGGCATCGCCGGCTCGGTCGCGGTCGGCAAATCCACGACGGCGCGCGTGCTCAAGGCGCTGCTCGCGCGCTGGCCCAACACGCCGAAGGTCGAGCTCATCACCACCGACGGCTTTCTGTTTCCGAATGCCGTGCTCGAACGCGAAGCCCTGATGGAACGCAAGGGCTTTCCCGAGAGCTACGATCTCTCGGCTCTGCTGCGGTTCCTGACGGAAGTGAAGGCCGGTCAGCGCCCGGCGCGAGCGCCGGTCTATTCGCATCTCGTCTACGACGTGCTGCCGCATGAATCGATCGAGATCGATCATCCCGACATCCTCATCGTCGAAGGGCTCAACGTGTTTCAGGTTGGGCGTCCGCCGCGCGACGGCAAGGCGATTCCATTCGTCTCGGATTTCTTCGACTTCTCGATCTATCTCGACGCCGACGAAGACGTGTTGCGGCACTGGTATGTCGACCGCTTCCTGATGCTGCGGGAGACCGCATTCCGCGATCCGAAATCCTACTTCCACCGCTACTCGGTGCTCAGCGATGCCGAGGCAGTGGAGACCGCAACCTCGATCTGGACGCGGATCAATCTGCTCAATTTGCGTGAGAACATCCTGCCGACACGCCGCCGCGCGCATCTCATTCTTACCAAGGACACGAGCCACACCGTCACCGAGGTGTCGCTGCGCCGCCTGTGAGGTCAACGTCGAACGGAATCGCCGGCAATGAAATGTCGATGAGAGAGCGGCGATTGCGACGGTCTGCGAGTATATCCGCCCCGAGCAATTGCAGGCAGTTCCTGGCATTGCGCAAACGTGCGACCTCGAACGCCCGTCACATGCGCCGGTAGCGTTTCGGCGGCCGCGGCATTTCGAGCAGGATCCGATTCGCGACCGGGCTTGTCGGCAGCACCAAGCTGGCATGCGTGTGGTCGGAGCGCTCGGTTCTGCGGGTCGGCGCGGCGGATGCCGGCCCATGCTCCTGTTCCACGGCCTCGCACAGCGCCTTGAGCTCCTCGTCCGAGATGCCGTGGATGTGCGTTTGCAGGTCGAGCTTGACCATGCGCAGCAACGCCGCGGTGTCCTCGAGATCGTAAGCTTGCACGACGTCGATGTATTCGGTCAGCGCTTCGACGATGCCGTTAAGCCGTTCGGTCCTGTCCGCTGGCATCTGACTGTTCCCTCCAGGTGGGTTTGCGGGATGTGGCGGCGACCCAATTGCGGGTCAGGATCGCTTCGCCATACACGCCGATGACTTTCGAGACGATCCGGTGAACGTCGCCCGCGGCGATTTCCTCGAGCGCATGCGAGGCCGAGGCGTCGGCCAGGAACGTGATCCGGTGGCGGCGATTGAACGCATCGACCGCGGTCGCGAGACACGCTGCCTCGCCCGCAAACCCCGCCAGCACGAAATTGCCGCCGCACTCGGTCATGACCTGGTCGAAGCTCGTGCTGGCGTA
>JBKPDF010000070.1:0-51422 GCA_046727735.1 Pseudomonadota bacterium | reverse complement strand
TCGGCGCCGAACGCGCCCATCGCCGCGTTCTTCTCGGCCGAATTGCCGTACGGCACGACGATCGTGACCGGGACATTGTTCCGCGCGCCGGCGAACGCGAACGACTGGCCGTGATTGCCGCGCGTCGCGGTGATCACGCCTTTCACGTTCGGGCGCTGGCGCTTGAGCCGGTCGAAATAGACGAGCCCGCCGCGCACCTTGAAGGCGCCGATCGGCGTGTGGTTCTCGTGTTTCACCACCACGTGGGCGCCGACGCGTGCACTCAGCAGCGGCCAAACAAATTGCGGCGTTTCCGGCACCGCCGCACGCACGATGGGCAGGATCGATCGGAGCTCGGCGAGAGTGAACATGGGACCGGACTACAGACGACAGAGGACAGAAGAGCTACAATATAGTTCGGCGAGACGTTCGTGATGATACAGCGTGATCGCGCCGCACGCTCGCTCACCCTCTCCCCTTGTGGGAGAGGGTGGCTCGTTGCGAGCGCAGGCGAGCAACGAGACGGGTGAGGGGTACATTTTATCAGAGCGTGTTACCCCTCACCCGGCTCGGCGGCTTGCGCCGCCGTCGCCACCCTCTCCCACAAGGGGAGAGGGGAAGAGGAGCATGCCGCGCGGCTTGTCAATTTTCACTGCAACACGCGCTGACTGTTTTCACTGCCGGCTGGCTCTCACCGGAAATGCTTGGAGAGCTTCAGGCCCTGGGCCTGGTAGTTCGAGCCGATGCCTTCGCCGTAAAGCTTTGCCGGCCGTGCCAGCATTCTTTCATAGACCAGGCGCCCGACGGTCTGGCCGTGTTCGAGGATGAACGGCACCTCGCGCGAGCGCACTTCGAGCACCGCGCGCGAGCCGCGGCCGCCGGCACCCGAATAGCCGAACCCCGGATCGAAAAAGCCGGCGTAATGCACGCGGAACTCGCCGACCAGGGGATCGAACGGCATCATCTCGGCGGCGTAGTCGGGCGGCACCTGCACGGCCTCCTTCGAGGCCAGGATGTAGAACTCGTTGGGATCGAGAATGAGGTTGCGGTCGCCGCGCGGCGCGATCGCCTCCCAGAACTCGCCGACCTCGTAGCCGGCGCGGCGCTCGATATCGATCAGGCCGGTGTGGCGCTTGGCGCGATAGCCGACGAGCCCGCGCTCGCCCGAGAGATCGACGCTGACCGCGATCGCGGCGCCGATGTCGGCGTCGGGATTGTCGACCAGGCGCTCGCGGGCGTTGAGCTCGGCGAGTGCTGCGGCGTCGAGCAGCGCCTCGCCGCGGCGGAAGCGGATTTGCGAGAGCCGCGAGCCCTCGCGCACCAGGATCGGAAAGGTGCGCGGGCTGATCTCGGCATAGAGCGGGCCGTGATAGCCGTGCTCGACCTGGTCGAAGCCGCGCGCGCGGTCGGCGATGACCCGGGTGAACACGTCGAGCCGCCCGGTCGAGCTTTTGGGATTGGCGGCGGCCGCGAGCCCGGGCGGCAGCGCCAGGCTCTCGATCAGCGGCACGATGTAGACGCAGCCGGTCTCCAGCACCGCGCCGTCGCCGAGCGCGATCTCGTGCAGCTTGAGGTCGTCGATGCGCTCGGCAACCGTCGCCTGCCGGCCCGGCAGAAAACTCGCGCGTACCCGGAACGCGAGGTCGCCCAGTCTCAGATCGAGACTGGCGGGCTGAACCTGCTCGGGCACGAGCGGCTGCGCCGGCAGGATCGCGCCGTCGGCCGCGAGCGCCGCGATCATCCGGTCCGGCAGGATGCCTTTGTCGTTCACCGCAAACGCGAGCGGCATGGGGCGCTCCGCCGACGACTGTCATCGCCCGCGAATGCCGGCGACCCAGTAACCCCCGCATCGCGATCTTCGGTAAGCCGCGGCTACTGAGTGCCCCGCATTCGCGGGGCATGACAAATCGGTGTTTTGTCTGGCCTCCGTCGTCCGTCCTCGGTCGTCTGTATCCGACCGTTACCTTGACGGAAAGACGCGCACCCCCTATGAACCGGCTTATCCCGTGGTCATTTGAGCCGGCCGGCTTGCAGCCACGTTAAAGAACTCGCTAAAAGGCCGGGACGCACGCGGCCCGGCTTGGGAGCATTCCCACGGCCGGGTTTTCTGCTGGCCCAAGGAGGCCGCCATGCCTGCGTCGAATGCGCCCCGCGCGCCCCGCTACCGCCCGGAAACCCGCCTCGTCCACGCCGGCCAGATCCGCTCTGAGCTCGGCGAAACCTCCGAGACGCTGTTTCTCACCCAGAGCTTCGTCTACGACAGCGCCGAGGAATGCGCGGCGCGGTTCAAGGGCGAGGAGCCGGGCTTCGTCTACGCGCGCTTCTCCAATCCGACGGTCGCGATGTTCGAGCAGCGCATGGCGGCGTTCGAGGGCGCCGAAGCCGCGCGCGCGACCGCGAGCGGCATGGCGGCGGTGACCGCGGCCATGATGGGGCAGCTTCGGGCCGGCGATCACGTCGTCGCCGCCAAGGCGCTGTTCGGCTCGTGCCGCTGGGTCATCGCGGAGCTGCTGCCGCGGTTCGGCGTCGCCTCGACGCTGGTCGACGGGCTCGACCTCGATCAGTGGCGCGCGGCCGTCAGGCCCAACACCAAGACGTTCTTTCTCGAGAGCCCGACCAATCCGACGCTGGAGATCATCGACATCGCCGCAGTTGCCGAGATCGCGCACGCGGCCGAGGCGACGCTGGTCGTCGACAACGTCTTCGCCACGCCGCTGTGGCAGAGCCCGTTGGCGCTCGGCGCCGATTGCGTGGTCTATTCGGCGACCAAGCACATCGACGGCCAGGGCCGCTGCCTCGGCGGCATCATTCTCGCATCGGAACAATTCATCCAGACGCACGTGCACATGTTCCTGCGGCAGACCGGGCCGTCGCTGTCGCCGTTCAACGCCTGGGTGCTGCTGAAGGGGCTCGAGACGATGCACCTGCGGGTGCGCCGGCAGACCGACACGGCGGCCGCCGTCTCGGTCGCGCTCGTCGAGCACCCGAAGATCACGCGCCTCATCTACCCGGGCCGGCCCGATCACCCGCAAGCCGCGGTGGCGGCGAAGCAGATGCGCGGCGGCTCGACCCTGGTCGCCTTCGATATCGCCGGCGACCAGGCCGCGACCTTCCGGTTCCTCAACGCGCTGAAATTGGTGGGCATCACCAATAATCTCGGCGACGCCAAGAGCCTCGTCACCCATCCGGCCACCACGACGCACCAGCGGCTGAAGCCGGAGGAACGCGCGGAGCTCGGGATCACCGACAGCTTGGTGCGGTTCTCGGCCGGGCTCGAACATCCGGACGACGTCGCCGAGGACCTGCTCGGCGCGCTCGACGCGGTTTGATACCTCCCCGGAGGGGAGGTCGCCGGCCGCGGCCGGCGGGTGGGGAGCGAACCCCACCCCGGCAGCTCGCAAGTGTGCTCGCTGCCGACCCTCCCCTGCGGGGAGGGAAAAGCACCCACCCCGGCTCGCCGCGAAGCGGCTCGCCGACCCTCCCCTGCGGGGAGGGAAAAGGTCAGCGTTGTGCGGTCGAGGCGGAGGAAACGCCGGCGGTCTGCGGCACGCGGGTCGCGGCGTCGGCGATGGAGCCCGCGAGCAGCTTCGCCATGCAGCCGTAGCTCCAATCGTTCATGTGCAGGCCGTCGGGCGCCAGGGATTGGCGGAACGAGATGTGGCGCACCATCGCCCAGTCGCGCATCAGCGCGAAACGGCGAAAGAGGTCGACATTGTCGCGCTTCGCCTCCGCGGCGATCAGGTCGACCATGGCTTCCGCATCGGCCTTTTCGATCACGCGCGGCGCGAATTGCAGATCCATCAGGATCACGTCGCTGCCGATCGCCCTGAGCCGGCCGACGCCGTCGGCAATGGATTCGGCGATCTTGCGGATGTCGCGGCCGCGCAGCACCGAATTGGTGCCGAGCTGCCAGATCACGAGATCGGGTTTTTCGGCGGCCACGGCGTCGGCGAACCGCGCCAGCATTTGCGGCACTTCCTCGCCACCGACACCGCGGTTGAGCACTTTTATCGGCAGCCCCGGCAGCCGCGCCTTCAGCTCGACCTCGAGCCGGCTCGGATAGCTCCAGGCGCTCGAGCTTGCACCGGCACCGGACGTCGAGGAGGACCCGATCGAAACGATCTTGACCGGCTCCCCCAGCGCAACGCGCTCGGCAAGGCGCAAAAGCGGCCGATCGAAGCGGGCAAGGCCGGCCGCGGCGGGGCATCCGGGGGCCGGCTCGGCCTGCCCGATCGCCGGCAGCATCATGATACCGCAGAGCGCCAGCGTCCACCGGACCGCCGAGCAGCGAGGCAAAAGCGATCGTCTCATTTTCCCTGCTTCGCCTCTTTGGCGAAATCGACCGCCTCGACCACGAGATCGGCCAGTAAGCGGCCGATGCAAATGTGGACCTGCTCAGCCATTTCCGAATTCTTGGTAGTCGTGGAAAGGTCGAACGTTCCCTCGTCGTTCCACGCTTTCATGACCGCGAAGCGGTCAAATAGCGGGATTTCGGCGCGCAACGCAACCCCCCGCATGATCTCGGCATAATTGTCCGCCGCAATCATGGATTCGGTGCGCGGGCTGTACTGCATATTCATCAAGATGATATCGGCCCCCCCGGCCTGCAACTCCTCTACTCCCTTGTCGAGGGCATTTCGGAATTGATCGAGGTCGACGCCGTGCATGGCATCGACCGTGCCGGTCTGCCAGACCACGAGCGTAGGCTTTTGCTCCGCGATCAGCTGGCCGAAGCCGGCCTCCATCTCGGCGGCGGTCTGGCGCGGCTTGGCGGCATTGACGACGCTGATCGCCACCCCGGGAAGCTTTTCGCCGAGCGCCGATTGCAGCGTCATCGGATAGGCCGCCCGGGTGCCGCCCTGCCCGGCCAGGATCGAGGAGGCGCTCCCCGCCACCGCGATCTTGAGCTCTTGGCGAGCCGTGATTGCAGCGGCCGCGCGCGGCAGCCCAGCCTCCGCATGGATCAGGGCCGCCGAGTCCATGCAATCCGGCTCGGCGAGCGCCATGCCGACGCAGGCGCACAGGCCCGCCAGCGCTGACAACAGCATCCTCAAGCGGCTCCTCCCGCAAGATCGGCGTCCGGCTGCTTGGGTCCGGATCCCGAAGACCGACCTTCGGCATTCTTGTACCACGAGAGCAGCCAAGCTGTCGCAATCATTGCCGCGATGCCCAATGCGCTGACCAGGACCTGGGCGGCGATCCGATCGGAGACTTCGACCAGGAAGAAATGCCCGGCGAAGGCCAGAAACACCCCGAGGCAGAAGATTTCCAGCGAGTGCTGCCCGCACAGCACCAGGGGCCGGAACAGTTCCGATTTGAGCGGCGGCCAGTCGGGCGGAACGAAGCGGACCGTCAATACCGCCAGCGCCAGAAAGTGCGCGAACCGCAGCGGGTCGAGATCGACCTTGTCGATCGGGTACATGAAATCGGCGAGCCAGCGCGGCACGTAATGCCCGTAGCGCGGGAAATACCATGTCAGCGTGATCAGGAACGCGAAAACCAGGTAAGCGACGGCGAGCGCCAGCGTCGCGCGGGAGCGTACGAGCGGGGCCAGACGATCGCTGCCGCCGAGCGCGCACCAGGCTCCGAACACGAAGATCAGCTGCCAGGCGAACGGGTTGAAGGCCCATTGGCCGTTCGGATAGGACGGTATGTTCCAGTCGAACTGCCAACTCAGGGCGTAGAGCGCCACCGAGGCGGCGAGCCCGGCGACCGGAACCCTCAGCAGCAGCCAGAGCACCGGCGGGAACCCCACGAGCAGGACGATGTAGAGCGGCAGCACGTCCATGCCGGCCGGCTTGAATTTGAGCAGCAGCGCCTGCACCAGCGTGACGTCCGGCTGTTTGAGGAAATCCAGGATGCCCATCTCCTCGGCGTAGAGCGGATTCTCGAAACTCCCGGCCACATAGGCGATTTCCGCCATGTAGATCATGAACAGGAAAATGTGCGCGGCGTAAATTTGCCAGGCCCGGCGCAGCACCCGCGCGGTCGCCAACACGAAGCCGCGATCCTGCATCGCCCGCCCGTACACGAACGCCGCGGTGTAACCGGAGATGAATACGAAGATCTCGGTGGCATCGCTGAAGCCGTAATTGCGGATCGTCGCCCAGCTGACCACGTTCGATGGAATGTGATCGAGGAAGATCAGCCACAGTGCCAAGCCGCGGAAGAGGTCGAGGCGTATGTCCCGCTTGCCGGCGACCGCGTCGGCCGCGCTGCGCGCCGGCCGCAGCGGCTGCGCCGCCGCGGCCGCCTGGGCGCCCTGCGCCATGACTGAACGCGGCTGCTCCACGGCGAAGATGCTCCCGATTCGATCGTGCCGCGGCGAAAAGCTGCCGAAGCTCGGCCAGTGCCGCGAGCGGGACCGAGCGGCGTTGCGCCTATTGCGGCGGCTTGGCGGCGACGGCCTTGCTCGAGCCGATCACCACGTCGGCCAGCAGCCGCCCGATGCAATGATGCACGCGCTCGACGGTTCCGTCGTTGCTCATCGCATAGAAATCGAAGACGCCTTCGTCGTTCCAATACTTCATGATGCCCGTGCGGTCGAACAAGGGCACGCCGCGATCCTCGGCAACGACCTGCATCGCATGCGCATAGGGGCCGACGTGCATCATCGGATCGGTGCGCGGGCTGTATTGCAGATTCATCAGAATCACGTCCGTGCCGCTCGTCTGCAGCGCCTGCACGCCCTTATCGAGCGCATCCTGAAAGCTGTCCGGATCGATGCCGAGCATCACGTCGCTCGTGCCGGTCTGCCAGACGACGAGATTGGGCTTTTCGGCGGCGAGCAGCCGCGGAAACGTGGCGGCCACGTCGGCGGCAGCGCCCTGCTGGATATGCGGCACGACCTTGACGGCGACGCCCGGAAGGCGTGCAACGAGCTCGGCCTCGAGCTGCGCCGGATACGCGTGCTGCACGCCGCTCGCTCCGCGCAGGGTCGAGGAGGCGCTGCCGACCACCGCGATCTGCAGGTGCTTGGCCTGGCCGATGGCGTCGGCGACGCGCGGCAAAGGCGACGCGCTCGACACCAGTTCTTCCGGAACCGCGCAAACGTCGCCGCCCTGGGCGAGCGCCGTCGCGGTCGCGAGCAGCATTGCGGCAAGCAGTGCAAGGGACCTCGTCATGCGGCATCTCCCGCCAGCGGCCGCCCGGCCGCGGGCTGCGGCGGCAGCGATTTCGGCCCGCGCGCGTCGAGCTTCTTGTACCAGTTCATCACCCAGGCGACCGCCACCATAATCACGACTCCGACAACGCTGACGAAAATCTGCGCCCAGGCGCGGTTCGAGATTTCGACCAAGAAGAAATGGCCGGCGAACGACAGGAAAATGCCGAGACAGAAGATCTCCAGCGAATGCTCGCCGCAGATGATGGCGGGCCGAAAGCCGCTCCACTTGAGGTATGGCCAATCGCGGGGAATGAAGCGCACCGTCACGAGCGCCAGGATCGCGAAATGGATCAACCGGAGCGGATCGAGGTTCGTCTTGTCGACCGGATTCACCAGGCGGTCGATGCCGGTCGGGATCAGCTGGTGCAGCCGCGGGAAATGCCCGGCGAGCGTCATCACCATCGCGAACAAGAGATACGCAATGGACGCCGCCAGCACCGCGCGCGATCGGATCAGCACGGCGACCTGACGGGCTCCGCCGAGCGCGCACCAGGCACCGAACACGAACACGAACTGCCAGGTGAACGGGTTGAAGTACCATTTTCCGCTGGGGAAAGCCGGAAAGTTCCAGCCGAACTTGCGGGCGGCGAGGTAAAGGATACCGGATCCCAGCAGCGCCAAAGTCGGGCTGCGCAACAGCGACCACAGCAGCGGCGGAAACGCCAGCAGCAGCACGATGTAGAGCGGCAGCACGTCCATGTTGACGGGTTTGAACTTGAGTATCAGCGCCTGCGTGAGGATCACGTCGGGATTGCGCAAGAACCCGAACAGGTTGAACTCCTCGGCGAACAATGGATTGTCGAACTTGGCGCCGACATAGGAGATTTCCGCGAGATAGATGACGAACAGAAAAACGTGGGCGACGTAGACCTGCCAGCCGCGCTTGAGAATTCGGGCGCTCGCCGCGATCGGACCGCGCTCGCGCATGGCCCGGCCGTACACGAAGGCGGCGGTGTAGCCCGAGATGAACACGAAGATCTCCGCCGCATCGCTGAAACCGTAATTCCGGATCGTGACCCAATTGACCACATTGAATGGGATATGATCGAGGAAGATCAACCAGAGCGCGATGCCTCGGAACAGGTCGAGCCTGAGGTCGCGTCCGGCCGGAACATTCGTGGGCATAAGGGCATCTCCGGTTCGTCTCGGGATGATACAGGGATACCGCGGATCGAGAAATGCCGCGAGAGGGCGACGGCGGGTATTATGCGGCCGAACATACCGTCGCCGTGAGGCCACGATGTCCAGTCCACAGGCAATCTATCGCGCGACCACCCGCAGCATCGAGGTCAAGGTGACGCCGCAATTCCTTGACGAGCGGTCCTCGCCGGCCGACAACTATTACTTCTGGGCCTACACGATCGAGATCGTCAATCGCGGCGCCGAAACGGTGCAACTGGTCAGTCGTTATTGGCGGATCACCGACGCCTTCGGACGCGTCCAGGAGGTACGCGGGCCGGGCGTGGTCGGAGAACAGCCGGTGCTCGCGCCCGGGCAATCGTTCCGATACACCAGCGGGGTGCCGTTGCCGACCGCATCGGGCTTCATGGTCGGCACCTACAATCTGGTGAGCACGGCGGGCGAGCGATTCGACATCGAAATCCCGGCGTTCTCGCTCGACAGCCCGACCGTCGAGCGCACGATCAATTGAGACGACGTAAACTCTCCCTTTGTCATGGCCCGCGAATGCGGGCCACCTAGTAGCCTCCGAGTGGCCGAGGAGGACTCTGGCTTGGATCTGAGCAACGGTGGTCACTGGGTCGCCCGGACGAGCCGGGCGATGACAGCTCCGAGAGGACGCCCTACTCCTCCTCGTCGAGCTCGGCCGGGACGAACCGGTAAGTCCGGTTGCAAAACTCGCAGGTGACGGAGATTTGGCCGTTCTCGGCCATATCGCGGCGTTCCGCGCGCGAGAAGCGCCCGAGCATGTTGGCGACCCCTTCGCGCGAGCACGAGCAACGGGCTCTTACGCTGCCGCTCCGAAAGACCCGCACGCCGCGCTCGTGGAAAAGGCGGTAGAGCAACCGCTCGCTCGAAATCGCCGGATCGATCAGCTCGAGATCCTCGACGGTCTCGACCAGCGCCCGGCCCTCGACCCAGGCGTCGTCCTCCGCCATCGCCGGTTCGGCCGGAACCGCGATGCCGGCCGGTGCGTCGCCGGGCTCGAGATCCGGCCGCCGCATGCGTTCGGGAGCACGCGGTAAGAATTGCGCCAGAATGCCGCCGGCCCGCCAGCGGTGGCGTACGCCTTGCGGCCCGCCGCACAGCTCCTCCGCAACGGCGAGGCGAACCCGGGTCGGAATCTGTTCCGAGCGACGGAAATATTCGTGCGCCGCAGTCTCCAGGCTGCCGCCATCGAGCGCCACCAGGCCCTGATACCGGCTGCGGTCGATGCCGCGGTCGATCGTCATGGCGAGATGCCCGCGGCCGATTAACGTGCCCGCCGACGCGGTTCCGGCGTCGAGCGCCGCCGCGACGCGCCCCGCATCGTATTGCGCGCAGGCGCGCACCTTGTCCGGCGTGGTGTAGTCCACGACCAGCATGCGTACCGGCCCGTCGGTTTGAGTCTGGAGAATGAAGCGGCCCTCGAGCTTGAGCGAGGAGCCGAGCAGAATGGTCAGCACCACGGCCTCGCCCAACAGCTTCGCGACCGGAATGGGGTATTGATGCCGGGTCAAAAGTTCGTCGACTGCGGGGCCGAGGCGCACCACCCGGCCGCGCACGTCGAGCGCCGCCACTTCGAACGGCAGGATGGTGTCGTCGGCGCAGATCGGTGACGGAGCGCGGACCGGAATGGCGATCTCGCTCATCGTGCATCCGTCTCCAGGCACCAGGCGAGAATGCCCTTTTGGGCGTACAAGCGGTTTTCCGCCTCGTCGAACACCACCGATTGCGAGCCGTCCATCACCTCGTCGGTCACCTCGTGCCCGCGATGCGCGGGGAGGCAATGCATGAACACAGCATCGGGTTTCGCCCGCGCCATCAGCCGGCGGTTGACCTGATACGGCTTGAGCACGTTGTGCCGCCGCTCGCCGTCGCGATCGCCCATCGACACCCAGGTGTCGGTCACGACGCAATCGGCCCCGGTCACCGCCTGCTCCGGATCGTGTCCGATCTCGATCGCGGCCCCGGAGCGGTTCGCCCAATCGATCAGCGGTTTGCGCGGCGCGAGCTCCGGCGGCGTTGCGACATTGAGGCGAAACTCGAAGCGCTGGGCCGCATGCATCCACGACGCCAGCACGTTGTTGCCGTCGCCGGTCCAGGCGACGGTGCGGCCGCGGATCGCGCCGCGATGCTCCTCGAACGTGAGCACATCCGCCATCACCTGGCACGGATGCGAGAACCGGGTCAGCCCGTTGATCACCGGCACGGTCGCGTGCCGGGCGAGTTCGATCAAGGTCTCGTGATCGAGAATCCGGATCATGATGGCGTCGACGTAACGGGAGAGTACGCGCGCGGTGTCGGCGATGGTCTCGCCGCGTCCGAGCTGCATCTCCTGCCCGGTGAGCAGGATGGCTTCGCCGCCGAGCTGTCGCATGGCGACATCGAACGACACCCGGGTGCGTGTCGAGGGCCGGTCGAAGATCATGGCGAGCGTCTTGCCGGCAAGCGGCTGATGCGCGGGGACTGCCCGGCGCCGGGCGTCCTTCATGGCACGGCTGACATCGATGATCGCGCGCAGCTCGGCGGACGGCACGTCGATCAAATCGAGGAAATGCCGGATCGCGCTCACGCCCGCGCCCCGCTGCGCCGCGGCCGCGCATGCGCCTGGCCGACGCGCGCGCAGGCCCGATCGATCATGCCGAATGCTTGCGCGATCTCCGCCTCGCCGACGATGAGCGGGGGCAGCAGGCGCACGACGTTGTCACCCGCCGCCGCGGTCAGAAGCTTCTCGTCGCGCAGCGCGTCGACGAGCTCGGTATTCGCAGGGACGGCCCGCAACCCGAGCAGCAGCCCCTCGCCGCGGATTTCGACGATTACCGTGGGATGGCGATCCTTCAACTCGGCCAGCCGCTGCCGGAACAGGATCGCCATGCGGCGTACGTGATCGAGGAAGCCCGGCGCCAGCACCACGTCGAGGACGGCGTTCCCGGCTGCCATGGCCAGCGGGTTGCCGCCGAAGGTCGAGCCATGGGTGCCCGCCGTCATGCCTTTGGCCGCTTCGGCAGTCGCGAGGCAGGCGCCGAGCGGAAAGCCGCCGCCGATCGCCTTGGCGATCGCCATGATGTCCGGCTCGACCCCGGCGCGCTGATAAGCGAAGAGCTCGCCGGTGCGGCCGATCCCGGTCTGCACTTCGTCGAACAGCAGCAACAGTCCGTGCTGGTCGCACAGCTTGCGCAGCGCCCTGAGCACCTGGGACGACGCGGTGCGCACGCCGCCCTCGGCCTGAATCGGCTCGATCAGGATGGCGGCGGTCTGCGGCGAGATCGCGCGCTTGACCGCGTCGAGATCGGCGAACGGCACCTGATCGAAGCCTTCGACCACCGGGCCGAAGCCCTCGAGATATTTCTGCTGGCCGCCCGCGGCGAGCGTTGCGAGCGTGCGGCCGTGGAAAGCGCCCTCGAACGTAATGATGCGGAACCGCTCGGGCCGGCCCTCGACCGCGTGGTACTTGCGCGCAGTCTTGATGGTGCATTCGAGCGCCTCGGCGCCGGAATTGCCGAAGAACACCAGATCCGCGAAGGTCGCGGCGCACAGTCGCTCTGCGAGCCGCTCGCCCTCCGGAATGCGGAACAAATTGGAGACGTGCCAGACCTTCTGCGCCTGCTCGCCGAGCATCTTGACGAGATGCGGATGCGCGTGACCGAGCGCGCTCACCGCGACGCCGGAGGTGAAATCCAGATAGCGCTTCCCATCGGTCGCCGTCAGCCAAGCGCCCTCGCCGCGCTCGAAGGCCACGTCGGCGCGCGCATAGGCGGGAAACAGGTGCGAGCTCACAGTGCGTCCGGATACGAGCGGAGTGCCGAAATGAAACGTGCCGCCTCCGCGGGCGGCACGATTTAAGCATTGTATTGTCGCGCCGTCCGGTGTCAACACGCGGCGTTTCAAACACGCAAGTTCCGCGCCAGGACATTACTGGGGAAAACGGCACAACGGGTCGGGGCCGGCCACACCCGACTCTTGCGCGCGAGTCCCGCCATATTGTAGGCTTCTGACACTCAGGTACGACATCTCGTGCGGCGGACCGTCTCCTGGGTTCCATCGAGTAAAGCGTGCCGTCCGGCGGCCCGACTGGCCTTCGGACGAAACGATGGGGATTCGGCCGGAAGCACCGGCCGATGGGAATGCTTGTAGATGGAGAGGCCAAATGTGGACTGAAGAACGGGTGGAGCTTCTGAAGAAGCTATGGGCGGACGGACTTTCGGCCAGCCGGATCGCGGCGGAGCTCGGCGGCATCACGCGCAATGCGGTGATCGGCAAGGTGCACCGGCTCGGACTGTCGGGGCGCGCCAAGACACCGTCCTCCTCGGTGAGTCGGCCGCGCAAGCCGCGGTCGGCCTCGCATCTGTTCCGGAGCATGCGGGTGGCGGTACGCGGCAATACCGCGCTCGCGGCGCGCTACGACTACGATCTCGAGCCCGAGCCGGAGCTGATCGAGAACATCATTCCGATCGGCCAGCGCTGCTCGCTGATCGAGCTCAACGACGAGAAATGCCATTGGCCGATCGGCGACCCGGGCCAGCCGGATTTCTTCTTCTGCGGCGGCAAGTCGGTGATCGGCAGGCCGTACTGCGGTTACCACAGCCGCATCGCCTACCAGCCGGCGGCGGATCGCCGGCGCGAGCGGCGCGCGGCGCGCTGAAGCTTGCCGATCTCGCGCCGCTCATCGCGCGGCGTAACTGGATTTCGACTGCTCTGCTGGCTCCGGCCGGCGGAGCGCGGTGTTGTTTGATTCCTCGCACGCCGGAATCCTGCAAGTGAATGCTCGCGGCTGGCGCATCGTCGAGACGAAGCGTCGGCCGCGTGGGCTCGATTCGAGCGAACAGCGCGCGTCGCGCCATCGACAGCATTTCAAGTCGCTCGGACCGGGAGCTTCGAGGAGCGGCTGAATATCGCCATAGTTTTCGACAGAATACGAATTGCCGGTTTTTGCTCCCACAAGCCGGCTAGCGATTTGGTCCCCCGGATGGCTTTCGCCGGGGGTTCTTTTACGGCCAAGGTCACGGTTTCCCGCGATTCGATCCTCTCGTACGGAGCGAGCAATGGCTAAGGTGATCTTCACGCCCAATATCCAGCGCCACGTGGAATGCGCCGACGCCGAGGCCGCCGGCCGCACGGTGCGCGAGGTTCTCGAAAACGTGTTCGCGCAAAACCCGCAGGCCCGTGCCTATGTGCTCGATGATCAATCAGGTTTGCGCAAGCACATGACGATCTTCGTCGATGGTCGGACGATCCGCGATCGCGAGCGGCTTGCCGACGGGGTCGGCGAGAGCAGCACCATCTACGTTTTTCAGGCCCTGTCAGGAGGCTGATGATGAGCGATAAGCTTCTCGTCTCGACCCGCAAGGGGCTTTTCACGATTTGCCGCAACACGGGAGATTGGCACATCGCGGCCGTGGATTTCCTCGGCGACAACGTTTCCATCACGTTGGCCGATCCGCGCGACGGACGGTGCTATGCGGCGCTCGACCACGGGCATTTCGGCGTGAAACTCCACCGCTCGACGCCGACGGGCTGGGAGGAGATTGCCGCTCCCGTCTATCCGCCGCAGCCGGAGGGATACGAGGAGCACGACATGTGGGGGCGGCCGCTGAAATGGAGCACGGCCCGCATCTGGGCGCTCGAGGCCGGCGGTCGCGAGGAGCCCGGCTTCATTTGGTGCGGAACGCAGCCGGGCGGCCTGTTTCGCTCGACGGACCACGGCGAGAGCTGGGAGATGATCCGCACCCTGTGGGATCACCCCAAACGCAAGCAATGGCTGGGCGGCGGCGCGGACCTGCCGGGCATCCATTCGATCTGCGTCGATCCGCACGATTCCCAATGCGTGTCGCTCGCGGTTTCGACGGGCGGGATCTGGTTCACCGACGACGAGGGAGAAAATTGGACGCAGCGCGGCGAGGGCATGCGCGCGGAGCACGTTCCGCCCGAGCTCACGCACGACCCGATCGCACAGGATGTGCATTGCCTTGCCCAGTGCGCGGCGGCGCCGCACCGCATGTGGGTGCAGCACCACAACGGAATTTTCGTCTCCTCGGACGAAGGCAAGACGTTCACGGAGATCACCAATGTCGAGCCATCGACATTCGGCTTTGCGGTCGTGGTGCATCCGCGCGATCCCGACACGGCGTGGTTCGTCCCGCAAATCAAGGATGAAAAGCGCGTGCCGAGCGGCGGCAGGCTGGTCGTCACGCGCACCCGCGACGGCGGCAAGAGCTTCGAGACCCTGACCGAAGGCCTGCCGCAATCGCACGCCTACGACGTCGTCTATCGCCACGCGCTCGCGCTCGACCAATCCGGCGAGCGGCTGGCCTTCGGGTCGACGACCGGTGGGCTTTGGGTCAGCGAGGATGAGGGCGACAGCTGGGCTTGCGTGACGCACACGCTGCCGCCGGTCTACGCCGTGCGCTTCGCGTGAAACATGCGAGCACGGTGTGGCATCGATAGGCTATGATGAGCCTGCAGCATCTGGCGGGGTCAACGTTTCGCTTCCCGTGAACCTCCGACAACAACGTCGGGCATCCAGCCGGCGCGTTTCGTGACACTAAGATTGCGGTTTTAATGCCCGGAAGCCAGCCTTGCCCATGGTGGAGTTCGCTGCAGACTTGGTAAAGTGCGGTCGGCCACATTCGCTCTTGCGCCGGCAAGCCTCGCTCGAAGCTCATGGATGTCATCGACCCGGATCGCTGCGACGTCAACGAGGTCGCCGAATGGCTGAGCGACGGCGCGTGTTCCGCGCTCCAGCCCCATGAGGTCGTCGCGCAATGTTCCGCGCGCCTCATCGCCTGCGGCATCCCGCTGTGGCGCGTCGCGGTGTTCGTGCGCACGCTACACCCCAACATCCCGGGACGCGCCTTCGTATGGCGGCCCGGCGAAGAGGTTCAGATGCGGCCGGCGGATTTCGCGCTGTTCGAGAGCGAGGAGTTCCGCACCAGTCCGGTCGCCGCGGTCTATCAGCGCGAGGTTGCGATCCGCCGCCGCCTCGCCGATCCGGATTGCTCGATCGATTTCCCCGTGCTCGTCGATCTGAAGGCCGAAGGCGTGACGGATTATCTCGCCTCACCGTTGCGCTTCACCAATGGAACGATCCACGTCGTCACCTGGACGACGCGCGAGGCCGACGGATTCTCAGACGCGCAGATTGCCGCGCTCGAGACGATCCTTGCACCGCTCGCACGTGTCGCCGAGATCCGGGTGCTGCGGCGGGAAGCCATCAATCTGCTCGACACCTATGTGGGGCACCACGCCGGCGCGCGCATCCTCGACGGCCAAATCCGGCGCGGGCACGTCGAGGAAATCCACGCGGCGATCTGGCTCTCCGACATGCGCGGCTTCACGGCCGCCGCAGACCGGCTGCCGCTGCAGACGCTGATCGACCTGCTCAACGACTATTTCGATTGTCAGGTGCCGGCGATCGTCGCGGCGGGCGGCGAGGTGCTGAAATTCATGGGCGACGGGCTGCTCGCGATCTTCCCGATCGACGGGGACGACGCGGGTCCGGTGTGCGAGCGCGCGCTCGGGGCCGCGCTCGAGGCGCGGCGGCGCATCGCGACGGCTGCGGCGCCGTCCGCGCTCGCCGGGCGCGAGAGCACCCGGTTCGGGCTCGCGCTGCACGTGGGCAAAGTGCTCTACGGCAATATCGGCAGCGGCAATCGGCTGGATTTCACCGCGATCGGGCCGGCGGTCAACCTCGCAGCGCGGCTCGAAAAGCTCGCGGCAAAACAGCGCCGCAGCATTCTCGCATCCGCAGCTTTCGCGCAGCACTGCCCGGGCGAGCTCGAGCCGATCGGCGCATTCGCGCTCGCCGGATTCAGCACGCCGCAGACGGTGTTCGGGCTTCAAGAACCGGAAATCAGCGATCGCCGATCGGAAACCTAATTTCGGATTTCTGCTATCGATTTCCGACTGCCGAACCGATCGTCGAACGCGTAGCCGCCGCCGCGCACGGTGCGGATCGGATCGGGCGCGCCGCCGCGGTTGAGCGCGCGGCGCAGCCGTCCGACATGCACGTCGACGGTGCGCTCGTCGATGTAGACATCGCGACCCCACACGCCGTCGAGCAGCTGCTCGCGAGAGAACACCCGGCCCGCGCTCTGCATCAGGTATTCGAGCAACCGGAACTCGGTCGGCCCGAGATGCACGTCGCGACCGGCGCGCAACACGCGGCGCTTGTCGCGGTCGAGCTCGACGTCGCCGATCTGCAGCAGGCTCGCCACTCTTGCCGGATTGGCACGCCGCAGCAGCGCCTTGATTCGCGCCATGAGCTCGGGCACCGAGAACGGCTTGACCAGGTAATCGTCGGCGCCGGTCGCAAGCCCGCGCACGCGCTCGCTCTCCTCGCCGCGCGCCGTGAGCATGAGGATCGGCAGCCGCTCGGTATCGGCGCGGGCGCGCAGGCGCCGGCACAGCTCGATACCGGAGACGCCGGGCAGCATCCAATCGAGCACGACGAGGTCGGGCGGGCTCTCCTGCAGCCGGATCTCGGCCTCGTCGCCGCGGGCCGCGACCTCGACCCGGTAGCCTTCGGCTTCGAGGTTGTAGCGCAACAGCAGCGTGAGCGGCTCCTCGTCCTCGATGATGAGGATGCGGGCGGGAGCGGCGAGGTTCGACTTCATTTGCGCAGCTTGGCGAGGCTCGTCAGATCGCTCTTCGGCCGGTCGTCGGGCAACGAGCGGCCCTCGACGATGTAATGCACGGTTTCCGCGATGTTGGTCGCGTGGTCCCCCATGCGCTCGATGTTCTTGGCGCAGAACAAGAGATGCGTGCAGAAGGTGATGTTCCGCGGATCCTCCATCATGTAGGTCAAGAGCTCGCGAAACAACGAATTGTTCACCGCGTCGATGGCTTCATCGCTGCGCCAAACTTCGATCGCCTTGGCGACGTCGCGCCGCACGTAGCTGTCCAGCACCTGCTTGAGCTGCGCCAGCACCAGATCGCTCATGTGCTCGACGCCGCGGATCACCTTGTCGGACCGAAACTCGCCGTCGAGCACCACCACGCGCTTGGCGATGTTCTTGGCGAGGTCGCCGATGCGCTCGAGATCGTTGGACACGCGCAGGGCGCCGACCAGCTCGCGCAGGTCCACCGCCATCGGCTGGCGGCGCGCGATCGTGAGCACGCATTTCTCCTCGATCTCGCGCTGCAGGGCATCGATGTCCGCATCGAGCGCCATCACCTGCTCGGCCTGCGCGGTGTCGCGCCGGGCGAGCGCGGCGACCGCGTCGGCGATCTGCCGCTCGGCCAGGCCGCCCATCTCGGCGATCTTGCGGACGATTTCGTGGAGCTCGGTATCGAAGGCCTTGATGGTGTGCTCTGACATCGGGCGGCGTCCTCGGGCCGTGTTCGCCGGGTTCAGCCGAACCGGCCGGTGATGTAGTCCTGGGTGCGGCGATCGCGCGGCGCGGTGAACACCGCGCTGGTGAGACCGAACTCGATCAGTTCACCCAGATACATGAAGGCGGTGAAGTCGGAGACGCGGGCCGCCTGCTGCATGTTGTGGGTGACGATGACGATGGTGTAGTCGTCCTTGAGCTCGTCGATCAGCTCCTCGATGCGGGCGGTGGAGATCGGGTCGAGCGCCGAGCACGGCTCGTCGAGCAGGATCACTTCGGGCTTGACCGCGACGGTGCGGGCGATGCACAGCCGCTGCTGCTGGCCGCCGGAGAGGCTGAGCCCGTTGGCGCCGAGCTTGTCCTTGACCTCGTCCCACAACGCGGCACGGCGCAGCGCGGATTCCACCCGCTGGTCCATGTCGGCGCGCGAGAGCCGTTCGTACAGCCGAATCCCGAAAGCGATATTGTCGTAGATCGTCATCGGAAACGGCGTGGGCTTCTGGAACACCATGCCGACCCGCGCCCGCAGCAAGTTCAGATCCTGACGCTCGGAAAGGATATTCTCCCCGTCGAGCATCACCTCGCCCTGCGCGCGCTGATTGGGGTAAAGATCGTAGATACGGTTGAGCACCCGCAGCAGCGTGGATTTGCCGCAGCCGGACGGCCCGATGATCGCGGTGACGCGATTCTCGTGCAAGGTCAAATTGACGTCTTTCAACGCCTTGCCGTTTCCGTAATAAAAATCCAGCCCGCGAACGAGGATCTTGTCGCTCAGTTCGCCCGGGCTGGAGGCAGTGCGATCCGGAACCGCGATGGCAACGCTGGTCGTGGTCATGAGGTCGTTCTCGCAGAGGCGAGCGCTCGCGCGGTGATGCTGAGCACGAGCACGGTGAACGTGATCAAGGAGGCGCCGATCCAGGCGAGGCGCTGCCAGTCGGCATACGGACTCAACGCGAACTGGAAAATGACGATCGGCAGGCTCGCCATCGGCGCATTGAGGTTCAAGCTCCAGAACTGATTGTTGAGCGAGGTGAACAGCAGCGGCGCGGTCTCCCCGCTGATGCGCGCGACCGCCAGCAGCACGCCGGTGATCATGCCGGCCCGCGCCGCCGTGTAGGCGACCCGCATGATCACCAGCGAGCGGGGCATCCCGATCGAGGTGGCGGCTTCGCGCAGCTCCTTGGGAACCAGCAGCAACATGTCCTCGGTGGTGCGCACCACGACCGGAACCACGATCACGGCCAGCGCCACCGCGCCGGCGAGCGCCGAAAAGTGTCCCATCGGGACCACCACGATCTCGTAGATGAACAGTCCCACTACGATCGACGGGGCGCTGAGCAGGATGTCGTTGATGAAGCGGATAACGCTGGTGAGCCGCTCGTAGCGGCCGTATTCGGCCATGTAGGTGCCGGCGAGAATGCCGACCGGGGTGCCGATCAAAACGCCAAGCCCGGTCAGGATCAGGCTGCCCGCGATCGGGTTGAGGAGACCGCCTGCGCTCCCCGGGGGCGGCGTCATTTCGGTGAATACCGCCAGCGACAGATCGCTGAGGCCCTCCCACAGCAGAACGGCGAGGATCAGCACCAGCCAGCCGACCCCGAACAGCGTGGCCGCGAGCGAAAGGCCCTCGGCAAGGCGGTTGCGACGACGGCGTGCGGCGTAAAGGTCGGCCATCTCAGCCTCCGACGCGCCGCTCGAGCCGGAGCAGCATGTAGCGCGCCGCCGCCAGCACCAGGAACGTGATCGCGAACAAGATGAGGCCGAGCGCGATCAGCGAGGAGGTGTAGAGGTCTCCGACGGCTTCGGTGAACTCGTTGGCGATCGTCGCGGAGATCGTGGTGCCGGGCGCCAGAATCGAGGCGGAGACGCGATGCGCGTTGCCGATGACGAACGTCACCGCCATGGTCTCGCCGAGCGCGCGGCCGAGCCCGAGCATGATCCCGCCGATGATCCCCACCCGCGCGTAGGGCACGACCACGTTGCGGACCACCTCCCAGGTCGTGCACCCCAATCCGTACGCCGCCTCCGTGAGCACGGGAGGCACGGCTTCGAACACGTCGCGCGAGATCGACGTGACGAACGGCAGCACCATGATGGCCAGGATGAGACCCGCAGTCAGCATCCCGATCCCATAGGGAGGTCCGGCGAACAGCGCGTTGAGCCCCGGCACCGGGCCGAACACCCGGATCAGGAACGGCTGGAGCGTCCCCTGCAGGAACGGCGCGAACACGAACAGGCCCCAGATGCCGTAAATGATGCTCGGGATGCCGGCGAGCAGCTCGACGGCGATCCCGATCGGCCGGCGCAGCCAGGGCGGACACAGCTGGGTCAGGAACATCGCGATCAGGAGGCCGACCGGAACGGCGATCAACATCGCGATGAAGGACGTGACCAACGTTCCGTAGATCGGCGCGAGCGCGCCGAATTTCTCGGTGACCGGGTTCCAGCGTTCCGTGATCAGAAAATCCAGCCCGAAGGTACGCAGCGCCGGCAGCGCGCCAATCACCAGCGCCAGGATCACCCCGGCGAGCATCGCCAACACGGCGAGCGCTGCCGCGCGCGTCGACCAACGGAACAGCGTGTCGCCGATTCGAAGCCGGAGCAACCGCCTCGATCGCAATTCGGATTCGGGTGCAATGGCCCCAGCCGGTATTGCCATGTCGGTCACGGGCCGCCTCCCCGTCGACGCCGATGAAACCGTGCTTGTCGCAGTCGACATCCGGAGAGGATGCCGAGGACATCCTCTCCGGTTCCCGGGTCGAGGTCAGTTCGAGGCAGTGAAGATCGGTTTGCCGCCCGAATCCTTGATCTCATCGGCCCACATTTTCTTGATCGCCACGACGACGCCGGCCGGCATGGGCACGTAATCCAGCGATTCCGCCATTTGCGTGCCGTTGCCATAGGCCCAAGCGAAGAATTTCAACGCTTCGGCCGCGGCATCGGGGTCCGGCGGCTGTTTCGGAATCAGGATGAAGGTCGCGCCCGCGATCGGCCAGGATTGCGGGCCCGGCTCGTCGGTGAGGATCACGTTGAACCCGGGGGTCCCCACCCAATCGGCGCTCGCGGCCGCGGCCTGGAAGGCGGATGCCTCGGGTTCAACCGGTTTGCCTTCCTTGTTGACCAGCTTGGTGAAGGTCAACTTGTTCTGCTTGGCGTAGGCATATTCCACGTATCCGATCGAACCCTTGGTTTGCGCCACGTTGTTGGCAACGCCCTCGTTGCCCTTGGCGCCGATGCCGGCCGGCCATTCCACCGAGGTATTGGAGCCGACGTTCGACTTCCACTCGGGACTGACCTTCGACAGATAGTCGGTGAAGATGAATGTCGTGCCGGAGCCGTCCGAACGGTGAACGAGCGCGATCGCATCGGACGGAAGATTGGCGTTGGGATTGAGCTTCTTGATCGCCGGATCGTCCCAGGTCTTCACCTCGCCCAGGAAGATTTTTCCGAGCGTGGGGCCGTCGAGCACGAGCTGGCCTGCGCCGATGCCCGGAACATTGACGACCGGCACCACTCCGCCCATCACGGTCGGGAATTGCACGAGACCGTCCTTGGCGAGCTGCTCGGCTTTGAGCGGCATGTCGGAAGCGCCGAATGTCACGGTCCGCGCCTGAATCTGCTTGATTCCTCCGCCGGACCCGATCGACTGATAGTTCAGCCCGTTGCCGGTCGCCTTCTTGTACGCGTCGGCCCATTTCGCATAAATCGGATACGGAAAGGTCGCGCCGGCGCCGGAAATATCCGCCGCGCCCGCGATCCCGATCGAGGCCGCCGCAAGCACCGCGGCCGCGGTGAGAATCCTGAAAGGCTTCACTGGCCGTCTCCCTGTTGAGCTGCGAACACCCGAGGAACGCGGGATGATCCGCGTCCCTCGGGCTCGAGCTGTGGATGGATCAGACGAGTTTTTGTTCTGGCTTCCCACGGCAAACAACGGACCACACGCGCCGTTCCGAAGCCGCGCAATATCTAGACGCCCCATGTCATCCTTCTATGACGGACCGATGACAGTTTAATGACGATGCAATCAACTGTAATCGTTTGCGATTTTCTGTATATCGCGGCTCCATGCAGCCCATTCCCGGACGCTCCGCTCGATGCGGGCGCGCGGGCGCGATTACGCGGCGTGGGCGGCGGGGCCGAAATGCCGCAGATAGCGCGCGCGGATCGCCGATACCGGCAAGACGATCGCTACGTCGATGGTTCCGAACCTGCGATCGACGACGGCACCGCTGCCGACGTGCGCACCGAGCCGCACATATCCCTTGATCAACGGCGGCAATTGCGCCCATGCGGCTTTGACGTCGAGCGCTCGTTGCGGCAGCCGGTTCATCTCGACGTAACGCTCGGGCCGCGCACGCAAACCCCAGGCCTCCGGGGCGGATGCATAGTGATGGAGATAGGAAAGCGGCAGCGCAATCCGCTCCGGATCGATGTCCGCGAAGCTGGCGCAGCCGATCAGCACGTCGATGCCGTGGCAAATCGCATAGCGCCAAATCCCATGCCACAAGAGTTCGACGGTGCGCTTGGTGCGGTATTCGGGCAGCACGCAGGAGCGGCCCAATTCGAGAAATTTCAGCCCGCGCTGCCGCTCGATCAGCTCCGCGAGCCTGTACTCGCCGGCGGTATAAAATCCGCCATGACGTTCCGCGACAACCTGGCGGAGCAAGCGACAGGTTGCGACCGGGAAACTCGCCGGATGTCCGGCGGCGAACGGAACGTCGAAGATCAGCAGGTGATCGCAAATCGCGTCGAATTCGTCGAGATCGCGCCGCGTGACGAGGTGCATGGGCCCGGCCGCCGCGGACATTTGCTGATAGAAGATTCGATAACGCAGCCGCTGGGCACGGCGCACGTCGACGCTGCTGCCGGCCAAGCGGACCTCGAGCGAACCCAGCCGCCCGAGTGTTCCGGTCGGTGCGAGAGAATGCGGGCTCAATGGCGCATCAGGCAGGCGGCCGGCCTCCCGGAATGCTGAAAGTGATTGCCGGATACCAGATTTCTTCCGGGCGCCTCGATCACTAACATCCAAATCCAAGGTACAGCGGCATGCGACACGGCGTTGAAGTCGTGAGCCAAGACAGACTCACGGTGTTCACGGCAGTTCTAACAAAGCCACATCTCACGACGATGACATCCTCGCTGACAGAGAGCCTGGGTGCGACCCTTGCGCGGGAGAGCCCGAACTTGAGCAGGAGCGTCGCGGTCCTTGCCCGTTGCCGGTCACATCGGCTGCGCCGGCGCGAGGGGCAGGCGCACCGTGAAGGTGGCGCCTTGACCGGGTTCGCTCTCGATGCCGAGCCGGCCGCGATGGCGGACGAGCACGTGCTTGACCAGTGAGAGGCCGAGCCCGGTGCCGCCCTCGGCCCTGCTGTGGCCGACGTCGACCCGATAGAAGCGTTCGGTGAGACGCGGCAGATGTTCCGCCGCGATCCCCGGGCCGTAATCGCGGACCCGTACGATCGCCTCGGCGGCGCCGGCGGCGGTTTCACCGCGCTCGGCGCAGACCTCGACGCGCTTGCCGGAGGACCCGTATTTGAGCGCATTCTCGACGAGATTCTCGAACACCCGAGTGAGCTCGTCGCGATCGCCGAGCACCGGCAACGGCTCGTCGGGGATTTCGAGCGCGATCGTCACATCCCGCTCGCGCGCCAGCGTCTGCAGCGCATCGCTCACCTGGCGAACGATCGCCGCGAGCTCGACCGCGGTTTCCGGCCGCACGTGCGCATGGAGCTCGACCCGCGACAGCGACAACAGATCGTCGATCAGGCGCGCCATGCGCTGCGCCTGCGCCTTCATGATGGCAAGGAAGCGCTGGCGCGCCTGCGGATCGTCGCGCGCGGAGCCTTGCAGGGTATCGATGAAGCCCGACAGCGAAGCCAACGGCGTGCGCAGCTCGTGGCTGGCATTCGCGACGAAATCGGCGCGCATCTCCTCGACGCGGCGCAAAGGAGTGAGGTCCTGGAACGTCAGCACGAGGCCGCGGCCGGCGCCGGCAGGCTCGGCAAGCTCGATCGGGGTGACGTGGGCGGCGAGCCAGCGATCGACCGGCACGCGTTCGGAGAATTCGACGCGCTGCCCGCCGGCCCCGGCAACCGCGCGGCGAATCGCCTCGACGACCTCCGGCGCGCGCAGCGCCAATGAGACCGCCTCGCCGCGGCGCAGCGCCGGGGCCATCGTGCTCGCTGCCGCGTTGAAGGCGACTACGCGGCCGATGCCGTCGAGCACGATCACCGGATCGGGAAAGCCGCGGATCACATTCTCGACCGAGGTGCCATCCCTCGCCGGCTCGACCAGCTTCTGCACGGCGCCGGCCCGCGACGGGAGTGATCCGCCGCGGCCCAGCAGCGCGGCCGCGGCGATCGCCGCGAATCCGGGCACCGCATAGGACCACGCGAGCACGCCGAAAGCCGCAAGCCCCAGCAGCACGAACGCGCTGATCGCCAAGGTGCCGCGCACGGCAAGCAGCCGGT
The DNA here is from genome assembly GCA_046727735.1 of Pseudomonadota bacterium. Taxonomy (GTDB): domain Bacteria; phylum Pseudomonadota; class Alphaproteobacteria; order Rhizobiales; family Xanthobacteraceae; genus AP-16. Next base: position 27,318 of record JBKPDF010000070.1, on the reverse strand, counting down.
CGCGAAACGGGCGCCGTTCGGCAAGCTGGGGGCGCAGATCAGCCATCGAGTTCCGATATCAGCATCGCAACGGCCGACATCAACTCCCGCCGCCCTGCTTGTTCTGGCCAAGCGCCGACGCGCGGTCACCGGGGCGCGGCGTGCCGAGAGGAACCGATTTCGGCTCGGCAACCGCCGGCTCACGCTGGTGCGGCGCAAGCTCACGCACGTCGAGCAACAGCTCGCGAACCCCGAGCACCGCCAGCGTGATCGCGAACGGCAGGAGGTAGTAGAACAGCCGGAACAGCAGCAGGCCGGCGAGCAGGTCCTCCTTGTCGAATTGCCACAGCCCGATGAACATCGCGGCGTCGAACACGCCGAGCCCGCCGGGCGAGGTGCTGGCGAACCCGAGCAGCGTCGCCATCACGAAAATGACCGCGAGCGTGATGAACGGGATGTGCGGCTCGCTCGGCATCAGCACGAACATCGCGAGCGCGCAACAGGCGAGATCGATGATGCCGATCAGGATCTGCAGCAGCGTCAACGGCCCGCCCGGAAGCGTCACCTGCCAATTGCTGCGGCCGATCTGGCGCGGCGCGAGCCATACCCAACCGACGTAGACGGCAAGCACCAGCAGGATCCCGATCGCCACGGTGCGATTGAGCCAAACCGGGAATTGATCGATCGCGCTCGCAGCATTGGGGTCATAGGCGATCCCGATGCCGAGCACGGTAGCGTTGCCGAGCCAGAACGTCAGACCGGCGACGAAGCAGATCTTCGCGACGTCGATCGCCGTCAGTCCCCAAACCGAATACACCCGGTAGCGAACCGCCGCGCCGGTGAACACGCTCGCCCCGACGTTGTGCCCGATCGAATAGCTGGTGAAGCCCGCGAGCGCCGCGACCCGGTAGGGGATGCTGTTCCACCCGATCGTGCGCAACGCGAACAGATCGTAAAACGTCAGCGTGAAATAGCCGGCCGCAACGAACAGCCCCGCGAGGAACAGATCGTGCATCGGCGTCGTTCGCACGGCGTGAACGACCTCGCGGACTTCGATATCGTGGAGCATGCGGTAGAGCACGATCGCCGCGACCGCGATGATGGTGATGCTCAGCGCGATGCCGACCCGATTCCAGCCGACCCGTTCGTCGAACAGCCGCGCCAATGCGCGCAGCGGCTTGAGCATTTCATTCCCCGCGGGACGTTGTTATTTTCGGCTCGCCGGATCGGCAGCGGCCCGCGACCCCTAGCAGAAGTCCCGAGCCGGCGTCGAGAGCCGCGCGCACCGCCGCCGCGTTCGCGATAGGCGGAGACTGGTCGCTTGCCGGCTCGCCGGCCCTCGACGCGTTCTGTGCGTCAATCCGCGAAATGGCCGGCCTGCTTGCCGGCCGCATCGAACCGCCCCTTCTGGCCATCGGTAAGCGAGCCGTAGAAATTCTGCAGCGCCGGACGCAGCAAGCCGACGGCATCGAGCATCGCGCCGAGCCGCTGCTGCATCGCCGCAAGGCGTTCGAGCGGATTGACAGGCGTGCCGCCCGGGCAGGCGGCGCGCAGGATTGCCGCGGCGCGGGCCGCCGCGATCCGCAGTTCGTCGAGGGCGGCGCGCTGCGCCGCTATCGGACCTACGAGTTGATCGATGCGTTCGATCGTTTGCACGGACAGCCCGCCCGGATGATCGGTACAGATCTGCGGCACGAGCTCGTCCTCGCCGCTCGCCGCAGCGGAGACCGCCTGGCCGCCAATTGCCGGCGGCTCCGCCCGGAACCGCGCCTTCTGCTGGTCGCCGAGCGAGGTGTAAAATTTTTCCAATGCCGGCCGCACCACGGTCGTTGCCTGAAGCATCGCATCGACCCGCTCGGAGATTGCGTTGAGCCGCCCGATGGGCGTGGTCGCCGTCGCGGCCGGACATGCAGCTCTGAGTCGCCGTGCGGCTTCCGTGCCGCCGGCCTGCAGGTTCTTGAGTGCGGTGCGCTGCTCCCGTGCCAAGCCCACGCTCTGCGCGATGCGCAGAATCGGCCATTGGGTGAAGCCGAGCGTTCGCTCGCCACAGATCTGCGCGAATTCCCGCGATGGGCCTTCCGGCCCGAGCGCCTCGGCCCGGCTGCGATCGTCGGAATTGAGGGCATCGGCCTCGGCGGCAGCGAGCGCATCCTCTCCACGCTCGGGCTCGAGCGCGGCGTCGGCCCAAAAAATCCCCTCGAACAGATCGTCGTAAGCGAAGGCCCAGAACGCTTCGCCGTCATCGAAGGAATCCGACGGCCAAAACACGTAGGCGAAGAGATCGTCATAGGCGTAGGGCCAGTACACCGGCCCGAACCAGCCGACGAAGCCACCGTAAGGGTGGTTGCCGGCGTTCAGGCCCAGCCGTCCGGCCGACGCGGGCCGCGTGAACGGCGAGCCCGCGAACAGGCCGGCCGCACCGCCGTGAAACTGTAGCGGCTGGGCGCGGAAGGAATCGCCGGGCTTGGGCCGCTTGTTCGCTTCCGTATTGCGGGAGTTGCGTTTTTTTGCCGGGTGTCCTTTCGACCCGTCCTTTGCGGCCGATTTGGAACCGTGCCTCTTTTGACCTTGTGCCTTCTGGGTCTGCGTCTTTCGACTCGAAGCTTTGGCAAACCCGGCTTGCGGCGCGGGTCGCGCCGATTCGCGCGGCGCCGTCGACGCCGGTCCGGCCGCAGCGGACGATTGCGTCCGCGCGCAAACGAGCGCGCTCGCGACCGCCAGGATCAGCGCGCCCACACCTATGGCAGTCTTGCGCATACCCCGTCCCCCGACGCGCCGCGCGCACTCGGCTCCGCCGCTCAGTTCCGCAACACGATGCAACTCCCGCCCACCGATTTCAAATCGGCGCAGAGCCGGTCTGCCCCCTCCCTAGTCTCGGCCCCGATCCGGATGCGAGTCCAGATCGCGGGTCCCCGGCCCGCGATCTTGCTGTGGATCAGCAGCGGCGCTCGATCGCCCAGAATAGCAGGATATTGCTTCTGCAGCGCCTGATAGCTCGCAAGCGCCCGCGCTTCCGACCAGTTGCCGGCAAGTTGCACGCCCCAGGCCGGCAGCTTCGGCTGCGGTGACGGAACCGGCTTCGTTGGCGTGAACAGTCGCGCGACCTGCGGACAAGGCACTGCGGGCAGCGCCGGCTGCTCGCGCGGCTCGCCCGCCCGCCAGGCATCGGCAGAATGGCCGGTGATGGCCAGCACATAGGCCCGAGTCTCGCCCGGCAAGCTCGCATGTCCGGCGAGCCAGGCTTGGACGCGTCCTGGGCCGGCATTGTAGGCGGCCGCCGCCAGCCCGAGATTGCCGAACTGCGTGCGCAACTCGCGCAGGAAAGCGGCCGATTGCGGCAAGGCTTGAATCGGATCGAACGGATCGGCCAAGCCGCGCCACAGCGCGGTTCTGGGCATGAACTGCGCGACGCCCTGCGCTCCCTTGCGGCTCACCGCACGCGGATTGAACCGGCTCTCCTGCCAGATCAGGCGAGTGAAGAACTCGATCGGCAGGTCGTTGGCGGCTGCCGCCGATTGCACCGCCGAACAGATGGACTCCCGCGTCGGCGGCTCGCCCGGCGCGGACGGCGGTTTCGCGGCATTTTCGCCCGGCGCTCCTGACGGTGGCGGCGGCGCGGATTGCGCCGGCACAGGTTGGACGGCGGGCGTCGCGATCGAGCCGACGCCCTGCCCGACGGCACCCGACGGAGCGAGGCCGGCGGCAAGGAACAGAGCGAGCAGCGCGGTCCGGGCGGGCGCACGCATGGTCGGCGTCAGCGCGCGTTCTCTCCCGACTTGCGCTTGGCGCCGCGCGGCCGCTTGCCTCCACCCGCCACCACATCGGAGCCCGACTGCGCACGGCCGGCGTTCTCGTCGGCTCGCGGCGAGTTCTCTTGCGCAAAGCCGGGAGGCTCGGCGCGCGGCCAGCTGAAATCGTCGGCGCGGCCGCGTGCGGGCGCGTCCGGTGCGCCGAGCAGTTGCGCATCTGCCGGGGAGCGCGCGGGCTTCGCGGATCCCAGGAGTCCATCGTCTTTGCCGGAGGGCGGGGCAGTCAGGGGCACGACCGGTCCGGCAACGGGCCGTTCGTCGGATTTGGCCGCCGGAGCCGGGCTTCCGTGGGCAACCGGCGGCTCGGCAGGCACATGCAGCACGGTACGGCGAATCTCGCGTTCCAGGTTGAGAGCGAGCTTGCGCGCGCCGGCCTTCGTGAAATTCAGCCCGTCGGCGGTGCGCAGCAGGCGCGTCTGTCCGTTCACGTCGGGTCCCCGCATCGTGAAATCCCCGTCCTCGTCCACAAAGGCTTCCCAGACATCGATATACCCGATCCCGGCCTTTTCGGCATGCTCGCGGAAGACATCGTTGAGGACATCGAGATCTGCCTCACGGATATTCTTGGCGGGCGGCAGCCCCACCCAAAACACCGGAACGCCCTTGCTCTTGAGTACGCCGATTGCTTCATCGACCTCCTTGCCGTAGGCGTCCTCCCATTCCTTGGAGCGAAACGCGACGGGAGAGCCCGCCTTAGCGGCGTCGGATTTGGCGCCGCACGGCTGCATCGAGTGGCGATCGCTCATCCCGAGCATGATCGCCACGAAGGCGGGCTTCTCGCTGGCCGAGCTCTGCTCCAGCCATTTGCGCGCCTCGCCCTTGCATTGATCGATCAGGCCCGCGGATTGCCGGATCTTGCGCACGACGCCGATCTCGGCGGATTCCGCATAAGCCTGCTCGAGTCCGTAGGCGAGCCACTCCGCCATGGAATCGCCGATCACGATGCCGGTTTTCGCGGGCGTCGCTTCGGGCTTCTGCGGCGGGGGCGGCGTGGTGGCCTCCGCCGGCTGGTGCTCGCGAGGTTGGCGACGCCGGGGGATCCTCGGCTCCTCCGGGGGCCGGTTGTAGAACCACGGCCCGCCGAAAAACGGAAAGCCGAAGCCGCGGTTATCGCGGTAATATTGCGCCGATGCCGGTTGCCACATTGCCGATCCGGCAAGCAGCACGGTTCCGGCCACTATCCGTGTGATCGCAGCGCCACGCACCCGCCTGGTTCCGTGATTGCGTCGCAAAGCCTGTCCCGGTGCCCGCCGTCCGCCGGGCTGTGCATCAACGCCGGGTCGCGGGTCGGGGTTCCGCCGGGGGGCGGGCGGGCCGAGCGCTCGGTTTCTGGCCCTGCGTTTCCCCGCTATGCGTTTGCAGGCGCGCGTCGGCGGCCTATCCTGAGGGCACCTTGCTCGACGCGCGCGAGGCCGCCATGGCGATGATGACGTTCTCGGCTCCCCGGCAGTGGGAGGATTGGGCCAGCTGGGTGCTCGGCTTCTGGCTCCTGCTCTCGCCATGGACGCTGCATTTCGAGGAGCAGACCGCGGCGACGGAGAACGCGGTCATCGTCGGCTTTGTGCTGGTGCTGGCCGAGGTGGTGACGCTGACGGCATTTCAGCTCTGGGAGGAATGGATCAATGTCGCGCTCGGCGCCTGGCTCGTTGTCTCGCCGTGGCTGCTGCGCGGCGTCGGGCCCGCCGCAACCACGAATTTCCTCCTGGTCGGCATCTTGGTGATCGCGCTCGCGGGCTACGAGATGTGGCAGGTCGCCAAGGCGCGCGCGTCGGGGAGCTGAAATACTGGGATCAACTCCCGCCGCCGACCGTGACCGGGATGTTCTCGATCTGCGCGTTCATGGCGTTGTCGTTGACGAGAATCTCGGCCATTACCGTGTAACTGCCGGCCGGGAGCTTGCCGTCGAGCGGGATCGAAAACGTGAAATCCTCCTGCGGGCGCGCAATGCCGGCGAGCACGGCGCGGCTTTGCGCATCGAGCACCACGTAACGGCATGCGGGCGCCCCGCGCTTGACAAGGATCGGATCGACGGCCGCCAGCGGCTGGCGCACGATGCGATAGTCACGCATGAATTTCATCAAGATCTCGATGTCGGCCGAGATGCGCAAGCCGCCGTTCTCGCGCTTGGCGTTCACGACGTAGCCGCGGCGCGGAACCGCGTAGACGTCATAGGAGCCGACACCGAGCGGATAGCTGAGATCCCGGAATGCCTCGACGCTCGCGCGGCCGCTCGACCAGCTTTTCAACCGATACGGACCGTTGGTCACGAGAAAATGCCCATGCTCCCGGTAGAACGCCGAAAGCGCCGCCCAGCGCTTGCGCGCGTCCTCGGCGCTGACCAGCGGCTCCAGGATCTCGGGCCGGTAGGCGTCCCGCTCGAATTGTTGCACGAGGTCCGCCAGCCGCGCCTTGAGCGCGTCGGAGCGCACGAGGTCGAGCCATTCGGTGCCTCGGCGGCTCGCTTCCTCTTTTGAGAATGCGGCCCAGCCGCGAGAGACCGCTTCCTCCATCAGTACCATTGCGTGCCAGGGCAGCGTGCTCCACGGCGGTGCGAACGCCGCATCTTGCTCGGGATCCTCGGGCGGCACATCGAGATGGACGTCGACGATGAACAGCTCGCGGACGAAATTCACGTCGGCGACGCGGAACGATTTCGAAGCCGTGTCGACGCCGGTGACCTGCACGGCAGCGAGCCGCTGCCGCAGCGGCGCGGTGGCGGCGGCGATCGCCGGATCGTAGCGCGCCTCGTCTTCCCCGCGCGCGCCCCACCGATAGGCGAAGCTATAGGCATAGAGCAGATCCGCGGCGGTCGTGCGCGTGCCGTCGTGGAACGCCGAGCCGAGCATCTTGTATGTCAACTTCAATTTCGCGGTCCGGCCGGTTCCGGCCGGCCGCAGGCGGCCGACGGCAAGCTCGAGCACCAGCGCATCCGCCGGAATGATTTGCAGCTCGGGTCCCGCCGCGGTCGGCTGCGCGGGCGCGCGGCGCTCGACGATCGGCTCAGCGAGGATCGAGAGACTGACGAAGGTGTAGACCACCATCAGGGCAGTGAGCGGCACCTGGGAACGCACCGCCGCGCCGCGGGTCGCGAAAATCTGGTGCGCGCGCACGTCGGCGAGATACACGGCCGCGATGTGGCCGAGCACGATCGCGCTCACCGCCGCGTACCAGGCGAACCGCGCGCCGATGAACGCGATGTCGACGCGGTAGCCGGCCGTGCCGAACAGGTTCCAGCCGTAGCCGAACGGATCGGACGCGAGCGGAACGATGTATTGTCCCTGCGTGAGCAGATAAACCAGATAATGCGCGACGTGATAGGCGATCGCGATCGGCACCAGCGTGAGCACGAAGCTTCGGGCGATCTCCCGTGGCGAAAGCTTCGCCGCGACCGCGCTCATCGCGGCGCTGACCCCGAGATAGGCGCCGAGGAAGATCGCCCAGAACGCGAGCAGGCCCGCGGTCCTGACCAGGATCGAGAAAAATTCGCCGGCGCCGGGGAGCGCGCCTAGGAGCAGGCGTTCGAGCTCGCTCCATTCCGGCGTGGTCAACAGCCCGTCGTAGAGCACGGTCGCGAGCACGAGCAGCACGAAGGCGACCATGGATAAGGAGACGGGCTCGTTGGCCAGCAGGCCGGCACCGAACGGCCGGATCGCGAGACCGTCCGGATCGCCGCCGGCGCGGCCGGTCGGCTCCGTCGGCGCGAAGCGCGCAAAGACGCCGAAATAGACGCTGAACACTTCGCCGTGGCGCGTCCAGGTTCGAGTGCCGAACAGAACCATGCCGGTCCAAGTGATGATCGAGTACAGCACCACCAGCCGGGCGATGTTGACCGGCACCGCAGGGCTCGGAAACACGAGCTCGGTCCAGGACACCGCGAGCAGCAAGAGGACGGCCGGCCAAACGCCGAGCGGCTGCGGATAGGGCAGGCCGAGCGAGAGGCTGCGGCCCGCGAGCCGCTGCGCGATGCGATCGGCCCAATCGAACAAGGCGCGCCAGGGATTGACGAGCGCCCATAGGTTGCCCACGAAGGCCGAAAACATCGCGAGCCCGATCCAGAAGATGATCCACGCCAGCGTCGGCGCGAGGTTGCGATAGGGATTCTGGTCGCCGAAAAAACCGGCGATCACGACCAGGATCAGGAGCGCAACGGCGGCAAAGCGGAACATCGCCGCGAGGGCCGGATGGGCGAACGCTCGGCCGATCGCGTAATCGCGCAGATCGAGCCGCGGATAGCCGCGCGCGCCCGGCGTATGCCGTGCAAACAACCCGACGATCACGAACGAGAGCACGACTGCGGCCGCGGTGCCGACGAGATAGAGCGACAGCGGCAGCGGCAGATCGTAGCGCTGGCCGAAGCCGTGGGCCTCGGCCGGGCTCGCGAGCGCACACGCGGCGATGAAGGCCGCAACGGCTTTCAGAATTTCAGACCCCCCAGCCCATCCCTCCCCCTCGAGGGGGGAGGGAGGAGAGCCTGGCCCTGCATTGCCCTGCTGCATGGCGGAGCTACCGCGGATAAACTTCGACATTCGCGAGCGGCGCGTCCTCGTGCGCACCGCCGCCCCCGCCGGCGCCTTGCGCATGCACGTGAATCGGGAATCGGCCGGTCGCATATGCGGTGAACTGCATCGCGGTGACGGCGCCCGGCGCGACGCGCTTCTCGATATCGTAGCCGTGCAGGTGCACGACCAGCGGCTGATCGCTCGTCCACCGCAACGTCACGGCGTCGCCCTGCTGCACGCGAATGCGCCGCATGTTCTCGGGCAGGCGGCCGCGCTCGACCTTGAGATCGAATGCCAGCTCGGCGGCCGAAGCCGAGCCCGCTGTGGCCGCGATCAACAACAGCGCCAGCAAGCGCCTGCGGAGGAATCGTCCTGATATAACGCGCTGCGCCGACATCTCAGCGGCCGGAATTCGCCCGGACGTCGGAGATGCGGTTGAGCATCCAGCCGGAGTCGTAGGGCTGCGGCACGAGCGCCGGATCGCCGACGGCGGACCAGAGCAGACGGCCGAACGGATCGGAAAATCCCGCAACCGGGTTGAAGGCCGCATCCGGATTGGAATCGATCCCGAGCGCGAGCCAGCCGTTCCAGGGAAAGTCCTTGAGCTTCACGGTGCGAAGGAACATCGGCGAGTTCAGCCCGGCGATCGCATCGAATCCGATGTTCTCGACGCCCTCGGTGAATTCCGCGTTGAAGAACTCGCGCTTGACGGTATAGCCGGCCACAGCCTTGCGGCAGCTGCCGGTGAGCGCAGTCACGAGCTCGCGCTCCAGATTGATGCGATCGATGCTGTCACGTTCCTCGCTCGCCTGAAGGCGTGCACGCGCGGCGTCGGCGCGGCGGCTTGCATCCGCATCGTCGAGATCGTCCGCGAGCAACCGGTCGGCATGAAACCATCCGGCTTTCAGCCAAGGCGGTCCGATCCACCCGTCGAGCGAGGCCATCGAGGTGGCGACGAGCGCGCCGGCATCGGTGGTCTCGACGGCCGCATCCCATTCCGAGTCCGCCGCGATCCATTCGGGGGGAATCAGATCCTTCAGTCCAGCGTCCACTTTGATTTTCGGCATCGGTCCGGGCGCCGGCGAATCCGGCGGCTTCGCGAACCGCGCTTTCGCGGCCGCGGCAAGATCGGCGAGATACAAATAATCGCCGTGGAACGGCGTCACCGGATATGGGTGGAACACAAACTGGGCGTTCCCGGCCATGCCGCCGAGGATCGTCTCGATCAGCGCGCACGCCGAGGCTCGTTCCCGCGCCGCCGGTGAGGAGGTATTGAGGCGCACGACAACGAAGCTGCCGAGCGACTCGATCGTGCGAATCGAGCGCGGCGGCTCGCCCGAAAACGCCGGCTGCGCGCCGATATAGGCATGGAGCTTGTTGGCACCGAGCAGGTCGGCCGCGCGCTCGGGCGGCATCGCCTCGATGGCGATCTCGTGCGGATAGTAGGACGGATAGACTGGCAGCTCGTGGCCCGCGCGCGCCACGCCGATGAGGATCGCTGCGGCCGCGCACACGGCCGCCGCGCGCAGCGGCGCCAGCTTGCGAGGCGACCCGGCAGGTTCGGACACGGCACTCATCCGCGCAATGCGCGCATGACCTCCTCGTCGGCCAGCGCCTGCTGCGGCGTGCCTTCGAACACGATCTCGCCGCGATCGACGACGTAGAGCCGATCGGCGATCGCCGCCGCGCTCGTCAGGTTGGATTCGGCGATGAGCAACGCGATGCCCATGCCCTTGATGATCATCACCGCTTCGCGGAAGCGCTTGACCACGGCGGGCGCGAGGCCTTCGAACGCCTCGTCGAGGATCAACAGATACGGCGCAAGCGCCATGGCGCGCGCGATCGCCACCATCTTCTTCTGTCCGCCGCTGAGATTGAGCCCCTGGCGGCCGACGAGCTGACGCACCTCGGGAAAGACCGCGAACACCCGGGCTTCGGTCTCGGCGTCGCCGGCGCCCCGTCCGGTCTTGGCGGCGAGCCAGCGGCTGATCATCAGATTCTCGGCAACGGTGAGCTCGGGAAAAATCCCGGAGTTTTCCGGCGCGTAGCCGATGCCGCGCTTGGCGCGCCGGTGCGGCGGCAGCGACGTGATCTCCTCGTCGCGGAAGCGGATCGCGCCGGAGCGCACCGGCACCAGCCCGGTGATGCTCTCGATGATGGTGGTGCGGCCGGCACCGTTGCGGCCGACCAGCGCCACGACCTCGTCCGACCCGACGTGGAACGACACGCCGCGCAGGATATGGGCGGGTCCGCGGTAGGTGTTGATCGCCTGCACTTCGAGCAGCACGGGTTTCGCGCCTCAACCGGCCAGCGGCGCGCCGAGCAGGATGCTGGCGACGTCCTTGTTGGCACGGATCTCATCGGGTGTGCCGTCGGCGAGGAACTTGCCTTCATGCATCATGACGATGCGGTCGGAGTAGCGAAACACCACGTCCATGTCGTGCTCGATCACCACGGCGGTGACCTGGCCGCCGCGCACGACGGACGACACGGTGTCCATGATCTGCGCCTTGTCATGGGTCGAGACCCCGCTGGTCGGCTCGTCGAGAAACAACAGCCGCGGGCGCAGCGCATAGGCGACCGCGACGTCGAGCAGCTTGCGCTCGCCCTGGGCGAGACCGCCCGCCAACACCTCGGCTTTGTCGCTCAGCCCGAATTCCTCCAGCACCTGCAGTGTCTCGTCCCGAACCTCGTAATCATGGTCGGCGAGCGCGGCCATCCTCACGGTCTTGCCCTCGCGGGAGAAGATCGAGAGCGCGACGTTGTCGAACACCGAAAGCCCGTCGAACAGGTTGACGATCTGGAAGCTGCGGGCGATTCCGGCCTGGATGCGCTCCGCGACCGACGTGTAGGTAATGTCGCGGTCCTCCAGCAGAATCTGGCCGCTGTCCGGCTGCAAGTGCGCGCTGATCAGGTTGACCAGCGTGGTCTTGCCGGCGCCGTTCGAACCGACGAGCGACAGGAACTCGCCCTTGTGCACCACGAAATCGAGGCCGTCGCAGGCGCGCGTTTCGCCGAACTGCTTTCTCAGGTTCACGGTTTTCAGCAGGATCACGCCGCTCTCCGCCTCGAACGCCGGGCGAGGTTCGCCAGCGCGCCCACAATGCCGGTCGGCAACACCAGCACGAGGGTGACCAGGACCACGCCGAGCAGGAGCTGCCAGTATTCGGTCGTGGCGACCGCGTAGGTCTTCAGATAGGTGAATACCAGACCGCCGACGATCGGGCCGGTAAAGTTGCGGAAGCCGCCGAGCAGCGCGGTAAATACGATCTCGCCCGAGAACGTCCAATACAGGACGTCGGGCGTGGTCAGGCCGTTGAGCGGCACCCACAGGATGCCGGCAAGCCCAGTGAAGGTCCCGGAAAGCAGGAATGCGATCCAGCGAAAGCGGCGGATCCGGATGCCGAGAAACCGGGCCCGGACCTCGTTGTCGCGGATGGCCTGCAGCGTCTTGCCGAACGGCGAATGCACGATCACCCACATCAGCACGACACAGACCACGAAAATGGCGAGCACATAATAATAGTACGAGGTGATGAACTGCTGGAACCCGCGCGGTCCCGAGAAGCTGAGCAGGCCCAGCAGGAGGGCCGGACGCGGCACGCGCAGCCCATCGCTGCCGCCGGTCACCCAATAGAGCTTGAGGGCCAGGCTGTAGATCACCTGCGAGAGCGCCAGCGTGAGGATGCCGAAAAAGATCTGGGTATGGCGCACGCAGATGTAGCCGAACAGCGCCGACACGATCGCCACCGCCGGGATGCCGATCAGAATGTACAGCTCCATCGAATGCGGCCCGAGATGCTGGACCACGAACGCCACGGTGTAGGCGCCCACGCCGAAATAGGCGGAATGGCCGAACGACAGCAGGCCGGTGTAGCCGAGCAGCAGATTGAAGCCGAGCGCGGCGATCGCCGCGACCAAGCCATAGGTCAGAAGCTGCATCTGATAGGTATCGACGAACGTCGGCAGCAGAACAAGCACGAGCAGGATCGGCGCCGCCGCCGCGGCGAGCTTGAGCGGCGAGCGGTGCCGCGGCGCCTTCAAATCCGCTTTCATCATGCCGTCCCGAACAAGCCGGTCGGCCGCACCAGCAGCACCATGGCGGCGATCAAATAGAGCACCGCGAGCTCGAGCTCGGGGAAGAACTGGATCCCGGCGGTGCGCACGAAGCTGACGACGAGCGCACCGATGAGCGCGCCTTTGAGGCTCCCCAGTCCGCCGATCACCACCACCACGAAGGCGATGACCAGCGCGTCGACCCCCATGCCGAGCACGGCCGCCTGGGTCGGCACCACGATCGCGCCGCCGAGCCCCGCCATGAAGCAGCCGATGCCGAACGCCGACACGTAGACCAGCCCGACATTGAGGCCGAGCGCGGACGCCATGCGGCGATCCTGCGAGGTCGCCCGCAGCATCACCCCGAACTTGGTGTGATAGATCACGGCCCACAACACCAGGGCGGCGACCACGCCGACGCCGATGACCACGAGGTTGTAGGCCGGATAAAACAGGCCGCCGACGTGGAGAATCGGCAGCGCATCCATCAGCGTGTCGGCCGACAGCGGGGTCCCGCCCCAGATCAACCGCATCAGATCTTCGAGGATCTGAATGAGGCCGAAGGTCACCAGCAGCTGGTATTCCTCGGCGCGGCGATAGAACGGACGCAGCAGCAGCGGCTCGATGACGACGCCGATCGCTCCCACCGCGAGCGCGCCGACGGGCAGCAGCAGAAACAGCCATTTTAGCGGTACGCCGAACACGATGCCCCGGCCGATGAGCCACGCCGTCACATAGGCGCCGACCGCGTACAGGCTGCCGTGCGCCAGGTTGACGATGCGCATCACGCCGAAGATGAGGCTGAGACCCGCCGCGATCAGGAACAGCACCGAGGCGTAGAGCAGCGAGTTCAGGATCTGGATCGTCAGGATCTCCACCCGTCCCCTCCGCCTTGGCGCGTTTGCCGCAAGCTCACCTGTCGCGCGGCCTGCCGGCGATCGCGACGGATCCGCTCCGTCACGCCAGCTTCGCGCCGCAAGCTCCTAACACGGTTTTCGCGCGATTGTCGCCGAGCAAAGCAAAAGCCGCGCCCGTGGGAACGGGCGCGGCGTCTTTCGCACGCGAAGCGGACCGGATCACCCGGTTACCTTGGGCCAGGTCGTCTTGATCCAGTTCGCCGCCGCGGTCGACTCGTTGTGGCTCGTGCCCGGCTTCGCCCAGCCCATCGGAGCGGTGATGTTCCGGATCGGGATGGTGATGATCCGGTTGGGATCCCAGCTCGCGAACTCGTACTCGGGCACATTCTTGCTGAAGCCGGTGACCGCGTCCTTATAGGCCTGATGGTCGGGCCGCATGTAGAGATAGCCCGAGGGCGTATCCATGCCGAGGCCTTCCAGCTGGCTGATGACAGCCTCGTCGTCCGGCCAACCGCCGGTCAGCTTGTTGGCGCGCTCGACCGCGGTCTTGAGCATATAGAGCGCCACATACGCGCCTTCCGACTGGAAGTTCGGGTATTCGTTCCAGCGTTTGTGATAGCGCTGGACGAAGCTCCTGTTGAGCGGCCAGCGGTCTCCGCCCGGATAGGTGAAGTGATAGTTGGAGTGCACGCCGGCGAGGATGCCCTCCGGATGGTCTTTGCCGATCGCATGCGGCGCGACGCCGAACGCGATGGTGCTGGCGACCTTCATCTTGTCGAATAGGCCGTAGCGCAGCGCCTGCTTGTAGAACGCCACGTAATCGCCGCCCCACACCGAGGAGATCAGCAAGTCGGGCTTCGACGAGATGATCTTGGTGATATGCGCGGTGAAGTCGGTGGTGCCGAGCTTCGGCCAGCTCTCCGAGACCACTTCGGTTCCGGGCAGCAGCCGCTCGAGCGCGAGCGTGAAATGCTCGGAAGCATTGCGGCCGTAGCTGTAGTCCGGATGGATGTGGGCGACCTTGCGCACTTCCGGCCAGGTCTGGGCCACGCCGACCGCAGCCGTGATACCGTCCGCGGACTGGATGTTGGTGATGCGGAAGCAGTATTTCGGGTTGGGGACCGCCTTGTCGAACAGGAAGTCGGTGCAGCCGTCGGTGAAGATGGTGAGGACGGCAAGCTCCTCGGCCACGGGTCCGAGCGCCGGAGTGTTGGCGCTGGAAATGATTCCCGTGAACATGTCGATCTTGGCGTCGAGCTTCATCCGCCGCAGCTCTTTGACGTTGGCGTCGGTGCCGGCCGCCTCGTCGGCCACGATGGTCTCGATCTTGCGCTTGCCCAAGAGTCCGCCCTGGGCGTTGATCTCTTCCTGGGCCAGGGTATGGCCCTTGATCGAGGGCTCGCCGAGCACGGCGGCGGCGCTCGTCAGGAAGGTCATGTGGCCGATCTTGTAGGGCGTGTCGGGAATGCTGCCCTTGGCGGGGTCCTGGGCGGCCTTGAGAACTTGCGAGCCGCCGACGAGGCCCGCGCCGGCGAGCCCCGCGCCGCCGACCGTCACGCCCACGGAATTGAGAAAGGCGCGACGACTTACGCTAGGTGTCTTCTCCATGAAGGGTCCTCCCTGGTTGGACGGATCGTCTGCGGCCAATCCGCCGATGTGGCCGGACAGTACCGTACTGCAGCCGTACGGAACAGCAGGCATTTCGGCGCTGGCGGGAACGGCTCGATCCTGAACGCGCGGCGCGAACGGCCGGGCGTCGCGAGGACACCCCGCCTGCCGCCGCCAATCGGAGCGCCGGCGGACCGCGGTCGAACGCAAGTTGAAGACATTTCAGCGATTTTCGCCCGCAAAGCGGCTGCACACCGAACCGTGCGCGCGCTACCAACACCGGCGCAGACCGGAAATTCCCGCCGTGGGCGCTATTGCAGGGTCGATTTTGCCGACAGGCCGATGAAGGGGATGAACCCGCGCTGGCGCCGCGGATCGAGGAGGGCATCGCGGTCGGGGTCTTTGTCGCCGTCGCCCGCGAGCGAGCGCTGCTTGATGACGGTTTCGGTTTCCAATCCGATCGAAAGCGCTCCCGGCGTCAGCCGTTGCTCGAACAAACTCACGTTGGCGGGCGCCACCTGATCGTGAGTCGAGGACAGCCCTCGCGACAAACCTTTGCTCACGAGAGACCGGTCGCCGAGATCCGGCAAATGCGACGTATCGGGAAGCCAGGCGCGCTCGACGTCCGGTGCGGGCGTGGCCGGGCCGCCCGCGCTTCCGCTCGGAGAAACACGATCCGCCCCCCACTGGCTGCGGTCGAGCGCCGCCGGATCGAAGATCAGACGGGCGTCGGCGGAGGGATCCGCACCCGCACTGGCCGTCGCGATCAGGACCAGGAATGCCGGACCCGCAAAGCTTGCCAATTTCGTAATGATGCGCATGACCCCGTTCCCCGTTCGATCATGCATCAACGCCGCGGAATCGCAAATCACGTTCTGCGAATCTGCCCGGATCAGTCCGATACCTCCTCGTTTCCCCCGACGTCGATCTCGACCAGACCCTCGTGCGGGACGGCGAAGATTTCCGGTGCTGGAGCAAATGTCTCGACGGCTTCGATCGTAAACATCGTGGTCCGGCCGCCTGCGGTCACGGCGGCGATCTGGAGCGGCAATCCCCATCGGCTCGACCAGCAGATGTCGGTCGTGCCGGCGGCGGGCGCGAGCCGCTCGAGCCGCCTCCACACGCAATCGCCGCGCAGCGTTTCCGGCGAGGGCCGCGTTGCCTGCGCGATCCGATATTGGCCGCGCGGAATCTCGAGCACGTGCGCAAGAGAGGCCCAATCGGAAAACACGCCGATCCGATGCAGCGCCGTGCGGTCGGCGCTGATGAGCATTTTGCGATTCCGATCGACCAGCCGGTACGCGTATTCGCCGGCGGGCGATTTCTCGACGAAAAGCTCGATCGCCTGGTCGGTTCTCCGCCGCAGGCGGACATCGGCTTCGCGCCAGACTTCGAGCCGATGGGCTCCGCCCGCCGCATCGCGGTAGGCGGCGCGAAAATACACTTGCCCCGGCGCGGCGGCGGTCGGAAACGCGGCGTCCCACTGCGGGCCCGTCTCCTCGGCCCGCGTCGCCCCGCCCGCGACGAGACACACCAACAGAGCGAGGGTGGCGCGCAACGGTTTCATTGCCGCACTGCTTTGGCGGAATCGAAATACGTATAGGTCTTGTCCCGATAGGTCAGCACCTTGGTATCGAGCTCGATCGTGTACTGGTGCTTGTCCGGATCGACGTCACGACCGTTCGGGTCGGTCGGCAATTTCACCGAAAGGCCGGTCGCCGGGGCGCTCGGCCGCAGCGTCCGCGATGCGACCCGATAATCGGCCGCGGCAGGTCCGTTTCTCAGTGCCTCGAGCAGCGGCCGGCCGTCCGCACGCGGCAGGCTCAGTCCGAGGATGCCGGCAATGGTCGGCGCCACGTCGACGTTGCCGCTCGGCAGCGGATCCTTGAATCCTTCGCGGAAATCCGGCCCGAAAGCGATCAGCGTGTTGTGAACGTCGATCGGGCTGAAGCTGCCGTGCATGCCCCGATAGGGGTTGTTGAGCAGCGATCCCGAGTACTCGGTGCCTTGCACGCCGCGGATCATCGCTGTCGCCTCAAAGTGGTAGCTCACGATGACATCCGGATTGCGGCCGGCCGTGTTCTCCACGCGAATGAGGTCGAGCGGCAGCGTGCCGGCGATTTCGCCGTAACGGTTGTCGACGAAAATCGCGCCGATCTCGCTGCGCGTCTGCAGGAACTCCACTGCCTTGCGCAAGGTCGCGCCGTCGCGGCCGGGCACGTAAATGTAGTCGCTGCCGCCGTTGACGGCGACGACGAGCGCGTTCGGCGGCAGGCTTGCCGGGACCTTGTACGGGCCGATGTTGTATTTTTGGCCTTGCTTGCCGCACAGCTTGCCGTCGACGTCGATCTCGACCGGATAGACCGACGTTCCGTCCGCCTTGATGCCGAGCCCGACCGGCAGATAGGTGCAGCCCATCCCGTCGAATACCGTGAACCCCGCGCGCGACATCAGGTCCGCGAGCCGCACTAGGCCGGACACCGAATAGCCGTTCGGATCGATCTCCGCCACGGCGCCGTCGCGGACCGCGCGCAACGGAAACAGCTTGGCCGATGCGGCGACGTTGCTGTGGCCGTGGTCGGAAACCACGATGATGTCGGTCGTTTCCTCCTCGCCGAGTTGCTTGAGGCGGGCGCGCAGCTGGCCGAGCATGGCGTCGGTCGCGCGCAGGGCGTCGCGCGCATTCGGGCTGCCGACGCCGTACAGGTGCTGTGTGGTATCCGGGTCGCGGATCCATAGCATGCTCAGCCGCGGCGATTTTTTCGGCAGGATGTAGTTGATGTAGATGTCGACCAGGTACTGAAGCCCGGCCTTGTACGGACTCCCGGACGTGTCGGTCGGATCGAAAGTCACGCCGTCGTTGAGGCGCTTGGCAGCCTTGAACTCGATGGGATTGCCGTTGTCGGGCGCCAGCGGAAGCTCATGCTCGTAAGCTTTTGCCATCGCGGCGGGCAGCGGGATTCCGGCGCTCTGCAGCTCCCTGGCGAAGCTCAGCGGCAGCGCGGTCTTCTCGTCGAGCAGCAATCCGCCGCGCTTGAAGTCCTGGATGAACGCGGCTCCGGTCTTCCCGACCGTAGCGGTGATGATCCCGGCCTTCTGGGCGGCTTCGAACAAAGTGTCGATCAGCAGCAAGTCGCCTTTGAAAAATCGGGTCAAATCTTCGAGGATCGCGTAATCCTCTGTGAATACCGGCTGCTGGAAATCGACTTTGGCGGCCGCGGAATCCGCGCCTTCGGCGCCGGGCTGCCAAAGCGTGTTGCCGTAGTAGCCCGTCGACCCCGGGAAGCCGCCGGTCGCAAAACTCGCGGCGTTCATCATCGTGAAGGTCGGATAGGTCGAGTGATTGTCGGTGAACTCGACGCCCGCGTCACGCAGGGCGTTGAGATGGGGCGTGTCGGTGGCATTGATCGAATCCGGACGCAGCCCGTCCCAGACGAAGATGATCACCTTGCGTTCCTGGGCCGCGGCACCGGCCTGAGCGAGCCCCAAGACCGCCGCGCAAGCCGCAACCCCGCGCAGCCATCGCGCCGCGCCTGCAGCACCGGTTCGCCAACACCAAGGCATCATCCACCTCCGGCGCTGCGGTATGGCCGCGTTTTGTGACAGAAGAATGTAACAGCAGACCGGCCCGCCAAATCAAACCTCTCGACAGCGTGCACGGTCTAACCGCTAAGATGCGCGCGGGATCGGACGCGCGAAATGGATTGCAGGGTGGATCGATTCGCCGAAGTCCGCTTGACCGCGATCCGCAAGGACTGGGGCGCCGAAACCGCAGCGGTCGAGGACGTGAGCTTCACGGCCGAAGCCGGGCGTTTGGCCGTGCTGCTCGGCCCCTCCGGATGCGGAAAATCGACGACGCTGCGCATCATCGCCGGACTGGAAACGCCGGATTCCGGAACCGTCACCATCGCAGGCCGCGACGTGACGTGGCTGCCGCCCTCGCGGCGCGGCGTCGCAATGGTGTTTCAATCCTACGCGCTGTTCCCGCACCTCACGGTGGCCGAGAACATCCTGTTCGGGCTGAAAGTCCGCAAGGTCCCGCGCGCCGAGCGGGACGCACGGTTGCAGCGGGCCGCCGCCATTCTCGGCCTCGAAAAGCTTCTGATGCGCAAGCCGGCGCAGCTTTCCGGCGGCCAGCAGCAGCGGGTCGCGCTCGGCCGCGCGATCGTGAGCGAGACTCCGGTTTGTCTGATGGATGAGCCGCTGTCGAATCTCGACGCGCAGCTGCGCGGCGACATGCGCCGTGAGATCAGGACGCTGCAGCGCCGGCTCGGCATCACCATGATCTACGTCACGCACGATCAGGTCGAAGCCATGACCTTGGCCGACCAGGTGATCGTGATGCGCGCGGGCCGGATCGAGCATGCGGCCGCGCCCGCCGAACTCTACGCCCGGCCCGCCACAATGTTTGCCGCGCGATTCATCGGGACGCCGCCCATGAACGTCATCCCCGCGCACCTCCTCGCGCAGGCGAATGGCGCGCTGGCGCCGGCGTTCCCGAACCTCGGTCCGGTCGAAGGGCTCGCGCTTGGCGTGCGCCCGGAAGCCGTGCAAATTCTCGGCCGGGGCGTGCCCGCCCGAGTGGTCGCGGTCGAGTATCTCGGGGCCGACACGCTGGTGGAAACGCGGATCGAGCAGGAGCCTTTCATGGTCCGCGTCGGCGGCCGCTTCCAGGCCGTGCCGGGCGACGTTCTGCATCTCGGCTGGGACGCGGACGCGACGCACTGGTTCGATCTGGCATCGGGGCGCCGCCTCGAAGCTGCGGCATGATTGCAAACATCGGGGAGGAGAACATGGACAGACGCCGGTTCCTGTCGGGTGCGGCCGCGATCGCGGCCGGCGCGATCGCCAAGCCCGCGATCGCCGAGGCCGAAACCGAGATCTCGTTCTTCTATCCGGTCGCAGTCGGCGGCCCGATCACGAAGATCATCGACGGCTTCGCGGCGGATTTCGAAAAGCAGAACCCGCGCATCAAGGTCAAGCCGATCTATGCCGGCACCTATCAGGAGAGTCTCGCCAAGGCGTTGACTGCGCACAAGAGCGGCACCGCCCCGGTCACCTCGGTGCTGCTCTCGACCGACATGTTCTCGCTGATCGACGAGGACGCCGTCGTCCCGTTCGACGATTTCGCCACGAGCGAAGCCGACCGGAAATGGCTCGGCAGCTTCTTTCCGGCGTTCATGTACAACAGCCAGACCGGCGGCAAGACCTGGGGCATTCCGTTCCAGCGCTCGACGATCGTCCTGTACTGGAACAAGGAGGCCTTTCGCGAGGCGGGACTCGATTCCGAGCGCGCGCCGGCAAATTGGGCCGAGCAGGCGTCGTTCGCCGAGAAGCTGACCAAGCGAGACGGTTCCGGGAACGTCACGGAATGGGGCCTGCAGATTCCTTCGAGCGGCTTTCCCTATTGGCTGTTCCAGGGCCTTGCCATCCAGAACGGCGAGGAGCTGATGAACCGCGCCGGCGACCAGACTTTCTTCGCCAAACCGGCGGTGGTCGAAGCCTTGCAGTATTGGGTCGATCTCGCGCGCAAGCACAAGGCGATGGCGCCGGGCACGATCGAATGGGGCACGACGCCAAAGGATTTCTTCGAGCGCAAGATCGCGATGATGTGGACGACGACCGGGAATCTCACCAACGTGCGCGCCAATGCCAAATTCCCGTTCGGGGTGGCGATGCTGCCGGCCGGCAATCGGCGAGGCAGCCCGACCGGCGGCGGCAATTTCTACATCTTCAAAAAGAGAGCGCGCGCGCAGCAGGAGGCGGCGTTCGAATTTATCAAATGGATCACCTCGCCCGAACGCGCGGCGCAGTGGGGCATCGACACCGGCTACGTCGCGGTGCGGCCGGACGCCTGGGATACCGCGGCGATGAAGAGCTATGTCGCCGGCTTCCCGGCCGCCGCGGTCGCGCGCGACCAACTGCAATACGCGGTCGCCGAGCTCTCGACCCACGAGAACCAGCGCGTCACCAAGGCGCTCAACGACGGCCTGCAGGCGGCGCTCGCGGTGACCAAAGCTCCGGCGCAGGCGATGGGCGATGCGCAGGCGGAAGCCGAACGCATTCTCAAGCCGTATCGCACGTGAGCTTCTCGGCATGCCGATCCAGATCGGCGCCGAGCCACGCGCGCGCTTCCCTCTCCCCTTGCGGGAGAGGGTGGCGCGTCGCGAACGCAGTGAGCGAAGCGCCGGGTGAGGGGTACGGAGGTTAAGACCCCTCACCCGGTCCTCGCAGGCAAGCGCCTGCTCGGACCACCCTCTCCCGCAAGGGGAGGGTGTCCGAGTGCGACGCGCGGCCGAGGACCTGACAAATGAAACGCCGCGCGGCTGAAATCCACGCCTGGCTGCTGCTCATGCCGGCACTCGTGCTGCTGGCGCTGTTCACCCATTGGCCGGCACTCGAAACGCTGTTCGACAGCCTGCACACGACCCCGCGCGGCCGGCGCGGCGCGGCCTTCGTGGGGCTCGACAATTACCGGCAGATGCTCGACGACCTGGTTTTTCGGCAGTCGATCGCCAATAATCTCTGGTATGCGCTCGGCACGATACCGACCTCGATCGCGCTCGCGATGGTGATGGCGATCTGGGTCAACGACCGCATCGCCGGGCGCACCGCGCTGCGCATGGCATACTTCACCCCGACCGTGCTGCCGATGATCGCGGTCGCGAACATCTGGCTGTTCTTCTACACGCCGCAATACGGGCTGCTCGAGCAGGTGCTGGGCGCCTTCGGGGCGCCGGCGCACAGCTGGCTCGGCTCGACCGACACCGCGCTCGCCTGCGTTACGGTCGTCGCGATCTGGAAGGAAGCGGGATTCTTCATGGTGTTCTACCTCGCGGCGCTCCAGCAGATCTCGCCCACCCTCGCGGAAGCCGCGGCGCTCGAGGGGACCTCGCGCTGGACGTTCTTTCGGCGCGTGCAATTCCCGCTGCTGATGCCGACGACGCTGTTCGTGCTGATCAACGCCGTGATCAACGCGTTCCGCACCGTCGACCACATCGTGGTCATGACCCGCGGCGGGCCCGACAACGCCAGCATGCTGCTGCTCTATTATATCTATCAGGTCGGCTTCAGCTTCTGGGACCCCGCCTACGCGGCGACGCTGACCACGGTGATGCTGCTCACGCTCGCGGTCGCGGCGCTCGGCCAGTATTTCCTGCTCGACCGCAGGATCCATTATCGATGAGCGCGCCTTATGAACCGCGCGGTGCGGGGCGGCTCGCCGAGACCGCGGGGGCGTGGCTGCTCGGCGTGCTGTGGATCCTGCCGCTCGTCTATGCGGCCTGGGCGGCATTTCATCCGCCGGAATTCTCCGTGCGGTTCTCGCTCGCGGCGCCGTTGACGCTCGAGAATTTCGTGCGCGCCTGGGATGCGGCGCCGTTCGCCCGGTATTTCCTCAACACGTTCGCGCTCGTCACGCTGACCCTCGCCGGCCAGTTCCTGCTGTGCACGCTCGCCGCCTACGCCTTCGCACGCTACCGTTTCGTCGGCCGCGAGCTCGTGTTCGCGCTGGTGCTGGCGCAGCTGATGATCATGCCGGACGTGCTGATCGTCGAGAATTACCGCACCATGAGCCGGCTCGGGATCCTGGATTCCATTCCGGCGATCGCGCTGCCCTACGTCGCCTCGGCGTTCGGCATCTTCCTGTTGCGCCAGACCTTCAAGACGGTGCCCAAGGAATTGGAGGACGCGGCAAAAATCGAGGGCGCGAGCGACCTGCAGATTCTGCTCAAAGTCTACGTGCCGCTGGCCCGGCCGATCTACGTGGCCTACGGGCTCGTTTCGGTGAGCTACCACTGGAACAATTTCCTGTGGCCGCTGATCGTCACCAATTCGGTCGAGGCGCGGCCGCTGACCGTCGGCCTGCAGGTGTTCGCATCGACCGACCAGGGCATCGACTGGTCGATCATCTGCGCGGCCACGCTGATGACGTCGGCACCGCTCCTCGGCGGCTTCCTGCTGTTCCAGCGCCAGTTCATCCAGAGCTTTTTGCGCGCGGGCATCCGGTGAGCGAGCGGCATACTCTGCTCCCCTCTCCCCTTGTGGGAGAGGGTGGCGCCGAACGCAGTGAGGCGCCGGGTGAGGGGTAGCTTGCAGCATAAAGACCCTTCACCCGGCTCGCACCTCGCCACGCTCGGTGCTCGCCACCCTCGGTGCTCGCCACCCTCTCCCCCAGGGGAGAGGGGAAAGAGCGCGTGCGGCAACGCTGTAGTTGATCAGGAGGGCAGCGAAGTGAAAGTGCGTGGTCTCACGAGACGCCCAAGAGCGCGGCGCGGAAGCGGTCGCGGCAGAAGGCCGGATCCATCACGCGCTTGAAGCTCGGCGGCTCGGTCGGGGCGACGCGAAGCAGCACGAACGCCGTGGCGTTGGCCTCGCGGATGAGCCGCGCCCCGGCCGCAAGATCCGCGGCGTCCTCGATATAGACACTCGTACGCCTTGGCTCGATATTCGTTGACTGCGGTTTTCATAGGGAACTCCGCCGTCAAAGTTCCCCTCTCGCCCCAACCTGTTACTGGCTAAGGCGGCCTCGTGCTTGCCGCTCAGAACAAAGAACACCGGCTTTTCGTTCCAGCCGACCGTTTGCGAGTGGCCTACGAACCGGGCGGAACCCCGAAAAACATTTCCGGTTTTTCCGGTATGCTGTCTCCAAGGACTTTGCGAGGCAGGAAGCGGAGACACCACCGGGCACGGCTGGCGTTGGTCGTTGCCGTCCTCGGAATTTTGTCGGTGCTGGTGGTGCGGGGCATAGTTCTGTTGTGGCAGGGATCGGGGATCGTAACCGCAAACGAATCCCCCTTGTCCCCCTTGCATTACCGCCCGCAGTCGCCTGATGTACTTCGCTCGCCCTATCCCCCTCGGTCATGGGGCATCTAAGGCGCACGCCCATGTTCGGCGTCACACGCAAGCCTAAATCAGAATACCGGGACGAAGAGGAAGGACCTGCGACAACGCCGAAGCACCGTCGTTGAGAAGAACCGGAGCCTAGAGCTTCTCCACGAAGCCATGCATGACTGGGGAGAACGGCTTGGCAATCCCAGTCAACGCCCGGTGTGTCTTACTTGCCCACACGAGTTCAATACCGAGAGCGGTTGGCAAGGCAACGGGCGGCAAGGCTGGCTAGGGCTAGCTCAGGAATAGTGGGGATGGGGCTACGGAGTGCATGGGGGATTCTGGTAGGCCAGGAACTCAGAGCTAACTCGGTGCTTGACGCAAGAGCCGTCCATCCTCCCAGCGGTAGTTGACAGGATCGGATGTTTCGATAACCCGCTTACTCCGCAATAGGGAGAATTCTGCAAGGAATGTTTCCGCCTCTTCCCTTGTGGCAAAGCGTAGATGGTTGCCAGCCCATTGACCCGAGTCGGTGATTAGTTGAGGTGCCCACGACAATGCCCTTGCTCCCTCATAAAAGCCCCGTACAGAGGGACTTGATCGGGAGCGGGACTGATTCCGAGGCTCGACCGTAACGTCAAGGGGGAAGATTCGGCTCGACTCCCTACCCTGGAAGGAGCATCATACCTTTACTAAGCAGGGGGCTGCCTTAATGCCCCCGAGTCACCGAACTCACGACCGGCACCCCGAAGGGCGACCGTTGCCCATCCAAAGGGGTGCAAGCATGTCTGCCAGAGAAGCCGAGTTTTGCCGTCGCCAGGCGGAGCGTCTGCAACGCTTGGCGGAAGAATGTGTAGATGCTGAAATCCGGAAACAGATCAGGGAAATGGCAGCGGAGTGGGCTGAGGGGGCTAAACAGAAGCCGCTGTTGCAGTCGGTCAAGTAGAAGGTGTGCTTAATGGGTTAGGCTTATACTGATTTATCCGATAGATCCTGCGAAATTTCTCCAATAGCTCTGGATCGCCAAAATCTAAGCTAACGATTCTTCCAAACTCGGAGCGATAGCCCCATTTGTGTTCTACCACTTCGCCCCAAATTTTGACCTTACCAAACAGCAGAGACGCAGTACCAACAAAATACAAATATTCTTCCCTCGATCGCACCATATTTCGGCATGAGTAAATCCCATGCGTTCGCACATCTCCGCAAGCTGGTGCATCGGGATGCCAAACGTATTGTTTCATGAGAACGCTGTGCAACCGGTCATCGCCTTCCCACCACCAACGTGGCTTAAGCACACGCCATGCTCGATAAGCGATGATCTCCCCGACACGGATGCCCTCATGCCTAAGCGTCGTCGCAAACTCATTCATATTTCGGTACGTGGGGGCGCTGAAACTGATCATGGCAGCCTTCTGCGTTATGGCACTGGCTACGGCTCGGGTTTCGTCTGAGGTGCTGTGGGATTGGGCGTCTTGTTCGGGGGCTTGGGCAACACAGCTTCGTTCGTGGGTAATACCGGCTCATCCAAGGGAACGACGGTGTACCTCCTGACGGGTTCTCCGATCTGGCCCATGGCTCGTACTCCCTAAGAACCACACGACCGATTCCATGCATGTCCCTCGTTGCTGTCAACTGAGGTATGGCGCTCTGGACGAGTGTGGGATCCCCTCCCTCTCTCCCTCCGTGCTGCCTCTCGCCGTGCTCAGGTTCCGTAGCCCTGTGGACGGGACTATCGCGCCGGAACGAAATGACGGCATTCCTGGTTTGAGCGTTGAGCACGAGCCACGGGGGCGACTACCATAATACCCGCAGCCGCTTAGGCATCCTGTTTACGAGACCGTTCAAAGTCGGCATCATTCCGATCCAGATCGTCACATCGCCCACTAAGGAGGGAGTCGCAAGCTTTCTTGAAGTTTGTGAGTGTGCGTAGGGGGACGTTATGTCTGGGGACGAGTATCGAGAACTAGCGAACGAGTGCGTGGCGGCTGCTGGTCGAACCGATGAACCGGGGCGCAAGATATTGCTTCTCATCCTTGCTCGACGGTGGCTGCGGATGGCGCAACGAGCACAACGGGAAGGGGATAGGGTGGGTGATGTGCTGCGGGATCCGCCCGACTATTGACATTTGAAGCAAATCGATGAAGCAATCGATCTGGCGCAATTGCGATTGTCTAATGTAACCAGCCTTCGTGGGCGAGAGCGTGTTCAAGTAAGTTCGTGGCAAGCTCTACGGCTCTACCAGTTCTCGTTTCGGCAGCAGTAACCAGTACATCCTTTACTTCTCGCCAAGTCGGTCGGAATCGGAGCGTTTCCGGCAGGTCCTCGTCAATAAGGTCAAGCGCATCTCCCAGTGTGCGGATAACTTCAGGAAGTCCGCAACGATGCGTCCGCAGCGGCCGTGCTAGTTGAACGTCCCAATTCATCACAACGCCGCTTCCAGAGTAAGGTTTTCGATTCTGAACTGATTCGTGGAATTTCCCCATCCTCAAAAAGGATCGGACTCATCCGTCACGGCGCAACCAATGTTCCGATGAGCCGCAATAATTCCAGGTGCTGAGGGCCATAGCTTCGCTCGCAGAGGAATGCGCCGATTTCCGTATCACTGGGCTTCCCGCCAGACGGCAGATTGGGGATATGCTTGACGAAAACTCTTCCTGAATTCGGTTCGTTAGCGAGCAACCATCGATCACCATTCGGACTGCTGTAAATTTCCCTAGTTTTCGCATCCATAACTCGACCACTCTGGCTGGGAACACTCAGGGCGAGGCTTTTGCGTTGCACAAGTGAATTCGCTAGAATTTTAGGGTTTGTCTCCGTAGATTTCGTTGTTCCTTTCAGCTTTTTTCGCCAGCTTCATCCACAACTCGGCCATATCAATCAGCTTTCCCTTGATTCCGGGATCGTTCGTCCCACTTGCCAATCGAAGGCAGCGCTCTGCGTTATTTTGATACCGTTCGTGATTCTTCATTGGCCCCTCCTGCTCAAGATGGGGCTTGGACAACGCCTTTATCTCGCAAAACGTTCCGCAACAGACCGAATGCAACTTTTGGAAATGCGGCACACGAAATCTTGAATGCAGTGAGAGAGCGATCCTCGAAACCGAACAGCAACATCCTGCGTTCTGAGGGGCACAAAGCTGGGGGTGGTGCGTGCCCGAGAAGTCAGACTCCCCCGATCCCGACCGCCAAACGCCCCGCACTATTGCAACTCGCATCGGGGAGCGACTCCGGGATGTGTACAGGCCCGTAGTCGATGAACGGCTCCCCCCGAGGCTGGCCGAGCTTCTACGCCGACTGGATGAAATCGACGGTGATCAGAATCGAAAACGGTGATGGTCGGCGTGCAGGAGTTCGTAGCCCCGGGCGATTTGCGTTTCTATCACGTCGAGCACGGCCGGCGGACTTTTTATCGACCGCGCTGCGGCTCTGCACTTTGCGATGCTAGAGATCGGCAACCGCCCGCAGGCCGTCATCATGGTCCCCGGAACGCTTGAGCTTGCGGTCTAAACGAACGGCAGCGCAACCCAAATCGATCATAGCGGTCGAGCTTGCGGCGGCGGCGACCTTGGAGTCGAGAATGCGGTACCGAAAAAGGGCGGGCATCCTATAGTGAAACTCCGCAATTCGATTGCCACCATTAGCCGGCTCCCGATTCTTTGACCCAGATTTTCCGCTTATG
>JBKPDF010000069.1:0-34800 GCA_046727735.1 Pseudomonadota bacterium | reverse complement strand
CCGGATAGTGCTCGGGTCTCAGGTGCGGCGCGCCCTCGACCGTCATCGCCCCGCAGACGTGGATGTTGGCCGCCTCGATCTCGCGCTTGCCGAAGCCGATGTGCGTGAGCAGGTCGAACGCGGGCGCGGCGATCGCCTCGGCCGGAATGCCGAGTTTTTCGCGCAAGAACTCCTCGCCGAGCGTCCATTTGTTGAACACGAACTTGATGTCGAAGGCGGTCGGCAGCGCCTTGTCGATCTTCTCGATGATCTCCGGCGTGAATCCCTTGGCCTGCAAGGTGGAGTGGTTGATCGCCGGCGCGTTCGAGAGCGTGCCGTGGCCGACCGCATAGGCCTCGATCTCGGCGATCTCGGCCTCGCTGTAGCCGAGTACGCGCAAGGCCTCCGGCACCGCGCGGTTGATGATCTTGAAATAACCGCCGCCGGCGAGCTTCTTGAATTTCACCAGGGCGAAATCGGGCTCGATGCCGGTCGTGTCGCAATCCATGACGAGGCCGATCGTGCCGGTCGGTGCGATCACGGTCGCCTGCGCGTTGCGATAGCCGTGCTGTTCGCCGAGCGTGAGCGCCTTGTCCCACGCGAGCTTGGCGTGCTCGATCAGCTCCGCATCCGGGCAGGCGGCATGATCGAGCCGCACCGGCGGGGTCGAGAGCTTCTCGTAGCCGGTCTTGGCACCATAGGCCGCGCGGCGGTGATTGCGGATCACGCGCAGCATCGCCTCGCGGTTCTTCTTGTAGCCGGGGAACGGGCCGAGCTCCGCCGCCATCTCGGCCGACGTCGCGTAGGAGATCCCGGTCATGATCGCCGACATCGCCCCGCAGATCGCGCGGCCGGCCTCGCTGTCGTAGGGAATGCCGGACGACATCAGGAGCCCGCCGATGTTGGCGTAGCCGAGCCCGAGCGTGCGGTACTCGTAGGAGAGCAGCGCAATCTGCTTCGAGGGGAATTGCGCCATCAGCACCGAGATCTCGAGCACGACGGTCCACAGCTTGACCGCATGCTCGTAGCCTTCGATGTCGAATCTTTCTTTTCCTCCCCCTGCAAGGGGGAGGTCGGCGAGCGAGGCGAGCCGGGTGGGGGTCGAATCTTCGGTTGGCGGCCCCACCCCGGACCGCCTGCGGCGGTCCGACCCTCCCCTTTCAGGGGAGGGAAAAGAAAGGTTCGACCTCGCCGGCTACGAGCACGCGGTCAAGCTGTGGACCATCGTGCTCGAGATCTCGGTGCTGATGGCGCAGTTCCCCTCGAAGCAGATCGCGCTGCTCTCCTACGAATACCGCACGCTGGGGCTCGGCTACGCCAATATCGGCGGGCTCTTGATGTCGTCCGGAATCCCGTACGACAGCGAGGCCGGCCGCGCGATCTGCGGCGCCCTCTCCGCGATCATGACGGGCGTTTCCTACGCGACGTCGGCCGAGATGGCGGCAGAGCTCGGCGCCTTCCCCGGATACAAGAAGAACCGCGAGCACATGCTGCGCATCATCCGCAACCATCGCCGCGCGGCCTATGGCGCCAAGACCGGCTACGAGAAAGTCTCGACCCCGCCGGTGCGGCTCGACCACGCGGCCTGCCCGGACGCCGAGCTGATCGAGCGCGCGAAGCTCGCCTGGGACAACGCGCTCACGCTCGGCGAACAGCACGGCTACCGCAATGCGCAAGCGACCGTGATCGCCCCGACCGGCACGATCGGCCTCGTGATGGATTGCGATACGACGGGCATCGAGCCGGATTTCGCGCTCGTGAAATTCAAAAAACTCGCAGGCGGCGGCTATTTCAAGATCATCAACCGCGCGGTGCCGGAAGCGCTGCGCGTGCTCGGCTACAGCGAGGCCGAGATCGCCGAGATCGAGGCCTATGCGGTCGGCCACGGGACGCTGTCGAATGCGCCCGCGATCAACCACTCGACGCTCGCCGCCAAGGGCTTCACGCCCGAGGCGATCGAGAAGATCGAGAAGGCGCTGCCGACCGCCTTCGACATCAAGTTCGTGTTCAACAAATGGACGCTCGGCGAGGAGTTTTTGCGCGAGGCGCTGGGCATTCCGGCCGAGGCGATCGCGGTGCCGAGCTTCGATCTGCTCACGCAGCTCGGCTTCGGCAAACGCGAGATCGAGGCGGCCAACATCCACGTCTGCGGCGCGATGACGGTCGAAGGCGCGCCGCACCTGCGCCCCGAGCACTACCCGGTGTTCGACTGCGCCAATCCGTGCGGGCGCACGGGCAAGCGCTATCTCTCGGTCGAGAGCCACATCCGCATGATGGCCGCGGCGCAGCCGTTCATCTCCGGCGCGATCTCGAAAACCATCAATATGCCCAACGAGGCGAGCGTCGAGGACTGCAAGGCCGCCTACCTGCTCTCGTGGAAGCTCGCGCTGAAAGCCAATGCGCTCTACCGCGACGGCTCGAAGCTCTCGCAGCCGCTGCAGAGCCAGCTCATCGCCGAGGAGGAAGAGGAAGAGGAGATCGAGGCGTTTTTGGAGAAACCGGCGGCGGCGCGCGCCGCGGGCATCGCCGAGCGCATCGTGGAGAAGGTGGTCGAGCGCATCACGGTCTTGCGCGAGCGCGAGCGGCTGCCCGACCGGCGCAAGGGTTATACGCAGAAGGCAGTGGTCGGCGGCCACAAGGTCTATCTGCGCACCGGCGAATACGAGGACGGGAGAATCGGCGAGATCTTCGTCGACATGCACAAGGAGGGCGCGGCGCTGCGCTCGCTGTTGAACAATTTCGCGATCGCGGTCTCGCTCGGCCTGCAATACGGCGTGCCGCTCGAGGAATATGTCGACGCCTTCACGTTCACGCGGTTCGAGCCGTCGGGCCCGGTGCAGGGCAACGACTCGATCAAATACGCGACCTCGATCCTCGACTACGTGTTTCGCGAGCTCGCGGTGAGCTATCTGTCGCGCTTCGACCTCGCCCATGTCGATCCGAACGAGATCGGCACCGGGTTCGACGCGCTCGGCCGCGGCGTCGAGGAAGGCAAGCCGGGCGGCTCGTCGAAATATGTTTCGCGCGGATTGACGCGCTCGCGCACCGACAAGCTCGTGGTGATGCCGGGCGGCGGCGCTGGCGCTTCTCCCTCCCCCTTGGGGGAGGGCCGGGGTGGGGGGTCCTCGGGCGGCGGCACGACCGACGCGCGCAGTGAATTACGCGGTGCGGGCGACACGCGCGCTTCTTCCCCGCTTGTTGGGGAGGGCCGGGGTGGGGGGTCATCGAACGTGACTTCCTTCGCCGGCCCCGCAAGCGCGCGCGCCGGCGGCGCCTCCCCTGCCCTCAAGGTCGAGCCCGATACGGAGCTGCGCAGCACGAGCGCACCCGATCCGCTCGCCTTCTCGCAGCGCGAGGCGCGCGCCGCGGCGGCCGAAAAGCGCGCCGAGGCCAAGGCCAAGGGCTACGAAGGCGAAGCCTGCGGCGAATGCGGGAATTTCACGCTGGTGCGCAACGGCACGTGCCTCAAATGCGACACCTGCGGCAGCACCACGGGCTGCTCGTGATTCTTGCGAGTCCTAAGTGGCCTCGCGCGATGGCGCTAATCGTTCACTCGTCATGCGCGCCCCCGGGTTATCAACCCGACGGGTCGTGCCTGAACATAACCCGGGGGTGACCCGCGCATCCATACGGCTGCTCCCCTTTCGACGGCCGCATGGATTGCCGGGTCAAGCCTCGCGATGACGACGGAAAGGCGGTGCTTGCCATGACCCGCGAACGCATTCTGTTCCTGATCCTCGGCGCGCTGGTCGTCGCCGTGATCGTGCTCGGCTATCAGCTAAAGCAGGAACGCGACAAGAAGAGCGGCATCGACATCAACATCGGCGAGCGCGGCATCTCGATCGAGAAGAAATGATGTGGTGACTCGCGGTCGCAATCCGTCCGGCACCCATCGGTCGAGGATGCAGACCGTCTGAGCCAATTGGTGAAACATGCGCTGTCTCTTCTGCAAGGCTCCGTCACACAACGCGAAGAGCGTTGAGCATATTATTCCGGAGTCCCTCGGGAATGGACGACATGTCTTGCCTCGCGGCGCCATATGCGACAGTTGCAACAACTATTTTTCGAGGGAAGTGGAAGGTCCACTCCTCTCACACAGATCGTTTAGGAATTCGCGTGCTTGGTACCGCGAGCCCAGCAAAAAAGGCCGAATGCCCTCCCTTGTAGGGACTCACCTCGGAAGTGATATCGAAATTGGGCTTCGTGTCTCGACCGATGGCGACTTTACGATTGGCCCGTACGGCATCACTGCTGAAAAGAGAAGTGACAAAGAGCGCCTTCTTACGAATATCGCTGCGGACGCGCCATACAGCGGACCCGGATTCGGGTTCTTGTTGCAGGAAGATCCGCCGCAGAGGGGAATGTCGCGTTTTCTGGCGAAGATGGCGCTTGAGACAGTTTACCAGCGAATGTCGGAGGAGCGCGAACTTATTGAACGTTTAATTGACAGTCCTCACCATGATCGAATCCGCCATTGGGCGCGGCGAGGCGATAATTGCGAAAGCTGGCCTTTTTACCAG
Source organism: Pseudomonadota bacterium (assembly GCA_046727735.1). Classification (GTDB taxonomy): domain Bacteria; phylum Pseudomonadota; class Alphaproteobacteria; order Rhizobiales; family Xanthobacteraceae; genus AP-16. Next base: position 30,301 of record JBKPDF010000069.1, on the reverse strand, counting down.
CGCCGGATTTATCCCAAGGACACTCTGATGCGACATCCGCTCACTAAGGAGTGGGTGCGCGTTGGATTTATGCACGATCTGTTGCTCACTCGCCGACCCGAGACTTTCTTTGCGTTTGGTGTTTTCGGAGTCGAGTACGTTATTAACGTGGGAGGTCCATCAATCAAAGGATACGAGGAGTGGCTCATCGAGCACGAATTCGAGAGCCCGCTTATCGAACGAGTCGGCTACCGGGTTGTCACCCGATGTGATGGCGGGGAAACTCTCTACTTTCTTGAACCCCGAATAGCAGCGTAAGCATCCGCTGCTACCACACTACTTGGTGCAGTTAGGGGCCGGCTAGTCCGCCAGCAAGACGGGTTTCGGCTAGTTGCATACCTTTGGAAACACTAAGCAAAAGGCAAAGGAAGGCTATTCTTTGCTCCCAGCCGTGTATATAATCCGCTTTGCAACTAGCCCTCGGTAAGACTATGAGCTATCGCTCTCTACCTCTCGATTCTTTAACCGTAAACCGTGCCAATGATCGCCACGGCGAGCTTGAGAACGAGACCGCTGCTATCGCGTGGTTATTCAATAATAACGAAACTCATATGCGCAACCTAGCCAAGGATATTGTCGCCAGCGGCCAAGTTTATGAATCTCCGCTGGTCTCGCCGGAAGGCGAGACTTTCGTCGTTTTTGATGGAAATCGCAGAATTACATGCCTGAAGCTACTTCATAATCCCAGACGAGCACCCACGACGGAACTGCAAGAATTTTTTCAAGATCTCCGAACCAAGTTTCCTTCTAGCTTACCCGATCGAATTGAATGCCAGGTAGAGGCTGATCGCGACCGCTTAGACGATATCCTGTTTAGGCGGCACACGGGTACTCAGGCGGGCGTCGGTCAGAGCACCTGGAACGACCGGATGAAAGCAAACTTTGTTAATCGGACTGGGAGAGGCGGGGGCATCAATGTAGCTGAGGAAATCGAAAAACGCCTGTCGGCCAGTGCCTTGCCCAAAGTAACCAGAAAAATCCCTTGGTCTACGATGAACCGCCTCTTATCTGCGGAGGCATTTCGCAATCGTGTTGGATTTAGCGTCAACAAAGGTCGGCTGGAGCTAACCCATGCGGAGCCCGTTGTCTTGACGGCATGGCGCCGAATTGCAGATGACCTCGCGCACAAGCGTATCGTTCTTGGAGATATTTGGGACGTTGATGGAAAGAGGGCCTACTTAGACGGCTCGATGCCGAGGGGATTTTGCCCACGGTCAAAGATGTTCTGAAAAAACCCACAACGCCAGCCGCCGCGACAAAGCCCTTAGTTGCTCATCCTAGGCCAGCAACTGCCAGACCGTACCGCCGCGAGACTTTGATTCCAAATACGGTTTTTGCAATTCCCTGGGCTGGCCGATTACAGCGCCATCGCGCTATTTGGGAAGAATTGCAGTTTCACTTGCGATTGGCGAATCACCCGAATGCGATCTCCGTGCTCTTTAGAGTCCTCTTGGAACTCTCTATCGATAATTATGTTTCGCAGACGACCTTGGCGACGATTAAGCAAAACGACAAGTTCGCAACCCGTGCTCTGAAAGTCGCCGAAGATCTCCATTCAATGGGAAAGATCTCGCGCAGATACCTAGAAGTGTTCAGAAAATTCCCGCAATATGATGCGTTAGTATCTGCCGAACGCTGCACCGTTATGTGCATTCGGCCAATTTCGCACCGTCTCCTGAACACTTGACGGCCTTATGGGATACTCTAGCTGAATTCATTGTGCAGTGTTTAAATGTTTGAGCTGCCGTGATGGCACACGTTTGCCTTTTCAAGCGTTGAAGCGTAACCGGCCGGGACACCTGCATGAAGCTCGGCGTCTATCTCAATTCGCAGCACCGGGAGGGCGACGATCCGGCGCGGCGGCTGGCCGAGACGATCGAGCAGGTGCAACTGATCCGCGCGCTCGGCTTCGATTCGGTCTGGGCCGGTGAGCATCACCTCGTGCCGGGCTTCCATTATTTCCCGCAGCTGCCGCTCTTGCTGCGGATTGCGGCCGAGGCCGAGGGGCTGTGGCACGGCACCCACGTGACGCTTCTGCCGCTGCACAATCCGGTCGAGCTCGCGGAGATCGCCGCGTTCCTCGACGTCGCGAGCGGCGGCAAATTTTTGCTCGGCGTCGGGCTCGGCTATCGGCCGGAGGAATTCGCCGCGTTCGGCGTGCCGATCAAGGAGCAGGTGAGCCGGCTCACCGAAGGCGTCGCGATCATCCGCAAGCTGTGGAGCGAGGACCGCGTCACGCACAAGGGCCGGCACTGGCAATTCTCCGACGCGACCATCCGCCCGCGGCCGCTGCAGGCGCGCCCGCCGATCCTCGTCGGCGCGCAGGTCGAGGCCGCAATCGAGCGCGCGGCAAAGATCGGCGACGGCTGGCTGCTGGTGCCGACCCCGACGGCGGAGCAGCTCGCCGAACAGATGGCGCTCTACCGCGCGGCGCGCGCGGCCGCGAAGCTGCCGATGCCGGAGCACATCTGCCAACTCTACGAGGTCGGCTGCGCCGAGGACGAAGAGGCCGCGTTCCACCGCGTCGCACCGCATCTCTTGGAGAAATACGCTTCCTACGCGGCGTGGGGGCTCGGCGGCGTCAAGCAGGACCGCGCCGGCACGCCCGAGGAGCAATTGCGAAAGCTCGCCAAGGGCCGGTTCGCGATCGGCACGCCCACGCAGGTCACGGACGCGCTCGTCGCGCAGCACCGGGCGGGCATCACGCAAATCGCGATGCGCGTGAGCTGGCCCGGCATGGGCCAGGAAGCGATCCTCGGCACGATCGAGCTCCTCGGCCGAAAAGTGCTGCCCGAGGTGCGGCGCAGGACGGCAGCGGATGCAAGCCAATAGAGGTCCGGACCCCCTCACCCTATCCCTCTCCCCTCCGGGGAGAGGGAGGAGACTGCGGCTCGCTCGGAGCAAAGCGGCTCGCTCGGCGTAAAACTGCGATTGGATCGTCTCATTTGCGATCAGATCGGCTGATTAGGACGCGTAGCGCGGGCAAAGTGGCGAGCGCGTGCCCGCCATCAGCCGACCGGTGGGAACGGGCGCCGTGCACCCTTGCCACCCTACGAGCCAACGTCCGCAGGCGTGTTGCTTTCCGCCGCCGTCCCGCCTACCGCTGTGCCGAAGCTGCCGGTGCGTTCCGGGCTGATCCGGTCGTTATGAACGGAGCAAACGATGAAGGACTTATTGTTCGTCGCCTTCCTGCTGCTCCTGCTGCTCGCGCCGAAGAACGACGATCGGCAGTGATGCGTGCGCGGCCGATCCGCCGTTGCCGCGGCGCCCGCGCTCCCTCCCCCCGCGAAGCGGTGGGGAGGGTGGCGAGGACAGAAGGTCCGAGCCGGGTGGGGTGCCTACACATTCCCCACCCGGTTCGACGCTGCGCGTCGAACCACCCTCCCCTCCGCGCTGACGCGCGGGGGAGGGAAAAGCGCGTGCGCGGCCCGCGGGTTGCTGAAGCCGACCGAATGCTCATGCAACGATCTCGACGGGCGCGCCGATCCCGAGCCCGAGTGTTTGATCGGCGCGGCCCTGGTTGACCGCGATCTCGGCAAGTCCGTTGGCATTTTCGTACCAGAACGCCTCGCCAGGCGGCCGGCTGCTGAAGGTTCGCGCGCGCTCGAGCACGCAGCCCGCCACCGCAAGCCTAGCGCCGGAGGGCAGCGCCGCGGCGCGCAGGCCGGTCATGGCGTTGCCGAAATGATCGACGTAGACGATCTCGCCAAGATCGTCGGGCCAGTCGGTGCGGCGGTCGGAGCGATCCGCGCGCGGGCGCACGGGCGGCGCCTCGCCGCGCGCGAGCGTTGCCGCAACCGGCGCGAAGAGATCGCGGCCGTGAAAGCTCGCGGAGAGTTTTTCCGGCTGCCAATCGATGTCCCAGCAGCGCGCGTTTTTGGCGCGGCGCTCGACCAGCTCGAACAGGCCGTTGCCGGGCCCGACATAAAACCGCCCGTCGGCTTCGAGGACGACCGCCGGACGCTCTCCGCCGACGCCCGGATCGACCACGCACAGAAACACGGTCTTCTCGCCAAACCATGCCGCATAGGCGGCCAACAGATACGCGGATACTTTCGGATTGCCGGCCGGCGCATCGGCGAAGAGGTCGATCACGGGCACGCCCGGCGCGGTTCTGTGCAGCACCGCCTTCATCTGTCCGGTATAGGGCCCGTGGAGCCCGAAATCGGTGAACAGCACGATCATGCCGGCGGCGAGCCTAGCCGGCACTGCGCGCCGCGCAATCCGCCCCCACCCGGCTCGGACCTTCGATCCTCGCCACCCTCCCCGCCGCTGCGCGGGGGAGGGATGGAGTGAGCGGCTCCGCCCCCGGAGCCAGGGCCGCGCGCCGTTCCTCGGCTACTGACGGTCGCCGGGCGGGGGCGTTTGCTGGCCTACCTGGAACGCGGGGATGCGCAGCAGCGAATTGTCGAGATGATTGACGATCCACACGCCCGCGAGCGCGATCACGCCGGCCAAGAGCACGCTCGGCAAGGTGTGCACGAACGCGACGAGCAGCATGGCAAACGCCGCCAGCACCCGCTCCGCGGCGCGCCACAGCTCCCACGCGGCGCGCCACAGCGCCCAGATCACCAGCACGGCAACGGCGACCAGGAGGATGATCTTGAGCAGCGGCCAATCATGCCACGGGACCGCGGCGAGCTTGCCGATCTGATCGACCGACCAGTTCCAGATCAGCGCAATGAAGTGAAAAATCGCGGCAATGCCCTGCTGCAGGAAATGCAGGATCTGATGGAAGATCTGATTCATGGCGGCGCTCCAGCGCATTTGCCGCCCGCGCGTTCCGAACGCGGGTAGCGAGACACCGGCGTGCCGACCACGTGTCGCGGGATGGCGGGCGCGATCCCGCACGGCCGGGGTAAATCGAACGCCGTCCCGCGCGTGTTGGTTCCGCTGGTGAGCCCGCCCCGCCCAGCTCGGCGCTTGCGCGCCTCGCCACCCTCGCCACCCTCCCCTTCGCTGCGCAGGGGGAGGGATGGCGCGTGCCCGCCCGGTGCGAGCCCTGCGTCAGCTCGCGTAGCGGAACTTGGCGTGCCAGCCGGCGGCGCCTTCGGGAATGAGATCGAACAGGTGCCAGACGCTGCAGAACTCGTCGCCGGGCCTGAAGCTCGTATCGGCGACGCGCAGGATCTTTGCGCCTCGGCGCTTGAACACCGAGACGCCGGGCATCGGCCCGCCGTTGCGCAAATAGCCCATATCGTCGGCGAATGTCGTGCCGCGATGCGAGGCCATGGGAAATTTCCAGCCGCGCGCGCCGGCGAAGCTGCGTTGCACGTCCGGCGGGTCCGGCGAGGACACGACGAACGCGGCGCGATCGCGCAGGTGCTCGAACACGCCGTTGAAGCCGTCGGCCCACATCGTGCAGTTCGGGCACGAGGTGCCCATGTTGTGGATCACGAACAGCGTGTCCTTGTCGCCGAACAGATCGGAGAGCCGCGCCTTGCCGTGCGGCGTTGCGAACTCGTAATCGCGCACCTCCTCGGGCTCGATCGCGGCCTGGGTCTCGCGCATCTTTTCGCGAATCCCGGCGATCTGGCGACGATACTCCGCCAGCTGCCGGGTCGTCTCTCGATAATTCATGCTGGTGCTCCCGGTCTTGGACATCACATACCGTAGCTGTCGCGATAGCGCACCCACGCCATCGTGTGCGGCAGGCCGGCCTCGTCCCGCCCCTTGGGCACGAGATCGAGGTACTGGTACGCGGCGTTCATCATCTCGATTCCGCGGCCGTAGCAGGAATAGGTGTGAAAGATCGCGCCGCTCTCGTCCCGGTAGAACACGCTGATGCCCGGCATCTCCGAGGACGATGATTGGAACGGCGCATAATTGTAAGAGCTCTCCCCGCTCGCCTGCCCTTCCGGCGGGAACGACACGTGATAATCGAAATTGAAGCCGGTGTGCTCGGACGAGACCCATTTGAAGGTCCAACCGAGGCGCTTGCGGAACGCTTCGATCTTCTCGAGCGGCGCCCGCGAGACGGCGATCAGCGTGACGTCGCGCGCCGCCAGGTGCACGACGTTGCGTTCGAGATTGTCGGCCCAGAACGAGCAGCTCTTGCAGCCGGCGTCCCAGTCCGGCGCGAACATGAAATGATAGACGACGAGCTGGCTGCGGCCGGCGAAGAGATCCGCGAGCGTCTCCCTGCCCGCGGGACCGTCGAACGCGTATTCCTTGGTCACGCGAACCCATGGCAGGTTGCGGCGCGCCTCGCTGAGCTCATCGCGCATTCGCGTGAATTGCTTTTCCCGGCCAAGCAGTGCCTTGCGGGCCTCGAGCCAAGCCTGTGGCGTGACGACGGGATGTTTGTGCATGTTCATGGCTCCTTGGTCGAATGGACGGGTCTGGTCGTTCGGCGCGCCCGCGCGGCCGCGGGCTTGCGCCGCTTCGGCTCGCGCGCCGACCGCGGCGCCGAGCGCTCGCGCTCGATGTCGCGCAGCGAGCTCGCCAGGAGATCGAACTGCGCCTGCCAGTACTTGCTGTAGCGGTTGAGCCAGACCGCCGCGGCACAGATCGGCCCGGCGTCGAGCCGGCACCGGCTGATCCGGCCGGTGCGCTCCTGCGTCACCAGCCCGGCGCGTACCAGAACCTGGATGTGGCGAGAGACGGCCTGCAGCGAAATGCGGAAATGCCCGGCGATCTCCGAGACCAGCAGATCGTGACCGTCGAGGCGCATGAGGATCTCGCGCCGCACCGGATCGGAGAGCGCGGCGAACACCGCGTCCAAACTCTGCCGCTCGTCCTCCGAGGAGGGCGCGTCGGGGACCACGCGCAAATGCGACGGCGCGATCATGCTTGCGGCCAGATATTCAATCACTCTGTTGATATTCAACAGACTTGTTGAGAATATGTCAAGGGAAAAACCGACGCAGCACGCGCACGCGCATCGCCCTGCTTTCCCGGGCGTTGCCCGGCTTTCGAATTCAGGCGGAAGGGGCAGCGTGAGGAACGCGAGGCGGCAGCGGGCGCGGCCGCGGCGTTCGGGCCGCACAGAACGCCTCGACCGCATCGGTCGCCGCGGCGGCGATCGCACCCTGACGCTCCTCGGATTCCAGCAGCAATTCCTCGTCGCGATTGACGATCGAGCCGGCCTCGAGCAGGACCGCAGGCATGTGCGTCGTGCGCAGCACGAGGAGCGCGTCGTAGCGATAGACGCCCGCTTCCGCGTCGACGAGCTTCCGCCGCCGGCTTCCCATGAACGCTTCCGTGTAATGCGGCGTGTACGCGAGGCCGCGCGCCTTGAGCTGCAAGCCGAGCAGCCTGCCGAAGCGCAGGCTTCCCCGGAAATCGCCGTTCTCGCTCGAGATGAAGATGGAATGGCCCTTGAAGCGGTCGCTGAACGCGCGCTCGCGGCCGTCATATTCCCATCTCTCCACGAACCAATCCGGCACGCCGTCGTGATGGATCGAGAGAAACAGATCGGCCCGCATGCTGTTGGCACGCGCCGCGCGTTCGAGCAGCCCCCGCGGGGGCGAAGCCGCGGTGACGAGCACGAGGGTCTTGGCGAAGCCGGCTTCGACCAGTTTCTGCTCGATGCGGTTCGCAAGGCGAAGGTTGAAGGCGTACTCGGTCGCGCCGCGGGCGCTCAGCACGCCGTGACGATCGACGGTGTGCCCGACATCGAGTACGACGCGGAATGCCGCGCGGTTGCATCGCGAGGAATGGGAGCGGATCGCCGAAGCGCCATCCTCCGCGCCGGCGGAACCCAAATCGCCGCAAAGGAGGATCGCGCCAACGAGCGCCATCGTCCCGAGCGCGCCGAATCCGCGCATCTGCCCTCCCCCGTCCGATCTCCCCATAACGAGCCGCGCTCCGCGCGTCTACCGCATCTCGCGCCGCATGCACAGCCGATGTCGTTCCGGGGCGCCGCCGCCGGCGGCGAACCCGGAACCTATGAACACCGGGTCATCTGATTGCACCGTGTTCATGGGTCCCGGGTTCCCTCGCTTGCGCTCGGGCCCCGGGACGACGAAGTAGGTCGGGTTCGCTTGCCTATCGTTGGTCCGTCGACTCTTGCGGCACGATCGAGGGATGTGCCTCGCGGTCGGCGCCCGCCTGCTCGACCAGGCGGACGTCCTGGACCGGCGAGGGTATGGCGATGCCCTCGCGCTTGAAGGCGTCCCATAGCGCGAGCAACACGAGCCCGCGCACGTTGGTGATGCCCGCGACTGGATCGTCGATCCAGAAGCGCAGCATGAAATCCAGGGATTTCGAGCCGAACGCGACGAAATGGCAGACCGGCGCCGGCGTCTTCAGCACGCGCTCGACCGCGCCGGCGGCATCGAGCGCGACCCGCCTCACCCGGTGCGGGTCGGCTGTGACGTCGGCCGAGAACGGCACGTCGAGCCGGATCTCCTCCTTGGTATAGGACCAGTTGACCACGCGCTGCGTGACGAGGTCCTCGTTGGGGATGAGCACTTCGCGCCCGTCTCGCGTGATCACCGCGACGCAGCGGGTGTTCATCGCATTGACCCAGCCGTAGCTCTCCCCGACCGTGATGACGTCGCCGGGCTTGATCGATTTGTCGACGAGCAGGATCACGCCGCTGAAGAAATTCGACACGATCTTCTGCAGGCCGAAGCCGACGCCGACGCCCAGCGCCCCGGTGAAGATCGCAAGCGCGGAAAGATCGATCCCGGTCGAGCGCACGACGATCAGAATCGCGAGCGTCATCAGCACGAGCCGCACCAGCTTGCCGATCAGGACCCGGAAGGATGGCGTCAGGTCGGCCGCACCGTGGACCCGGCGCTCGAGAAAAGTGCTCGAGGCGGACGCCGCCCACAGCGCGAGAATGAGCAGCAAGATGGTCTTGAGCACCAGGAGCGGCGTGATGCGCAAGTTGCCGAGACTGACGGCGACGGAATCGAGCGCGTCGGCGGTCGGGCCGAGCAAGCCGAGGATGCTGAGCGCCGCAATGGTCCAAGCGGAGATCGCGAGGATGCGGAAAATCAGGCGATTGCGGATCAGGCCGGCGATCACATGGATGATGACCCAGGCGGTGGCGAGCTTGCCGACTACGCCCAGCAGGTAGCTGCCGGCGGACGGCGCCAGCACGAACATCGCAATCTGCATCAGCGCCACGATCATCACGAACGCGATCATGCCGAGATTGGCCGCGATCGCGCGGGCGAGGAGCCGCAGGAACGACGGCCAGCCCATCGTCAGGGCGACGAGATCGGCGCGCCGGCGTACGAAGGCAGCGATTGCGGCGGCGGCGCCTGCCGCCAGCAGAAGCAGCGCAAGCTGGATCAGGAACGAGGTCGAGGCGATCTCGGCGAGGATCGCGCGCGCCGCGTCGGAGAGACCGCTGATGAGATCACGAAAATCGCTCATGGCCGGTTCGTCCTGCGAGCGCACCGCAACACCGACGTGCCTCGCGCGAACGCCTTGAAACCAAACATGAATCAACGCGCGAGCGGGCGTTTTGGTTGCGATTGCCGAAACGCCGGTACGGCGCAACCCGCGCGGATCGCGGCAAATTTACCGGTCACCCCGGCGGGCGCGCCCTTGCCCGCCCGGAATTCCCCCTTGCGTTGCCGCAATTGCCGGCTAGACCCGCGCCAACGAAGCCCACCGCCTTCACAATTGCTCAAATTTGCAAACGGAGAGCCCCATGGCTGATCTGACGCTCTACCACGCCGCGCCCTCGCGCTCCTCGATCGTGCACTGGATGCTCGAGGAGGTTGGCGAGCCCTACGACATCCATCTCGTGAGCTTCAAGAAAGGCGAGAACCGCACGCCCGAGTACCTTGCGATCAATCCGATGGGCAAAGTGCCGGCGCTGCGCCACCGCGAGGTGGTCATCACCGAAGCCTCGGCGATTTGCGCGTATCTCGCGGACGAATTCCCGCGCGCCAAGCTCAACATTCCGATCGGCAAGGCGAAGCGCGGCCTTTATCTGAAATGGCTGTTCTTCGGCCCGAGCTGCGTCGAGCCGGCGATCTGGGAGAAGGCATTCCCGCGCAAGGAGCCTGCGCCGCGCGCAGCCCTCGGCTTTGGCGAGTTCGACACCGTCGTCGACGTTCTCGCCAAAGCGGCCGGCGCGGCGCGCCCTTATCTGATGGGCGAGCAATTCACTGCGGCGGACGTCGTCATCGGCTCGGGGCTGCGCTGGGGTACGATCTTCAAACTGCTGCCTGAGCGGCCGGAGTTCGTGGCGTATGTCGCAGGGCTGAACGAGCGCCCGGCGCTCAAGCGCGCGACCGAGAAGGATGCCGAGCTGCAGCGCATGCAGGAGGCGGCCTGACGGTCCGCGTCGATCGCGGCCATCCTGTCGAACCGCGAGGCAGCCGCGAGAGCAGCTCCTCATCGGCCGCTGAAGCGCGCGGGGCCTACATCTGAGTATCGCGCCGCGTCTGCGCGCGCATAATGAGGCAAAGCTCCGCGCGACCTCATGCGCACGGCCATGCTGACGGCATTGGTGATCCTCGGCGGCGTGCTCGGCGCCATCGCGCTTGCGCTGGGCGTGTTCATTTGGAGCAACTGGGCGCCGGACAAAACCGTCGCGGAGCTTTCGCGCTGGGCGGCGCCGCCGTCGACCTTTCTCGACGTGCTCGGCATCAAGGTGCATCTGCGCGATGAGGGCCCGCGCGAGGATGCAAGCCCGATCGTGCTGCTGCACGGCACCGGATCCTCGCTCCACGCCTGGCAAGGCTGGGTCGACGCGCTGAAGACGCGGCGCGTGATCCGCTACGACCTCGCGGGCTTCGGCCTCACTGGCCCCGCGCCGGACCATCTCTACTCGCTCGAGAACGACGTGCGCCTGCTCGTCGCGCTTCTCGACAAGCTCGGCATCGCGCGTTGCGTGCTGGGCGGCAACTCGCTCGGCGGGGCGATCGCCTGGCGCGCGGCGCTGGCACATCCCGCGCGGGTCGAAAAGCTCATCCTGGTCGATGCCGGCGGATACCCGCCGCATCCTTCGTCGGTCCCGCTCGGGTTTCGGCTGGCGCGGCTCGCGCGCCTGCCGATCATCGGCTTCCTGATGGAGCACATCCTGCCGCGCAGCCTCGTCGCGCAGGGCTTTCGCAACGTCTACGGCGACCCCGGCAAGGTGACCGACGAGCAGATCGAGCGCTCGGTCGAGCTCACGTTGCGCGCCGGCAACCGGCGCGCACTGATCGAGCGCGCCAAGCAGCGGCGCAGCGGCATTTTCGCCGAGCGCATCCGGGAGCTGACGCTGCCGACCCTGATCCTGTGGGGCGGTCGCGACCGGCTGATCCCGCCCGACGACGCCGAGCGCTTCCACAACGAGATTGCCGGCAGCGAGCTCGTGATTTTCGAGGATCTCGGCCACGCGCCGGAGGAGGAAGATCCGGCGCGCAGCGTCGCGGCGGTGAAGCAATTTCTCGGGATCGAATGAGACGCATCGACCCGAAATGAAAATGAGACGCATCGACCTGAGAATGAACAAGTGTTCATCTCAGGATCGAGATTAACGGTTTCCGCGCGCTGCGAATCCGAGGACGAGCGAGGAACATGGAACCCTTTTGGCGCGTTGTTTGGAGGGAAGTCTTTCGAACCTGTGGAGGAAATGCATGCGCGCTTTCATTTTCGCCGCGGTAGCCGGCCTCACCGTCGGCTGTCTCGGCCCCACCGGCGCCAATGCCATGACCCAGACCTCGCCCGCCGGCGTGCGGGTGGCGACCGAGGCCATGGACACTTCGGCGCTGGTTCACTGCCGGCCGTACCGGCACTGGCATGAGTGGGAGCATCGCCGCACGTACGGCTGTGGCGGCGGCGGCAGCGTCGAGATCCGGCGCGGCCATCGCGTCGGCGTCAGCGTCGAGGAGCGCGAGCGTAGCCGCACCTCGATTCGCTCCCGCACCACCACGCGAGGCGAAACCTCAGTGCGCGGCTCGACCAGCACCAAAACCGGCGAAAGCACGAAGTCGAGCACCAGCACGTCCGGCAAGACCGGCACCAGCAGCAAGTCGGGGAGCTCAGGCGCAACTACGGGCCGCGGACAGACCGGGGAAAAATCCTCGACCGGCGGCTCGTCCAGCGGCGGCATGAGCGGGTCCTCCGGGACTTCGGGCGGCTCGTCCGGCCAGAAGCAGTAACGCTGATCGCCCGGCCGCATCGGGTCCGTCAGCGGTTGCGCGCCCCGTCGAGGAAAGCCTCGGCGGGGCGCCGCGTTTTTGCGTCCAGCATGCCGGAGGTGGTAACCGGTCGGCGACGTTCTCCTGACGAGATCCTGTTTTGCTGTGCCCCGCCCATTCCGCATCGAAGGCTATGCGATCGTCTCCGCCGACGGCATGATCGCCAATGCCGAAGGCGTCATGCCGGACGCGCTGAAGATCGAGGCCGATCAGCGCTTCTTTCACTCCGCGCTCGACCAAGCCGGTGCAGTCGCGCACGGCCGCCACTCCAAGGAGACGGATGCGCGCGCGCCGCAGCGACGACGTCTGATCCTCACACGCGGGATCGCGACGCTCGCGCCCGATCCCGGGAACGACAAGGCATTGTGGTGGAACCCCGCCGGCGCGAGCCTCGATACAGCCTGGGACGCGCTCGGCGCGCCGCGCGGGCCACTCGCCGTTATCGGCGGCACCGAGGTGTTCGGGCTCTTTCTTGCAATCGGCTACGACGTGTTCCACCTGAGTCGGGCGGGCAAGGCGCGCCTGCCGGGCGGACGCCCGGTATTTCCCGGCGTGGGTTCGCGCTCGCCCGAGGATCTGCTAGCCGAGCACGGGCTCGAACCCGGTCCGGTGCAGGTGCTCGACCGACCCGCGGCTGCCACCCTTTGCACATGGCGCAAACCCGACCACGCAGAACGAGGCTCGGAGCACAGATGAGCAAACCGCGCCGCCGCTTCTCCGCGTTGCGTCCCCTGCCGTCCGGCTTCGACACGTCGGCCCATGAGCCCGGCGCGGCGCTCGAATACGAGATCGCTCGCGAGAAAGCGGCGAGTCTCGGCCGCCTCGGCCGCCGGCTCGAGGCGGCACTCGAAGCGCTCAGCGCCTTCGACGCGGCCCATCTTCGCGTGCGCGGCCCCGAGCGCGAGGCGCTCGTCGAGGAAGCCGGCGTGTTGTTGTGGTGTTTCGTCGTGCAGCGCGAAGCCTGCGGGCTGCGCGACAGCGCACGCGTGATGCAGGATTACCGGGTACCGGCCGAAGTGCGCGCGCAGATGGGAATCAGCCGCCGCAGGCCGGAGGACAGACGACGGAAGGCGGAAAATGTATAGTAACTCGACCGTGGGGCTTGCGCCCGTCCGTCCTCCGTCGTCTGTCGCCCGTCGTCTAATAATAACAGTAGCCGGGCGAAACCAGCATGTATTCGCCGCTCGGATAACGGTAGTAGCAGCGGCCGTGCCACCACCAATAGCCGCGGCGCCGTTCGGCCTGGGCGCCGATCATCGCGCCGGTCGCCCCGCCGATCAGCGCACCGGCGGCGGCACCGCCGGCCCGGCCGGTGACCGCGCCACCGATCGCGCCGCCCAAAATGGCGCCGCCGATGGCGCCTCCCAGCGTTTCCTGCGCGCGCGCTTGCGGCGCCGGCAAGCTTGCGGCAAGCGCGAGCAACGCCGCCGCGATGGCAGTCGTGCGAATCATGCGAATCTCCCCTTGTGCTCCGCCCGTCGGCTTCTAGGCCGAACGGCATGGTTTTTCAAATCGGCACGGAAATACGGCTTTTCTTCTGCAATCGCGGCAACGGGATGAACTGCGGCCGTTCGCGCACCGAACTTTTGTCCCACGGAACATGCGAATTTTCATCCGCGAGTTCTCGACCGAGGCGAACCGGGGGCCGGTTTGCAATCGAGGCGAAATCGGCGGCAAACTCGCAAGGAAAATCGGAGGCCGTGGCCGACGCCGCGCAACGGCAGAAACCGATCGGCCAGGGAGGGCGCCATGTCGAACTTCACCCGCCGAACCATGATCCAGGCAACCGCGGGCGCTGCCGTCGCGATGGTTTCGCCGCGGATCGTCCTGGCGCAAGCGACGCCGCCCCCGGCCGGACCGTTCCGCCAGGATTCCCTGCCCTATGCGGCGAACGCGCTCGAGCCCTCGATCGACGCGCGGACCATGGAAATCCACCATGGCAGGCATCACGCGGCCTATGTCACGAACCTCAACACGGTCGCCAAAGACCACCCGCAGATCGCCGAAATGCCGCTCGAGCAAATATTGGCCAAGCTCGGCGACCTGCCCGAAAGTATTCGCACCATGGTGCGCAACAACGGCGGCGGCCATGCCAATCACACGATGTTCTGGCAAATCATGGGGCCCGGCGCGCAGAAGCCCGATGGCGAGGTCGCCGCGGCGATCGAGCGCGATCTCGGCGGCCTCGACAAGCTCCAGGCCGACTTCAACGCGGCCGGGCTGCGGGTATTCGGCTCGGGCTGGGTGTTCGTCACCGTCGCTCGCGACGGCAAGCTCGCGATCGAGACCCGCCCCAACCAAGATTCGCCGCTGATGGACGGCAAGCGCGCGCTGTTCGGCAACGACGTGTGGGAGCATGCGTATTACCTGCAATATCAAAACCGTCGCGCCGATTACCTCAAGGCTTGGTGGAACGTGGTGAACTGGCCCAAAATCGCGGAACGCTATGCCGCGGCCAAAACCGGCCAGCTAGCAATTTGAACGAGCTGGTATAATACTACCTCCACCACCGCAGGGCAGGTATCCACGGGAAATATCGCTCTAGATTGCAGTTGCGCTGGCGCGCGGCCCGGGCCTCCAGTACCATGCGGCCGCGGCAAGCCGGACCCGCGGTCAATTAGCGCGATTGCTCAAGAACGCACGCCGAGGCAGCTGGAACGAATTGTGCCCTGCCGGGAGCGTAAGAAAGCAGCTGATCACCGGTGGCAACGAATTGGCGGCTTTGAAGATGGAACGGACGAAGACGAGAACCAAAGCTCCCGACGCGCGCGATGTCGACGTCGGTCGCAGAATTCGCGCGCAACGTTTGGTTTGCCGTATGTCGCAAACCGAACTCGCGAACAACCTCGGGGTCACATTTCAGCAGGTGCAAAAATACGAGAAGGGCGTCAATCGGGTCGGCGCTGGGCGGCTCTCGCGCATCGCCGACGTGCTCAGCGTCCCCGTATCCTTCTTCTTCAGCGGCGATATGAATCCGGCCCCGGCATCCGACGCCGGCACCGGCCTGACGTTCCTGGAAACCGCGGGAGCGGTGCGCCTGGTCCGAGCCTATTCGACGATCAGCGATCCGCAGATCCGGCGCGCCCTCGTCGATCTCGCTGAGGAGATCGCCGGGTCGCGCGGTCGCGATTCCGGCCGGCACGGCGCGGACACGCGCCGGCGCGCGCGCCGGGACGGCCGCAGATCGCGAGCGTCCTGAGCTCGCTCCGCCGTTGCGGCGCGAGATGACCGCGCCTACCCGGCGACTGCCGTCCGCACGATTTCGGCGATGAAGCGCGGCAGCGCGAACGCGGCGCGGTGCACCTCCGGGGTCCAGTACCGGGTTGCAAAGCTTCCCGTCGCGGCGTAGCGGGCGGCGAGCGCCTCGACCGGCACCGTGCGCGCCTGCGCATTGTCGGCGGCCCACCCCATTGCCATGTGGCCGCCGACATAGGTCGGGATCGCGGCGACGTAGCAGCCCGCATCGGCGAACAGCTTGCGAAAGTGCCCGACGCTCGAAATGAGCTCGCCCGGCTGAAGGAAGGGCACGCCGTTCTGCGTCACCATGATCGCCCCCGGAGCCATGCAGCGCTTGCACGCGGCGTAGAAGTCATAGGTGAACAGCACCGCACCCGGACCTTGCGGGTCGGTAGAATCGACGATGACGACGTCGAAGCGGCGGTCGGTTTCGGCGACGAATTTCATGCCGTCGTCGATGACGAGCTCGAAGCGCGGGTTGTCCAGCACCGGCCCGGTGAATTCGGGAAAATGCTCCTTCGAGAACTCCACGACCGAGGCGTCGATTTCGACCTGGGTCAGGCGCGCGACCGACTTGTGCTTGAGCGCCTCCTCGGCGATGCCGCAGTCGCCCCCGCCGATGATCAGCACCTCGCGAGCGCTGCCGTGCGCCAGGATCGGCACGTGCGTCATCATCTCGTGATAGATGAACTCGTCCCGGCTGGTGACCTGGGTCGCCCCGTCGAGCATCAGCATCTTGCCGAAATGCTTGTTTTCGAACAGGACCAGATGCTGGTGCTCGGTCTGCGTTTCGTAGAGCACCCGCTCGACCGCGAACGTCATCCGGAAACCGAGCTCGTCGAACAGCGTCTCGGCGATCCAGCGCTGGGGCATGGCGGTGTCCTCCGGTTGTGCTGGGGCAAACTCGGAGCCCGTCATCCCGGGCCCGAGGGACCCGGGATCCCTGAACACGGGTCGCCTAACGCATTTCGACCGGCGTTCATGGGTTCCGGGTTCGCGCCTGCGGCGCGCCCCGGAACGACGTGATCACGGATCTAGGCGCCCTGGCCGCGCAACAGCTCGCTCACGGCGAGCCGCTTGGGCCGGAAGGCGTCGCGCAGCACCGGCACGCATTTGTCCGGATCGGCCTTGCCGCACATGAAGATGTCGAGCGCGGCATAGTTGGCCTCGGGCCAGGAGTGGATCGAGATGTGACTCTCCGCCAGCACGGCGACCCCGGAGACGCCGCCGTTGGGCTCGAAATGGTGCAGGTGGACGTGCAGCAGCGTTGCACCCGCGGCGGCGACCGCGCGCCGCAGCGCCGCCTCGATGTGGTCGACGTCGTCGAGCCGCTCGGCCTCGTAGAGATCGACGATGAGATGCACGCCGGCGCAGCGCACCCCGTTTCGCACTACGAAATGATCGTCGCGCGCGTCGGCGGCTGCCGGCGCGGGCGATGCGATCGCGGAATCTTCCTTTCGGGAGGTACTTGGGGTCCCCAAGTCCATCCCCAATTGGAAGAGGGCGTTCTGGCGCATGCCGTCCTCCCCAACCAGAGATCGAACCCGAGAGGCCGGCAAGCCGGCTCCACGGAAGCGAATGCCGCTGGAAACGACCCGTAAGACCCGGACCAGCCCAGCGGCTCAGGCCCACATAAACACAAGGCTACCAGCGTGCAAGTGATTCTTGAGCAAAAAGGTTCCGATTTCGTAATGCCCCGAGGATGGACCTCCAAGGGCGACAAGCATCTCTGAACCGTCATGGCCCGCCAAGGCGGCCCACCAGTAACCTGGCGATTGCCGGAGCGCGCAACCGTCGCGAGGCCGGGCGGCGGGTACCCCGCCATGCCGGGCGATGACAAAACAGATTGCCGCTTACAAACGGCCGTCCGCACACGCCTGGGCTTCGACGACCGCGACCGCGGTCATGTTGACAATGCCGCGCGGAGTCACCGAGGGCGTCAGAATGTGGGCGGGCCGTGCCGCCCCCATCAGGATCGGTCCGACCGGAAGCGCATCGGCGAACGCCTGGATGGCGTGATAGGCGATGTTGGCGGCGTCGAGATCCGGCAGGATCAGCACGTTGGCCTCGCCTTTGAGCCGCGCGTGCGGCAACACGCGGGCCCGGTACTCCGGATGGAGCGCCGATTCGGCGTTCATCTCGCCGTCGGCCTCGAGCTCCGGATGGCTCGCGGTGATGAGCTCGCGCGCGCAGCGCATCTTGCGCGCCGATTCGCTGTCATAGCTGCCGAAATCGGAATGCGAGAGGAGCGCGATCTTCGGCTCGAGCCCGAACCGGCGGACGTGAGCGGCGGCCAGTACCGCGGTCGCTGCCACATCCTCGCTCGAAGGATGCTGGGTGACCTGGGTGTCTGCCAAGAAATGCTCCCCCTTGGCGCTGATCACCAGCGAGAGTGCGGCGAATTCCCGCACGCCGGGCGCAAGCCCGATGATGTCGCGGATGTGCTCCAGGTGCTTGCGGTAACGGCCTTCGACGCCGCACAGCATGGCGTCGACCTCACCGCGGCGGAGCGCGAGCGCCGCGATGACGGTCGCGTCGGTCCGCACCAGCGTGCGCGCCACGTCCGGGGTGACGCCGTTCCTGCCGGCGGCCTCGAGATAGCTCTCGACGTAGCTGTGATAGCGCGGATCGTCCTCGGGATTGACGAGATCGACCTCCTTGCCGGGGCGGATCGAGAGACCAAAGCGCTGCAGCCGCGCCTCGATGACGGCCGGACGGCCGACCAGAATCGGGCGCGCGAGCCCCTCTTCGGCAAGTACCTGCGCGGCGCGCAGGATGCGTTCGTTCTCGCCCTCGGCATAGATCACGCGCTTGGGCGCCGCCTTGGCCTGGGCGAACACCGGTTTCATGATCAGGCCGGAGCGGAACACGAAGCGAATGAGCCGCTCGTGGTATTGCTCGAAATCCGCGATCGGGCGCGTGGCGACGCCGGAATCCATCGCCGCTTTGGCGACTGCCGGCGCGATGCGCAGGATCAGCCGCGGATCGAACGGATTGGGGATGAGCGAGCCGGGCCCGAAGGTCCGCGCCTCCCCGCCGTAGGCGCGCGCGGCGACGTCGGACGGCGGCTCGCGCGCGAGCGCCGCGATCGCCTCGACCGCCGCGCGCTTCATCGCCTCGTTGATCGCGGTGGCGCCGACGTCGAGCGCGCCGCGAAAGATGTAAGGAAAGCACAGCACGTTGTTGACCTGGTTGGCGTAGTCGGAACGCCCGGTGCAGATCATCGCGTCGGGCCGCGCCGCGAGTGCCTGCTCCGGCATGATCTCGGGGACCGGATTGGCCAGCGCCATGATCAGAGGGCCCGCGGCCATGCACGCGACCATGTCCGGCTTGAGCACGCCGCCGGCGGAGAGGCCGAGGAAAATATCGGCGCCCTCCATCACGTCCACGAGCTTGCGCGCCTGCGTCTTCTGCGCATAGACCGCCTTCCAGCGATCCATGAGCTTCTCCCTGCCCTCGTAGACGACGCCCTCGATGTCGGTCACCCAGATGTTCTGCGGCTTGGCGCCGAGCGCGACCAGGAGATTGAGGCAGGCGAGGGCCGCGGCACCGGCTCCGGAGGTGACGATCTTCACCGCGTCGAGCGCCTTGCCGCTCAGCCGCAGGGCATTGAGCACGCCCGCGGCAACGATGATCGCCGTGCCGTGCTGGTCGTCGTGGAAGACCGGAATCTTCATGCGCTCTTTCAGCCGCGCCTCGACCTCGAAGCATTCCGGCGCCTTGATGTCCTCGAGGTTGATGCCGCCGAAGGTCGGCTCGAGCGCAGCCACGACCTCGACCATGCGTTCGACCTCCTTCGCCGCGATCTCGACATCGAACACGTCGATGCCGGCGAATTTCTTGAAGAGAACCGCCTTGCCCTCCATCACCGGCTTGCCGGCGAGCGGCCCGATGTCGCCGAGCCCGAGCACGGCGGTGCCGTTGCTGATCACCGCGACGAGGTTCGCGCGCGCGGTGAGCTCGGCGGCCACGCGTGCATCCGCCGCGATCGCCTCGCAGGCGGCGGCGACGCCCGGCGAATAGGCGAGCGCGAGATCGCGCTGGTTGGCGAGCGGCTTCGTCGCCGCGATCTCGAGCTTCCCCGGCCGCGGGCCGCGGTGATAGGCGAGCGCGCTCTCGCGCAGCTCCTCGGAGAGATTGGACACCGGGGCGCTCCTCCATGCGGGCTGTATTTTGCGATTTAATCGCACTGTCGAGCGCGGGAATAGTCCTTGCGGTGACAGCTATTGAAACCCAAGCGACCGTCAAACGCGCTTTCCTCTCCCGTTGCTGCGGGAGAAGGGAGACGCCGCGTTGACCAGCCGAGAGATGATCAGCCCGGTTTCTTCGGCAAATCGAGCCGGATGTGCAGCTCGCGCAGCTGCTTGGGCGCGACCTCGGAGGGGGCGCCCATCAGCAGATCTTCAGCGCGCTGCGTCATCGAGAAGAGCGCGACTTCCCGCAGGTTGTGCTCGCGGCAGAGCAGCATGACGATGCGGTCGAGCCCGGCCGCCATTCCGCCGTGCGGCGGCGCGCCGTAGCGGAAGGCGCGATACATACCGCCGAAGCGTGCCTCCAACACCGCTTCGTCATAGCCGGCGATCGCGAACGCCTTCTTCATGATTTCCGGCTCGTGGTTGCGGATCGCGCCCGACGCGATCTCGTAGCCGTTGCATACGAGGTCGTACTGGAAGGCGTCGATGGTGAGCGGATCGTTGGCTTCGAGCGCGGCGAGGCCTCCCTGCGGCATCGAGAACGGGTTGTGGGAAAAATCGATTCTCTTGTCGAGATCGTTCCATTCGTACATCGGGAAATCGACGATCCAGGCGAGCGCGAACTGTTTCTCCTCGACGAGGCCGAGCTCCTCGCCGAGCCGCGTGCGCGCCGCGCCGGCAAGCTTTGCGGCCGCCTCCTCGAGGCCCGCGGCAAAAAACACCGCATCGCCCGGCTTCGCGCCGGCCGCGGTCGCGATCTTCTGCTGCACTTCGGGCGGAATGAATTTCGCGATCGGGCCCTTGCCGCCGTCGGCTTCGAACACGATGTAGCCGAGCCCCGGCGCGCCGAGATCGCTGCGCGCCCATTCGTTGAGCTTGTCGAAGAACGAGCGCGGCTGTGAGGCGGCGCCGGGAGCCGGAATCGCCCGCACGGTCTTGTTCTTGAAGGCCTTGAACTCGACGTCGGGCCGAGCGAACTCCTCGGTCACGTCGGCGACCAGAAGCGGGTTGCGCAGGTCCGGCTTGTCCGTGCCGTATTTGCGCATCGCCTCGCGATAGGAAATGCGCGGAAATTCCTTTGTGACCGCGAATCCGTCGGCGAATTCCTCGAAGATGCCGCGCAGCACCGGCTCCATCGCGGCAAACACGTCGGCCTGGGTGACGAAGCTCATCTCGACGTCGAGCTGATAGAACTCGCCCGGCAGGCGGTCGGCGCGCGGATCCTCGTCGCGGAAGCACGGCGCGATCTGGAAATAGCGATCGAAGCCCGCGACCATCAGCAATTGCTTGAACTGCTGCGGCGCCTGGGGCAGCGCGTAGAATTTGCCCGGATGCAGCCGCGAGGGCACCAGGAAATCGCGAGCCCCTTCGGGCGAGGACGCGGTGAGGATCGGCGTCTGAAACTCCGAGAAGCCCTGGGCCTTCATGCGCGCGCGCAGGCCGTCGATGATGGCGATGCGCCGCATGATGTTGCCGTGCAGCCGCTCGCGCCGCAGATCGAGAAAGCGGTACTTGAGCCTGATGTCCTCGGGGTATTCCTGTTCGCCGAACACCGGCAGCGGCAGCTCGGCGGCGGGCGAGAGCACCTCGATCTCGGCAATGAAGACCTCGACCGCCCCGGTCGGAAGCTCGGGATTTTCCGTGTCGTCCGGCCGCTTGCGCACCCTGCCGTCGATCCGCACCACCCACTCGGCGCGAAGCCGTTCCGCCGCCGCGAATGCCGGGCTATCGGGATCGGCCACGCATTGGGTCAGCCCGTAATGGTCGCGCAAGTCGATGAACAAGAGCCCGCCGTGATCGCGGATGCGGTGGCACCAGCCCGAGAGCCGCACCGAGGCGCCGATGTCGTGCTCACGAAGCGCGCCGCAATTGTGCGTGCGATACCGGTGCATGCCGTGCCCTTTTAGGAAATGCGTCGACCGCAGGCGGCGGACGCCGGCGGCAAAGCGCACGCCCGGGCGCGGTTTGTCAAGGCAACCGCGGGCCGTGAGGGGCCGCCGGGCGATGCGCCGCCGAACCGCAAACTCCATCCCTCCCCCCGCGCAGCGGTGGGAGGGTGGCGAGGACCGAAGGTCCGAGCCGGGTGGGGGCCTGCTCGCGGGAAACTCAGCCCCCCACCCGGTTCGACGCTGCGCGTCGAACCACCCTCCCCTCCGCTGCGCGGGGGGAGGGAAAGCGCGCGTGCGGGTCGTGCGATCATGTGCCCTCGACACAACGGCGAGGATTTGCAAACTCGCCGGCCGCACCCTGCCGGAGTTTTGTGCATGGAACGGACGACCGCCGGCGAGGCCGTGGTGGCCTCGCTCATCGCCCACGGGCTCGACACCGTCTATGCGCTTCCCGGCTTGCACAACGATCCGCTCTTCGACGCGCTGTTCCAGGCTTCCGAACGCATCCGCACCGTTCACACGCGCCACGAGCAAGGCGCCGCCTACATGGCGCTCGGCGCGGCGCTCGCCACCGGAAAGCCGCAGGCCTATTCGGTCGTGCCCGGGCCCGGCCTGCTCAATTCCGGCGCTGCGCTGCTGACCGCCTACGGCATGAACGCGCCGGTGCTGGCGCTGATCGGACAAATTCCGGATGCGGACATCGGCCGCGGCTTCGGCCACCTCCACGAGATCCGCGACCAGGCCGGAATCATCGCGCGGCTGGTCGGCCATTGCGCGTGCATCCGCGGGCCGGAGGAAGCATCCGCGCTCGTCGCGCAGGCGATGAGCGCGATGCGCACCGGGCGGCCGGGTCCGGCGGCGCTCGAATGCGCGATCGACGTCTGGGGGCGTGCCGGGGAGGTCAAGCTCGTTCCGCCGCAGCCCGCCCCGGAACCGCCCATCGACGAGGATGCCGTTCGTGACGCGGCGAAACGCCTCGGCGCGGCGAAGCGCGTGCTGATCGTCTGCGGCGGCGGCGCGCAGGATGCGGCCGCCGAGATGGGTGAAATCTCCGCGATGCTGCAGGCGCCGGTGCTCGGTTATCGCCGCGGGCGCGGCGTGCTCGACAGTCGCAATCCCCTGAGCGTGACGCTCCCGCTCGGCCACGAGCTCTGGCGTGAGGCCGACGCGGTGCTCGCCGTCGGCACTCGGCTGCTCAACCCGCAGACCGCGTGGGGGCTCGACGACGAGCTTACGATCATCCGTATCGACGCCGATCCGGACGAGCCGGCCCGCTTCCGCGCGCCGGCGGTGGCGCTCATCGGCAGCGCGCAGTCGATCCTCCGACGCCTCATCGACGCCCTGCCCGCGCAGAATGCGCGGCGCAGCTCGCGGAAAGCCGAGATGCAGGAACGGCACGCGCGCATGCGCAAGCGGCTCGACAAGCTCGCGCCGCAGATCGCCTATCTCGAAGCCATCCGCGCCGAGTTGCCGGAGGACGGGATTTTCGTCGACGAGGTGACCCAGATCGGCTTTGCGGCCCGGCTGCTGCTGCCGGTCTATAGGCCGCGCACGTTCCTCTCTCCCGGATACCAGGACAACCTCGGCTGGGGGTTTGCCACCGCGCTCGGCGTTCAGAACGCCCGGCGCGACGTGCCGGTCGTGTCGATCTCGGGCGATGGCGGCTTCCTGTACACGGCCAACGAGCTTGCAACCGCCATGCATCACCGCATTGCTCTCGTGGCCGTCGTGTTCAACGACGATGCATTCGGGAATGTGCGGCGCATCCAGGCCGAGCGCTACGGCAATCGCTTGATCGCGAGCGACCTGACGAACCCGGATTTCGTGCGCTACGCCGAGAGCTTCGGCGCGAGAACGGAACGGGCGCGATCGCCCGCAGAATTGCGCGGCGCGTTGCGGCGTGCCTTTGGAGAGCGCGCCGGTCCGACCGTCATCGAAGTGCCGGTCGGGGAAATGCCGAGCCCTTGGGAGTTCATTCACATGCCGCGCATCCGGGGGAATTGACGGCCGATCTGTACCCCGGATCATGCCGCGCTTCGTGCGGCTCCATCCGGGCTACGCGTTCGCTCTATTGTAAAATGATACCAAGGCGTCGCCGAATTCCGATGATCCGATTTGTAAAAGGCGCGCAGAAGCGCGATACCCGCCTCACCCTCGGTTAAAAAATCCGGGCACATGGAGCCGATCACCACCACCGAACCGCTCGCGCAAGCCTGCGCCCGCCTGGCGATGCATCCCTACGTGACGATCGACACCGAGTTCCTGCGCGAAAGCACCTATTACCCCATTCTGTGCGTGGTGCAGATGGCGAGCCCCAATGAGGCCGCGGTCGTCGATGCGCTCGCGCCCGACATCGAGCTCGCGCCGTTCTTCGAACTGATGGCGAACGAGCGCGTGCTGAAGGTATTTCACGCCGGACGCCAGGACATCGAGATCATCTGGCACCGGGCCGGTCTGATCCCGCATCCGGTGTTCGACACCCAGATCGCCGCCATGGTGCTTGGCTACGGCGATTCGATCTCCTACGAGCAGTTGGTCCAGCGCATCACTGGCGATCACCTCGACAAGTCGCACCGCTTCACCGATTGGTCGCGCCGGCCGCTCAGCAAAGGACAGATCGCCTACGCGATCTCCGACGTGACGCATCTGCGCGACGTCTATCTCGCGCTTTCGGCCGATCTCGCCCGGCGCGGGCGCACCGAATGGGTCAACGAGGAGATGGAGGTCCTGACCTCGCCGGAGACCTACCGGGCGGAGCCCGAAACCGCCTGGCAGCGGATCCGGACGCGGGCACGCAAGCCGAAGGAGCTCGCGATCCTGATGGAACTTGCCGCCTGGCGGGAGCGCGAGGCGCAGAACCGGGACGTGCCGCGCGGGCGCGTGCTCAAAGACGACGCGCTCGCCGACATCGCCGTGCAGGCGCCGACCACGATGGAGAAGCTCGCGGCGCTGCGCTCCCTGCCACGAGGATTCGAGCGCTCGAAATGGGGCGAAGCCATTCTCGAAGCGGTCGGGCGCGGGCTCGCGCGCGATCCGAAATCGCTGCCGCGGATCGAGCGCAGCCGTGGCGCCGTCAACGGGGCGGCCACCATCGAATTGCTCAAAGTGCTGCTGCGCATGACCTCGGAGCGCCATGCGGTCGCCGCGAAAGTGATCGCGACGGTCGAGGATCTCGAGCGGATCGCGGCGGACGACCGCGCCGACGTCGCCGCGCTCCGGGGCTGGCGGCGCGAGCTGTTCGGCGAAAAAGCGCTCGCGCTAAAGCACGGGCGCCTGGCGCTCGCGATCGAGAACGGCCGCGTCGTGCCGGTAGCCAGGAATCCGGAGTCGGAAAATCAGTGATCAGCAGTCGATCGAACTCGGGGTGATTTCTGATCACTGACCACTGATTACTGTTCTCTGGCGTCAGCGCCGCGGTGGCCGCCGGTCGGCCCAGGGCTGGGCGGCTTCGAGCTGCGCGGCAAGCCGGAACAAGATCGCCTCTTCCCCGAACGGCGCCGCGAACTGCACGCCGATCGGCAAGCCGTCGGCCGCCCAATGCAGCGGCACGGACATCGCTGGGTTGCCGGCGGTGTTGAAGAGAGACGTGAACGCGATCGTGCCGAGCAGCGTGCGCAGATAGGCCTGCGAATCCGGGTTGCCCGGGCCGAGCACACCGAGCCGTTGCGGCGGCTCGCACTGCGTCGGCGTCAGCAGAATGTCGTACCGGCCGAAGAAATTTCCGACGACGCGGCCGATGCGATGCAGCGCCCGGATCGAGGACGCGTAATCGGCGGCGGTGAACTGCCGCCCGGATTCGGCCGCCGCCCAGGTGAAGCGCTCGACGTCCTCCGGCTTCGGCTCGCGGCCGAGGGCCTTGCCGCGGGCTTCGAGTGTCGTGCGCGTATTGGCACCGATGACGATCCGCTGCGCCTGGCCGCGGAGCTCCTCGTCGATGATCGGCGAGGCTTCCTCCACCGAATGGCCGAGACTCTCGCACAGCTTTGCGGCGCCCGATACTGCGGCAACGCATTCTGCATGGACCGGATGGCCGCTCCACGCCCGGGTCGTGAAGGCAATCTTCAGCCGGCCCGGATCCGCGCCGACTTCGGCCATATACGGGCCGCGCGGCGGCGGCGCCCAATACGGATCGCCGACGTCGGGGCCTGCGGTCGCATCGAGCAACGCGGCGCTGTCGCGCACCGAGCACGTCACCGCGTGACCGACCCCTGCCCCGCTCCAGGCTTCGCCGAGATCCGGGCCGAGCGGAGTGCGCGCGCGCGTCGGCTTCAGGCCGAACAGGCCGCAGCACGAGGCGGGAATCCGGATCGAGCCCCCGCCGTCGGTCGCGTGCGCCATCGGCAGCATGCCGGCGGCGACCGCCGCGGCAGCGCCGCCGCTCGATCCGCCGGCGCTGAATTCGAGATTCCAGGGATTGCGGGTCGGCCCGAACAGCTCCGGCTCGACCGAGGTCGAGAGGCCGAACTCCGAGGTGTTGGTCTTGCCCAGGATGACGAGCCCGGCGCGCTTCATGCGCGCCACGATCTCGCTGTCGTGATCGGCAGTCGCGTCGCGGAAGAACGCAGATCCCGCCGACGTAATCGTTCCGGCGTAATAGACCCCGAGATCCTTCAACAGATACGGCACGCCGGTGAACGGGCCGGCGGGCAGTCCGGCGGCAATCGCGGCTTCCGCCTTGTCGTACATGCGGTTGACGACGGCGTTGACCGCAGGATTGCGCGCCTCGATCTGCCTGACTGCCGAGTTCAGCAACTCCTTAGGCGTGACGGCACGAGTCCTCACCAGATCGGCGAGGGCGAGGCCGTCGTAGCGCTCGAAATCCTTCATGACACCTTCTTCCGTCAGAGCGGCGGGCGGCCCAGGGCTGGGCGGCTTCGAGCTGCGCGGCAAGGCGGAACAGAGTCGCTTCCGCCCCGAACGGCGCCGCGAATTGGACGCCGATCGGCAAGCCGTCGGCCCAATGCAGGGGCACGGACATCGCCGGATTGCCGGCCGTATTGAACACCGCCGTGAACGCGACCGCGCGCGGATGCGCGCGCGAGTAAACATCCGGATCGGGGCTGCTCATGCTCAGCACGCCGAGCTCGAGCGGCGGATGGCACATCGTCGGCGTGAGCAGAAGGTCGTATTGCGTGAAGAAGCGCCCGATCACGCGACCGATCTGGTGCGCGGCGCGGATCGCCCATGCATAGTCCGCTGCGGTGACAGAGCGGGCGATTTCCGCGGTCATCCAGGTGATGGTCTCGACGTCCTCCGGCCGCACCTCGCGGCCAAGCGCCTTGCCGCGCGCGCCGAGCGTCGCGCGGGTATTCGCGGCCCGGATGATCCTGCGCGCCTTGGCGTGCAACTCCTCGTCGACGGGCGGCGATGCCTCTTCCAAGCGATGCCCCAAATCCGCGCAGAGCTTCGCGGCGCTCGCGACCGCATCGAGGCACGGGGAATCGACCGAATGGCCGGTCCACGGCTTCGTCGCGACGGCGATCTTGAGCCGCCCGGGATGGACGCCGACTTCGGCGAGATACGGGCCGCGCGGCGGCGGCGCCCAGTAGGGATCGCCGACATCGGGACCCGCCGTCGCATCGAGCAATGCGGCGCTGTCGCGTACCGAGCGCGTCACCGCATGGCCGACGCTCGACCCGCTCCAGTTCTCGCCGAGATCCGGCCCCATCGGCGTGCGCGCACGGGTCGGCTTCAGGCCGAACAAGCCGCAGCACGCGGCCGGAATGCGGATCGAGCCGCCGCCGTCGGTGCCGTGCGCGATCGGCAGCATGCCGGCGGCGACCGCGGCCGCGGCGCCGCCGCTCGAGCCGCCGGCGCTGCGCTCGCGGTTCCATGGGTTGCGGGTCGGGCCGAACAATCTCGGCTCGGCCGAGGGCGAGAGACCGAATTCCGAGGTGTTGGTCTTGCCGAGGATCACGAGCCCGGCGCGCTTCATGCGCGCAACCATTTCGCTGTCGTGGTCGGCGACGGCGTCGCGGAAAAACGCGGAGCCGGACGAAGTCACTGTGCCGGCGTAATAGACGGCAAGATCCTTCAGCGCATAGGGCACGCCCGTGAACGGGCCCGCGGGCAAGCCGGCGGCAATAGCCGCCTCGGCGCGATCGTACATCTTGTTGACGACGGCATTGACCGCGGGATTGCGCGCCTCGATGCGCTCGACCGCGGCATTCAGCAGCTCCTTCGCGGTCACCGCGCGCGTCTTCACCAGTTCGGCGAGGCCGAGGCCGTCGTAGCGCTCGTAATCTTTCATCGTGCCCAGCTTCCGTTCCCGACTGACCGCATTATCCGGCGAGGATCACCGGTTCGCGGCCGATGAGGCGCGCGAGCTGGCGCAGCCGATTGAACAGGCGCTCCCCTGCGAGCGGCGCGAGCTTGGCGTCGAGGTCGAGCACGAGGCGCCGGCGCTCGACCCGCATCGGCGCCCGCGGCAGGATGCCGGGCGTCGCCGGCGAGATCAAAAACGCAACCCGCAGGCAAGCGCCGAGGATGCGCGCGCGGTCGAGCATGCGGGTCGAGGCGAGCTCGCGCAAGCGGGGCGAGAGCTCCTCGTCGATCAATCCGACATGGCGGAAGAACACGGTCAGGGCCAGGAACGCACGCCCCGGGTGGTCGATGCCGACGAACGCGGCATTGGCGACGATGTTGAGCGATTGCTCGCCGCGGTAATCGGGATGCGCGCGCCAGCCGACGTCGGACAGCAGGCAGGCCGCATGCCGCAGGCGTTTCTCCTCGGCGCTCTCGTCGATGCCGGAGGCGGCGAGAAAACCGTCCGTCCACGCGATCAGCTCCTCGCCGTAGCGCGGCGAGCGCGAGCGCAGCACGTTGAGGTCCTGGGCAGCAGCGAGCAGCGGATCGCGCTTGCGCTCCTCCGCTTCGAGCAGCGAATACAGCAGCCCTTCGCGCACGCCCAGCGCTGAGATGACGACGTTCGTCGGCCGCGCCGCGCGGACGAGATGCTCCAGCACCAGCGCCGCGTAGGCCAGCAGCGGACGGCGCGCGTCCGAGACCACCTCGATGCGCGAGAGCATCTGCGGATCGATGCGGTGCACGAGGCGCGAGAATTCCAGCGCCTCCTTGGCGGGAATGACGTAGCCGTGCATGACGTGCAGCGGATAGCCGATCTGCCACATGTGCAGCCGGGCGAGCGCCCGCCAGGTGCCGCCGACGGCGTAGAACTCGCGGCCCATGCCGCTTACCAGCTCGGGAACGTCGGCGAGCGCCTTCTTGACGAATTTATCCGCCTTCTTGAGCGACTTGGAGGAGATGTCCTGCAAGGCGAGACCGCCGAGCGGCAGCGTGACGCCTTCGCGGATGCGGCGGGCGCGCACATCGACGAGCTCGAGCGAGCCGCCGCCGAGGTCGCCGACAATGCCGTCGGGATGGTGGATGCCGGAGATCACGCCGAGCGCCGCATATTTCGCCTCGCGCTTGCCGGACAACACATCGATCTTCGTGCCGCAGATGCGCTCGGCCTCGGCAATGAACGCGCGGCCGTTGTTGGCGTCCCGGCACGCCGCGGTCGCCAATCCCCACAGGTTTGCAACCCCGACGGTGTCGCACAGTGCGCGGAACCGGCCGAGCGCCGCGAGCGCCTTGTCGACTGCATCGGCCGGCAACAGCCCGGTCGACTGCACCTGGCGGCCGAGCCCGGCCAGGACCTTTTCGTTGAAGAGCGGCGTCGGGCTGCGGGTGAGCCCCTCGTAGATGATGAGGCGCACCGAGTTCGAGCCGATGTCGATGACCGCGACGGGCGGACCGAGATCGAGCCGCCCGCGCGCCGCCGCAGGCGCGCGCCTAGCCGCGCTCGCGCCGGCGAAGGAGGCTGCGGGGGGACGATTCTTTAAGCGATTTTCCACGGCCGGACAGGCTTGGATTGGTCATGAAATATTTGTGGGCGTTGAACGGTTCCTCGCCGACTTGCGGCTTTATGCGCGCCGAAGTACCGTCCGGCAAGAGCCTCCAGCTCTGCTGATTGTCCTTGAAATTCGCCACCATGATCTGGTCGAGCACCTGCTCGTGCACGGTGGGGTTGAGCACCGGGCACAACACCTCGACGCGCCGGTCGAGGTTGCGCGGCATCATATCGGCCGAGGAGATGTAGACCGCGGCTTTGGGGTGCGGCAGCGGATGCCCGGCCCCGAAGCAATAGATGCGGCCGTGCTCGAGGAAGCGGCCGACGATCGACTTGACGCGGATATGCTCGGAGAGCCCCAGCACCCCGGGCCGCAGGCAGCAGATACCGCGCACCACGAGATCGATCCCGACGCCCGCGCGCGAGGCGGCGTAGAGCGCGTCGATCACCTCCGGGTCGACGAGCGCATTCATTTTCATCCAGATCGCTGCCGGCCGGCCGGCCTTGGCGTTCGCGATCTCCTGGGAAATGTGGTCGAGGATGCGCGATCTCAGATTGAGCGGCGAGACCGCCAGCTTCTCGATCTCGGCCGGCTCGGCGTAGCCGGTGATGAAGTTGAAGATGCGGGCGACGTCGCGGGCAATCACCGGGTCAGCGGTGAACAGCGACAGGTCGGCATAGATCCGCGCCGTCACGGGATGGTAATTGCCGGTGCCGACGTGCACATAGGAGGCGAGCGCACCGCCCTCGCGGCGCACGACCAGCGACAGCTTGGCGTGCGTCTTGAGCTCGATGAAGCCGAATACGACCTGCGCGCCGGCGCGCTCGAGGTCGCGTGCCCAGCGGATATTGGCCTCCTCGTCGAACCGCGCTTTGAGCTCGACCAAGGCGGTGACGGATTTGCCGGCTTCGGCCGCCTCCGCGAGCGCTTTCACGATCGGGCTGTCGGAGGAGGTGCGATACAGCGTCTGGCGGATCGCGACCACGTCGGGATCC
>JBKPDF010000068.1:0-14799 GCA_046727735.1 Pseudomonadota bacterium | reverse complement strand
GAAACTGTTGCGAGTTCTGCAGGAGCGTGAATTTGAACGGCTGGGCAGCACGCGGACTCAGCAAGTCGATGTGCGCGTGGTCGCCGCGACACACCGGGATCTCAAGCAAATGGTCGCAGAGGGAACGTTCCGTAGCGACTTGTACTACCGTCTGCATGTGTTCCCGCTGTCGGTTCCTCCGTTGCGCGATCGGCGCGAGGATATCCCTCTGATCGTTCGTCACTTCGTGGACAAGTATTCCCAGCGAATGAACCGGCACATCGAAACAATTTCATCACGCGCCTGGGAGGCACTCATAAACTATGCTTGGCCAGGGAATGTGCGGGAGTTGCAGAACTTTATCGAGCGAGCGGTGATCCTTTCGCTGGGAACCTCGCTCCGCGCTCCCTTGGAGGAATTGACGTCGCAAGAGGCAGTCTACAGTTCACAAACCCAGTTATCGACGCTCGAAGAGATGGAACGGGAGCACGTCATACGAGCTCTGAAAGAATCGAACTGGGTCACGGGAGGACCCAAAGGCGCAGCGGCCAAGTTAGGGATGAAACGAACCACCCTCGCGTATCGAATTCGTAAGCTGGGGATCCCAGTTCGGCCGCAGTAACTTACGCAATCTTAGGCGGGGCCTAGTGGCGTTCTAGAAGCTGAAACGTGCGCCCAGCTGAATTTGACGCGCAGTGCCGACAGTAGAGAATATTCGACCGACGTTGTTGGAGAGACCACCCGCAATGTCTTTGAAAATGGCGTCTCCGTTCCCTCCCAGCGTAAGCGGACTCTGCGTGTTGCTTGGGACTGCAAAATTCGGATGATTGAGCAAATTGTAAGCTTCCGCACCCAACGTAATCTTCATGCCTTCCCCAAATTTGAAGCCTTTTTCGAGTGCTAGATCAAATTGGGCGAAGGCGGGTCCGTGCAAGATGTTACGTCCAGCGGAACCGAAATCGCCAGGAGGTGGTAATGCAAAGGCACCTGGATTAAACCAGCACGACGGTGTACCCACTCTAAAGCCATTTGGACAGACACCCTTGTATGGATCGGCCACGAGATCTGGCCGTTCCGAAGTCAATAGTGATTGCAAGTTTGCATTATCAAATCCAAGCACTGGGGTAAAAGGAACATTGCTGTGAACGTGCGCAATAGCAGAAATCTGCCAGCCACCAAATTGGCGTCCGCGCCCAAAGGGCAGCTCATAAACGACGTTTGCCACGAAATTATGCCGAATGTCGAATCCTGACCGTCCTCTGTCCCCCTTGCGGCTGAAAGGGTCCTGAGTGGTGGGAGGTTCGTTTACGGCGTCTATGGAGACATTGCTCGAGGCATCATCTATTGAATGGGAGAAGGTGTAGGACACTTGCCAGGAGAGATTATGGGCATTACGTTGCGAAACGGACAGCTGAAATGAATTATAGAAAGATTGTGCGTCTGTCCGATCCTCCAGCAGGGGCGACGGCAAGTTCGGATTGTAGCGATGACCCAAGGCCGATTCGAACGGGTTCGCTTCTACTTCGCGAAGAAGGTGATTGCCGCGCGCACCGAAATATCCCGCCGTGAGAAAAGTCCCCGGCGCAATTTCGCGCTCCAAGTTGAGGTTATATTGCAAAGCGTATGGAAACTTTGGATGGTAAGTAGCCTGAAAAACGTATAGCGGTTGCGTCAGGAGAGCACTTTGAGGGTTGAGAAAGCTAGGAAATACATAAGAATTTGTGTCGAAGAAAGGCGGTAGAGCCCGATTGACACCAAAAAAGATTATTGGGAACTGATTGCGAAAGATGCCGGCTCCGCCTCGCAGCAGTGTCTTGCCATCACCCAAGATGTTCCATGCGAAGCCAGCTTGGGGGGACAATAGATCTCGAGGCGTGGCCGCAAACACCTTGCCCACGGTCGGGCCGGAGTCTGTCGCTGGATTACGTATGGCCGATAGACGGCCGTGCGTCTCGCTCGGGTTGGAGTAAAAGTCGTACCGCAAACCAACATTCACAGTTAAACGGCTCGTTGCTCGAAAGAAATCCTGCACAAATCCGGACACAACGCTCTGGCGGTAACCGCGGTTCGAATCGGAGTTGGAGGGATGAACACCCACGTACGACAGAGGTAAAGCTTCGAGGAAGAATTCGAGAGCGGGATTATTGGAGAGTGTCGGGAACCCAAACGGACTGAGATCTTGGAACGTATAGAGCCCATTCACTCCAAAATCCAACGGGCCATTCGATTGGATTCTTCGAAATTGCGCCCCGAATTTTATGGTGTGGCGATGAATTGTAGATGAAAGTTGGTCCTGCACTTGATAAACGGTCGAAAAATCGCCCAACGGAATAACTGGGCTGTTGCCCAACAGGCTCATACCTGCAATGTTGAGCATTCCGAACGGCCGGCCAGGGACTAAAGAAATAGAAAGTCCGGGATGCGTATCAACGATTGAAGTCGACGCGGTCGTGCGGTTGATACCGAACCGCAGCTCGTTCAACATCTCCTGGCCGAGATTGCTGCGATCCTGAACAGTAAAGTATTGATTCCGGGCTTGATGAAGGGCCGGAAACCCCGGTACGTAAGTTCCCGGCGGTGTTCCGAAATAGGGAACCACGGATGAACTGTCATCGATCATGTAACGCCCGAATAGCGAATGTGAATTAGAGAAGTTGTGGTCGATTCGGAGGACGCCGAGATTCTCGGTTGTGGAACCCTTATTGGCCGTGATAAGGTCCGCGGTTCCGTCTCCATTGTCTGCCCCATTCGACGCAGGAAGTAGGGCGAGAAACTGTTCTACGCGAGGATCAACCATGACAGCCACGCACCCGTTCTGAGCGGAGTGATTGCAGGCGTCCGGGTTAGTGGCAGAGGGGAGCAAACCCTCGTGGGCCAGAGCATTGGGTACAGTGGCGATTGCTGTGGACGCTCGCACTTCACGAAAGCCTTCGTAGTTTGCGAAGAAAAAGGTTCGGTCATGCACCAACGGCCCTCCAATGCTAGCGCCGAACTGGTTGCGCACGAATGGCGGGATCGGGCGGCTCCCAAAATCAAAGTAGTTCCTCGCGTCGAGTGAAGCATCCCGGTGGAGTTCCCATAGTGATCCATGGAACTGATTAGTTCCTGATTTGGTTACTGCCTCAACTACGCCGCCTCCATTCGTGCCGTATTCCGGACCGAACGTCTGGGTCAAGACTCGTACTTCCGTCAATCCATTCATACCGAGAAAAAGCCCCGAAGCGCCTGCTGGCGAAAAGCCGAAGACCGGATCATTCGCATCCATACCGTCGATCAGAACATTCGTCCAACTCGGACGCATGCCGGCAACTGAAACCTGGCCAGCTTTGCCATCCGAGAGCAACGAAGGAGCACTGCTCGGCGTCGGGGCGACTCCCGGTTCGAGAATAGCGGATTTGAACAGATCGCGACCGTTGAGAGGAAGGCCGGTCAGGTTTCGTTCAGGAATCGCTTCACTAACCGTCGAGGTCGTAGTGTCGATTGCCGCGTCCGCCTTGACCGTGACGTCTTGTGGAACGATCCCTACCCTCAGTGCCAGATTGATTGGGATTACGGCGCCGGAACGGAGGGCGAGCGCCTCAACAACCTGTGTCTGAAACTTTTCTTTCTCTGCGCGAAGCGTATACGTTCCCGGCGGCAAGCCCGCCAAGTGATATTGACCCTTGATGTCGGTAAGGCCAACACGTTTCAATCCCGTGTTTACGCTAGAGACCGTGACTTGAGTTTGCGTAATTACCGCGCCCGTGGAATCAGTAATGGTACCGAAAACGGTCGCAAGCTGGGTTTGCGCCAGTGCGGAAACCAAATATAGGGCCAACGAGAGGGCTAAGAGTATGCACGGCCTGTGCGAACCGTGTTTCGGGGAGCCATGAAAGCTGTCGAGCATAACTGGTACCGCCTTGTTTGCATAGTTCAAGAAGACACAGAGCCCAGTCCCAAGCTATGCCCGCATCCGTTGAGAAATCGGTCGGCGTGGCGCCAAATCTTGCTCGCGGTCGGATGAGTCCCACCCCTCGTTAGCCAGACCTCGTTGAATAGTTTGTGGCAGCACTTTGATGAAGTTTCGCCGTCATTTTCACCAAATCTGCTACCGAGTTGGCCTTCATCTTCTGCATCACCTGGCCACGGTGGGCCTTCACTGTGCTCTCGGTGATGCCGAGCTCGCCAGCGACCTGTTTATTCAACAGACCGGAGACGACCAATGCCATGACGTCCCGTTCCCGAGGGGTGAGTGACGCGTAGCGGTCCCGGAGCTCCTGCATCTCCGCCCCCTGAGCGAGAGCTAGCCGGCTTCGTTCTAGGGCTTGCCGGATCGCCGTCAACAGTACTTCGTCATTGAATGGCTTCGTCAGGAACTCGACCGCCCCCGCCTTCATTGCACCCACAGACATTGGAATATCGCCGTGTCCTGTCAGGAAGATGATCGGCAGGTCGGTCCGTTCCGCGGCTACCCGCTTCTGCAGTTCGAGACCATTGAGGCCCGGGAGAGAAATGTCGAGCACGAGACAACTCGGAGTAAATACCCGCGGGCGATCGAGGAATTCTTGTGCGGAGGCGAAGGTCTCCGGCTGCCAACCTTCGTCGTGAAACAAGGTTTCCAGCGACTCGCGTACCCATACGTCGTCATCTACAACGAACACGATGGGCTTGGCAGGCGCCACTAGTGATGCCCCCACTTCATTACCAAGCGTGCTGGCGAAACTCATTGTACTACCCCACAATTTGCACAGGTGGGCCCTTCATTCCCCATCGAGGGCCGCGTTGACGGCATCGAGCAAAGCGTCGTCGCTGAACGGCTTGTACAAAAACTTCACAGCTCCTTGTCTGAGCGCCCGCCTCCGGATGTCTTCGTCCTTCTGACCAGTGATGAAGATGATGGGAATCGCTTGCCCACGACGTTTCAATTCCTCTTGAAGATCCAGTCCGGACATTCCCGGCATTGCCACGTCCAGGATCAGACACCTGGTCTCATCCACATCATCAGACGAGAGAAACTCTTGCCCAGACGAAAAAGCTCGAGCCGCAAAGCCGAACTCCCTGAGCAGATCGGGCAGCGACTCGCGCAGCATCTCATCATCGTCAACTACGGATAAAAGTGGACGTTCCGTGGCGCCGTTTCCGTGATGAGACTTCATAACAAGACAATGCAGCACTGTGGAAGCGGCGTCTATTCGACTTTAGTATTGCTTTCGTCCGGACTAGGAACGCCGGAGTCAGATTCACACCGCAACACGACAATGCGCCACGCTGCCAGCTGCGTCAATTCGACTTTGGTACTGCTTTCGCTCGGAAGAGGAACGCGGAGTCAGACACGCCGCATCTGTCCGGTCGGGATGGCTTTCAATGTGGTCCAAAGACTGGGGTCAGCGAGGGATATCACGCGAAGATGTGCTCCGGAGCCGTATCAATTCGAACGAGCGTATCCCGGCGCGCTCCCCGGCTGTGGATAAGCCCGTGCAGCGAACCACGATATCAGGAGGTTCGTCAGTACCTGGGGTTGGTGGGATGAAATTTGTTTGAGTAATGTCGTGACGTCGAAGTAGATGCGGGCTGCGGTGACTTGTCGCTTTACCGGATCGAATTGGTACACCCCGCAGCCTGGCAAGTTTACGGCTGTACCGGTTGCGGCGGTGCCAGCGAAAGGCCCCTTGTGGGCCGCTTCAAAGCTCCATTCGACGACGACCACGTCTTTGCCGAAAATCATGTTCTTCACGACGTGACGGTTTCCGGGAAAACCGGCGACAAAGGGTCGAACAAATTGGTCTCGGAGGGCTGCTTTTCCATTTATGATCGTGCCCGGAATTTCCAGCGAGATGGTTTCGGAGTAGTAGGACAAAATCAAATCCTCATTGGTTCCCGACCATGCTTCGAAATACTCCTCGATGAACGCCCGGACGTCACTGTCGGAAGCGATTGGGGTAGAAGCCATAATTCTCTCCGTCGCCACACATCTTAGCTCAATCTTCTGTGCGATGCACGACATCACTTCCCCATCACGCGTTCATCACTACGCAGCCGCGTCCGTGACGTGCTCCGGACCACAGGGAATAGAAAACGAGAAGGTGGTACCTGGCCCGTCATTCGGCTCGGCCCAGAGCCGGCCTTGATGTTTCTCGATGATCGACCGGCTGACCGACAACCCGATACCCATACCTCCGCTCTTCGTCGTGTAGAAGGCTTCAAACAGCTTCTCAAAATCTTGATGATTGACGCCGCACCCAGCATCTTGCACGCTCAGGCGCACACGGTCGTCTTCTTCTCGCTGGGTTCTGACTAACAGTTGTCGGGGACGGTCTTCAACACCAACCATCGCGTCGGAAGCATTGCGGAGCAGGTTGAGGGCCACCTGTTGCAGTTGGACACGATCACCGATGATGGGCGGGAGATCCTCCGCAAGTTCAGACCGCAGAATCACTTGATTTCTCTGAAGATCGCTCAACGACAATGCAATCACTTCTCGGATGAGTTCGTTCAGATCAAGCGTCTCCAGCGTGAATTCCTTTTTGCTAAACAGGGAACGCAGTCGCGTGATCACATCGGAGGCGCGGTTGGCATCGCGAATGGTTCGTTGCACTGTTTCGCGCGCACCGTCGACATTCGGGGGATCGGCATTCAACCTCCGAAGACAAATACTGGCGTTGGTGACTAGGCTGGCAAGCGGCTGATTGATCTCGTGGGCGATAGAGGCGGTCAACGCATTCAGGGTCGTGACGCGGGCCACATGCGTAAGCTCCGAGCGGGCCTTGTCCAGGGCTTGCTCCGCGACTTTGCTTTCCGTTATGTCCTGAAGAGCGCCGATAAACAGAGGCCGATCTGCATTTTGCGCCATGATGCGTGCCAAGCCACGTAGGTATTTCAGGGCACCTCGGGCGGTCACAATCCGGAATATAAAATCAACATCCACACCCGTCATGGCACGCGCGATCATGGCGTCGAACGATGTCAGGTCCTCAGGCTGGATAATTTCCCGAATCCTCTGCACCGTGACCTTGGTAGCGGGGTCGAAGTCAAATATGCGGAAAGTCTCTTCGGACCAGTTGTGCTCGTCGGCAACCAAATCCGTGATGAAGCTGCCCGTTTTGCTTAGCCGCTGGGCTTCGGTGAGACGAAGATAGGCCTGCTCGACTTGGTCCTCCGCCCTCTTCCGGTCGTCGATGTCTGTAAGGAGGAGATACCAGCCAGTTACCGTATTTTTCGTATCTCGGACTGGGACGCCGCGCACCTGGAACCATCGGAAAACACCATCCGCGCGGCGGCAACGGTGCTCAATCTCATAAACCTGCCCCGTCTCGATCGACTTTTTGCGCGCCTCGATCACACGCGGAAGGTCATCGGGATGAACCGCACCGATGAGGGCCCAGTCCTTCAACTCCTCATTTGTTTTGCCAAAATACTCCAAGGTCTGACGGTTCAGAAACTCAATCTCGCCCAATGCACCCGTCGTGGCCACGAGCCCGGGAACGTTGTCGACGATCTGCCGCCACGAGAGTTCGCTTGCGCGCAAGCTTTCCTCTCCATGCTTGCGATCCTCGACGTCTATGCAGGTTCCGTACCATTTGACAATGTTGCCCGATTCATTCCTCAGTGGATTGGCGCGAATCAGGAACCATCGATAAGAACCGTCGAATCGGCGAATGCGAGCTTCCGTGTCAACCGCAGTGCCCGAAGCCAGACACGATTGCCATTCCTCGACAAGTCTCTTGCGGTCGTCCGGATGAATCGCTTCCGCCCAGCCCCAGCCCTGCGCTTGTTCCGCAGTCATGCCCGCGTAATCGAGCCACACCTGATTAAGGAAATCACAGTAGCCGTCGGGACGAGTAGTCCATGCTGTCGTGGGGATCGTATTGATGATGGCAGCAAGGTTACGCTCGCTTGCTCGCCGCCCCTGCTCCGACTGCTTGAGATCCTCTATATCCGTGCTTGTACCGTACCACCTCACGATCTTGCCAGAGTCGTTGCGAAGGGCCTGCGCGCGAATGAGAAACCAACGATAAACGCCATCATGGCGGCGAAGACGCGCTTCGATTTCGTCTGACTCTCCTGAAACCAACATCTTCTGCCATTTTTCCATTAATGGCGGCAGGTCCTCCGGATGGAAAGCAGCTTGCCAGCCCCAACCATGCGACTCTCCAGGGGAGAGACCCGTGTATTCGTGCCAACCTTTATTGAGGAACTCGTTAGAACCGTCGGGCAGATTGCACCAGGCCAGTGTGGGGATCGTATCAATGATGGCGGCGAGATTGTGCTCGCTCGACTGCAGAGCCTGTTCCGCACAGGCATTGCTGATAGCGAGCGCGGCCTGATTCGCAAACAGACCTAACCAAGTGAACTCTTGTGGACCTAATGGGTGCCGGCTGAAAACTGCGATAACACCCAGCAGTCTATCTCGAAAGATGAGGGGATGACCTGCAAAACTGCGAATCTCCTCACGTTTCGCCCACTCTGGTCGCACAATCCAATCGTTTTGGGCGGCAACGTCTTCGATGAGAATCGGATGCCGGCTTGCTGCCACTTGACCGACCTTTCCGACATTGAACGGCATTCGAGCAAAGTGCCCCTGCAGGAAGGACCAATCTTCACCCGGTGAATTGATGGGAGTTCCAGCGCTTGCGACGAGACAAAGACAATCTGGAGGATCCGAGACAGCGTGGGAAGAACCGGGGAGGTGGACCGATGGCAGCAGCCAGATCCGAGCCAACGCCACCCCCGGCTGGGATGCTAACCCCTGAACAATGCTTTGCAAGACACAATCGACGTGCTGCTCTGAGGTGACGGTGACCGCTAAGGCAAGCAGTGGCTCCGCCGACAATGAGGTCCCCACAAAACCCTCCCTCGATTCGTGTGTAACGCCTTTAGAATCTCGTTGCCCAACCGCACGAGTGGGAACCTGTTCTCTTGGCGTCGTGTCCAGCCTTTCCCCCAGAAAGCTTGTTTTCGGCGAGGAACTACCTAGCAAATCGGGCCTATACCGGTCCGAAGAATCCAATGGCCCACGAATTA
This sequence comes from Pseudomonadota bacterium, assembly GCA_046727735.1. Lineage (GTDB taxonomy): Bacteria > Pseudomonadota > Alphaproteobacteria > Rhizobiales > Xanthobacteraceae > AP-16. The sequence goes on along the minus strand of JBKPDF010000068.1, from coordinate 5,820 downwards.
TCCTCCATTTGGGCACGTTGAGTCACTCTGAACGCACATATGGACCTGCTGATCACTTCGACGTCGTCTCGCGTCCAGTACCAAAGTCGGGTTGTACCATCGTCCAATTGTTTTCGCCTGCGCGACTGTGGTGTTATCGCGTCATTGCATCTGGATCCAATCGGGGGGCGCGCTCACCAGAACTTCTTTAGCACGAGACCGAAATTGTTGGGAGGTTACGTCATGAACACCGCTGAGTCCGCAATCAGGCCTGAACTACCTGTGAGCATGTTGCCTCTAGTACCTTTGAGATGTCCGGGTGAACACTCCGAGACCACTGGGAGAGTAGATCGCGCGGCGGCAGCGCTGAACATCAATCATGCGTCCTGGAGGGATGAGGAGCGCCGAGAGCAGGCTTTCGAGGGTATGGTAGGCAGAAGCGTGGCTTTGCAACGCGCACTCCAGGAACTTCAGGTTGTCGCGCCGACCGATTGCGGCGTGCTGATTCTAGGAGAGACAGGTACCGGAAAAGAGTTGATCGCCCGTGCTATCCACAATCTGAGCGCCCGACGGGATCGACCCTTCATCAAACTGAACTGCGCCGCCATACCGTCCGGCTTACTGGAAAGCGAACTTTTTGGCCATGAAAGAGGCGCATTTACGGGCGCCCTCATGCGCAAGGCCGGCCGCTTCGAGGTTGCAGACAACGGCACTCTGTTCCTCGATGAAGTAGGTGATATTCCCCTCGAGCTTCAGCCCAAATTGCTGCGGGTATTGCAGGAACATGAATTTGAAAGATTAGGTAGCAACCATACACAGCAGGTAAATGTGCGCGTGGTTGCTGCTACTCATCGCAACCTGAAGCAGATGGTGGAAGATGGGGATTTCAGAAGCGATCTGTATTACCGCCTGCACGTTTTCCCATTGCAGATTCCGGCGCTACGAGAGCGCCGCGAAGACATTCCTCTTTTGGTGCGCCATTTCGTGAAACAATATGCTCGCCGCATGAACCGGCGCATTGAAAGTATTTCTGCCCAAGCAATGGAAGCCTTTACAAGTTATTCATGGTCGGGCAATGTACGCGAGCTGCAGAACTTTATTGAGCGTGCGGTGATCCTGTCGCCTGGCAGCGACCTGCGTCCGCCCCTCGGGGAACTGAAAGAGGCTGCTGTCGAAACGCCAAGTGCGGAGCTGAGCACGTTGGAAGAAGTGGAGCGTGAACATGTCTTACGGGCGATCCGAGCGTCCAACTGGGTGCTCGGTGGTCCGAAGGGTGCGGCCGCACGCTTAGGTATGAAGCGGACGACCTTGGCCTATCGCATACGCAAACTTCATATTCCGCTTCGTCCGCAGTGAACGAAGTCGGTTATCGCGACAGGCTTAACGTCCCAATTCCAATGGCTTCAGTTGGCGGGCACCAGCACGGGAGCGCTCTTGTCCTTCACGAAGAACACAACGAATCTCGCCGGTTTGGTTTGGCTTGCGTTTCGCCCAACTACGTGCACATCGTTCGGGCCTTCGTAGAAGGTCTGACCAGGTATCAAGGTCACTTCTTTGCCGCCTCTCACCTGCATCACGATCGAGCCTTCCAGCACATAAATAAACCCGTGTGCGTTGTGGCGATGTATCGGATCCACGCTACCCGGAGGATATTCCACCGTGATCATCAGACCTTCTTTGCCGGGAAATTCTGTCAGGTCTTTCGACATGAGCTCCGTTACCTTGGCCTCCTGTGCCGCCAGCGTACCGGACATGAGACACACCAGTACCAAAACTATTCTTGTGAACGTCATAGATTAGCCTTCCGCTTGACGCGTGCGTTCGTTTTATCGACCTCAGCTACGCGGCGTTCGCAACTGCGGCCTGCTTCAGCCAGGTTTCGAAGCTCGTCTCGCCCAGCCGTGCCTTATTGCCGGGAACCAGTGTTCTCTCGCTGATTCTCGCTCCAGAGTAACGCGCGTCTGGATCGGCGACGACCTCGCGGGGATCTTTGAGCGAGGCCAAGCGCCGCCGGACGAGTTCATCCATGCGAAATGGTTGCGGGCCCCCAATTTCGATCGTGCCATTTACCGGCGAGGCTACTGCGATCCTGGCCAGGGCAGTTGCGACATCGTCGGCAGCCATCGGCTGAAAAAGCGCCGGAGGCAGATGCACCTTATCGCCGATCATGGAAATGTCCGCAAGGCCCTTGAGGAACTCGAAGAACTGGGTTGCCTGCACGATGGTGTAGGGGACTGAAGATTCTTTGATCAATTTCTCCTGAACAATCTTAGCCCGGAAATAACCACTTTCGCCCAATTGCTGCGTCCCGACCACCGATAAGGCAACGTGACGTCCCACGCCCGCGGCCGCCTCATAGCTGAGGAGATTACGGGTTGATGTCTCGAAGAACTTCAGCACAGCCGAGTCCTCCCAATCGGGGGAATTCGATACGTCAACGACCACCGAGGCGCCTTTTAGCGCTTCGGGCAGCCCTTCGCCCGTGACACTGTTCACACCCGAGTTGGGTGATGCAGCCACGGCCTCGTGTCCGGAATCGCGAAGTTTCTTGACGAGCTTTGATCCGATGAGTCCAGTACCGCCGATCACTACGATTTTCATACTTGTCTCCCCTTGTTGTGGACGACTCATTTTCGAAGCTATCGATATCGTGCACTTAATGAGGCGGAATCCGCCTGCCAGTTTGTGTCATTACCCGTTGTTCTGGTTTACCCTGAACCTTTGCCGAGGATGCCCAGGGTAAAGTTCAAGGTGTTTTCGCTGATGGCTGGCAAATCAGCCTCTCTTTAGCTGCTCCTTGGCGGCCGCAACCACCAGGTCCGGCTCGAACCCAAATTTCTTTTGCAGTTCCTTCAGTGGAGCCGAAGCGCCAAACGTATTCATGCCGATAACACGGCCGGAATTGCCAACATATCGTTCCCATCCAATGGTTGAGCCCTGCTCCACCGCTACCCGCGCTTTCACTTTGGGCGGCAGAACGCTCTCGCGGTAAGCCTGAGGCTGGTGTTCGAAAATTTCCCAGGAGGGCATCGACACGACGCGCGAGCGAACGCCTTGCGCGACGAGAGTTTCGTGGGCAGCAATTGCTGGGCTAAGCTCGCTGCCGGATGCGATGATGATCACTTCCGGATTTCCTTCGGGGTCATCTGCGAGCACATAGGCTCCCTGCGCGACGCCGGAAGCCGAAGCATACTTATTGCGATCCAGAGTCGACAAAGGCTGACGCGACAAAGCCAGCACCGTGGGCTGGTGCCGCTGTTGCATGGTAAAGCGATACGCCTCGACCACTTCGTTGGCATCTCCCGGGCGCAGTGTGATCAGGCCTGGTATCGCCCGCAGGGATATGAGGTGCTCGATCGGTTGGTGAGTGGGGCCATCCTCGCCGTCTCCCATGGCATCATGCGTAAAAACGAAGAGAGAGGGCAATTCCATGAGCGCTGCCAGCCGGATTGCTGGACGCGCGTAATCGCTAAATATGAAAAACGACGCGCCAAACGCACGCAGCTTGGATAAAGAGAGTCCGTTGACGATTGCAGCCATCGCGTGCTCGCGAATGCCAAAGTGTAGATTTTTTCCCTGCGGGCTGTCAGCCTGGAAATCCCCTGCTCCTGGGTAAGTGAAGGTGGTTTTGTTGGAGGGACCGAGGTCGGCCGATCCGCCAAGGAACCACGGAATGTTCTGTGCGAGCACGTTCAGCACTTTTCCTGAAGCGTCGCGACCGGCGAGACCCTTCGCATCGGCAGGAAACACGGGAAGGTTGCGGTCCCATCCCGTCGGAAGCTCACGCTTCTGCATTAACTCAACCTCCGCTGCGAGGTCTGGGTATTGAGTGCGGTAGGACTCAAAAAGTTCCGTCCACTTGTGTCGGGCTGCAGAGCCACGTTTGCCGATCCCGGCTGTGAAGTGGTCGTACACGCCATCGGGGACAAAGAACTTTGCATCTTCAGGAAATCCATAGGCCTTCTTGCACAACCGAACTTCGTCTTCTCCGAGCGGCTCTCCATGCGCAGCGGCGGTGTCCTGTTTATGTGGTGAACCGTACCCGATATGACTGTCGAGAACAATGAAGGTGGGGCGGCCTTTGGTCTTTCGAAAGACCTCGAGGGCTTGTTCAATCCGGTCGATGTCATTCGCATCACCGACGCGCAGCACGTTCCAACCGTAGGCGAGGAACCGACCTGCAACGTCTTCGGTGAACGCGATGCGCGTGTTGCCTTCGATCGTGATGTGATTGTTGTCGTAAATCCAGCACAGATTGTCGAGCCCCAGATGTGCAGCCAGTGATGCAGCCTCCGACGCGATTCCTTCCATCAAGCATCCGTCACCGCAGACGCTATAAATGTTGTAGTTGAAGATGTCGAAGCCAGGCCGGTTGTAGCGGTGGGCGAGCCATTTTTCAGCGATTGCCATGCCAACGCTCGTGGCCACACCCTGCCCGAGTGGGCCAGTCGTAGTCTCGACACCTGAGACCCAGTGGTATTCAGGATGGCCGGGAGCCTTGCTGTCGAGTTGGCGGAAGCGGCGAATATCGTCGAGCGTGACCGAAGGTTGCCCCAATCTTTCATAGTCGGCATTCACGGCTTGAACGCCGGTGAGATGAAGCGCAGACCAGAGCAACATGGAGGCATGGCCGTTTGACAGCACGAAGCGGTCGCGATTGGGCCAGATGGGGTCCTGCGGATCAAATTTGAGCGCACGGTTCCATATCGTGTAGACGAGCGGCGCGAGCGCCATGGGCGTTCCGGGATGACCGGAATTGGCCTGCTGCACGGCGTCGATGGACAATGTGCGAATCGTGTTGATGCACAACTGATCTAGTTCTGCCGCGCTCAGTTTCTCAACTGGGGCTATTGCGGTACTCATGACTGCCTCCGTAGTAATTTTGATAATCGTGTTTTGCCAGTTACGCGGGCACTCCTGGAGCTGCTGTCCCAACTCCGTTAGGTGCCTTTTTCTCGAGTGCAGCAACTTTGCCCAGACGTCGCAAGTGGCGATCCGCCTGGCTGAATTCAGCTGCGAGAAAGGTTTCGACAAGATCCCAGGCAAGCATGGTTCCCATGACCCGCCCACCGAGACAAATAATGTTCATGTGGTCGTCCTCGACTCCTTGCCGAGCCGAGAAGTGATCATTGATCAAGGCGGCGCGAACTCCAGGCATCTTATTGGCGCAGACGGAAGCACCGACGCCGCTGCCACAAACCGCAACTCCCCGCTCTAGGCTTCCTGACGCTACTTCCCGCGCCAATGAAGTCACAAAATCCGGGTAGTCGTCGCCTGGCTCGAGCCGATTTGCACCGAAGTCAACAACATCATGACCCGCGGCAGTAAGACGGCCGCAAAGATCCTCCTTCAGTCCAAACCCACCGTGATCGGCGGCGATTCCAATGCGCATAATGCTCTCCTTATTATCGGGTAGAATGACCCGGCTTCACCCGGATCAAGCCACTTCCATCTTCGACTCACTAACAACTTGGCCGGCGGCAGCACGATCGGCCAAAACGACGGCACGATCCCCGCTTAAGCGGCCTGCTGGAATGGAAACATCTCCAGCTTGCAGACGGGTAAGCATTCCTGCCTTTTCGGCTCCGGTTACTACCCACAGCACGCGACCCGAGCGGCTGATGAGGGGATACGTCAGAGTCATGCGGCGACGTCCCTGGTAGATTCCTGTAAGTGCGACATCTGTATTTGTCACATTGAGGACCGCGTCCCCCGGCACTAGCGACGCGGTGTGGCCGTCGGGACCAAGTCCCAAATGAACGAGGTCGAGTACTGGTGGTGAACCGGCGATTTCGGCGAGAGCCTGCGCATATTGGACGCAAGCGCTTTCCAAATTGCTGG
>JBKPDF010000067.1:0-14969 GCA_046727735.1 Pseudomonadota bacterium | reverse complement strand
AAAGCCGGATGTGATCGCCCGGTAGACGTCAAATCCAGGCACCTTCTCGACAGAGCCGCCGCCATTAGTCTCCGCCATGAAGCTTTCCAGAGCGAGGGGGTCGCGCACCGGGTCTGGTACGGCCTTTCGCGCGGTTACGCCCCGCGTGGGACGAGTACCAGGTGCAGGGGCACGGGCGCGTGTCCGGACGCTTCTTTTGTTGCGCGCTCCGGCAGTCAAACGCTTTTTAGCTTTCCGGGCCATTAGGTCTCTCCCAGGAATTCAGCAAGCGAGATGCGACGATAGCCGCTGGGAGGGACCGACTCGTCGCCGGCGTGGACGAAATGCACCGCCGACACTCCCCCATCGACCCTGACGCGACTGCGTCCGATCTGCTGCCAGTCGTACTCGAACAGGCGGGCAAAATAGTCGTTGGCATTCTTGTGCCAGATCACGAGGCTGGCATCCCGGTTAGGGCCAACGCCGGCTGCAGTGATGTTTTGCGAGCCCAGCACCGCGATTTCCTCGTCAATGACGAAGCCCTTCGTGTGACATTTGTCGAAGTAGCGTACATGGTCGGGATCCGTTTTCAGACCAAAGGCCTTCATCTGCCGCAACGTCTCGCGCTCGTTGCCAAATCCACTGCGGAAGATGACGCGCACGTCCAGCCCTTTCTTTTGCCGATCCCTTACCGCCTCCGCGATTTTCAGGAAATGCTTGGGCATCGAATCAGGGTGCTTCCAGAAATTGAAAGATTGGTTTTCGATCAGCACGCGATGCTTGGCTTGGGAGATCAGCTCGGCGATGACCTCGGGATAGTTGTCCGGCGTTAGCAACGGTTGAACCTTGACTCGCCCGCTGATGAGCTTGGGTTCAAACACTTGGAACTGCCGAGCACGCGGAGCCTCCTCCCGCATACCGACGGGGACCAGCACGTCGAACATCGCGGGCATTGGAGCCTCTTCCTCCGCGATGTCATGGTTATCTGTGTAATCCTGTTGGAGGTGATTGCGGAACGTGGTGGCAAGCCCGCGGTGTTCAACCAGCGCGTGCCATTCGCGATTGTAGCCCTCCACCTCATCCTGGATGACCTTCCCGATATCGCTGATCGCCCTTTCTATCGGCGCCTGATTGGAGGATTGCCAGTTGCCGCTTGACAGCCAAAATAGACTGGCTTGGCTTCCCCGCCCGCTGTCGCCCCAGACCGCTACCTTGATGTGATAGGCGGAGGCAAACAGGCCGCTGGCGCCCAGCGATGCTGGAGCCCACTCAAAACGCGTACCGGCGATATGCTCGAGTTTCTTGAGCGTGTCCCGCTCGGGGATATCGTTCTCCTTTGTGCCCTCGCCGGTGTCGTCGGGATTCTTGGCGTCGCCACGCTGACGATCGATGGTCAGGGTGATGTCTGTGTTCGCGCGGCCGGCGATTGCTTCTAGGGCACCGACCACATGCGGTGCAGTCATGTGATACATGCCGATCGTCAGCTGGTCATGGCTGGTACTCCCAAGGAAGTCCTTGAGCACTGGCCAGCCCGCTTCCGGGCTAACGTGAAGTGTGATTTTCATATTGTCGGTGACGGGAGACAGGTTGAAACGCGGGTCGGTCAGATCGCGCTTGTATTTCGCGAAGCGGCCGGAAAAAGCCTCGGTATTGAACGCGAACAGCTGCTCCGCGATCGTCGCCGGATCTGCGGTCTCGACCGAAACCTCTACGCCATCGACACGGCTGCCCAGCCCACGCGCTGCGGGATTAACTGTCGCCCCCGGCGCAATGCCCACGATGACGCCAAAGTCATCCGTGATGGCGCCCTCACGGAAGAGATAATCGGCCTTAACGGAAAGCACTGACTTGTCGCCTAGAAGATGCAGCCGCACCTTTTCTGCGGCTGTTTCGGCCGACGCGCGATCGGTGTGCACCGACGGTGTCGTCACCTGCTGAACTTGTTGCGCGCTTGCAGCGAGCGAGGGGGTGCCAACCTTCACGGTGATTTCAAGCGGCACCACAAAGGTCATTGCGCCCGCGCCAGAAGAGAGCTGAACCGCCCCCATCGATGAGCCCGCCGCACTACCACCGCCGGGCGAGCCCGCTCGGTCGCCGAGCACTGACGGCTGATGCGGCTTGGCCGCTTCAGCGGCCCATGGGCGCTTGGCAATGATCTGCGCCAGGTCAGTGCCGGGCACCGCGAAGTTAGTATCAAATGCCGTGCCAGCGTAATGCAGTCCGATTGCCCGCCCGGTCAGCACGTCAAGAACGACGGAGCCGGAACTCCCCGGGAGGGTCGAACAATCGTAAGTTATACTGGAGTCACGCCGGCCGGAATAAAAGCCGGGCGAAAACCGTTTGTTGCCAGTCACCGAGCCGAACAGCTTCTGAAATAGGGCGGGATCGTAACCATTGTTCGATCCGGGAAAGCCTATCACCGCGACCATTGCGTTGTCGGCGATCGCGCCTGTCAGCAATTGGACCGGCGGATCAATTCGGTCAGTGCCCGCGCTCCGCGCGACCCGAAGAAGGCAGATGTCGAGCCCCGGTATCTCCGAAATCCAGATGATCTCGGTGATCGGAAACTCACGCGGCGAGGCCATCCCTACTTCTTCGCGGAAGTCGATCCTAGCCGACTGTCGTATTGACACGTCCGGTACACCCGGGCGGAACACGTAACCCTCGCCGGAGCGCATTCCGAACTCCCGGCCGACGTGGGAATTGGTCACGATGATGTCGCTGCCGAGATCGCTGCCGATGATCCAGCCCGTCCCGACCCAGGGATATTGAACATTGTTGTTCAACTCGATCCTGCCGACGCAGCGGATCACAGGATCTAGCACGGCACGATGCGCTTCGAGGGCATCCATCAAGCCTTTTGACGCGGCCTCATTTGGGTCGACAAAGCGTGGATCGCCACCCTCGGCCCCGGATTGAGAGACGAACCGGTCGTCCGTCACCGCCAACACAGGGCGATACCAGCGCACCACAGCTTCGAGCTGAGCAGACTCCGCATGAGGGCCGGTTGGTAACGCCGGGTCGACTGGAACGGCTTCAAGCCCCGGCATGCTCTCGATGCGCGGGCTATTAGTCATGATCTTCTGGACCTTGTCGCGCAGAAGCCTCAGGTACTCGCTATCATCCGCCATCGGTCCCTCCCGCGTTCAGGCGATCATCTCGCGACTACCGAGGCATCCGTGATCTGTGATGCGAAGCCTCGTTCAATCAAAGCCAATCTAGGAGGCCGGAGAGATCAGGACTCGTTTTGCCCCGGGCTCCGTATGCGACAAGGGCCTGCTTCTCGTAACGGTAAGTTTCGAACGGCGCAGCCCGATCCAAAAGATGAACTTTAGCTCCGAGTTCATACGGCATAGCCAGGTCCATCTCCCACGTATCTCCGCAAAATACCGTTTTCGTCAGTGTGTCGAAATCGCCGGCAAAAACGCGGTTGATCGCCTCAAAGTATGCCCCTCGTCTTAAATAGATGGGTCGCTCGGTTTCGGTGAGGAGCCCTTCCCCGTAGGCGACCGGGAGCGCTTGAAATCTTCGCTTTGCTTCGACTGATAGAGCCGCCTGGTCATCCCAATTCAACTCGCATATGCGGAATTTTCCGGCGTCGCTTTGCACCGAGATCTTGGCGGCCACCGGATTGCCATCGCCAAACAGATCTCGCAGTCGCCGGCTGATGAATGTCGTGCTGGAATTCGAAACAAAATGCAGTTGAACGCCATGCTCCACGAGACGCGAAAAGGTATCGAGCGCTTCTTCTCGCCAGGGGGCGAGCGCGGCCTCGTAAGCCTGTGCATGGACAGTGGGCGGAACGGGAGTCCTTGCGCCCTGCCGCCGGAGTATTAGCCTGGCCGCTTCATCGGCCAGAACGTATGGATCTGCTGCTGCAGGCGCGGATGGGCATCCAGCCAGCGTCCATCCTGCCTTCGGCGAATGCTGGCGAACGGTCGCCTGCGCCTCCCGCCATTCCGATACCGTCACATTCAGCCCCGCCTCGTTGAGGCCTTTGCGAAAGAGATCGAGATACGCCTCGAAAATCGGCGGGATCTGAGTGCAGGTTCCGTCAAAATCCAGGACGATATGCGCCAATCCAGAGTCGGTGTGCATGTGCGTAACTTGCTAGTCGATCCGGACAACGACCCCATCGCAAAGCAGCGCCAAGGCCAGAGCCGACGGGCTCAGCACGGCTCGGAGACGGCGGCACCGAGCCGCGGCAGCTGCGCGCTGAAGACTTCGGACGCTCATCTCCGGAAGTCAGTATCGAGAATGTGTTTCGCCGTCCGCAGACTGAGCGCCGCGATGGTCAGTGTTGGGTTGGCGGTCGCACCGGTCGGGAACGTGCTGCTGCCTACAAGATAAAGATTCTTGTGGTCATGGGAGCGCTGGAACGTGTCCACCACGGAGGTTTTTTGATCATTGCCCATCCGGCAGGTTCCCATGAGATGGCCGGCACCGATGTAGTTCAGCCTGACAGTCTTGCCCTCAATTTCCTCGTCGAACCGAGTCGGATCGTCGTCCCCGACCTTCGTGAATTCGTCGAGGCCCATTTTTTCAAACAGGAGATTCTTCATTCGAAATGCGGCGATGAATCCCATCCGGGTGTAGTCCGACAGATTGTAGGAAATCTGTGGCCGCGGCAGGCCAAGCCCGTCTTTATAGTCCGATGAGAGCGTGACGCGATTATCGAGGTCCGGCGTCTGCTCGATGAGGAATCCGCAGCGAAACTGCTGCGTGAACTTCTCATTCAGCCTGTCCACCAACTGTTTACCGAACAAGGCCTCATCGCCGAGCGGGCTGTCGCGTCTTTCGCGTGGTGCGTTAAGGCGGGTCTTGTTCAGACCATTGACGAAGTCGAGGGTCGTCACATTGGGATCGCCGCCGACGATGTTCCAACCCTCGTTGCCGATATCGACGCGGAACGCGGCTCGCTCGCGACGGAACGGGCCATCGCACAGATCTCCGATGCCCGACGTGATCAGCGGGCCGCGATAGGGATAGATTTTCTCTGGCGACATGCCCCAGGCGACGTAGTAGGGATGATCCATCAGGTTTCGCCCGACCATATCGCTTCTGTTGGCCACACCTCTGGCGGTCCGGCCGCCGTTGTTCGACATCAGCAGCAGCCGTGGGGTCTCGATTGCGTTCGCCGCGATGACGTAGATCCTGGCTTTGATAGAGCCCCTTTCGGTCTCCTTCCCCGTATCGGTTTCATATCGTTTGTACTTGATCTCGCTGACCAGTTCGTTTGCGCCGACGACGATCTCGTAGACGACGGTCCGTTCCTTAAACGTCACGAAGCCGGTATTCCTCGCGTCGTTCAGCGTGATGGTGGGGTCGTATTTGGCCTGGATTGGGCAGATCGGAATGCAATTGGTGTTGCCAGCGCAGGCCCGGCGATTCCGGTATGGCGCGGAATTGCGCGCGGCGGGCACGCCTCTGACCGGGATCTTGGTAACCGGCTTTCCCATTCCCAAGAATCCGGTCTCGGCCTCGGTCAGTGGGTTCTTGTTGAGGGAATCGTTGACGTACTGGTCCGTCGTCGAATTTGGAATTTTGGGCATCTGATAGGTGTAGCGAGGCGAAAATTCGATGTCACAATACCTCTGCTCGTCCACATCCGCGGAGACGCCGAGCTCCTTCTCAGCTTCCTCGTACCAGGAATTCAGATCCTTATATTCGATCGGCCAATCCACGAATTGACCGTATTGCGACTTCATCTTGAAATCGTTCGGCACAAACCGCAGGCACGTGCCGAGCCAATGCGACGTGCCTCCCGCAATGCGATCGTAGGTGCTTCCGAACGGTCGCGGACCCTTCTGAATCAAATAGGCCTGTTTGGGGTCAGTCCAATCGCCGAACCCACCCTTCGGGCCGAGACTCATCACCGTCGGCCGGCCGGCATTGACTGTGTTCGGATCGCTCAGGCCAGTCGCGCCAAAAATTTCGGGCGTATAGGGGCTTTCCGGCACCTTGGCGGAGGCCGAATAGAAACGCCTCATATACTCGTTAAAGTTAGGCGGAATGCCCGCGCCCGCTTCGAGGATGATGACGCTTTTGCGGCCTTTGCCGAGTTCGTTTGCAATCAAGGCGCCGGCAAAACCCGAGCCGACGATCGCGACATCCCATACCTTGTCAGCTTCCCCGGCCATGGTCCGGCTCCATGAACAATCTTACTGACGACCAATGAAATCGCGGAGGTCGTTCGGCGGGCGCGTCCAGTAGCCGAACTGCATTTCGCTGAAGCCCATGGGATGCGCTTGGGCCACCCGCAACGCCCACGCCTGGGTATAGGCCTTCGGCGAAACGACCCGGAACGTCGGCACCCCCTTCGGATCTCTGCGCAGCGCCTTGAGCTCGGCCGGCTCGTACCAGGCGCCCAAGTACCACATCAAAACAATGCTGCGCGCCAGATATTTTGCGTCGACATCGGCCGACGTCTTGGTCCTATCGTCATCATCGAATTGCAGTGCAGCAATGATCGCCTGGTCGCGATTGGACGCCTGGAGATTTTTTCTGACGAGTTCCAGCAGGTTCTCCAGACCCGCCGGATATTTCTCATTGGCCCACGTCAAGTATTCCCGCTTGACGTCGACGGGATCGGAGCCGGGAATTGATTTGGACAAGTCGATCGGCGGGGGAGGGACGGTCGGCGGATTTGACGACTGCAGCTTGAATTGTGGCGAAAGTTTCTCTGGGGGAATCCCGGTCAGCGCGCTCGAAAGCAAAACAAAAAGAACCATGTGCTCTTGGGAATTGACGTCGACGCTGCCGGCGTGCGCCGGCGTGTCCAGCGTGGCGCCGACGGTCACCGCCGCGGTGGCGGCTGCGGCGCCGGCCAGCACGGTCCGGCGCGTGAGCGCGCCGGCCGGTTCGTCCTCAATTGTGTTTGGCGCGATCGGAAGTTTATGCCGCAGCGAACCGCTCATGATTGATCCCTCCCCCTACTTTAGTTCCAGCACTGCTATGGCTTGGGCTCACCGCGCGCCTTTTCCAGCATGAAGGTGAAGTCCGATTGGTTGAAGAAGTCTTCAGCTTTCATGTCCGGCGGGCGTACCTGCTGGCTCACCGCGTTGCCGTGACAGGCCATGCAGCTCGACGCCGCGAGCGGATCGGTGCCCTGGCTGTAGGTTTCCAGCGTGGAGTTTGCGAGGAATGTCGGCGCCGGCGCGCAATTCATGTCCGGCTCTTTTCTAAAGTCGGTAGCCGGTTCCGGGAGTGGCGGCGTGCTGGTGTCTTTCTTTCTGGCGCAATTAAAATCGCTCGGCCACTGCGTGCTCAGCAACATGTAATTCTTCCACACTGTGTTGCCGAGAATGTCCTGAAATTGCTTGTTCATCTGCTTTGTTTCGTGGGTGAGCGGGATCACGCGCGTGATCTGGCTCCTGAACTTGCTGTCGTGGAATTTCAGGCCGTTCTTATATGTCGGCTCCCATGGGGTCGGAGGTGTCTGATTCACCGCACATGCAAGGCAGTCTGGATTGTAAAAATTGTACGGTCCTTTCGCCTTCGCCTCTTGCCGATCCACTTCCTGTTGCTCGGGCACATTCTGTTTGTGCTCGAACGAGGTCCAGATCCACTGCCGACGGCCGACCGTCTTGTGCCCGACGTGGAAGCCGACCAGTCCGAGCGTCTTGCGCAAACAGGGCGGCTTGGTCGTCTCGCTCGGATGACGCGGCATCAGCACCAGAGCGTCGACCGTGTGAAAATTTTGCCTCTCGGCCGGCGCATCGAGGACCTTCCAGGACACCTTGAGCATGACCGCACCCGGATCGCCGGGAGGCATGTTCGCTTGCGCCGGGCCCTTATTCGCTCCCGCGGGGAAATCGATTTTCAACGAGGCGTTTTCTTTGCTCTGTTGCCCGGCTTTGCTCTGTAGGTTGTGCTTCTGAATGTAGCCGAACATCGACTGGTTCATCAGAATGTCGAAGATCGCGTAATTGCCTTGCTGGTCGATCAAGGGGCCGGTCTTGAACGGCTCGTTGAAGCTTTCCTCGATCATTTCGATGACCATCACTTGGCCTTTCAGCCTGTTGTATTGATCGAGGCATTCCGGCGGGACGATCTTTTTATCCTCCCATTTGGAGGCTTTTCCGTTCTCCAGCATTACGTCGAGCAGCTGCTTGAAATTGCCGGGCTGCTCCCATTTTGTCGGTGTGTTCGGCTTGGCCTGATCGATGCGGCTGCCGTCGGCGGGAGCATTCAGGGCGAGGAACGTCAGCCACGAGTAGAAATCGAAGCCGCGTTGCAGGTTTGCCAAGCCATCGTCGCCGAAGAGCCCGAGGGGGCTGACGTTTTCCGCACACGGCAGCCCCTTGGTCAGCAGCGAAGCATCGATCGGGGTGGCCGTCGGGTTCTGCGCCGGTGGAAGGTTCGGATTCCTCGGTTGGTTGGTATCCGGAAGCGGCTCGTCATCACATGCAAGCGTCGCCGGGGCAGATGCCGGCGCTTGCGCGGAGGCCGTCCAACCCAACAATCCAACGATCGCAAAAATGCCGATCACTCCGACCGCAAGCGAGAGCCTGGTCCTCATGGTTGTCGCCTTTCTGGATAGGCTATGGCTATCGTCGCGCTACGCTCCCAGTGTTTGCTGACTTGATGCGTGATAATTCGTCACACACCTGTCACGGGACGGCAAAGGAACGAATTTCAATGCGAGTGAAAACCGGGTGAGCCGATCAAAACCCGCGCGGAAATGTAAATAAAAGCCATTCGCTGGCGCCAACCGTAGGACAATGCGTCTCATCCACGCATTCATGGCGCAAATCCAATTGCACTGATCACTTGAATGCTGCAACTTTCAATTGTCAAGTCCGGAGTTCTGCGAGGGATGCGCACGCTTCGGCGAAGGCGCGTGCTTGTGCACGCACTATGGGGGATTACAAATGGCTATCGCTGCAGATCTCTCTTTATTCCGCGCAGAACGCGATGCTCTGGCTTTTCTCGGGCTTCTGTCCTCGCTTTATTTGCGGTTCGATCCGCCAATCAGTCTGGAAGACGAGGGCGCAACTCAGCCGACACATTTTCAAGGATTGAATATTCACGCGCTTATCATCGACAACGCCGACGGTGAGGTCTTGGCGCTGGAGCACAATCAAATCCACGCGCATCAAAGCCCAGTCGAGCACGCCGAACAAAGAGCATTGCGAACGGCGATCGCGCGAATAGGAGCAAAAAGAGCTCGTGCGCCGGCAACGACGGTCGAAGATTTCTACCGAACGCAAATGTTCTATGACGACGGCGCGGAAGATGCAGACTTTCTGCAACGCGGTGCCACCATCTATACATCGCTTGAACCGTGCCCCATGTGTGCGACGACAATCCTAGTATGCCGAGTCAAGCGAACCGTATTTTTGTTGCAAGACACGACGTTCGGAGGAGAATGGGTCAATGCGAAGAATCAATATTACAAAAAATACAATCTTTCCTATGGGCAGTTGAATCTTTCAGATGTCAGTTCTCCGTTGTTAGCACGGGTACGAGACCTTCATCAGACGATGTCCAGACGGGTGGAAGGTGTTCGGAATGGGAAAGTGATCGATACGCTTATTTTCGATCACTTGATGGAAGAGCTGCAAACCGCGTTCAAGCTGTTTTGCCAGCTCACAACCGACGACCTGACAACTCGGGGAGACCATAACGCGACGAATAAGCGCACCTTCGACGATCTAAGACGAATGTGCAACGTTCCTACCCGGCCTACCACTTCCCCTGAGATCCATTTTCGCTGAACGCGGTCACCGCTTTTCTCAACTCGAAGAGGTTCGCTTGCTTACCCCTGATCTGCTGCAGAGTGCACCGCGCGGAATGGAGTCGCGCTGCAAGTTGTGTTACACTTATCATAGCAACAGACCGGGCACTGGGGAGGCTTCGATGAACTGATATCGCGCCGGATCGAGCAGACGGACCCGCTCGCCAAGCTCCTTGCGTGTCCGGGTCCTCGTTCATCCTGCGCGGCTCGAGGCACCTGCGTTGCGGCCCGGGGGAGTGGCCATGGCAGCCGACACAAAGCAACCGAGCCCGAATATCGGAGGCAACGGCTTCATCTGGATCCTGCTCGCGGCAGCGGGAACTTACTTTGTGGCGCATCAGCTTCCCCTGGAGGGCAGTCGGCCGCCGACGAGCGAGAGCGTCATTGCCCAGCGCACCGGCGTGCAGGATGTGGAGGCTCGGCTGTGGCAAGATCCGTTCGCGGCCGTGGCCGAGGTCCTGGCGCGATCTCCCGAGCTCAAGCCCGAGAACTGCCAGCCGGACGCGATCAAAGACCGCACCGTCAAAGACCGCATCAAAGGTCATTGTGAATCGCCGTTGAACGAATCGGCGCTGGGATGGCAGTTGCCCAAACCTCTGCTTGTCATGGTCGCCCCTGTCTCCGGAGCGCCTTATTCGGAGCAACACGAATCGCGACGACGCACACGTTATGCGATCCTCGCGGGTTTGAATGCCGAGGGATTCGCGCCAGTCGACGCGGAACATGTCGGCTTTTACTGGCCCGCCGCCGCTCCACCGGATCCCGCACAGGAATTGCAGTCGCCCAAGGTCGTGCCATTCGAGTGGTTCGAGCCGAAGTCAAGGCGTGAGAGCGTCCTGTACAAGGGCGTTCTGTTACTTTGGTTCGACGAAGACGCCTTGAACAACTCTCCCCTGAAGCAATTCGAGGGCTTCTTGTGTCGATCTCTCGTCACTGCCGGATCATCCGTGCCTTGGGCAAAAGCAACGATTCTCGGTCCGAGCTTCTCGACCACGCTGCAAGCCATGGTGGACGAAAGCAGCAAGGATGGATCGTCGCTCTGTCCCGAATCCGCGCGTCCTGGATTTTATATCAACAGCGCCACCGCCGATGATCCGACGCTGATCCCCGACTATGTTTCGCGCGGTCCCGCTTGCCTCAGCTCGGACACGTGCCTGCAGGACTTCTTCGCGAAAAAAGGAATCAAGCTCTACCGGATGATTGCCACGGACGAGGCGCTCGCGCTCAGCATCAGGGCCGAGTTGAGATTGCGGCAAGTTAACGATAAGGGCGGTCACATCGCGCTGGTCTCGGAATGGGACACGCTCTACGGGCGGGCACTGCCTGACTCCATCGCGCGATGTTTCGGCGAAAGCGAAGGATGTCGGCAAACCGACACCGACCCGTTTGTCAATAAACCTTGGTTACATCGGTTCAAATATCTACGCGGTCTGGATGGTCAGGCGCCCGGCAGCGAAGCGCCCTCCGGCGGCAGTGGTTCCAAGACCAGTGGCAACACGCAGGATAAGGACGCCAAAGCCAGCACCAAGCCTTCTGATACCAAGCCGCAGGAACGAGCCGAAGGACAGGGACAATTCGATTACCTGCGGCGCCTCGGCGACCGCATACAGCAGCTCGATCGCGATCTGCGCCAGCAAGATTCGAAGGGCGTCGAGGCGGTCGGCATCCTCGGCTCCGATCTCTATGACAAATTGCTCGTCCTGCAAGCGCTACGCACGCTGGTGCCGAACGCGCTGTTCTTCACAACCGATCTCGATGCCCTGGTGCTGCACCCGAGCGCGTTGACCTACACGCGTAATCTCCTGGTTGCATCCAGCTTCGCGCTGCAGCTGCGGCCCGCGGCGCAAGGAGAAACCCCGCCGTTTCGCAGCAGCTACCAAACCGCGGCATTTCTGGCGACCCGTACCGCCATCCGCGGCCTGCCGGGAGCTCCTGCGGCTTGGTTGAAGCCCCGCGTGTTCGAGGTCGGCAGTGTGCGCACGGTCCAATTTGCCAGCCCGGACTCGTACCACGACGCGCAATTCGAGTTGGAAGACCTTCGAATCGATAAGAAGAACTGCCAGGACGAATTCAAATGCGATGAGATCCACCCACTCGCGACGCCGGCGTTCCGCAATGTGAGTATCCCCGCGGCCGCGGGGTTCTCAGTCCTTGCCGTATGCGCCGCCTGCTATCCCGTCAGGCGCCGACTTTGGAGGCGCCTCGACCGCGTTATGAACGGCTCGAATAGCTACCCCGAGCTCGCAGCACGGGGCTTGGCGATCCTCGTCGGACTCGGGGTCATCATCTATGCGGTTGCGATAGGGATTCACTGGCTTTGGCCTTTGCTCGCACGCTCGCTCACCGAAGGCGACCAGCCGATGATACTGCTCAACGGTCTGAGCTTGTGGCCGACGATTTTGCTGCGCGCGCTGACGCTCGCCCTCTGCATCGGGCTCATCATTCGCGGTTACCGGTTGCTGAACGAAAACATCGAGAAAATATTTCACGACATGAATCTCATGGAGACACGGCAACGGGTGGAAGCCGAGCAAAAAACCCTTATCGGCAAGATCCCACCGTGGATTCGATTTGTGAGCCATTTCTGGTATCGGCTGCCGGCCGAGCGCGCAACCACCGACGATGATCGCGTGCCCGACCACATGTTTCGCTTCTGGGGGATGTACATCTATCAAGGGTATCAGCGCGCACGGTCTTACCGGGCCGCTGCCGGAATGGTGGCCATAGCCCTGCTTTGGCCGATCCTCACCCTCGCATTCGGCAACCCACCTGTGCCGGCACGAGGAAGCGTCAGCTTGACGGCTTACGTCGTGGTGACGGGGGCGCTCGTTCTGGCGACGTGGTTTCTCATCTTTGCCGTGGCGGACACGACGCTGCTCACTTGGCGCGTCATCAAGGGATTTCGCACGAAGAGGGGTATTTGGCCGGCAAAGACGCTGCAGCAATTCAGCCATCGCCTTAAGGTTCCACCGGACGTCCTCGACGACTGGATCGATCTTGTCTTCGTCTCCAAACGCACCAAGTGCGTAACGACGTTCATCTACTATCCGTTCTTGATTATCGCGTTGTTGGTTGTCTCGCGCAGCCGGCTGTTCGCCAATTACGCGTTAAGCGTTCCTGATGTCATCACGATGGGCATCGCCTTACTCATCGTCAGCGGCTGCGCCATAGCATTGCGATTGTCGGCGGAGGCCCTGCGCGCCAGGGCGCTTCGGCGACTGAATGATCGAATCATGGCGGCCAAACAATCGCAGGATGGAGACCGGATTGCCGGACAATTGGAACTGTTGTCGCGTCGAATAGAAGAACTGCGCGACGGCGCCTTTACTCCGTTTTCCCAGCAGCCTCTGGTGCGCGCAATGCTTTTGCCGCTTGGAAGTTTTGGCGGCACGGCGCTGCTCGAGTATCTTCTTCTGCCCGGCCTCTCGTAGGCGAGCTCGAAACAGGCGCGGGGGAGCGTCCAAGGGCAGCAGCAGCGACACGGCCTTCTGCATCATCACCCCTCGAACGAATTCGCTGCGGCGAAACGAAAGAGGTCTCGGCTGATGACGCGCGCCGTCGCATCGATCGCGCCTTGCCATCGACTTGAGACAAGCGCGATCAGCTGCCGTTTTGGCGTTGCATGAGTTTTATGTCGTTAAGTCCGATGCCGGCCGTTCGGAAGGATATTTGTATGACCCGAATCTTAGGACCAGGACGGCGAATGACAGAAGGAGAATTGCGCCCGTTACAACCAGTATGTCCACGCCTGTCCGATGCTCGGCGCCTACAATTTCGATCAGCATGCGCCCGAGCGCCGTAATTGCAATATAGATCAGGATAGATCAGGTACCGCACGGGGAGGTGCGTGGTCTTGAAATAAATGCCGACCATCGCTCCAATTTCAAGATAGATGAACAAGAGGAGGATGTCTCCGAGGCTCGCGTGACCTTGGGCGGCCATTCCGATGAAAGCTGCAGCCGCTGACCAAACGGTTGTCGCGCCAATTGCGAACAGGGCCAGGTAATGAAATACGTCGACCAAAAACGCGCCAACCGCGTCGGCGGTGTCTTTCATGCTCCGATGCAGGCCACTTGTAGCAGTACGGAGCCGGCGCACTATTTCCAACATGGACATCTCCCGTTCACTCAGCGACATTTTTTTGTCGACTGGCGCCTACATGCAGACGGCTTTCTCAGCCTACACGTTCAGAGGAATCTCCGGGGAAGCACAAAGAAAAGCAACCGCTTGCCAACATCGCCCGAGAGCGCGAGGGAGGAACGCGCCAGTACCAGCGCGCGGTCTCACGCGATCGGCTAAGGCGCGCCGTTGCACCGGTCTCTCAATGCTTTGACAGCGCTAGCGCCCCACGCGAGAGCCGATCGAGCGCGCCCTGGAGAATGAAAGCGGCGGCGTGCTGATCGATGACTTTGGCGCGGCGGGCGCGCGTCACATTGGCGGCGATCAGCTCGCGCTCGACCGCGGCGGTGGACAGCCGCTCGTCCCAAAACGCGATGGGAAGGTCCGTCAGCCGCGCGAGATTCTTGGCAAAGGCGCGGGTCGATTGCGCGCGCGGGCCTTCGCTGCCGTCCATGTTGATGGGAAGCCCGAGAACGAAGGCGACCGCCTGCCGTTCGGCGGCAAGCGCGAGTAGCCGCGCGGCGTCGGCGGAAAAATTCCTGCGCGCGATGGTCTCCACCGCCGACGCGAGCCGTCGGTCGGGATCGCTTGCCGCCACCCCGATCGTCTTGCTGCCGAGATCAAGGCCGATCAGGGCTCCGCGGGCGGGCAGATGCACCGCCGCCTCGGCCAGGGGAAGGAGCAATGCCGGCATTGAGCATGCGTAGCACGCGGCTGGCTGCGCGGCCACCAAACTGCGACGTGTAGAGCGTTTTCCGGTGAAGTGGGATCAGCACGAGCGGTGAGCTCGGTGTGCTCCCGCTCCCGGTTACGGGGGAGGGGTGGGGAGGGGGCCAGCACATACCCCCGTCGAATGGCGCAAGCTCGACAGCGGCGTTGCTAGCGCAGCATCAGCAGCGCCAGCAGCGCGAGGATCGGCACGGCGAGGCCAAGAACGAAAAGAACACGCTGCCAGGCCCGGCGCAGGATGATTTCGACCCCGCGCGCCTTCTCGGCAGGGTAAGCTTGCGGCTCGGCGCCTTTCTCTCGCACCATCGCGTCCTCGCGCGATGAACGATCCGGCGCAATCGGTGTCCAGTTGTAATGAGGAGGTCGTCATGGCCACGAAGCCGGCCGATGCGCGGCGCAAGCT
>JBKPDF010000066.1:0-50071 GCA_046727735.1 Pseudomonadota bacterium | reverse complement strand
ACCTCAAGGCGATCTTCAAGGCCTGCGTCAATTGCGAGGGCTCGGGCGATGATTGCTTCGACCCGGACAAGAACCCGGTGCTCCGCCGCGAGATCAAGGCGGCGCGCAAGAACGCGGTGCCGGACAATTACATCCGCCGCGTGATCCAGTTCGCCAAGCAGGGCTATACCGACATCGAGTTCCCGGTCTACGACACCGACTGGGATTCGGAGGCCTATCTCACCGTCTCCGGCCAGAACTCCAACAATTCGGTGCGGGTGACCGACGAGTTCCTCAAAGCCGTCGAGGCCGACGGCGACTGGGATCTGACTTGGCGCACCAAGCCCGGCAGGGTTGCCAAGACCGTCAAGGCGCGCGCGCTGTGGGAAAAGATCGGCTACGCCGCGTGGGCGAGCGCCGATCCCGGCCTGCAATTCCACACCACCGTGAACGATTGGCACACCTGCCCGGCGTCGGGGCCGATCCGGGCGTCGAACCCGTGCTCGGAATACATGTTCCTGGACGACACGGCGTGCAATCTCGCCTCGCTCAATCTGCTGGCGTTCCGCACGGCTTCTCCCTCCCCTGAAAGGGGAGGGTCGGACCGCCTACGGCGGTCCGGGGTGGGGTCGCAAGCCGACGAGTTGACCCCCTCCCGGCTCGCGTCTTCGACGCTCGCCGACCTCCCCCTTGCAGGGGGAGGAGAAGCGCGGTCCGACCCCCCTTCGGGGGAGGGATTACGGAACGCCAAGAGATTGAGCGAAGCGAGATTGCAGGCCGTGTCGTCCAGGAACATGTATTCCGAGCACGGATTGGACGCGCGGATCGGGCCCGATGCCGGGCAGGTGTGCCAGTCGTTGACCGTGGTGTGGAACTGCAGGCCGGGATCGGCGCTCGCCCAGGCGGCGTAGCCGATCTTCTCCCACAAATAACGCGCCTTGACGGTTTTCGCGACCTTGCCGGGCCGCATGCGCCAGATGAGGTCCCAGTCGCCGTCGGCCTCGACCGCCTTCAAAAATTCATCCGTCACGCGCACCGAATTGTTGGAGTTCTGGCCGGAGACGGTCCGATACGCCTCCGAATCCCAGTCGGTGTCGTAGACCGGGAACTCGATGTCGGTGTAGCCCTGCTTGGCGAACTGGATGACGCGGCGGATGTAATTGTCCGGCACCGCGTTCTTGCGCGCCGCCTTGATCTCGCGGCGGAGCACCGGATTCTTGTCCGGGTCGAAGCAATCATCGCCCGAGCCCTCGCAGTTCACGCAGGCCTTGAAAATCGCCTTGAGGTGCCGCTGGTTGATGCGCGAGCCGGTGACGAGGCTTGCGACCTTCTGCTCCTCGATCACCTTCCAGTCGATGTACTGCTCGATGTCGGGATGATCGACGTCGACCACGACCATCTTGGCGGCGCGGCGCGTCGTGCCGCCCGACTTGATCGCGCCCGCGGCGCGGTCGCCGATCTTCAGGAAGCTCATCAGGCCGGAGGACTTGCCGCCGCCCGAAAGCTTTTCGCCTTCGCCGCGCAGCTTCGAGAAATTCGAGCCGGTGCCGGAGCCGTATTTGAACAGCCGCGCCTCGCGCACCCACAGATCCATGATGCCGCCCTCGTTGACGAGGTCGTCCGCGATGCCCTGGATGAAGCAGGCGTGCGGCTGCGGATGCTCGTAAGCCGATTTCGATCTTGCGAGCTTGCCGGTGGCGAAGTCGACGTAATAGTGGCCCTGGCTCGGCCCGTCGATGCCGTAGGCCCAATGCAGCCCGGTGTTGAACCATTGCGGCGAGTTGGGTGCCGCCATCTGCATCGCCAGCATGTAGCGCAGCTCGTCGAAGAAGGCGGACGCGTCGGCCTCGGAGGCGAAATAGCCGCCCTTCCAGCCCCAATAGGTCCAGGTGCCGGCGAGCCGGTCGAACACCTGCTTGGCCGAGGTCTCGCCGCCGAAGCGCTCCTTCTCGGGCAGCGCGGCGAGCGCATCCTCGTCGACGGCCGAGCGCCACAGGAAGGAGGGCACGCTCTCCTCTTCGACGCGCTTGAGCCGCGCCGGCACGCCGGCCTTGCGGAAATATTTCTGCGCCAGCACGTCGGAGGCGACCTGGGACCAGGACGCCGGCACCTCGACGGCGTCCGCGCGAAACACCACCGAGCCGTCCGGATTGCGGATCTCGCTCGTGGTCAGGCGAAATTCGATCGCCGCATAGGGCGAATGGCCTTCCTTGGTGTACCGCCGCTCGATCCGCATCGCTCCATCCCCTCTTGCCGAGTCGGCGCCCGATCCGCGGCCGCCGACGTTTCATCCCACGCGGACCAACGCCCGCGCGCTGCCGGTTGGTCCCGGCACTCTGTTCGATGCCCCATTACGTCGGCGCCGCAGCGCCGTTGTTGGAACCTCCGGGCCATGCGATGCCATGGCTCGCCTTAGCCTTCGGCCCCGGCGGAGCGGCGTCGCTAGCCTGTTCTGGGAGGCGTCCGGCGAGCACTTGGTACGGATCGCGCCCGACCCCAGAAAGCTAGGACGACTCTCGCCCGCCAGTCAAGAACTAGTGCGAGAATCTGAATCAACCCCTAAATATGGGAAAAGATCCCGTGGATAGTGGGGGAAAGTGTCAAGCTGCATTGCGGTAAATATCGGATGCGCGAAGCGGATTCCAAAGGGCAGGGCGGCTGAGGATCGGGCCGAATCGCAAGATTCGGCAACGGTGCGAAGGTATTATAAAACCACCGTCGGACGAGAGAAATCGGAAACTCCGTTTGGCCACTGACGCTTGCAGCCAAGCGCGGAATCAGAGTTGCAGCCGCCGAATCGGAAATGCGCCCGGCACGCGCGACGCTGCCGTCCGGCTCGGAACCGCGAAATGCCCCCGTTATTATCCCGATGCAAATTTCAGGGTCGAGCGCTGCGCGCATCCCCTGATCTCATCGATCGGGACGAGCTCGAAGCCGGGAGCCCGGGAGGAAGCAGGTTGCGCCGACGCGATCTTGTGCTTGCAGGCTTGGCGCTGCCGTTCCTTGGCCTCGAGCGACCTTCCGCGCCGGCGCTCGCGGCCGCCAATCCGGAGGAGGGCACGCCGTTCGATGCGCTGAGCGTGCGCCAGCTCGCGCGCGAGCTTGCGCAAAAACCCTACAAGCCGCTCGACCGCAGCCTTCCCGACACGCTCAAGAATCTCACCTACGACCAATACCGCTCGATTCGCTTCGTGCCCGAGAAGGCGCTGTGGCGCGGCGCCGGCCTGCCGTTCGAGGCGCAGTTCTTCCACCGCGGCTTCTATTATGCCGACCGCATCGACATGTTCGAGTTCTACCAGGGCCGTGCCCATCGGATCGCGTATGCGCCGAGCGTGTTCTCGTTCGGCAAGCTCACGCCGCCCGATCCGAGCGAGGATATCGGCTTTGCCGGATTCCGCCTCCACGCGCCGATCAACCGGGCGGATTACTACGACGAAGTCGCGGTATTTCTCGGCGCGAGCTATTTCCGATCGCTCGCCAAGGGCCTGAATTTCGGCCTCTCCGCGCGCGGGCTCGCGGTCGCGACCGGCGACCAAAAGGGCGAGGAGTTTCCGGCATTCCGGGCGTTCTGGCTGGAACGGCCGCAGCCCAATACGCGCTCGGTCGTGGTGCACGCCTTGCTCGATTCGCCGAGCGCGGCGGGTGCCTACCGTTTCACCATCCGGCCGGGACACCCGACCGTGTTCGACATCGAGGCCGCGCTCTATCCACGCGTCGACATGCCGACCGCCGGCCTGGCGCCGCTCACCAGCATGTTCATGTTCGACGCGTCCAATCGCACCAATGTCGACGATTTCCGTCCCGCGGTGCACGATTCCGACGGGCTCGCCATGCAGAACGGGCGCGGCGAGCACATCTGGCGGCCGTTGAACAATCCGGCCGACCTGCAGATCTCAACCTTCGTCGACACCAACCCGCGCGGTTTCGGTCTCATTCAGCGCAAGCGCGATTTCCGCGATTATCAGGATCTCGAGGCGCATTACGAGCAGCGCCCGAGCCTGTGGGTCGAGCCGATCGGCGACTGGGGCGAGGGCGGCGTGTTCCTGGTCGAGATCCCGAGCAAGGAGGAAATTCACGACAACATCGTCGCGTTCTGGCGGCCGAACGATCCGCTGCGCGCCAAGGGCGAGTACACCTTCACGTACCGGCAGCACTGGGGTTCCGGGAAGTCGTACAAGCCGGAGCTCGCCGAAGTGCGGGCGACGCGTGCGGGCCGCGGGTCGCAGCCGGACCTGCGGCTCTTCGTGCTCGATTTCCAGGGCGAGAATCTCAAGACCGCCGGGCCCCCCGAGAATATCCGCGGCATCGTCAACGCCAGCGCGGGCGCCATCAAGAACATCGTGACGCAGCCCAATCCGGAGACCGGCGGCTGGCGGCTGAGCTTCGAGCTCATGCCCGGACGGGAATCGCTTTCCGAGCTGCGCGCGCAGCTCGTGCAGGGCGACACGATGCTGTCCGAAGTCTGGCTCTACCGATGGACGGCGTAGCGCGCCGGTCGGCGGCTTCGTCCGGGACGCCCGCCGCGCCCCAGTCGCCGGCTCTGCCCGAGGAAACCCCGCTGCCGATGCCGGTGCAGTCGCTGCGGGCGAAGCCTCCGGCCGCAGGCGTGCCGACTTCGCCGCCCGGGATCGCGCGCCGCCGCGCTCAGCTCTTGCTCGCAACGCTCGCTCTCACCGCGTTCGGCGGATACGAGATGTATCTCGTCTTCCAGGTCGGCGGCCTGACCAATCTCGAAGCCGCGATTCTGGTGATTTACGTGTTTCTGTTCGCCTGGATCGCGTTCTCGTTCGTCACCGCGTTCGCGGGATTTTTGTTGCTCGTGCGCGGCGGCGCGCGCCCGCTCGGCGTCGAGGCATCGGGACCGCTGCCGGCCCTGTCCGCCCGCACCGCGCTGTTGGTCCCGGCTTACAACGAATCCCCGCCGCATCTGATGGGCCGCATCGAGGCGATCTACGCGTCGCTCGCCGAGACCGGCGCGCTCGATCATTTCGATTTTTTCATTCTGAGCGACAGCACCGATCCGGGGAACTGGCTTGCCGAGGAGATGCAATTCGCGGCCTTGCGCGAACGCACCGGCGGCCATGCGCGCATCTTCTACCGCCACCGCGCCGACAACGAGGGCCGCAAGGCGGGCAACATCGCCGATTGGGTGCGGCGGTTCGGAGCCCGCTATGAGCACATGATCATCCTCGACGCCGACAGCCTGATGACCGGCGAGACCATCGTCCGGCTGATCGCCGCGATGGAACGCAATCCCCGGGCCGGGCTGATCCAGACGCTGCCCGTCGTCGTCAACGCCAGCACCTTGTTCGCGCGCGTGCAGCAATTCGCCGGCCGCATCTACGGACCGCTGATCGGGCACGGGCTCGCCTGGTGGCACGGCGCGGAAGGCAATTACTGGGGCCACAACGCCGCGATCCGGGTGCGCGCCTTTGCCGAGCAAGCCGGGCTGCCGGCGCTGCGCGGACGCAAGCCTTTCGGCGGCACGATCATGAGCCACGATTTCGTCGAGGCCGCCATGCTTCGCCGCGGCGGTTGGGCGGTGCACATCGCGCCGAATCTCGCCGGCAGCTACGAGGAGTGCCCGCCCTCGCTCACCGATTACGCGCTGCGCGACCGGCGCTGGTGCCAGGGCAATTTGCAGCACCTCGCGGTGCTGCCGGCGCGCGGCTTCCACTGGGTCAGCCGGCTGCACCTCGTCACCGGCATTGCCGCCTATGTGACCGCGCCGATGTGGCTCACCTTCCTGCTGCTCGGCATGATGGTCTCGCTGCAAGCGCGCTTCGTGCGCCCGGAATATTTTGCTCCGGGCTTTTCCCTGTTCCCGCAATGGCCGGCACAGGACCCGGTGCGCGCCGCGCAAGTGTTCGCCGGCACGCTGGGCCTGCTGCTCGCGCCGAAGCTGCTCGGCTACTTCCTGTTGGTCGGGCGCGCGCACCTGCGGCGCGGTTGCGGCGGGGCGGTGCGCGGCTTCCTGAGCATGTTGATCGAAACGCTGATTTCGGGGCTGATCGCGCCGATCCTGATGCTGATGCAGACCGCGGCGGTCCTGCAGATTCTGCTCGGCCGCGACGCCGGGTGGAGCGCGCAACGTCGCGACGAGGCCGCGATGCCGCTCAGCGAAAGCTTGCGCCGTTACCGCTGGCATACGGTTTTCGGTGTCTTGTTCGGGGCGGCGGCCTACGCGGTCTCGCCGCCGCTGTTTCTGTGGATGACGCCGGTGATCGTCGGTCTTCTGTTCGCGGTGCCGCTTGCCGCGCTGACCGCCCGCGCTTCGGGCGGGCTCGCGCTACGCCGGCTCGGGTTGCTGATGATCCCGGAGGAGCGCGATCCGCCGGATATTCTCGCGCGCGCCCGGGAGCGGACCGCGGACTTGCGCGCGAACGAACGCGAGCCGCACGAGATATTCGCGGCGTTTCTGGATGATCCTGCGCTCGTCGAGCTGCACCGCCGCACGCTGCCGCCGCCGCGCCGCCGCGCCCGCCGCGACCTCGACGTGCACCTCGTCGTCGGCCTTGCGAAGCTCGACGAATGCACGACCCTCGACGAGGCGCTCGAAGTTCTGACCGAGCCGGAGAAACGCGCCTTGCTCGGCAGCGAGCGCGGGCTCGAGCGGCTCGCAATGCTGCGGCGTGCGCAGCAGTAACGCTGGCGCGGAAGAAAGGATCAGCGGGCCGGAAAAGCTCGCCGCAAGAGCGGCTCGGTCCGTTGCTGGACACCGATCCGCGGCGATGGCAGAACCCGCGTGAGTGAACCCGGATCCGCCATGATCAAGACGTTCCTGTTGCGCTTCTTCACGTGGTGGAACTCGATGACGTTCGGGACCCAGTTCTGGACCTGGGCCTATGGCGAGCTCGTCGGCACCGACGAGTTCGGCAATCGGTACTACCGGACCCGCGCCGGCAAAATCGATCCGACCCTCGGGTTCGAGCGGCGCTGGGTCGTGTACAACGGCTATGCGGAAGCCTCGAAGGTGCCGGCGAGCTGGCATGGCTGGCTGCATCACACCGTCGACGTGCCGCCGACCGAGGAGCGGGTAAAAATTTGGCCTTGGGAGAAGCCGCACCAGCCGAATCTGACGGGCACGCCGTACGCCTACCGGCCGCCCGGCTCGACGCTAGCCCAAAACCGCCGGCATCCGGCGACCGGCGATTACAAGGCCTGGACGCCCGGGGAGTGATGCCGTTCTGGGAGTGGTCATTCCGGCCCGAGCGCGAAAGCGCGAGAGCCGGAACCCATGAACACGGCCTGCGAGGTGCCCACCGGCAAGACCGGTGCGCATAGATCCCGGCTCTCGCTCGCGAGGCTCGCTCGGCCGGGACGACGACGCCGCGATGCCCTTCCGCCGCCGCAATCCGCGTGTTAACAGCCGCATTCGCCGCAAACAGAAAGGCGCGGTTCGCCCGCCAATGGCTGGACCGAAATTTCTCACGATGCTCCTCCTTGGCGCAGGCGTGCTCACGCATGCCGGGCCGGCTGCGGCGCAGTTCGGCACGATTTTCGGCGACTCACCCCGGCCGCCCGCGAACGTCCCGGGCCGTCAGCCCTATCCGCCATATCCGGCACCTTCGGCTACGGAATCGCGCGCCGCGGCGCCTGCGCCCGGCGCGATCGAATCGCAACCCTTGCCGCCGCCCGGAACGGAAGCCGTACCGGGCGCGGTGCGCGGCGCCCCGCCGCCCGGTACGCCGCCAGGCCAGCGTGCGCTGCGGGCAACGTCGCCGCCGGCTACGACGGCGCCGCAACCCGGCGACGAAGTGATCACCGCGCTGCCTGCCGAGAAGATCGTCAATCCGACCGCAATTTTTTCCGGTCTCGACAAGATCACCGGGCGGATCATCACCTTCGACGTCGCCATCAACGAAACGGTGCAATTCGGCGCGCTGCAGGTCACGCCGCGGGCCTGCTACACGCGCCCTCCGACGGAGACGCCGAATACCGACGGATTTGTCGAAGTCGACGAGATCACGCTGAAGGGCGAGACGCGGCGCATCTTCACCGGCTGGATGTTCGCGGCGCGTCCCGGGCTGCACGGGGTCGAGCATCCGATCTACGACGTGTGGCTCGTCGATTGCAGAAGGGACGCGCCCAACTTGGCTGCAGGGGCCGCTGCTTCGAGCGCACCGGCAAACGCTACACCGCCGGCCGTCAATCCGCCGCCGACCCCGGCTCCGCCGGCGAAGCCTGCCGCGCCCGCGCAGGCGCAAACCCCCTCGCCGGCAATTCAGAGGCGGTAACTCGGCTCCGCCGGCGCGGCATTCAGCGTAGCGCAATGGCGCGCGCGAGCGCTTCGCGTCCCGACATCGGCGCAGCGGGCGGCAGCGCGTCAAAACGGCCTTCGGCCCCGAGCGCCTGCTCCAGCAGCCGCTGATATTGCCGGCGCGAGAGCTCGATCGCGCCGAACATCTGCAGATGATCGGTCACGAATTGCGTGTCGAGCAGCACGAACCCCCCCGCGCGCAGCCGCGCGACGAGGTGGACGAGGGCGATTTTCGAGGCATCGCGCCCGCGGTGGAACATGCTCTCGCCGAAGAACGCGCCGGCAAGACTGACCCCGTAGAGCCCGCCGACGAGCGCATCGCCGTCGTAGACTTCCACGGTATGACAGTGCCCACGCTCGAACAGCGCATGATAGAGCCGGCGGATGCGCAGGTTGATCCAGGTGCGGGCACGGCCGGGTTTCGGCTCGGCACAGCCGTCGATCACCGCCTCGAAGTCGCGATCGCACACGACGCGGAACCGGTCGGCGCGCACCGTCCGCGCAAGCCGGTCCGGCACATGGAAGCGGTCGAGCGGCAGGATGCCCCGCCGCTCGGGCTCGATCCAGTAGAGCGTCGGGTCATCGGCGCTCTCCGCCATCGGAAAGATGCCGCAGGCATAGGCCTTGAGCAGCACCTCGGGCGTGATCTCGACTTGCGAGTTCTGGCGGTTGGCCATCGGACGACGGACGGACCACAGACGACAGACGCCAGATAACGCTAAGATTGCTGCTCTGTCATCCGTCCTCTGTCGTCTGTCCGCTCACTCCTCCTCCGCGGCGCGCGCGAGAAAATCTTCCAGCCAATGGATGTGATAATCGCCGTCGACTATGTCCTGCTCGCGCACCAGCGTCCGGAACAGCGGCAGGGTCGTCTCGATGCCGTCGACGACGAACTCGTCGAGCGCGCGCTTGAGCCGCATCAGGCACTCGGTGCGGGTCTTGCCGTGCACGATCAGCTTGCCGACGAGCGAATCGTAATACGGCGGGATCGCGTAGCCCTGATAGGCCGCGGAATCCACCCGCACGCCGAGCCCGCCGGGCGGATGATAGTGCAGGATCTTGCCCGGCGAGGGTCGAAACGAGGTGGGATTTTCCGCATTGATCCGGCACTCGATGGCATGGCCGTGGAAGCGCACGTCCGTCTGGTCGATCGCGAGCTCGGCGCCGGCCGCGACCCGAATCTGCTCGAGGACGAGGTCGATATCGGTGATCATCTCGGTCACCGGGTGCTCGACCTGGATGCGCGTGTTCATCTCGATGAAATTGAACTGGCCGTCCTGGTGCAGGAACTCGACGGTGCCGACGCCGAGATATTGCAGCGAGCGCATGGCGTCCGCGACCTTGTGGCCGATCCGGTCGCGTTCTTCGGCGTTCAGCGCCGGGGAGGGACCTTCCTCCAGCAGCTTCTGGTGCCGCCGCTGCAGCGAGCAATCGCGCTCGCCGAGATGAATGGCGCGCCCCCGGCCATCCCCGAGCACCTGGATCTCGATGTGGCGCGGTGCCTCGAAATATTTCTCGAGATAGACCGCGTCGTAGCCGAACGCCGCCTTGGCTTCCGCACGCGCCGTGGCGAGAGCGACGGTCAATTCCGTTTCCGAGCGCGCGACCTTCATGCCGCGTCCCCCGCCGCCGGCGGCGGCCTTGATCAGCAGCGGAAACCCGAGCTCCGCCCCCAGCCGGAAAGCCTCCGCATCGGAATCGAGTGCGCTTTCCGAGCCGGGCACGACCTCGAGGCCGAGACGCTGCGCCGTGCGCTTGGCCTCGACCTTGTCGCCCATCAGCCGGATGTGCTCGGGCTTGGGGCCGATGAAGTGCACGTTGTGCTCGGTCAGGATTTCCGCGAACCGCGCATTCTCCGACAGGAAACCGTAACCCGGATGCACGGCATCGGCCCCGGTGATCTCGCAGGCCGCGAGCAGGGCCGGGATGTTCAGGTAGGAATCCTTCGCCGCCGGCGGGCCGATGCAGACGCTCTCGTCGGCGAGCCGCACGTGCATGGCGTCCTCGTCGGCGGTCGAATGCACCGCCACGGTAGCGATGCCGAGCTCCTTGCACGCGCGCAGCACGCGCAACGCGATCTCGCCGCGATTGGCGATGAGGATCTTATCGAACATCGGGGCGCGGTAGTTTTCGGCGTTCCCCGGACAAGACGCACCGCGAAGCGGTGCATCGCAGATCCGGGGTCCAGCGTGGGTCCATCTGGGTCCCGGGTCTGCAGCGCATCACACCGCAAATCGTCTGCATTGCCGAGTTGCTGAGATGGGGTGCTCTGCGCTGCGCCCGGGACACGGACTGGAGGTCGCGTCCGCTCATTCGATGATCATCAGCGGCTCGCCGTATTCGACGGGCTGGCCGTCACCGAACAGGATTTGCGTCACCGTTCCGGCTTTCGGTGCCGGAATTTGGTTCATGGTCTTCATCGCCTCGACGATCAACAGGGTGTCGCCGGCTTTGACTTGGCTGCCGATGTCGACGAACGGCTTCGCCCCGGGTTCGGCGGCGCGGTAGGCCGTTCCGACCATCGGCGACGTCACCGCGCCGGGGTGCTTGGCGGGATCGGCCGCTGCGGGAGCCGGCATCGGGACCGGGCTTTGGGGAGCCGCGTCAGCGGCCGGGGCGGCGTCCTGCGGCGCGGTCGAGACGTGCATCACGGGCGAGCGGCGCGCGACGCGCAGGCGCACGCCATCCTGCTCGATTTCGATCTCGTCGAGGCCGGTTTCCTCGAGCAGATCGGCAAGCTCGTGGATCAGCTCCCGATCGATCGCGACCTTGCCCTTTTGCATCGCCGGTCTCGACAGCTGCATGGCGCACTCAACTCTTGGCCGGCACGCCGGCGAGCGCGGCAAGCCCGATGATGGCGAGCGCGTAGCCTTGCACGCCGAAACCGCAGATCACCGCGCGCGCGGCGCGCGAGACGTAGGAATGATGCCGGAAGCTTTCGCGGGCATGGATGTTGCTGATATGCACCTCGATGACCGGCAGCTTCACGGCGAGAATCGCGTCGAGGATCGCCACCGAAGTGGTGGTGTAGCCGGCAGGATTGATGACGATTCCCACCGCATTGCTGCGCGCCGCCTCCTGGATCCAATCGACGAGCGCGCCCTCGTGGTTGGATTGGCGGAATTCCACGGCGAGCGCGAAGCGCTTGCCTGCGTCATGGCACAACGCTTCGACCTCCGCGAGCGTAGTGTGGCCGTAGGTTTCCGGCTCGCGCGTGCCGAGCAGATTGAGGTTCGGGCCGTTGAGGACGTAGATGCTGTTGGCCATGACCAGGCTTTATGCGAACCTCTCGGCGTGACGCTACTCGTCGCGTCCTAGGAGGACACGGCACCCTGGAGAAGCGCGCGATGGTGATTATTGCCGCGCGATCCCCACTTTCTCCTTGAGCGCCGCGAGACCGACGGCGCCCACGACCACTTCCGCCCCGATGACGTAGCTCGGCGTCCCGTTGAGGCCCAGCGCCTCGGCGAGATGCATGTTCTCTTCGAGCGTAGCCTTGGCTTCGTCCCCCGTCATGTCCTTCTCTATCCTGGCTATGTCGAGCCCGATGTCCTTGGCCACCGCGAGCGCATGCGCGCGATCGGCCGGGCCGCGGCCGCCGAGCAGCTTCTGATGGAATTCGAGGTATTTCTTCCCGGTCGGATCCTGCATGCGCACGGCGACCGCGACCTGCGCCGCCTCGACCGAGCCGGGTCCCAGCACCGGGAATTCTTTGAGCACGACCCGGAGCTTCGGGTCCTCCTTCATGAGATCGAGCAGGTCGCTCAAGGCACGTTTGCAATAGCCGCAATTGTAATCGAAGAATTCGACGAGCGTGACGTCGCCCTGGCGATTGCCGATGGTGACCTGGCGCGGCGAATGGAACAGCGCCTGACTGTACTGCTTGACGCCTTCCCTGTGCTTGATCGCCTCCGCGTCGGCTTGGCGCTTCTCGAGCTCGGAGATGGCGTCCTGAAGCACTTCGGGGTGGGCAATCAGGTACTCTTTGATGATCCGCTCGATCTCGCCGCGCTGACCCTCGGAAAACGGTTGCGCGCGCGCCGGCAAAGCGCCGATCGCAAGCACGGCGGCGGCGATCGTGACCAGGATCGTGCGAACCAAGGCGGGCATCGAGAATCCTCTCAGTTGCGGCCGGCTTTCGCCGGCGGCTTGTAGATTACGATGTCGTCGGCCCGGACCCAACCCGGCGAGCCGGTGGGAAACCGGGTTTTCGCTCGGGCGGCGAGATCGCGGGCGGTCTTGAACTCGCCGCGGGCGAACGCCGCCTGCGCGGCGGCGAGGTCCGCTTCCGCGAGATCCCCCTTTTGTCCATACGCCATCGCCAGCTGGCTGTATCCATCGGGCATATCGGGCTCGCGGGTGACCGCCACGCGCAACAACGGGACGGCTTCGGCCGCGTTCTTGGGCTCGTTGGTGGCGACCAGCGCTTGGGCGAGCAGGATCTGGATCAGGGTGGCGTCGTGTGCGAGCGCCGCGGCCCGGCGCAGCGGGACGAGCGCCTCGGCGGCCCGGCCGTTGTCCATCAGAGCCTGGCCCTTGAGCTCGAGAAAATACGCATTGTTGGGCTGCGCCTGCACCAGTGCGTCGATCTGGGCAAGCGCGGTGTGGAGATCGGAGTGTCGGTAGGCGACGATCGCGCGCGCGTAGCGCGCGGGGAGGCTGGTATCGCTCGGCGGATAGCGGCGCTGCACCGTGTCCGGCCGTTCGATGAATCCCGAGAGCTTGGCCCGCATCATATCGTGACGCTGTTGCAGCTCCGGCGGGTCCTTCTTGTCCCAATACGGGCTCGTCCTCGCCACGCCTTCCAACGCGGCGACGCGCTCCTTCGGCATCGGATGCGACTGCAGATAGGGGTCCATGTAGCGCGCACTGACCAGCATCTGGTCCGCGAGCCGCCGGAACGTGTCGTACATCCCCTTGGGCGACTGGCCGGTGGCGGTCAGGAATTTCACCCCGGCGCGATCCGCTTGCTCCTCCTGCGCGCGGACATAGGAGAGCAGAGATCGGAACGCGACCGATTCCGGCGCCGAGATCGCAGCGGCGCCGACCTGGCCGATGCTGGAGCTGCCGGAGCGCGCGCCGGCCACCATCGCGCCGACGCCGAGCAGCATGGCGACGATCGCCGCCGTCTGCGCCCGCGCGACCTCCTCGCGCATGCGCGCGAGATGTCCGCCGGCGAGGTGCCCGGTCTCGTGGGCGAGCACCCCGATGATCTCGTTCGGGGTTTTGGCGTCCATCAGCGCCCCGACATTGACGAAGATGCGCCGGCCGTCGGCCACGAAGGCGTTGAACGACCGCTCGTTGATGATCACCACTCGGATGTTCTGCTGTGTCAGGCCCGCCACGCGCAGGATCGGCTGGGTATATTCGCGCAGCAGCTGCTCGATCTCCGCGTCTCGAATGAGCGGCAGCCCCCTGGGCGCACCTTGCGGGGCCGCCGGACCGACGGAGGCTGCCACCGCCGCGGCGGTGAAGAGTGCGATTGCGCGCCCCGCTGGCGTCTTGTGCCGCTCCCTGTTAAGCCCTCGGCCGTTCGTCATGTCAGAATCGATACCCAAAATTCCGGCGCAAACTAGGAAGGGGCCGGGGCACGGTCAACGCGGCAGCGATCACGACTTGGGAATGCGCGGAAAAGCCTGTGGAATGCGGCAATTGCGAGGCGATGCGGAACTGAAATCCAGTCGATCGATCTCATGCTCGACGCGGCAAAACGACTGATGACGGCCTCGGCGCGCAGCGATGTCGCGCCGTTCATGGTGATGGACGTGATGGCGGCGGCGGCCCGCCTCGAAGCGCAGGGCCGACGTATCGTGCACATGGAAGTCGGCCAGCCGGCGGCGCCCGCGCCTTCGAGTGCCATTGCGGCCGCCCGCGCGGCGCTCGAGACGGCGCGCATCGGTTATACCGAGGCGCTGGGGATCGCTTCGCTGCGTGCCCGCATCGCCCGCCATTACGCGGAAAGCTATGGTCATGCGCTCGATTCGGCCCGGGTCGTGGTCACGACCGGCTCGTCCGCAGGGTTTCTCTTGGCTTTCCTTGCCCTGTTCGAGCCCGGGGCGCGGGTGGCGATCGCCCGGCCGGGATACCCGCCCTACCGCAACATCTTGACCGCGCTCGGCTGCGAGCCGGTGTCGATCGAGATTTCCGAACGTACCCGCTGGTCGATCACGGTCGAGGCGCTGCTTGCCGCGCACCGTCGCGCCCGCCTCGACGGGGTTTTGGTCGCAAGTCCGGCCAATCCGACCGGAACGATGCTCACCAGCCAGGCGCTCGCCGATCTCATCGGCGCCGCCGAAGCCGAAGGCATCCGGGTGATGTCGGACGAGATTTATCACGGCCTCGATTACGCATTTGCGGCGCAGACGGCTGTCCGGTTCTCCGAGCATGCCGTCGTCATCAATTCGTTCTCGAAATATTTCTGCATGACTGGATGGCGGGTCGGCTGGATGGTCGTACCTCCGGCGCTGGTGCGGCCGATCGAGCGCTTGCAGCAGAATCTCGCGATCTCGGTGCCGACGCTCTCGCAGATCGCCGCCCAAGCGGCGTTCGACGCGCGTGCCGAGATGGAGGAGATCAAGCACGGCTACGAGGAGAACCGCCGCATTCTGCTCGAAGGCCTGCCGCGGGCCGGGCTCGACAAGTTCCTGCCGGTCGACGGCGCCTTCTATCTCTACGCCGACGTGTCGCGCTTTTCGAGCGACAGCCTCGCTTTCGCCAACAGCATGCTGGAGGAGGCCGGCGTCGCCGCGACCCCGGGCATCGATTTCGACCCGGTCAACGGCAAGAATTTCTTGCGCTTTTGCTATGCGGGCTCGGCGGTCGAGATGCGCGAGGCGGTGCGCCGGATCGGCGATTGGCTGAAGTAGGATTTCTGGTCATTCTTTGAATGTCTGTGGGCTCGTCGGCTCACCGCGAAATTCGGGAATTGCGAAGTCTATTCCTCGACCAGCAAACCGCTGCGCAATCCGAGTTCCCAGTCCATCCGTGCTGCGATTTTCATCCTGAACCGCAGTGCGGAGCATGCCGCGCACTTCCTCTTCCAGCGTGCGGCCGTTCAGGGCAGCGCGCCGCTTCAAGCGAGCGAGCAGGGCATCATCGATGTTGTTCACGATCAGTCGAGCCATCTGTCACCGCTGTTAGGTCTGCATTTCCATCAGATGCGCTTCGCCACGAACAATCCCTCGGTCAGCGAGAACGTCAGCGCGCCGGCGCTTTCCTCCGGCTTCAAGAACGCCTTAACGGCGGGCGTCGTCTCGATCAGCATGGCTCTGAGCATCGCCTGCATGGTCGCGTCGTGGCGGCTCGCCCAGCTGGAGAACTCGATCGCTTTCGAATCGGATTCCTCGTGCAGGATCGCAAAGCCGTGGCCGCCGAGCGCCGCGCGCCATTCCTCGATCGTCCAGGCACGCAGATGGCTCGGGTCACGGAAGCGTTCGAACGCATTGACGTAATCGCCGACCGAACCTCCTGGCACGACGTTGTCGGCGATCGCCAGCGTCGCTCCGGGCTCGAGCACGCGGTGCGCCTCGTCGAGGAAGCGCGGGATGCTGTCGAAATGATGCGGCGCGATCCGGCAGGTCACGAGGTCGAAGCTTTCATCTTCGAACGGCAGCGACTCCGCCTTGGCGTACGCGACGCGGACATTGGCGAGCTTGCGTGTTTTCACCTCCTCGCGAACGAGCCCCAGCATTTCCTCGGTGATGTCGGTCGCCCACACGCGGGCGACGTGCGGCGCGAAGGCGTAGGCGGTGTGTCCGGCGCCCGTGGCGACGTCGACCGCCCGCCACCCCGGCTGCGGCTTCACCAGCTCGACCAGCCGCTCGAGGCTCCTGCCTTTGGCGTGCGGCTTGCTCGTCAGATAGTGCGCCGCGGTCGCGCCGAACTGTTCCTGCACCAGAGATTTCGCCATCGAAATCCTCCTCGCTGAGATCGCCGATCCGCTCGAAACATTTATCGCAGCAAGCCGCGGCCGCTCCTGGTCAGCGTCAGCGTGCAGCTGCGCTCGCCCTTGCGCCCGTGAAGCATCCAGGATTGATGGCCGCTGAGCTCGCCGCCGTTGGCAGCGAGGGTCCCCGAATAGCGCGCCTCGTAGGAATAGCCGCCCGCCCGGCTCTTCCACGCGCCGACAAGGGTCACCCGGCCGTCCTTGCCGATCGCGCCTTCGCCGGTCTCGACGCCGACACCGGCGGTGCCGTCCTCGTTGAGCACGGTGTGACGATAATGGGCAACGTTCGACGCGACTTCGATGGTGACGGGCTCGCGCCGCGCCGCCTGCGCGAACGCCGATTTGGCACAGCTCAGCGTTCCGGCGAAGCGCTCGTGCGTCTGGGCAGTGGCTCCGCCAGCGATGAATGCGGCAGACAAGCTTCCGGCCACGACGATCAACGCCGCCCTGCCGAGGCGGACCGGGTTTTTCTGGGTGTATCCAGCCATCATCGCAGCGCCGCCGCGATGTTGCCGCCGTCGACCGTGGTCACGTCGCCGGTCGTTTTCAATGCGGTCGCATGATAGAGGAACGCCTGCGCGACGTCCTCGGCTGTGACTTCGCGTCCGAGCAGATTGCCGGCGATATATTCGCGCTCGCTCAGTCCGCGTGCCGCCGCGCGCGAGGCGATGAGCTCCGGCGTGAGCAGGCCCGAGCGGATGCGGTCGGCATTGACCGCATTGGCGCGGATGCCGTGCTTGCCGTATTCGAGCGCATATTGCCGGACCAGCAACAGCGCCGCGGCTTTCGGCAGCCCGTAGGGGCCGAAATCGACCCCGGGATTGACCGCCTGCTTGGAGACATTGAACAGCAGCGCGCCGCCGGTGCCCTGCGCCAGCATCACCCGCACTGCGTTCTGCGCGACGGTCTGATGGGCGAAGAAATTGAGCTCGAAGCTGCTGCGCAGCACTGCATCCTCGACCTCGCCGATCGCTCCCTGCCAGGCGGCGCCCGCATTGGACACGACGATGTCCATTCCGCCGAATGTCTCCACAACTCGATCGAACGCGGCGCGTACCGAGCTGTGGTCCGTTACGTCGCAGCGCACGGCCAGCGCGGCGCCGATGCCGCCCGCACAGGCGCGCAGGCGTGCTTCATCGATGTCGAGCAGGGCGATCTCTGCCCCCGATTCCGCGAACAGCCGAGCGGTCGCGGCGCCGATCGCGCCCGCAGCCCCGGTGATCACCGCGACTTGTCCGGTGAGCGGCTTCTGAGGCTGCTTACCGAGCTTCGCCTGTTCGAGCGACCAATATTCCATATCGAACGCTTCGGATTCGCCGATCGATTCGAAGCGGCCGATCGCTTCCGCATCGATGATGGCCTCGACCGCGCTCTCGGCGAGATCGGCGGCGATGCACGCGTCCTTCCTGGTCGCGCCGAGGCCGAACACGCCGAGACCGGGAACCAGCACGACGCGCGGCAATGGATCGAGCATCTGCTTGGAGAACCCGGAGCGTGCGTTGTTGCGCGCGAAATACGCCCGGTAATCCTCGACGAATGCCTCCACTGCCGCCCCGACCGCCTGCTTGAACTCGGAGGCTTTGCCGTGCTCGGGCGCAGCGACGATCAGCGGCGAGTTCTTGGTGCGGATCGTGTGGTCGGGCGTGACCACGCCCGCTCGGGCGTAACGGTCGAGGTCCGCACCATTGACGTAATCGAGAATGGCGGGGCCGGTGCGGAACTCGCAGATCGGACGGCGGTAAGCGCCTTCTCTTTTTTCATCTTTGCGGCTGCACGCGCCACGCAGGATCGGCGCGATTTCGGCGAGCGCGGCGATGCGCTGCGGCAATTGCGCGGTCGCGAACGCCGCCTTGCGGCCGCGGCGGAGCCGCGCTTCGGCGATCGATACCATCTCGATCATGCGCTCGTAGGCTTCCCGCGCGGTTGCGCCGAACGTGAAGATGCCGTGCTTGAGCAGGATGAGGCCCTCGACATTGGGGTCGTCGTCGTGGATTTCCGCCGCACTCTTGGCGAGCCGGAATCCGGGCATGACATAAGGAACGAGACCGAGCCGTCCGTCGTAGACTTCGCGGCACAGCGCGGCCCCGTCCGGCTGATCGGCGAGGCTCAGCACCGCGGTCGCGTGGGTGTGGTCGACGAATTTGTGCGGCAGGAAGGCATGCAGCAGCGTCTCGACCGAAGGCTGTGGGGCCGCGGGATCGATCAGCAAGGCGCGCTGGATGCGCACCATATCCTCGTCCGCAAGCGCATCGCGCGCGCGCAGTCGTCGTAACGGCGCAAGCCGCACGGCCGGCAGGCCCGCCGGCTCGATCTCGGCCATATCCGAGCCGCTGCCCTTGACGCAGAGCACGTCGACTTCCTCGCCGAGCAGATCGTGGACCCGCAGTTTGACCGAGGTATTGCCGCCGCCGTGCAGCACGAGCTTCGGGTCGCGGCCGAGCAACCGCGTCGTGTAGACCCGCAAGGCAAGCTCGGCCGGAACCCCGAGCTGCGCGTAGCGGTCGATCAGCGCCGCGGCCTCCCGATCGACCCAGCCGCTTTCCATCAAACTCTCCGCGGCGCGCCGAACCCGCGCGCATCCATTTTTCAAGTCTTGCCGGCGGAGCGGCGCGCCCACCAGCCGGTGCGGCGGGGGCGCTCGGCAGCTTCGGATTCGCTCTCGGCGGGGGGCTGCACCGGCTCGGCCGGCGTGGAGGGTTGCGGCTCACTCGGCCGGCTTTGGTTTGCCGCAGGCATTGCCGGTTGCGGCTCGCTCGGCCATTGCCCGAAGAGCGGGGCCGGTTCGCGCACTGTGGAGCGCCGGCGCGGCGGTTCCGCAGCCGCCGGCGGTTCACCGCCCGCGGCGGATGGCGCATCTGCCGGCCGGTGCTCGTTGTGCTGCGGCTCGGCCCGGGCGTTGATGCGCTCCGGCTCGGCGGGAGGCGGTCTGTCGAAATTCGCAACCGCGATGTCGAGACCGGGCTCGGTTACCGGTTGCGCCTCGAAGAACGCGGTTTCGCGCGCCTCGCCCTCCCGGCCGCCTCGGCGCCGGCCGCCGCGTCGGCCGCGGCGGCGGCGGCGCCGCTCGTTGTCGGCTTGCGCCTCGGCGTTTTCGAGCGGCTCTCCTGCCGGTTCGCTCGGCGATGGTTCCGGCTCCGCTTCTTCCCCTTCCTCCGGTGCGGGCGCGACCTGGTGCAGATCCGGCTCCTCGCCGCGTCGTCGCCGCCGCCGCCGGCGTCGGCGACGCCCGGGCGCTTCGCCGCCGCCGCGCTCGGCACCCGCTTCTGCTTCCTCGACGTCGTCTTCGACGGCCAGCTCGGCCTCGACCTCCTCTTCCTCTTCGGCCGGCGCTGCCGAGGGCGCCTGCGCCGCGATCGCTCTCGCCGCCTCGATGCTGTGCACTTGCTCGCCGCGCTCGATCACGAACGGCTGCTGTCCGCCGATGCTGGGGTCGGCGCTCACCGTGATCGCGACGCGAAAACGCTGCTCGAGCTCGCGCAAATGCGCGCGTTTGTGGTTCAGCACGTAGAGCGCCACCTCGGCGCGGGTGCGCACGATCAGATTGTGGGTCCCGCCCTTGATCAGCATCTCGTCGAGCGTGCGCAGCAGCTGCAGGGTGACCGAGGACACCGAGCGCACATGCCCGGTTCCGCCGCAATGCGGGCACTTCTCCGTCGAGCTTTCCAGCACGCCGGTGCGGATGCGCTGGCGTGACATCTCCAACAGCCCGAAATGCGAGATGCGACCCACCTGAATCCGGGCGCGGTCGTATTTCAGGCAGTCCTTCAGCCGGCGTTCCACCGAGCGATTGTTGCGCTTTTCGTCCATGTCGATGAAATCGATGACGATCAGGCCGGCAAGGTCGCGCAGCCGCAGCTGCCGAGCGATTTCCTCCGCGGCCTCGAGATTGGTCTTGAGCGCCGTGTCCTCGATGTGATGTTCGCGTGTCGCGCGGCCGGAGTTGACGTCGATCGAGACCAGCGCCTCGGTCTGATTGAGCACGATGTAGCCGCCGGAGCGCAGCTGCACGACCGGCGAGAACATCGCGTCCAGCTGGCTCTCGACCCCGTAGCGCGTGAAGACCGGCTGCCCGTCTTTGTACGGCTTCACGTTCTTGGCATGGCTCGGCATGAGCATGCGCATGAAGTCCTTGGCCTCGCGATAGGCCTCGTCCCCCGCGACCAGCACCTCGTCGATGTCCTTGTTGTAGAGATCGCGGATCGAACGCTTGATCAGCGACCCTTCCTCATAGACCAGCGTGGGGGCGGTGGATTTCAGCGTGAGATCCCGCACGGTTTCCCACAGCCGCAGCAGATATTCGAAATCCCGCTTGATCTCCGCTTTGGTGCGGTTGGCGCCGGCGGTGCGCAGGATCACGCCCATGCCTTCCGGCACTTCGAGATCCTGGGCGACATCCTTGAGGCGCTTGCGGTCCTGCGCGTTGGTGATCTTGCGGCTGATGCCGCCGCCGCGCGCCGTATTCGGCATCAGCACCGAATAGCGCCCGGCGAGCGACAGATAGGTGGTGAGCGCCGCGCCTTTGGTGCCGCGCTCCTCCTTGACCACCTGCACCAGCATGACCTGCCGGCGCTTGATCACCTCCTGGATCTTGTATTGGCGCCGGACGCGGTGCGTGCGTTCGGGCACTTCCTCCAAGGCGTCGCCGGCGCCGACGGATTCCACCGCCTCCTCTTCCTCGCTGTCGACCTCGTCGATTTGCCCGCCGTTCGCGCCCCCGCGGTCGATGGCGTGGCCGGCTTCCGCCCGTTCCGCCGCCGGCAGGCCGGCGCTCGGCTCTTCGCTTTCCACCGCGCGCTCGATCTCGATGGCCGGCTCGCTCGCTTCCTCGATCGCGGCCTGTTCGTCGGCCGCGGGCGCGTGCTCCGCCGCTTGCCCTGGTTCGGCGGGCTCATCTTGCGGCGCGTCCGGTTGCGCTTCCTCTTCGCTTGCCGTCAGCCCGGCGGGTTCCGCCGCGGCGAGTTCCGGGGCCTCGGCGGCCGCCGGGGCGGTCTTGACCTCGTCCAGCCCAGCATCGGCAGCCCGGGTCGGCTGATGCGAGCGACCCGCCCGCCGGTCGATCTCCGCGTCCGCGGCGCGTTGCGCGCGTTCTTCTTCGGCGATCAGCGCCTGCCGGTCGGCGACCGGGATCTGATAATAGTCGGGATGGATTTCGCTGAAGGCGAGGAAGCCGTGGCGGTTGCCGCCGTAATCGACGAACGCCGCCTGCAGCGACGGCTCGACCCGCGTCACCTTGGCAAGATAGATATTGCCCTTCAGCTGTCGGCGGGTTGCCGACTCGAAATCGAATTCCTCCACGCGATTGCCGCGTACGACGACCACCCGAGTTTCCTCCGGGTGGGTCGCGTCGATGAGCATCTTGTTCGCCATTGATCGATCTTTCTGGGGCGGGCCGTCGCGGCCGTGACCTTTGCCGCGGTCACCGCGGCAGCTGGCGGCACGCTCGGCGCGTCCAAACGGGGTTGCAAGTGATGGTCGAAATCCTCAGGCTCCGCGCAAGGGCGGGCGAATCCCCGCCGAATGCGCGAGCCGGCGAATGGGTGTCCGGAACGGCGTGCATTCCGGAGCTGCGGCAAGCACCCGTGCGCGAGCTGGGCTTCGCCGGAATAGCGCCGCGGCGCTCTTTCCGGCGACTCGAACTCGGTTCTCGTGCTTCGGGGCATGTCTTCGACCTGTAGCCGGCGGGCAGCTGGGCGCCACGCGCGGTCTTCGCGCTGCGGCCGGTGCACGGCGCCGCAATGGTCGCCACGCGCGTTCCGGCTAGCCAAGGCGGGCAGCGACCGGCGCTCCCCGCACCTCGAGCAAAGCGTCACATCCAGGCGGGGAGCTTGCCGCCATGGCCTTGTCCGGAGCTCCTCCGGGACCAAGCCATGGTGATTCGATGCCCAAGCGGGCCAACCGGCACGGTAGGCCGGCAGCGCACCCTTCTTACGGCCCCGCTTGTGCATTGGCAAGCCGAGCCTCCCGGCGGCGGGAGGCCTGGGTGGTCGCCGGCCGACGGCGGCCTGTCGAGCTTGTGGAAAGCCGGAAAGTCACGCAACCGCCATACTGCCGAGGCTCGTCGTCCTGGGCTATTGGTTGGTTAACGGGCGATTAACCGCGGCTCCCTATGGGAGTAGCAGGGCTGGGAGGTGCGAAGTGCGGTCGATCGCGAAGAGCTCGGCATTCGGCCTGCTGTGCGGATTGCTTCTCGCCGGCCTCTGCGGCGCTGGGCAGGATCACGCCAGCGCCGCCGAGGTCCCCATCGCGACCGACGCGCGGCTCGGGGGCGACGAAGCTCGCACCCGGTTCGTGCTCGACCTGACGCGACGGGTCGAGGTCTCGGCGTTCACCCTCGCCGACCCATATCGGGTCGTGCTCGATCTGCCGCAAGTCGTGTTCAAGCTGCCGGCCAAGGTGGGCGAGGGCGGACGCGGCCTCGTGAAAGCCTTCCGGTTCGGGTTGGTCATGCAGGGCGGATCCCGCATCGTCCTCGACGCCGCGGCTCCGGTGCGGGTCGAAAATGCTTTCGTGCTCGACCCGGCGGACAATCAGCCGGCGCGCCTGGTGCTCGACCTTGTCGCGATCGACCGCGACAGCTTCTTGCGCAATATCGCGCTCGAGAACCGGCCGCGCCGTCCCGCGCCGCCGCCGCGATCCGATCACGAGGCCAAGGATTCCGACCCGCGGCCGTGGGTGGTGCTCGACCCCGGTCATGGCGGGCTCGACAGCGGCACCATTGCGCCGACCGGCGACACCGAAAAGACCATCGTGCTGGAATTCGCGCTCCAGCTTCGGGACAAGCTGGAGAAGACCGGCAAGTACCGGGTGGCAATGACCCGCACCGACGATCGATTCGTGCCGCTTGCCGATCGCGTGCAGCTGGCGCGGGCGCGGCAAGCCGCGCTGTTTTTGTCGATCCACGCCGATGCGCTGGCGCATCGGGATTCCGAATCGCGCGGCGCCAGCATCTACACGCTCTCCGAGACGGCTTCCGACGCCGAGGCCGACCGCCTCGCCGAGGCGGAGAACCGCGCCGACATCATCGCCGGGGTGGATCTGAGCGCCGAGCCGAGCGACGTCGCCGACATCCTGATCGATCTCGTGCAACGCGAGACCAAGACGTTCTCGGCGAACCTTGCCCACGCGCTGGTCAAGGAGCTCAAGCTGACTTCGCGGTTGCACAAGCATCCACTGAAATCCGCCGGATTTCGCGTGCTAAAGGCGCCGGACGTGCCTTCGGTGCTGGTCGAGCTCGGATACGTGTCGAGCAGCCAGGACCTCAAGTACCTGCTGTCCGACAGCTGGCGGGCACGGGCGACGGATTCCATCGTGCAAGCGGTCGCCACCTTCTTCGCAACGCGGCTTGCGGGCGCCGGGGGCCCGGGGGGATCGAATTGAGCGATGCGGCCAGCCTCAGTTTGACCACAAACGAGCGCGACGAGACGAGATTGGCGAGGCGCCTTCCGCATGAGCCCGGTCGCCGGGGACCGCGCATCTTGCTGCGCGGGATTTGAAAGAACGGCTGCGATGGACCTGAAACGGGTTGCAGCGGGGCGGCGGCGATGAGGCTCCTCGTACGCTTCTTCGGCTTCCTGTTCGCGGCCGGCACGATCGTGTTCCTCGTCGGCATTGCCGCCGCGGCCGCCCTGTTCTGGCA
The DNA here is from genome assembly GCA_046727735.1 of Pseudomonadota bacterium. Taxonomy (GTDB): domain Bacteria; phylum Pseudomonadota; class Alphaproteobacteria; order Rhizobiales; family Xanthobacteraceae; genus AP-16. The sequence goes on along the minus strand of JBKPDF010000066.1, from coordinate 26,251 downwards.
TTTCTCCAAGGACCTTCCCGAGTATTCGCAGCTGCAGGATTACGAGCCGCCCGTCATGACTCGGATCCACGCCAGCGACGGCGCGCTGCTTGCGGAATATGCGCGCGAGCGCCGGCTCTATCTGCCGATCCAGGCGATCCCCAAGCTGGTGACGAGCGCGTTCGTCGCGGCCGAAGACAAGAACTTCTACGAGCACGGCGGCCTGGATTTTTCCGGAATGATCCGCGCCGGCCTCGTTTACGTGCAGAATTACGGCAGCAACCGCCGCCCGCAGGGCGCCTCGACCATCACCCAGCAGGTCGCCAAGAATTTCCTGCTGACGAACGAGGTCTCGATCGACCGCAAGATCAAGGAAATCCTGCTCGCGCTCCGGATCGAGCGCGCCTATTCCAAGGAAAAAATCCTCGAGCTCTATCTCAACGAGATCTATCTCGGGCTCGGCGCCTACGGCATCGCGGCCGCTTCGCTATTGTATTTCGACAAGTCGGTGCACGAGCTGACGATCGCGGAGGCGGCGTATCTGGCCGGCCTGCCCAAAGGGCCGAACAACTACAATCCGTTCCGCCAGCGCGACCGCGCCATCGAGCGGCGCAATTACGTCATCGACCGCATGGCCGAGGACCAGTACATCACCTGGCAGGAGGCCGAGCAGGCCAAGAAGGACCCGCTCAACGTCACGCCGCACCCGACCGGCGCCCACATGTTCGCGGCCGAATATTTCGCCGAGGAAGTCCGTCGCGAGATCTACGAGAAATACGGCGAGAAGAAGCTTTACGAGGGCGGGCTCTCGGTGCGCACCACGCTCGACCCGAAATTCCAGGTGATGGCCCGCAAGGCGCTGACCGACGGGCTCGTGCGCTTCGACGAGGGGCAGGGCTGGCGCGGGCCGGTGGCGAAGATCGACATCAGCGGGGACTGGGGCGCCAAGCTCGCCGAGGTCAAATCGCTCGCCGACGTCGCGCCGTGGCGGCTCGCCGTGGTGCTGGAGACTTCCGATCAGGCGGCGCGGATCGGGCTGCAGCCGCTGCGCGAGCCGGCCGGCACCGTTTCGCGCGAGCGCCAGGTCGGAATCTTCGCGGTCGACGGCGTGAAATGGGCGAAGCCCGGTTCCGAACGCGCCAAGGGCGGCCCCAAGGTCAGCCAAATCCTCCAGCCGGGCGACGTGGTCTATGCCGAGCCTACGGCCAAGGATACCGGACAATATCGGCTGCGGCAGATTCCCGAAGTGAGCGGCGCGATGGTCGTGATGGATCCATGGACCGGACGCGTGCTCGCGCTCGTCGGCGGCTTTTCCTACGACCAGAGCCAGTTCAATCGCGCGACCCAGGCGCTGCGCCAGCCGGGCTCGTCGTTCAAGCCGTTCGTCTACGCCGCCGCGCTCGACAACGGCTACACGCCCTCGACCGTGGTGCTCGACGCGCCGATCGAGATCGATCAAGGCCCCGGCATGGCGGCGTGGCGTCCGGAGAACTACGAGGGCAAGTATTACGGCCCGCAGACGCTGCGGTTCGGGCTCGAACATTCCCGCAACGTGATGACGGTGCGGCTCGCGCAGGACGTCGGCATGCCGCTGATCGCCGAATATGCCAAGCGCTTCGGCGTCTACGACGACCTGCCGCCGTATCTGTCGTTCGCCTTGGGCGCGGGCGAGACCACGGTGATGCGCATGACGGCCGCCTATTCGATGTTCGCCAATGGCGGCAAGCGCATCAAACCCACCCTGATCGACCGCATCCAGGACCGCTGGGGCCACACCATCTATCGCCACGACGAGCGCGAATGCCGCGGCTGCGACGCCGATCAATGGAAGAAGCAGGCGGAGCCGGTGCTGGTCGATCGCCGCGAGCAGGTGCTCGACGCCATGACCGCATTCCAGATCACCTGGATGCTCAAGGGCGTGGTGGAGCGCGGCACGGCGGCGCAGGCGTTCCAGAACATGGGCAAGCCGGTTGCCGGCAAGACCGGCACCACCAACGACGAGAAGGACGCGTGGTTCATCGGCTACACGCCGGACCTGACCGTCGGCGTCTATCTCGGCTACGACAAGCCGCGGCATCTGGCCCGCGGCGCGACCGGCGGGCACCTCGCCGCGCCGATCGTCAAGGATTTCCTCACGGTCGCGATGGCGGACAAGCCGGGCATGGATTTCCCGCCGCCCGCCGGCATCAAGCTGATCCGCATCGACGCCAAGACCGGGCTTCGCCCTAGTCCCGGCGGCGGGAAGGTGATCATCGAGGCGTTCAAGCCCGGCACCGCGCCGCCCGACGGCTACTCGATCATCGGCTTCACCGACGCCGACGGCCGGCCGATCCGCTCGGATTATCCGGGCGGCGTGTCGCCGGAATCCGACCGGGCGGTGCGTTCCGGAACCGGCGGCTTGTACTGACCTTCGACGTTGCCTTGCGCGATTTGGGTCGTTACATGCGGCCCGAAAACTTTTGCGCAACCCGGCCCAACCGAAGCGTTCGACATGCGCGCGGAAGTGCAATCGACCGTGGAAGCCATCAAGCAGTCCGTCGGGCTGCTGAGGAGGCATCTTTGACTTCGAGAAATCGCAGACGCGGCTCGCCGAGCTCAACCGGCAGGCCGAGGACCCCGATCTGTGGAAGGATCAGGAGCGCGCCCAGAAGGTGATGCAGGAGCGCACCGCGCTCGAGGAGAGTCTCGGGGCGATCGCGCGCATCGAGCAGGAGCTCGACGACCAGCTCACGATGATCGAGCTCGGCGAAGCCGAGAACAACCGCAAGGTGGTGGCGGAAGCCGAAGCCGCGCTCGAAGCGCTGAAGAAGGAAGCCGAGCGGCGCCAGGCGGAAGCGCTGTTGTCGGGCGAGGCGGACGCCAATGACAGCTTCCTCGAAGTGCACGCCGGGGCCGGCGGCACCGAGAGCCAGGACTGGGCGCAGATGCTGCTGCGCATGTACACGCGCTGGGCTGACCAGCATCGCTACAAGGTCGAATATCTCGAGGAGACGCCGGGCGAGGAGGCGGGGCTCAAATCCGCGACCGTGCGCATCAAGGGCCTCAACGCCTATGGCTGGCTCAAGACCGAAGGCGGGGTGCACCGGCTGGTGCGCATTTCGCCGTTCGACGCCAATGCGCGGCGGCACACCTCGTTCGCGAGCGTCAACGTCTATCCGGTGGTCGACGACCGCATCAACGTCGAGGTCAAGGAATCCGACGTGCGCGTCGACACCATGCGCGCCGGCGGCGCGGGCGGCCAGCACGTCAACAAGACCGAATCGGCGATCCGGCTCACCCACATTCCGACCAACATCGTCGTCGTTTGCCAGAACGACCGCTCCCAGCACCGCAATCGGGCGCAGGCCTGGCAGATGTTGCGCGCCCGGCTCTACGAGATGGAGCTGAAAAAGCGCGAGGAGAAGGCGGCGGCCGAGCAGGCGGCGAAAACCGACATCGGCTGGGGCCACCAGATCCGCTCCTACGTGCTGCAGCCCTATCAGATGGTCAAGGACCTGCGCACCGGCGTGACCTCGTCCAATCCGGCTTCGGTGCTCGACGGCAGTCTCGACGAGTTCATGGAAGCGGCGCTGGCGCAGAAAGCGTTCGGCGGCGCCCCGGAAGCGGTCGAGGACGTGGAGTAGAGGTACGAGCCCGCATTTCCACACGATGAACAGGGGTTTCGGCATCCGTTACGGAAACCACCTGCCGATTGACAGTCAATGCTGATCGGACGAAGCTGGTGACGTCGGGGTAATGCAGACACCCCGTTAGACATGCGTCCAAGCTCTGCGCCACTCGCCACGCGAGGAGTGCGCATCATGGACGTGCAAAAGCCATCTTCTCCATTCCCTCGGCAATTCGTCGCGCCCGGAACCGTGATGGTTCGGCCGCTGCTGCTCAAGCCGCAATGGATGAACGGGCTTTCCGAGCGACTGCTCGTGAGCCATTACGTGAACGACTACGGCGGCGCGCTGCGGCGTCTGAACGCCGTCAGAGCGCGGCTTGCGAGCCTCGAGTGGGCGCGCGCGCCGGCGTTCGAGATCAACGGCCTCAAGCGCGAAGAGCTGATTGCCGCGAGCTCTGTGATCCTGCACGAGGTCTATTTCGATTCGCTCGGCGGACATGGCAACGATCCGCCGACCGGCCTTGCCGAGCCGCCCGTCGAGCTCGCGCAGGCGCTCGAACGCGATTTCGGCAGCGTCATGGCCTGGCGCGCCGAATTTACCGCTATGGCAAAGGCCCTAGCAGGCGGTTCGGGCTGGGCGATCCTGGCTTGGTCGGCACGCTTGGGCCGGCTGGTCAACTGCTCGGCGGCGGACCATGCGCACGGCCTGCCCGGGGCTCTTCCGATCCTGGCGCTCGACATGTGCGAGCATGCCTACCATCTCGATTTTGGCGCGAGCGCAGCCGCCTATGTCGATCAGGCAATGCTCAACCTCAATTGGGAACGGATCGCCGCGCGGTATCGCCTGGCAATCGGTGAAGGAGCGGCAGAAGCCGATCTCTTCCTCCCCTTCGGTGCCCCGGCGCAAGCGGAGGCGCGGATTTCAGCCGAGGAGCTGATGGCCGCGCTCGAAGAGGACAATGATCGCCGACCGGTGCTTCTGGATCTCTGTCTGCCCAAGGATCTTGCCCGACGCACCGATATGCTGGCCGGTGCCTCCATCCACGCTCCTGCCGCGTTGCCGCGCTGGATCGAGGAATTGCCGCGAGACCGGCCGATCGCGGCTTATTGCATTTGCGGATTTCAGGTCAGTGGCACCGCCGTGACCGAACTGCGACGGCGCGGTTATGACGCCAGGGCTCTCGCCGGCGGGATTACCGCCTGGCATGCAATCGGCGGCGCGACGGTGCCTCTGGATATTTCTACTTACGAGGAAGCAAATATATAGAGACGAGTGAGCGTCGGTCCCGGAAACCCGGTTCGCGGGTTCCGGGACGACGGGCTAAAGTGTGTCCATGACTCCCGACTCCCTGTTCCACCCTGCGGTCGCGGCGTGGTTTGCGCAAACCTTCCCGGCACCCACACCGGCGCAGGCTGAGGCTTGGCCGGCGATCGGCGCCGGCCGGCACGTGCTCGTCGCCGCTCCGACCGGATCGGGCAAGACGCTCGCGGCCTTCCTTGCCGCGATCGACGCCTTGGTGCGCCAAGGACTGGAAGGCCGGCTCGGCGACGAGACCCAGGTCGTCTACGTCTCGCCGCTCAAAGCGCTGTCGAACGACATCCAGAAGAACCTCGAAGCGCCGCTCGCCGGCATTCGCGAGGCGCTCCGCGCGCAAGGTCTTCCCGAGGTAGAAATCCGCACGTGGGTGCGCACCGGCGACACGCCCCCAGGCGAGCGCGACCGCATGCGGCGGCGGCCGCCGCACATCGTCGTGACCACGCCGGAGTCGCTCTACATCCTGCTCGGCTCCGAATCCGGCCGCGCGATGCTCGCGACTACCCGCACCGTGATCGTCGACGAGATCCACGCCATTGCGCCGAACAAGCGCGGCAGCCACCTCGCACTTTCGCTCGAGCGGCTCGCGGCGCTCTGCGGCGACCGCTTGCTGCGCATCGGCCTTTCGGCGACCCAGAAGCCGGTCGAGGCGGTCGCGCAGTTTTTGATCGGGACCGGCGGGAACAGCTCGGAAGATCCGGCCGCCGCGGCGAACGGCGCCTGCACCATCATCGATATCGGACATCGCCGCGCCCGCGACCTTGCGATCGAAATCCCCGATTCGCCGCTCGAAGCCGTGATGTCGGCGGAGGTCTGGGAGCAGCTGTTCCGGCGCCTCGCCGAGCTGATCGAACAGCACCGCACCACGCTGATTTTCGTCAACACGCGCCGCATGGCCGAGCGCGTGAGCCGGGCGCTCTCGGAGCTCGTCGGCGAGGGCCAGCTCACCGCGCACCACGGCAGCCTCGCCAAGGAGCAGCGGCTCGATGCCGAGCAGCGGCTCAAGCGCGGCGAGCTCCAGGCGCTGGTCGCGACCGCCTCGCTCGAGCTCGGCATCGACATCGGCGAGATCGACCTCGTCTGTCAGATCGGATCGCCGCGCTCGATCGCGAGCTTGTTGCAGCGGGTCGGGCGCTCCGGCCACGCGGTCGACGGCATCCCGAAGGGGCGGCTGTTTCCGCTTTCGCGCGACGACCTCGTCGAATGCGCGGCGCTCCTCGACAGCGTGCGCCGCGGCGAGCTCGACCGGCTGATCATCCCGCAGGCGCCGCTCGACGTCGTGGCACAGCAGATCGTCGCCGAGGTCGCCGCACAGGAATGGAACGAGGATGCGCTGTTCGCCCGCCTGCGCCGTGCCTCGCCGTATCGGGCGCTGGCGCGCGAGGATTTCTCCGCGCTCGTCGCCATGCTGGCCGAAGGCTTTTCCACCCGCCGCGGCCGGCGTGGCGCGCTCATCCATCATGATGCGGTCAATCGCGTGCTGCGCGGAAGGCGCGGCGCGCGGCTGACCGCAATCACCTCCGGCGGCACGATCCCGGACAATGCGGATTATTCCGTGCTGCTCGAGCCCGAGGACCAGATCATCGGCACGGTGAACGAGGATTTCGCCGTCGAAAGCCTCGCCGGCGACATCTTTCAGCTCGGCAACAAATCGTATCGGATCCTGCGGGTCGAGCGCGGGATCGTGCGGGTCGAGGACGCCCACGGCATGGCGCCGACGATCCCGTTCTGGCTCGGCGAGGCGCCGGGCCGCAGCGACGAGCTTTCGGTCGCGGTCTCGCGGCTGCGCGAGGAGATCGCCGCGCATCTGGCGCGCGATCCCTCGGGCGAGAGCGCGCTGCGATGGCTGATCGAAATCGGGATCGCCGAGCCGGCAGCGCGGCAATTGGTGGAATATCTCGCAGCGGGCTTTGCGGCCCTCGGCTGCTTGCCGACGCAGGAGAAGATCGCGTTCGAGCGTTTCTTCGACGAGGCCGGCGGCATGCAGCTCGTGATCCACTCGCCCTATGGCAGTCGCCTCAACCGCGCCTGGGGCCTCGCGCTGCGCAAAAGATTCTGCCGCAAGTTCAATTTCGAGCTTCAGGCCGCCGCGACCGAGGACAACATCGTGCTGTCGCTCACGACCGCGCACAGTTTCGAGCTCGCCGAGGTGGCGCGCTATCTGCATTCGGCGAGCGTGCGCGACGTGCTGATCCAGGCGATGCTCGATGCGCCGATGTTCATCACGCGCTGGCGCTGGGTCGCGGGCGTCTCGCTGGCGCTGCCGCGCTTCCGCGGCGGCCGCAAGGTTGCTCCGCAGCTCGCGCGCATGGCGGCCGAGGATCTGATCGGCACGGTGTTTCCCGACCAGATCGCCTGCGCCGAGAACCTCGTCGGCGAGCGCGAGGTGCCCGATCACCCGCTAGTGCGGCAGACGATCTCCGATTGCCTGCACGAGGCGATGGACATCGAAGGCCTGGAGCGGCTGCTGGCGCGGATCGAATCCGGCGCGACCGAGATCGTCGCGCGGGATCTCACCGAGCCGTCGCCGCTCGCGCACGAAGTGCTCTCCGCGCGACCATACGCCTATCTCGACGATGCGCCGCTCGAGGAGCGCCGCACCCAGGCGGTGATGAGCAGGCGCTGGCTTGCCCCGGAGACCGCATCCGAGCTCGGACGGCTCGACGCGGAAGCGATCGCGCGGGTTCGCGCCGAAGCTTGGCCGGAAGCCGCCAATCCGGACGAGCTGCACGACGCGCTTTCGTGGCTCGGTTTTTTGACCGCGGACGAGGTGCACCGGACGGCGAATTGGCGCGATTGGATGGCCGAGCTTGCGCACCAAAGACGTGCCGCGCGATTGCAGGCACCGGGCACGGCGCTGTGGATCGCGGCCGAGCGCCTTCCGCAGTTCCGAACGCTGTGGCCCGACGCCCGGCTCGATCCGGCGATCGCCGCTCCCGCCGGCTATGCCGAACGGATTTGGTCGTGCGAGGAGGCGCTGGTCGAAATCCTGCGCGGGCGATTGGAAGGGCAGGGCCCCGTCACGGAATCCGCCCTCGCGACGCCGCTCGGAATGGAGCCGAAGGATATCGTTGCCGCGCTTGCCGCGCTGCAGACCGAAGGCTTCGCCATGCGCGGGCGTTTCACGCCCGGTTCCGAGGCCGACGAGTGGTGCGAGCGCGGACTTTTGGCGCGCATTCATCACTACACGATCAAGCGCCTGCGCGCGGAAATCGAGCCCGTCGCCGCCCGCGATTTCTTGCGCTTCCTGTTTGCCTGGCAAGGCGTCGAGGCGGAGGCTCGCCGCGAAGGACCGGATGCGCTCGATGCGGTCGTGGCGCAGCTCGAGGGCTTCGCGGCGCCGGCCGCGGCTTGGGAGAGCGAGATCTTGCCGCTGCGCCTGCGCGGCTACGAGCCCGCGTGGCTCGACGATCGCTGCCTCGCGGGCCGCGTCGCCTGGGCGCGCCCGGCTTACCGGAACGGCCGCGCCAACGGGTCGGATCGCAGGCCCGCCCCGGTGCGCACCACGCCGATCATGCTGCTTCTCCGCCGCCATGCGCCGCTGTGGGCATCGCTCGGCCGCGCTCCCGATGCCGCGCATCTGAGCCCGCGGGCGCACGCAATCGCCGCGCACATCCGGCAGCATGGCGCCTCCTTCTTCGACGAGCTGACGGGGGGCGCCGGCCTGCTGCGCTCGCAGGCCGAAGAGGCGTTGGCCGAGCTCGTGGCCCAGGGGCTGGTGAGCTCCGACAGTTTCGCCGGCTTGCGCGCATTGCTTGTTCCTTCCGAGCAGCGCAAGCCCGGTGCCGGCGCGCGCCGCCGCCGGCGCACGGTGCCGTTCGGCATCGAGGATGCGGGCCGATGGACGCTCGCCCGCCGGGCCGCCGCCGGAAACGGACAGGTCGAGGGGGAGGCGATCGAGCACGTGGCACGCACGCTGCTGCGGCGCTACGGCGTGGTCTTCTGGCGCTTGCTCGAGCGCGAGGCCGATTGGCTGCCGCCGTGGCGCGATCTGCTGCGCGTGTTTCGCCGGCTGGAGGCGCGCGGCGAGATCCGCGGCGGGCGGTTCGTGTCCGGCTTCTCCGGGGAGCAGTTCGCGCTGCCGGAGGCGGTCGGCCTGCTGCGCGAGATTCGCCGCCGCAAAGAGACGGGCGCTTTGCTGTCGCTCTCCGGCGCCGACCCGCTCAACCTCGCCGGTATTCTCACGCCGGGCCCGAAGCTTGCGGCGCTGACCGGCAATCGCGTGCTCTATCGCGACGGCGTGCCGATCGCGCTGTTCGCGGCGGGCGAGGTTCAGTTCCTGCAGACGCTCGGCGCCGTCGAGGAATGGGAGGCCCACAAAGCGCTGCTGCGCTCGGCGGATCGCTCGGCCACCCGCGCCGACGCCGATCAAGCAACGACGGTCGACGCCGCCTGAAAGCGGGAGTGGATGATTTGTGGGCGCGCCGGCTCACCTCTCCCCAGAGGGGAGAGGTCGGCGGTCACAGGCCGCCGGGTGAGGGGGTCACGATCTATGATCTGTCATGTCTCACGAAGGCCTGATCCCTCTCACCCCATCCCCTCTCCCCTGCGGGGAGAGGGAGTAGAATGCGGCTCGCGCCGAGCGGCAAACGCGCTTCCCCTCTCCCCTTGTGGGAGAGGGTGGCGAGCACCGAGCATGGCGAGGTGCGAGCCGGGTGAGGGGTATTTCACAAAAGCAACCCCTCACCCGGCCGATCCTCGTTCCACTTGGATCGGCCACCCTCTCCCGCAAGGGGAGAGGGAAAGCGCGTCCGTTGATCTGCTTTGGCAAAAATGCCGGCCGGAGGAGACAAGACAGTGAGTGCCGACCCAACTGCAACACGTAACGAGAGGATCTGCGGATGCTGACGCTTTATTTTGCTCCGGGTGCCTGCTCGATGGCCGCCCATATCGTGCTCGAGGAGAGCGGCGAGTCCTATGAGCCGCACCCCGTCGATCTCGCCAAGGGCGAGCAGCGCACGGAGGCGTATCTCAAGATCCATCCCCAGGGCCGCGTGCCGGCGCTGGGCCTCGACAACGGCGAACCGCTCGCGGAGAACACCGCCATTCTGCCCTATTTGGGCAAGCGCTTCGGGTTGTGGCCGACAGATGCGATCGCCGAGGCCAAGGCGCTCTCTCTGATCGGCTTCTTTGCGGCAAGCGTGCATCCGGCGCACGCGCATTTCGGCCGCCCCGAACGCTATGCGGCCGATCCGTCCGCCTTTCCGACGCTCAAGGAGACGGGGCTCAAGACCTTCCACGGATATCTTCGCCAGGTCGATCAGATGCTGGCCGGCCGCGAATGGTTCTCGGACAAGTACTCCGTGCTCGATCCTTATGGGTTCGTCTTCTACACCTGGGGCATCCGCCGCGAGCTGCCGATGGGCGAGCTTCGACATTACACGGCGTTCAAGAGCCGGATGCTGCAGCGTCCAGCGGTCCGGCGCGTGGTCGATCAGGAGAAGGTCAAGGTGTGATACCCCGTCATGCCCGGCTTCGTGGCGGGCATCCACGATCTTAAGATTCAACCTTCGCAGAGACGTGAACGGCCGGGCCGAGCCCGGCCGTGACATGTTCAGGCGCGCTCCACCCGCGCGGCGTAACATCCGGCTGCCGCGAAATGGACGTGCAGATAGGCGGCATCTTTGTTCGCGAACAGCCGCTCGATCGCCGCTTCGAGATCGCGTCCCTCGACCAGCTCCCAGCCGACCATCATCGCGTTGGCGTCGAACGCGCGCGCCGCGAGCGTGCGGATGCGCAGCTGCTCGGGGACTTCGCCGATCCGGTCGTAGGTCTCCTCGCCCCTGCGCACGTAGATCGCAAACCGCATGCGATACGGCGAGGCGACCGCATGGTGCTCGTAGTTCACGAGCAGGAGCTCGTCGCCCGGCCGGGAATCGGAGAGACTCACGCGGCACGGATAGCCGGGGCTGCGCGCATCGGCGACTCGCCTTACCGCGCCCTGCGCGGCGAGCTCGGCGTCGGAAAGCGAAAACAGATGCGCGAAGCGCTCGCTGGGCAATCCGGTGATCCGGAAGTTCATGACTGCCTCCATCATCGGCTCGCACCGAATATGGAGAACCCCTGCCAGCGAACCACCCGATTCCTGACGGCCCGGATCGAGCGCACTGCGCAAAACGGACCGGCACGGGTTTCGCGTCCACGGCGCGCTCGCCACGAAAACGCGTACGATATGCCTCGATTTTTCTGACGGTACCGATTTTTGCAAGTTCAGCGTGCAGATGAGTATTTCTGGAGGATTGAATCGACTTAAATGACTGGACCGCTTGCATTTTGTTAGAAATATACCTCCAAAAATGCGCGTTTTTCGCCTCGTTCGGCTGCATTTTCGAAGCTCGGCGGGAATGCGGATGTCCAGGCGGGAACCGCCGCTATGGCGCGCTGCCGAGCCGCAAGCCTGCGCGCAGGAATTTCTGCGGATCGACCGCCTCGCCCTCGACGCGCGTCTCGTAATGCAGATGGGGGCCCGTGGATCGTCCCGTGGATCCGAGCTTGCCGATGGTCTGCCCGATCTGCACCTTGTCGCCGACATTGACGTCGATCGCGGAGAGATGCGCGTAGCGCGTCGCCAAGCCGTTGCGGTGATCGATCTCGACCATCTTGCCGTACCCGCCGCTGCGTCCAGCATGGGTCACGGTTCCGGCCGCGGTGGCGCGCACCGGCTCGCCCTCCTCGCCGCGCAGGTCGATGCCGGTGTGCATGGCCGCGCCGTGGAGGAACGGATCGACGCGGACGCCGAATCCCGAAGTCATATCCACCTCGCCGGGGATCGGCTTTCGCACCGGCACGGCAACGAGCGTGCGCGAGAGGGCGTCGACCTGGCTGCGCGCGAGCTGCACGCGGTAGAGCTGGCGCTCGAACGGGCTCGCCTCGGCGAGCTTCGCGGGCACGAACGGGCCGCCGACCGCCGACGGTTTCGGCGCGCTGCCGGCTTCGATGCGGAGCTCGGTGAGCACGCCGCGCATCCGCTGCGCCTTGGCGTCGTAGCTGTCCTCGAGAGCGTGGAGCGTCGCGTTCTGGCGAGTCTCGACGCGATCGAGCGACAGCTCGAGCCGCGCCAATACGGATTCGATGCCCGCCGGTTTGACCTGGCTCCCGGCGGCGGCCCCAAGGACCGAATCGGTATCCCCGATTGCCAGCGCCCGCCGGAGCAGCGCGGAGCTGCGCTCGAAAATTCCCGAGTGCTGCGGTTTGGTCGATCCGGTCGGCGCGCTGTCGGGGAGAGTCGAGAGCGTCGCCGCTCGCGATTCCAGGACCGATTGGCGGCGAACGAGGCCCTCGAGCCTGTGCTCGAACTGTCCCTGATCGAGGAGCTGCCGGCTCGCGAGCCGATCGATCTGGGTTCGCAAGTCCGCGATGCGGTCCTCGTAGGCGTATTGCATGTGCGCTTGGCGGGCGATGAGCCTCGCCAGCACGTCCTCGCGGAAGGCGAAATAGGTAGCGCTGGCGAGCGACCAGGCCACCATGATGACGACGCCGCCGACGATGCTCCAGAACGCGATCGGACCGAATCGAATCAGCCGCCCACGATGGCCGATCGTATAAGGACCGGCTGGAGCGCGGCGGGCCGGCGGCGCTGCGTCAGCGGATGGATCGCGAAAAAATTTCCCGTAAGCGGGATGCGAGGACCGGTACATCGGCGCTCCCGCGCCGATCCGAGATCGACGCCAACGGCGCAATTTCGCCGGGGCGTAGTTAATTTTCCGCAAATTCGCGCGAGCTGTATCGGGCGCCGTTCCGCCTGCGGCGAGGGCGCGAAATCCACGGAACGACGCGCATTTGCGCGGATCGGGTGCGAACCGCGCCGCACTGCTTGCCGCGGCGGCAATGCCTTCCTTTCGTCGTTTTCAACGGATCAATCTGGGAGCACAATACGCGAAGGGCCGCATCGGCGGGGCGAAGCCGCGGGAATAGGCGGGGACCCCGGCTGCCGGATTCGACGGCCCCACGGGCCTGGGCTGCGGCGAGCGAGGGGACGCCCGACGGGGCAATGGCGAACGCGCATTTTACCGCGGGGCTGTCGGCGCTCTATCGGGCATGGGCGCGCGCCGACTTGTATTGGCGAGCCATAGCGGCCCGGGCCGCCCGCCGTCGCCGCGCCGGGGACAAGCGGCGGGGATCCGCGGCACTGCCGCGCCGTCTGCGGTGGGTGGCCGTCGGCACAGGAATCGTCGCCGGGGTCGGCGGCCTTCTGGTCGCCGCTGTTTGGTGGCGGCTCAGCAGCGGTCCGCTGTCGGTCGATGTCGTCACGCCGTGGCTGACCGCGGCGGTCGAGGAGCGGCTCGGCGGCGGGCACCGCATCGAAGTCGGAGGCACGCAGCTCGAACGCACCGAGGACGGCAGTGCCGCGCTGCGGTTGCGCGACATCATCGTGCGCGATCCCGACGGCGCAGTCGTGGCTTCCGCCCCCAAGGCCGAGGTCGGCATTTCGAAATTCGGCTTGCTCACCGGGCATTTGCAGGCGCAGCGGCTGAGCCTGATCGGCGCCGCGATGGCGGTGCGTGTCGAGCGCGACGGCCAGCTTACGATCTTTGCCGGCGCGGACACGCGGCCGATCGCAAAAACCCAGCTTGTCGCCGCCGCTGGCGAAAGTGCTCCGGCGCCCGCGGCGATGCCGCCCGAGCCCGCAAAAGGCAAGGCGAGAAACCCGGCATCGAAAGCCCCGGCACCCGCGCCACCGGTACCCGCGCCCGCAAGTGCTCCCGCGGCCCAAAATGCTCCCGACCTATGGGCGACCCTGCTCAGCTGGCTCGACGGACTCGATGCGCTCGGGCCCGGGGCCGCGAGCCTCAACGAGATCGGGCTCAAGAACGGACATCTCGTCGTCGACGACATGCGCACCGGCAAACGCTTGTCGTTCGCCGACATCAATCTGGCCATCACGCGTCCGAAGGGAGGAGGCGTCGCCTTCGCGGTGAACTCGCGCGGCACCGACGGTCCATGGTCGATGACCGCTACCGTAACGCCGCGCGGCAATGGCCGGCGGGCGATCGAGGCGGTGCTGCGCGACCTGTCGCCGAAGGACCTTCTTCTTGCCTTGCGGGTCGCAGACAGCACGGCCGAGGCGGACATGCCGATCTCGGCGATCCTGCGCGCGGAAATCGGCGCGGATGGTGTGCCGCAATCGCTCGATGGCCGCATCCTGCTCGGGGCGGGCCATGTCGGCAATCCGGACGACGCCGACGATCGCATCCTGATCGACGAAGGACGCATCGAACTGCGCTGGGATGCCGAACGGCGGCAGCTCAACGTCCCGATCGAGGTGCTCGCGGGCGCCAATCGCGTCACGCTGTTCGGTCAGGTCGGCGCCCCGCGCAAAGCCGGCGAGAGCTGGGGATTTGCGATCACCCGCGGCTTGGCCATTCTCGGCTCGACGGACCGCTCGCGCGAAGCGCCGCTCGTGCTCGATCGGATTCTGGTACGCGGCCGCCTCGATCCGGTGAAACGCCGCCTCGAAGTGGACCAGGGCGACGTCAGCGGGATGGCCGCAGGCGTCGCGTTCTCGGGCGCGCTCGACTTTTCCGGCGCCGAGCCCCGTCTCGCCGCCGGCATGGCGGGCACGCGGATGTCGGCATCGGCGCTCAAGCGCATCTGGCCGTTTTTCGTCGCCTCGAAGGTCCGCGCCTGGGCGATCGATCACATTCAGAGCGGAACGGTCGAGCGCTTTGTGATCGCCGTCAATGCGCCGCTGCCGACACTGAAAGCCAGCGGCCCGCCGGTTCCCGACGATGGGCTCTCGATCGAGCTCGTCTCGAGCGCGGTGGCATTGCGCCCGGTCGAGACGCTGCCGGTCGTTCGCGACGCCGATCTCGCGCTCAACATTGTCGGCCGGAACGTCAAGGTGAACATCGGCCGGGGCGTTGCCGAGCTGCCCTCCGGGCGCAAGCTCGGCGTCTCCGGCGTCTTGTTCGAAGTGCCCGACACGTTTCCCAAGGCGCCGCCGGCCCGTTTGCGTTTCCGCACCGAGGGAGGGGTGGACGCGGCGGCCGAGCTCGTCGGCCTCGATCCCTTGCGCGAAGCCTGTGATTTACAGCTCGATCCCGCGACGAGCCGCGGTTCGCTTATCGCCAACGTGACCGCGGGCCTCCCGATCTCGAAGAACATCACCCGATCGGCCGTCGCCTTTGGGGTGGAAGCCGATCTCACCAACTTTTCCGCCGAGCGCTTGATCCGAAATCAGAAGGTCGAGGCCGCCGCCCTGCACCTGAGCGCGAATGCCCAAGGCATCCAGATCAAAGGCGACATGCGGATCGGCGGCACCCCGGCGAATGTCGACTACCGCGTTGCGGGCGGGGCCGCGGACGTGCGGGCGCAGGCGACCCTCGACGATGCCGCGCGCACCCGGCTCGGCTTCGAGGCGAACGGCGCCGTGTCCGGCCCGATTCCGGTCAAGCTCAACGGCAAGCTAGGCTCGGACCACGACAGCCGCTTCAGCATCGAAGCCGACCTCACTCACGCGAAGATCACCGAGCTTCTGCCGGGCTTGACCAAATCGGCGGGCAAGCCCGGCCGCGCGAGCTTCGTGCTGCTGGAAAAGCCGCGCGCGACCCGGCTCGAAGATCTTCTCATCGAATCCCACGGCACGTCGGTGAAGGGCACGGTCGAGATCGACGGCGATGGCGGGATCACGTTGGCGACGTTCCCGGTGTTCGCCCCCTCCGACGGCGACAAGGCGTCGCTGCGGGCCGAGCGCACGCCCGATGGCGTGCTCAAGGTGATCATGCGCGGCGACGTTTACGATGGGCGCGGGCTCATCAAAGCCATGATGTCGGGGCCGGGCGGCGATCAGTCGAAGGGCACCCCGGACATCGATCTTGACGTGAAGGTCGGGGCGCTCGCGGGCTTCAACGGCGAAGTCTTGCGCGGTCTCGATCTACGCCTTTCGAGGCGCGCCGGCCAAATCCGCAGCTTCGGGCTCAGTGCCAGGCTCGGGCAGGATGCGACGCTGATCGGCGATCTGCGCGGCTACGCGAACGGCCGCAACGTCGTCTATTTCGAGACCAACGACGCCGGCGCCCTGTTCCGATTGACCGATACCTATCCGCGCATTGCAGGCGGACAGATGTGGGTCGCGATGGATCCGCCCAGCGCCGACCAGGAGCCGCGCGAAGGCGTGCTCAACGTGCGGGATTTCGTCGTGCGCGGCGAGCCGGCGCTGGAGAGAATTGCGGCGGCCGAGCCGATGACGGAGACCGGCATGCGGGCGCCCGTCAGCCACGGCGTATCGTTCTCGCGGTTCCGGGTCGAATTCACGCGCTCGGCCGGGAGGCTCACGCTGCGGGATGGTGTCGTCTGGGGGCCTTCGATCGGGGCGACCATGGAGGGTCAGCTCGATTACGCGCGCGACGATGTGCGTGTGCGCGGCACCTTCATTCCCGCCTACGCGCTCAACAACATGTTCGGCCGGCTCCCGTTCGTGGGGCCGCTGCTCGGCGGGCAGAACGAGGGGCTGTTGGGCATCACTTACGAGGTCGTCGGCCCGCCGCACGCGCCCACGCTGCACGTCAATCCGATTTCCGCTGTCGCGCCCGGCTTCCTGCGCAAGCTGTTCGAGTTCCGCGGGGCGCCGGCCGAAACCGCCGGCCCGCAGGATTTCCAGACCAGATAGCTGGCGCCGATCTTATCTTGGTTCGGACTGGCGCCTCCTCGGAGCGTTGCGCGAGTATCGGCCGGCTTGAAGTTACGTCGTGTTCTCGGTCGTGTTCTCGCTCTCGTCGTCCCACACAATTAGCCCAGCTAGTCTCATCATTGGAGTTAAGGGAACGTCCGCCTCAGAGCGAATTTGGGTCCATTTTTTCACGACTTCCTCCGGATCTAAGATTCCGGTTGTAAAAGCATTTGTGATTATTGCGCCGGATAGCTCGTCCTTAAATCCCGACACGCGTTGGATCGGCAAATGTCCGAAGAATAATTGTTGCTGTACAAATAGCGAGACGGTCAACGTTGCAGGAATTCGCTCACCGTAGCCATTATCCACCATGACTTCGGCAGTGTCGAAGATGTTCAAATCTCTGTGCTCGCCAGGTTCCGTCGGATATTGCCCCTGGTTCCACTTTTGAATCGCCGCGCTAAGGGGAGTGCCAAGCTCATTTCCTTCTCGGTCATACGCAACAAGCTTCGACCAAAAATGCGGTAAGAACACAAAAGGTTTGGGGGCACTTGTCATAATGCCAAATGACAGGGAAGCGCTCCTAAAATCGCACAGTGTTGGTGCGGTCACACGGGTTTGCCATTTGTGTGGATCGGTGTCCACAGGGCTATAGAGGTCAATCTGCAATCCAGATGCTCGTTCCTTAGCGGCTTGAGTAAAGCCCTTAGGGCTAAAGAGCACGCCTTTGTGCGCTCCGACGTCCGAGACCAATCCGTGAAACTCTTCGACACCCTTCACGTCCACCGGTCGTGCATAGTCTTTACAGTCAAGTACAATTAACATCGTGTATTGCCCGATCCGTTGTCGAACGAGCACATCGATTTGGCGTTCACGCTTGCTATGCCTGCCGGGGAGTTTTGTATCGTGGAGGACTTCAGCGTCTGGTGCGAGCTGCGCCTGAATCTTCGCGACTAGCACCTCGAGATCACGTGAATTCTTCGCGGCCGTGACTCTTTCCACTTGGTTTCGTTGCACTGGGCGCAACAAAATGTGTCGTTTGCGGCCGAGCGACAACTTGATCACGCCCTCGGCGGTAAGCTGGCGATTCGTCAGCACAGCCTGGTCGTCCTCAATGACCGCGTCGTTGATCCGCAGCCCGCCGCCCTTGATCTGACGCCGCGCCTCGCTGGTCGAGGATACGAGACCAGACCGCACGAATGCCGCCGGAACCGGGATGCCGGCTGCGAGTTCGGCCGCCGGAATGTCTACGGTTGGAAGCGTGGTGGCGAGCCCGCCTTCCTCGAACGTGGTGCGGGCGGTCGCGGCCGCCGTTTCGCCGGCAGCACGCCCGTGCACGAGCGCGGTCGCTTCCGTCGCCAACACCTTCTTCGCCTCGTTGATGTCCTGGCCCTCGAGCGATTCGAGCCGCTCGATCTCATCGAGCGACAGCACCGTGAACAGCTTGAGGAACCGGCCGACATCGGCGTCCTCGGTGTTGCGCCAGAATTGCCAATAATCGTAGGGGCTCACCACGTCGGGATCGAGCCACACCGCGCCCGCCGCGGTCTTGCCCATTTTGGCCCCCGAGTTCGTCGTGATGAGCGGCGAAGTCAGCGCGAATAGCTGCACGTTGCACATCCGCCGGCCGAGCTCGATGCCGTTGACGATGTTCCCCCATTGGTCGGAGCCGCCCATCTGCAGTACGCAGCCGTAGCGGCGATAGAGCTCGATGAAATCGTAGGCCTGCAGGATCATGTAGTTGAACTCGAGGAACGACAGCTCCTGGTGCCGGTCGAGCCGCAGCTTGATCGATTCGAAGCTCAGCATGCGGTTCACGGAAAAGTGGCGGCCGACCTCGCGCAGGAAATCGATGTAATTGAGCCCGTTGAGCCAATCGGCGTTGTCGGCCATGACGGCATCGCCGGGGCCGCTCCCGAATTTGAGGAACTTGTCGAACACCGCCCGGATGCCGGCGAGATTGCGGGCGATCATCGCCTCGTCGAGCAGCCTGCGGCTCTCGTCCTTGCCCGAGGGATCGCCGACGCGGG
Source organism: Pseudomonadota bacterium (assembly GCA_046727735.1). Classification (GTDB taxonomy): domain Bacteria; phylum Pseudomonadota; class Alphaproteobacteria; order Rhizobiales; family Xanthobacteraceae; genus AP-16. Next base: position 7,712 of record JBKPDF010000066.1, on the reverse strand, counting down.
TCGTGCCGCCGCCCATCAGCGCGATCGGCTGGTGCCCGGTCTGCTGCATCCAGTGCAGCATCATGATCTGCACCAGCGAGCCGACGTGGAGCGAAGGCGCGGTGCAGTCGAATCCGATGTAGCCGGTGATGCGCGAGGATTGCGCCAGGGCGTCGAGCGCCTCGGGCTCGGAGACCTGGTGGATGAACCCGCGCTCCGAGAGCACGCGCAGAAGGTCGGATTTATAGGTGCTCATGCGCTGCCTTCGCGGGAGAGCCCCGGGCGGATTTTCCACCGAAGCCGGCCGGTGGTGTAACAGGTCTCGGGCCGGATTCAATCGAACCAGTTGCCGTAGCACACCCCACCCCGGCGCTACGCGCCGACCCTCCCCTAAAGGGGAGGGATTCACCCCGGCGCTACGCGCCGACTCTCCCCTAAAGGGGAGGGATTCAGGCCGCGCTGGTCTTGCGGTCGCCCTTGAGGCGCTTGTCGAGGTAGAGATTGACCGCCTGCATCAGGGGCTCGACCTTGCCGTCGAAGAAATGGTTCGCGCCCGGAATGATCTTCTGGTCGATGACGATGCCCTTCTGGGTCTTGAGCTTCTCGACGAGGCCGGTGACGTCCTTGGCCGGCACGACCGCGTCCTTGTCGCCGTGAATGATCAAGCCCGAAGAGGGGCAGGGGGCGAGGAACGAGAAATCGTAGAGGTTCGCGGGCGGGCAGATCGAGATGAAGCCTTCGATCTCCGGCCGGCGCATCAGGAGCTGCATGCCGATCCAGGCGCCGAACGAGAACCCGGCGATCCAGCAGCTTCGCGCCTCCGGATTGAGCGACTGCGCCCAGTCGAGCCCCGAGGCGGCGTCCGACAATTCGCCCTGGCCGTGGTCGAACGCGCCTTGGCTGCGGCCGACGCCCCGGAAATTGAACCGCAGCACGGCAAAATTTCGATGCGCGAACGCATAATAGAGCTGGTACACGATCTGGTGGTTCATCGTGCCGCCGAACTGCGGATGCGGGTGGAGCACGATCGCGATCGGCGCATTCTTCTGCCGAGCCGGATGATACCTGCCCTCGATCCGTCCTGCGGGGCCCGTGAAAATGACCTCTGGCATGAGAACCTCGATGACCGCCGACGCAGCCCGACGCTTGACGCAAACGCGGCGCGCAGGCTACGAGCTGCGGGCCGGCTAAATTTTTGGGCCGCCTTGTATTTTGACGGCGCGGGCCCTCGCCGATGCGCGGCGATTGGCAACCCGGCGGCCGCTTTTAGCATGACCGGCAAGGCGAAAAGCAAGCTCCGCATGAGATAAAGGGCGCAAGACGCGCGATGACAAGGGCCTATCTCGACTGGAACGCTACGGCGCCGCTGCGGCCGCAGGCCAAGGCTGCGATGCTCGCGGCCTTCGAGGTCGTCGGCAACCCGTCCTCGGTGCACGCGGAAGGCCGCGCCGCGCGAGCCGTGATCGAACGCGCCCGCGAGCAGGTGGCCGCCCTTCTCGGGGCCGAGGCGCGGCGGGTGATTTTCACCTCCGGCGCGACTGAGGCCAACATGCTGGCGCTCACCCCCCGGATCGAGGTCGGGGGCGACCGACGCCCCCGCGATTGCCTACTCGTCTCTGCGATCGAGCACCCGTCCGTGCGCTCCGGCGGCCGTTTTGCCCAGGACGCGATCCGGGAAAACCCGGTCACGGCGGCGGGCGTAGTCGATCTCGCTGCCCTGGAATCGCGCTTGGCCGAGTTCTCTCGGTCCGGAGCCCGGGTCCTCGTGTCCATCATGCTCGCGAACAACGAGAGCGGAGTTCTGCAACCGATTCGAAACGCGGCCGAAATGATCCATGCAGTGGACGGGCTGCTGCATGTCGACGCGGTGCAGGGCGCGGGCCGGATTCCGTTCGCAATCGACGAGCTGGGCGCCGACCTGCTCAGCATTTCGAGCCACAAGCTCGGCGGGCCGAAGGGTGCCGGGGCGCTCGTCCTCAACTCGGCGGACCTGCATGTGGCCGATCCCCTGATCCGGGGCGGTGGCCAGGAGCGCGGGGCGCGGGCAGGCACCGAAGACGTGGCGGCCATTGCCGGGTTCGGGGCGGCCGCTATTGCCGCGCGGGATGGCTTGGCGGAGCAGGGACGCATTGCCGCGCTGCGGGATCGTTTCGAGGCCGAATTGAGACGCGTGTCCCCGGACACGATCATCTTCGGGGCCGATGCCGAACGGCTGCCCAATACCACCCTGTTCGCAGTTCCGGGCGTGCGGGCCGATACCGCCGTGATCGCCCTCGATCTCGAAGGGATTGCCGTGTCTTCCGGCGCCGCCTGTTCGTCCGGCAAGGTGCAGCCGTCCCATGTTTTGGCTGCGATGGGCTGCGGTCCGGCGCTGGCCAGGAGCGCCATTCGGGTCAGCCTTGGTCATTCCACGACGGAATCCGAGGTTGATCAGTGCATTCGCGCGTGGAAAAAGGTATCTCGGACCCTACATAAGGGATCAGAGGGCATCGCCGCCTGACTGGCGCAGCGAGGTTGAAGCGCAGCAGCAACGACCATAACCCGAGCAATCCGGCCCGCGGCCCTTGAAGCCGCAGTGGAGGGAACAATGCCGGCCGTGCAAGAGACCGTCGAGCAGGTCCGCCGCATCGACGTCGACCAGTACAAGTACGGATTCGTCACCGAGATCGAATCCGAGAAGGCGCCCAAGGGCCTTTCCGAAGACACCATCCGCTTCATTTCGGCCAAGAAGGACGAGCCGGAATGGATGCTGAACTGGCGGCTCGAAGCCTATCGACGCTGGCTCACCATGCAGGAGCCGCGCTGGGCGAAGGTCGAATACGGCCCGATCGATTACCAGGATCTCTATTATTACGCGGCGCCCAAGCGCAAAACCGGACCGAAATCGCTCGACGAGATCGATCCGGAGATCCTGCGCACTTATGAGAAGCTCGGCATTCCGCTTCGCGAGCAGGAAATCCTCACCGGGGTCCAGCGCGAGGGCAGCTACTCGCGAGTCGCCGTCGATGCCGTGTTCGATTCGGTTTCGGTCGCGACCACCTTCAAGGAGGAGCTCAAGAAGGCCGGCGTGATCTTCCTGCCGATCTCCGAGGCGATCCGGCAGCATCCGGACCTGGTGCGCAAATATCTCGGCTCGGTCGTGCCGGTGACCGACAATTTCTACGCCACCCTCAATTCCGCGACGTTCTCCGACGGCTCGTTCGTCTACGTGCCGGAAGGCGTGCGCTGCCCGATGGAGCTTTCGACCTATTTCCGCATCAATGAGCGCAATACCGGCCAGTTCGAGCGCACCCTCATCATCGCCGACAAAGGCTCCTACGTGAGCTATCTCGAGGGCTGCACCGCGCCGATGCGCGACGAAAACCAGCTGCACGCCGCCGTCGTCGAGCTCGTCGCCCTCGACGACGCCGAGATCAAGTATTCCACGGTGCAGAACTGGTATCCGGGCGACGCCGAGGGCCGCGGCGGCATCTACAATTTCGTGACCAAGCGCGGCGACTGCCGCGGCAAGAACTCGAAAATTTCCTGGACCCAGGTCGAGACCGGCTCCGCCATCACCTGGAAATATCCGAGCTGCATCCTGCGCGGCGACAATTCCCGGGGCGAGTTCTATTCGATCGCGATCTCGAACGGCCGCCAGCAGGTCGATTCCGGCACGAAGATGCTCCACCTCGGCAAGAATTCCTCGAGCCGGATCATCTCCAAGGGCATCGCCGCCGGGCGTTCCAACAACACCTACCGGGGCCTCGTGAGCGCCCACCGCAAGGCGACCGGCGCCCGCAATTTCACCAATTGCGATTCGCTGCTGATCGGCGATCACTGCGGCGCGCATACCGTGCCCTATATCGAGGCGAAGAATTCATCGGCGGTGTTCGAGCACGAAGCCACGACCTCGAAAATTTCCGACGCGCAGTTGTTCTATTGCAGGCAGCGGGGACTTTCGGCCGAGGAGGCGGTGGCGCTCATCGTCAACGGTTTCGTCAAAGACGTGCTGCAGCAGCTCCCGATGGAGTTCGCGGTCGAGGCGCAGAAGCTGATCTCGATCAGCCTGGAGGGGAGCGTCGGGTGAGTCCAGCCACTGGTCATGCGCGGGCTTGACCCGCGCATCCATGCGACTTCTCCGCTCGTGGGACAGGCCGGATGGATTGCCGGGTCAAGCCCGGCAATGACGATGAAGAGGCAAAGTGACGCGCCCGCGAATGTCATGGAAGGAATGATCCGAATGCCGATGCTGGAAGTCGAGAACCTGCAGGTCGAGATCGAGGGCAGAAAGATCCTCGATGGGCTCACCCTCGCGGTCGATCCCGGCGAGGTGCACGCCATCATGGGACCGAACGGCTCGGGCAAGTCGACGCTCGCTTATGTGCTGGCCGGCAAGGAGGAATACCAAGTCACCGGCGGCCGGGTGCTGTTCGAGGGCGAGGACATGCTGGCGCTGGAGCCCGACGAGCGCGCCGCGAAAGGCCTTTTCCTCGCCTTCCAGTATCCGCTGGAAATCCCCGGCGTCACCACGATGACGTTCCTGCGCACCGCGCTCAACGCCCAGCGCAAGAAGCGCGGCGAGCCCGAGCTTTCGACCCCGGAGTTCATGAAGCGGGTGAGAGAAGTCGCTGCCCGCCTCGGCATCGAGCCGGAGATGCTGCGCCGCGCGGTCAATGTCGGGTTCTCCGGCGGCGAGAAGAAGCGCAACGAGATCCTGCAAATGGCGCTGCTTGAGCCCAGGCTGTGTGTGCTCGACGAGACCGATTCCGGCCTCGACATCGATGCGTTGAAAATCGTCGCCGACGGGGTCAACCGGCTGCGCGCTCCCGATCGGGCGATCGTGGTGATCACCCATTATCAGCGGTTGCTCAACTACATCGTGCCCGACGTCGTCCACGTGCTCTCGAAGGGCCGCATCGTGAAGACCGGCGGCAAGGATCTCGCGCTCGAGCTCGAGGCCCGGGGTTACGCCCAATTCCAGCCCGAGGCGGCCTGATTTTCCGCGGAACCGTGATGCGCGCCGAGATCAAACCCATCAAGACCGCGGCCGAGACGGCGCTCGCGGAGGCATTCGCCGCCAACCGGGCGAAGCTTCCGGGCGACCGCGGCATCGCCGAGCGGCGCGCGGCGGCGTTCCGGAGCTTCGATGCGCACGGCCTGCCGCACCGGCGCATCGAGGAATGGAAATATACCGATCTGCGCGCGCTGATGCGGGACGCAAAGCCGCTCGCCGCGCCGCCGGACGCGCGAGCCAAAGAGCGGGCCAAGCGGGCCGGAAGGCTCTTGGCCGGCATCGACGCGCGTCGCATCACGTTCGTCGACGGCGCGTTCGTACCGGAGCTGTCCGATCTCGCCGGTCTCGAATCCGGCCTTACGATCCGGCCGATGGCGCAAGCGCTGGCCGAGAGCGATCCGTTGCTGCTGAGCCGCCTCGCGACGGCCGTGCCGACCGAGGATGTCGCCGTCTCGCTCAATACCGCGTTCATGAGCGACGGCGCGCTCGTTCACGTCGCGCGCGATGCCAAGCTCGACCGGCCCATCCATCTGGTTTTCGCCTTCGGTTCGGACACCGCCGCCGCGTTGTTCACCCGCTCGGCCGTCGTGATCGAGGACGGCGCACGGGCGACTCTTCTCGAGAGCCATGAAGGTCCGGAAGGCCTCGATTACCAGGTCAACACCGCGCTCGAGCTTTTCGTCGGCGAGGGTGCCGAGGTGGATCACGTGAAGATCGGCACGGAAGGGACTCACGCGATTCACGTTTCGACGCTGATGATCTCGCTCGGCCGAAATGCGCGCCTGCGCGATCTCGTCTATACGACCGGCGGCGCCGTGATCCGCAACCAGCTGTTCGTACGCTTTGCCGGGGAGGGGGCGAATCTCGCGCTCAACGGCGCAACCCTCATCAAAGGTCGGCAGCACGTCGATAATACGCTGCTCGTCGACCATGCCGTCCCGGGCGGATTCAGCCGCGAGCTCAACAAATCGGTGCTGGACGGCGACAGCCGTGCTGTGTTCCAGGGCAAGATCGTAGTGCGGCCGGGCGCCCAGAAGACCGACGGCAAGATGATGTCGCAGGCGCTGCTGCTCTCGGAGAATGCCGAGGCCGACAACAAGCCGGAGCTCGAGATTTTCGCCGACGACGTGCAATGCGGCCACGGCGCGACGGCGGGCGCGCTCGACGAGAATCTGCTGTTCTATCTCAAGGCCCGCGGCATCCCACAGGCGGAAGCCGAGGCGCTGCTGATCGAGGCTTTTGTCGGCGAGACGGTTGCGATCGTGGAGCACGAGGGCATCAAGGATGCGCTGACGGGCGCCGCGGCCGAATGGCTGCGAGCGAGAAAATAGCGATGCACCCGGCACTGACCAACGGCGGCTACGATGTCGAGCGCATCCGCGAGGATTTCCCGGCGCTGGCGCTGAAAATCTACGGCAAGCCCCTCGTTTACCTCGACAACGCCGCCTCTGCACAGAAGCCACGCGCCGTGCTCGATCGGCTCGAGCATGCCTATACGGCCGAATATGCCAACGTGCATCGCGGTCTGCATTATCTCGCCAACGCCGCGACCGAGGCCTACGAGGGCGCGCGCGAGAAAGTCCGCGCCTTCCTCAATGCGGAAAAGGCCCAGGAGATCGTGTTCACCCGCAACGCCACCGAGGCGATCAACCTTGTCGCCTACACGTTCGGGGCCGACCGGGTGCGGGAAGGCGACGAGATCGTGCTCTCGATTCTCGAGCACCACTCGAACATCGTGCCCTGGCACTTCCTGCGCGAGCGCCAAGGCGCGGTGATCAAATGGGCGCCGATCGACGACGCCGGGAATTTCCTGCTCGATGCCTTCGAGCAGCTGCTCAGCGAGCGTACGCGCCTCGTCGCGGTCACCCACATGTCGAACGTCACCGGCACCGTCGTGCCGGTGAAGGAGGTGGTGCGGCTTGCCCACGACCGCGGCATTCCGGTGCTGCTCGACGGCAGTCAGGCGGCCGTGCATCTCGACGTCGACGTGCGCGACATCGGCTGCGATTTCTACGTCTTCACCGGGCACAAGCTCTACGGGCCGACCGGCGCCGGCGTGCTCTACGGGCGCTACGATCACCTCGCCGCCATGCGGCCGTTCAACGGCGGCGGCGAGATGATCCGCGAGGTCTACGAAGACGTCGTCACCTACGGCGATCCGCCGAACAAGTTCGAGGCCGGCACGCCGGCGATCGTCCAGGCGATCGGGCTCGGCGCCGCCATCGACTACGTCAATTCGATCGGCAAGGCGCGTATCCGGGAGCATGAGGCGCATCTGGTGAAATACGCCCACGAGCGGTTGCGCGAGATCAACCGCGTGCGCATCTTCGGCACCACCCGCGACAAGGGTCCGATCGTCGCCTTCGACATGCAGGGCGCGCATCCGCACGACGTTGCGACCATCATCGACCATTCCGGGGTGGCGGTGCGGGCCGGCACCCATTGCACCATGCCACTGTTGGCGCGATATGGCGTGACCGCGACGTGCCGGGCGTCGTTCGGCCTCTACAACACCGCCGCCGAGGTCGACTGCCTTGCGCAGGCGCTGATCAAGGCCCAGGATTTCTTCGCATGAGGGCGGACGAGATGACCCAAGCTCCGGCGGACGAGGCTGCCGGGATCGAGCCGAGCGCGCAGGCGCAGGGCTCCGCTTTGCCCGCGGAGGAACTGGAGAGGCTCACCAACGACATCGTCGCGGCGCTCAAAACGGTCTACGACCCCGAGATCCCGGCCGACA
>JBKPDF010000065.1:0-64323 GCA_046727735.1 Pseudomonadota bacterium | reverse complement strand
CCGGCGTCCCCGACCCTGGGTACTTGCAACTCCTGCGCATCCATCCGCTCGATGGCAAGGCAGTGACCACCCGGTTCCAGATCGGCGACGTCGACGGGATGACCAAGGCTGCGCTCGCTGACGCGGCTGCTGGCCACAACGCCTATATCGAACCCAGGGCACTGCGTCCGGGAACGCGCGGCCGCGGCAAGGCCGAGGATACCGTCGGCGTGTTCGCCCTCGTCGTCGACGGTGATGCCGACAAGGGCCGAGCCGGAAGCCTCGATCTGCTGCCCTCGTTGGTCGTCGAAACGTCACCGGGGAACCGGCATCTGTGGCTGTTCCTGGACCGGGCGCTTCCAGCCACGGAGGCGCAGGAACTCGGGGCTGCGCTGCCGCCATTGGTGCCGATCACGACACGGGCGTAATCACCCAGCCCTATCGCGTTGCCGGCACGCCGAATTTCCCGAATGCCGCCAAACAAGAGCGCGGCCGTATCACGACGGCGACCAGAATTCTCGATCATTCAGATAAGTGCTGGTCGGCTGACGAATTGCGAGAAGCCTTCCCGCGACCGACGAAACAACAATCGATGGGCAGCGGTAACGGCAAGGCCGGCGCGGCAATGGAAGAAGGAGAGCTGCCGGCCGATCTACTCGCACTTATCCGGGATGGCGTCGAGGTTGGCCGCCGTTCTGAGCAATTCCATCACGCGGTGGGATGGCTCAAGCAATTAGGTTGGACCGTCGCGGGGATCATCTCCCTGTTCGAGAAATATCCCGAGGGCATTGCGGAAAAATACGCTGCGCGCCTCCAGGAGGAGGTCGAGCGCTCATTCGGCAAGCTCTCCGATCCCACTGCAGAGGAGCTAGTCGCAAAGCTCACCGCCATGTCGGCATTCGAGTATGCGCGGGCTCGTAGGGAGTTCGCTCAGCAGCTCGATGTGCCGGTCACCGCCCTGGACAAGGAGGTACGTTCCCGCCGCGCGAGCAAACAGAACGAAAGCACGGCACTGCCGCATTGGCATGTGGAGCCGTGGGAAACGCCTGTCGACGGTGCGGTTCTCCTCGAAGCAATTCGGAAGGAACTGAATCGCTACTGCGTCCTGCCAAAACATGGTGACTTAGCAATCGGGCTATGGGTGCTCCATGCCTGGACGCTGGATGCCTGCGACATCACACCCTTTCTGGCCCTGTCGTCCCCGGAGAAGCGCTGCGGCAAAACGCGAGTGCTGATTGTGCTGTATTGGCTGACGCCGCGGTCAGAATTGGCAAGCAACATCAGCGCCTCCGCGCTGTTCCGGTATGTTGAGGACGTTTGCCCAACGTTGCTCATCGACGAGGCGGACTCCTTCGTAAGGGACAATGAGGAGCTGCGTGGCATCCTCAACTGCGGCCACACCCGGACCGCGTCCCACGTGATTCGCAACGTCGAGATCAATGGCGCATACAAAGCTCGGCGCTTCTCGACGTGGGCTCCGAAGGCGATCGCAACGATCAGGGTGTTGGCCGACACCCACGCCGACCGCTCCATCATCATCCCGATGCAGCGCAAGGCACCCTCCCAGCCGGTTGAGCGGCTGAGGAGCGGCGACACCGACGAGTTCCGGGACTTGAGAAGCCAGGCCCGACGTTGGGCCGAGGACCACGTATCCAGTCTTGCCAACGCGAATCCCGAGATTCCCAAGGGCCTGAACGACCGCCAGGCAGATAACTGGCGACCATTGCTTGCCATCGCCGAAGCCGTCGGGGGGAACTGGCCCAGCCTGGCACGGGACGCGGCCAAGGCCCTGTCTGGCACCGATCTTGCCGAGGACAGCATCTCGGTCGAGCTGCTTACCGACGTCAGCAAGATCTTCGAAACCTTGGGGGTCCCGGAAATCACCACGACGGAGCTGGTTGCCGAGCTTGTGAAGGACGACGCGCGCCCTTGGGCGCACTGGAAACACGACAAGCCGATAACGGCCCGCGCGCTGGCGCGGATGCTCAAGCCGTTCCACGTCTTTCCGCAGGAGGTCTATCATCCCGCGCGAGGCCAGGGATACGTCCGCGAGCTGTTCGAACAGGCGTGCGCACCCTACATCCCCCCTTCAAAGCTCGGAAGCTCGGGAAACGCTACGGGGACAGGCATTTCTCGCTATTCTAAAAGCTCGGAAGAAGGTCAGGCCCCGAGTTTTGACAAAGCTCGGGAAATCGTTGCGGCAATGGGCGCTCCCAAGCTTCCGAGCTTTGAAACCGCCAGTGGCGGGCGCGCACTCGAATCTGGGGCGCGCGCCCAGGCCTGTGCGCAGTGTGGCGAGGACGACGGTAAGACGTCGCGGTACCCTGGTGGCCTATGGTTTCATCGAGTGTGTCGGTCCTTCTGGTTACACGCGCAGTCAGACGCCGGACGCTGCGGTTCGTTGTGAGGCTGACCGGTGTCGCGCGGCCCGAGTTTCCGGCTCTACACCCTTGGCGAAATCGCCGAGGCGCTCCACTATGCCGGAGCCGACCGGGAGCGCAGCGTACGCCGAACCTTTGCCCGCTATGGTATCGCCATCCTGCGTCGCGACCGCCGAACCTTCCTCGTTACCGAACAACAGTATGCTGCCCTCCTGGAGGCCATGAAATGCTCACCATCCGCCGCCGTGGCCGGCTCTGGCACATCCGTGGTTCGATCCGTGTCGGCCGCGAAAGCAGCATCGTCAAAGAGCACTCTACGGGCTGCGATCGAAAGGAAGATGCCGAAGCCTACCGCTCGCGCCTTGAGGCAGACATCCGCCGCGAGCTGCTTCACGGTCCTGGCGGGCGGCCGCAAAGCATGAACATCGCCGACGCCGGACTTGCCTACATGAACCGCCCTGGCGGCGTGCGCCCCTACGATCTGTGGCGGCTTGACCAGCTCAACAACGAGATCGGTGACTGGCCGATCAGCCGGGCAGCGGCGGCGTTCGCCGAGTTCACGAAACAGCGTTGCGCCGCGCTCGCGCCCGCGACCGTCGATCGTTTCCGCTGCGTGCTCCAGGCCGCGCTGAACTATGCCGCCCGAAATGGCGATTTCGATGCGCCCAAGGTGCATCGCACCCTGCGCATCCAGAACAAGCGCATCCGGTTTCTGAGCAAGGACCAGGAAGCGCGGTTGCTCAACACCTACGCGAATCACGTACGGCCAATCGCTATCACTCTGTGTTTCCAGGGTCTACGCATTGGCGAGGCGCTTCGCCTCGACTGGCAACATGTCAATTGGGCCGCAAATTCGCTGTTCATCGCGGAGACCAAGAGCGGCGAGCCCCGCACCGTGACTATGCAAGACCCCACGCGCAAGGCACTGCACGCGCTATGGGTCAGCGCTGGCAGTCCGGGCGAAGGGCGTGTATTCCTGAATCGGCTTGGCGTTCCCTATGCCGACCCGCGCGCCTATGCGCTTCCGGGCGGGTCGCCGATCAAGAAAGCGCACGCCACGGCGTGCCGTCGGGCCGGCATCGTGAACTTTACCGTGCACGACTGGCGACACCATTGGGCGTCGTGGTGCGTGATGAGCGGTATCGATCTCGAAACGTTGCGCCAGGAGGGCGGCTGGGCTTCGCTGCGGATGGTCGAACGCTATGCGAGTGTTTCCGCCGAGCACCGGGCTAACACGATGCGCAAGTTGGGCACCGTTTGGGCAGTGGTCGCCAGCGGCGAGAAAAAAGCATGAGCGAACAAGACAATGCGCGCAAGGGCCGCAACCTTGACATCGTAGGGGTCGCTGGTTCGATCCCAGCCGCGCCCACCATCCCGCAGCAAGCTGCTCCAACTGCCGCAGCGGATCGATTGGGCTTTCCAGAACTCGATAGTGAATGGATCGTGATTCCGCGACTGCGCGTTCTGCTCTGCGAGTGGAACGCGTGCGCTCCGGTCACTTCTTGTCGCCGGAACTCCTTACGTTCTGCCACGGATCCGATGCGCCGCCGCTCTGTGCGGGAATCCGTTTCATCGTCGCGCGATATGCCGCGTCGACCTCCTTGGGATCGAGCCTGTACTTCTCCTCGCGGTTCTTGGATGGCGTTCCGACCGGAACGCCATTGGCGGAGGACGAGCCCGACTGCGCATAGGCGGGAACGATCAATGCTGCGGCAATCCCTGCGACTATGACGGTTCTCATTCAGACACTCCGATTTTCCAAGCACCGGCGCATTGGATGCCGTCCTTGGGATGCGTCCTTGGGCGACAATCTTGACCGGCCAATCCGCCTATAATGTGACGTCGCGGCAGTAGGGGCTTCCGTCGTTCGTGGCTAGCTCACAGAAATGGACCTGACGCGTTCGTAGCGCGCCCTACAGATCTCCGTGAAACTTCCGGTCTCGGCCGCGCCCTTGACTTTCCGCGTGTGCCGATGGGTATCAGAACCCGCATTGCAGGGAGGATCCGATGGGCATGCTCGATGGCAAGGTCGCGATCATCACCGGGGCGACGAGCGGCATCGGCGAGCGCACGGCAGAGCTGTTCGTCGAGGAAGGCGCGCGGGTCGTCTTCACCGGCCGGCGCAAGGAACAGGGCGAGGCGGTCGCCAAACGGCTCGGCTCGCACGCGAGCTTCGTGGCGGCGGACGCGACCGAGGAGTCGGATTGGCAACGGCTCATCCGCCACGTGCTCGACCGGCACGGACGGCTCGATGCGCTATTCAACAATGCCGGCGGTCCGGCGCCGACCGGCGGCATCGAAGGCATTCCGGTCGACGGCTTCGATCGCGCCATGGCGCTCTTGGTGCGCTCGGTCATGCTGGGCATGAAGCACGCCGCGCCGATCATGAAGCGCCAGCGCGCGGGCGCGATCATCAACAACGGCTCGATCGCCGCGCACCTCGCCGGCTATTCGAGCTCGATGGTCTACAGCGCCGCGAAGGCCGCGGTGGTGCATCTGACGAAATGCGTCGCGATGGAGCTCGGCGAATCCGGCGTGCGCGTCAATTCGGTGTCGCCCGGCGCGATCGCGACCGGCATTCTGGCCAAAGCGCTGGGCATGCAGGACACGAGCAAGGCCGACGCGCTCGCCGACAAGATCAAGGGCGTCTATGCCACCGCCCAGCCGATTCCGCGCGCCGGCGTGCCCGACGACATCGCGCAGTGCGTCTGCTGGCTCGCGTCGGACCGCGCAAGCTTCGTCAACGGCGAGGACATCGTGGTCGACGGCGGCGTCATCGGCGGGCGCATGTTCACGCCGCACCAGGAGGGCCTGCGCAAGACAAGGACAATGCTGGGAATCGCGGAGTGATAGAGGTTCCGCGGCGCGCCGCTCCGGAGCCCGGAATGGCAGCTCGAATCGTCAGCTTCGACCCGAGCCGGCAGGGCCCGCTCGATGGCGTGCGGGTGCTCGATCTTTCCCGTCTCGTCGCCGGCAACATGCTCTCGCTGCAGCTCGGCGATCTCGGCGCCGATGTGATCAAGATTGAGCCGCCGCACGGCGATCCGCTGCGCGATTGGCTCGACGAGGGTGCGCCGCTGTTCTGGAAGGTCTACGCACGCAACAAGCGCTCGATCGTGCTCAACCTGCGCAGCGAGGCCGGCAGAGAAGCGCTGTTGCGGCTCGCAAAATGCGCCGACGCGCTGATCGAGAATTTCAAGCCTGGCACGCTCGAAGCGATGGCACTCGGGCCCGACGTGCTGCAGACAATCAATCCCGATCTGATCCTCGTGCGCATCTCGGGCTTTGGCCAGACCGGGCCCTATGCGCAGCTGCCCGGCTTCGGCACGCTGGTCGAGGCGATGAGCGGCCTTGCCGCGCGCACCGGCTTTCCCGACCGCGAGCCGGTGCTGCCGCCGCTGGCGCTCGCCGACATGATCGCCGGCCTCTATGGGGCGAACGCGGTGACGACGGCGCTCTTCGCGCGTCAGCGCTCCGCCGCGCGCGGGCAGGTCATCGACGTGTCGCTGCTCGAAGCGATGTTCTCCGTGCTCGGTCCGGAAGCCGCGATTTTCCGCGCGACCGGCGCCGTGAAACGGCGCACCGGAAGCGGGTCGAGCACGACCGCCCCGCGCAACGTCTATCGCTGCGCCGACGGCAAGTACGTGGCGATGTCGGCCTCGATCCAGAGCATGGCGAGACGCGTGTTCGAAGTGATCGGGCGCGCCGACATGCTCGAAGATCCGCGCTTTCGCACCAACAGCGATCGCGTGCGCAACCGCGCGGTCGTCGACGAGGCGGTCGGCGCCTGGTTCGCGCAGCGCACGCGCGCCGATGCGCTCGCGCACATGCGCGCGGCGGGCGTCACGGTCGGTCCGGTCTACGACATCGCCGACGCGGTCGGCGACGCGCATTTCCGCGCGCGGGAAATCCTGGTCGAGGTCGAGGACCCGGATCTCGGCACGATCCCGATGCACAACATCGTGCCGCGGCTCTCGGCGACGCCCGGCGTGTGGCGGCGGCCCGCGCCGAAACTCGGGGAGCATACCGACGCGATCCTTGCCGAGGCCGGCTACGATCCCGATGCGATCGCGGCGCTGCGCCGGGACGGGGCGGCCGCATGATCCGCTCGCTGCTCTACGTGCCGGCGAGCTCGGAGAAATTTCTCGCGCGCGCGAACGAGCGCGGCGCCGACGCGCTGATCCTCGATCTCGAGGATGCGGTCGCGCCGCAGGAGAAACTTCCCGCGCGTGCCCGGCTGCAAGATGCGGTCCCGTCGGTCGGCCGCGACGGCGCCAAGGTGTTCGTGCGGATCAATGGCGGCGAGCCGGGGCTGGACGACGCGGCGGCGGCCTGCCGGGCCGGTGCGTTCGGGCTGTTCGTGCCCAAGGTCCGCGCGGCTGCCGACGTTTCGCGCATCGACGCGCAGCTCTCGAGCATGGAGCACGGGACGCGCGTGGTGCTGGTGCCGATGCTGGAGGACGCCGGTGCCGTGCTCGAGGCGCGAACGATCGCGGCGGCGAGCGCGCGGACCTTCGCGCTCGTCGCCGGCAGCGAGGACATGGCGACCGCGATGGGCGCCGAGCCGACGCCGGAGGTGCTGCGGCTGCCGAAGCTCCTGGTGCACCTCGCGGCGAAAGCCGCGGGCCTGTTCTCGTTCGGCATGCTGCGCAGCGTTGCCGATTTCCGCGACGTCGAGGGTGTGCAACGTGCGGCGCGCGAGGCCCGCAACTTCGGGTTCGACGGCGCGACCTGCGTGCATCCGAGCCTGGTGCCGATCCTCAACGCGGCGTTCTCGCCGACGCCGGAGGAAATCGATCGCGCTCGGCGGCTCGTCACGGCATTCGCGGCCGCGCAAGCGGCCGGGCAGGGGGCGTTCGTGTTCGACGGCAAGATGGTCGACGAGCCCGTCGTCGCCCGCGCCCGCGCGCTGCTGGCGAGAGCCGAACAAGCATCGAAATAGATCGACGGTTTCTTCGATCACATCTGCGCGCAGCCGGTATCAAGGTCTCGCGGCAACATCTATGATGAGCCGCGCGCGTTGGGCGCAAGCGCAGAATCAAACAACGGGAGGAATCATGATCACCCGCAAAGCACTCGTGACTGCGACCGCAATCGCACTGTTGGCGGCGATTCCCGCCTCGGCGCAGCAGCCGCCCGCCGCCCCGGGTGCGCCCGCCGCCGCCGCGCCGCCGCTCCCCTATGGGCCGCCGATCTCGTTCGAGGCCGCCAAGAAGGTGATGGCGGCAGCCGAAGCCGAATCGACGAAGAACAATTGGCAGCAGGTGATCGCGATCCTCGACAGCGGCGGGCATCTCGTGATGCTGCACCGCATGGACAATGCGCAATACGGTTCCGTCCGGATCGCCGAAGGCAAGGCACGGACCGCGATCGACTTCCGCCGACCGAGCAAGGTGTTCGAGGATCGACTTGCCAATGTCGCGGGCGTGGGCGCGCTGAGCTACGGCGGCGTCATCTTGGCGGAAGGCGGCGTGCCGATCACGCTCGACGGCAATATCATTGGCGCGATCGGGGTTTCGGGAGGGCTCTCCTCCCAGGATGGCCAGGTAGCAAAGGCCGGTGCCGAGGCCGTCAAGTAGCGAGGCCTGCCGAACGTCAGGCTGTGGTTCGTGGCGCGGCCCGCAACTGCAACCTTTTCGGCATCAGAGCTATTGACCCGTGACTTGGCGGCCGCCTCGCAGGCGGCCGCGTGCGCACCCCGAGCAGGAGTGAACGGCAGCATGGATCAATGGACGACCGACGCCGTTGACCGGCGAATGATGCGGCGGTGTATCGAGCTTTCCAGGATCGCGACCACACAAGGCGAGTTCCCGTTTGCGGTGCTGATTTGCGCCGGCGACGATCCGTGATCGTATTCCTCGTCGAGCCTCTCGATCGTTCATTGCTGCGCAGACGCGTGTACGATGCGAGCCCGGCATGAGCGACATTTGCGCGAGCGACCATTTCCCCGCGTCCCCCCAGTGTTTCTGAACTGCAGGCAGGAAATCAGAACTGTTGGCTGCGGTTGAGTTGTATATCCTTGAACAGAGCGCCGTACCGAATAGACCGCGCCCGGAACCAGCCCGATCGTGTGGTGCCTAAGACATCCAGATGGCCCGCAAGCCATTGATGCACAACTATTTATTTCGAAACCCTCGAAGCTGGACCTGACAGCATATGTCGCAACCCGCTAATTCTGCTGGAATGGTAGTCTTGGTCGATCCATCGAGGGGCTGACATGAAGCGGCTCATTACGCTCTTCGGCGGGGCGGGCCGCCCAATGTTGTGGAGAACGAGTATGATGAATATCAGATCCTTCATCAGCGTCGCTTGTGCTGCTGTCGCCATCGCCCCCGCAATGCCTGCTGCTGCTCAAGAAGGCGAAACGGTCACGCCGCACTTCGAGCAGGCGATACCCAATATTCCCGGCAAATCACTGGTCGTCCGGGTCGTTGACTATGCGCCGGGGGGAGCGTCGGCTTCGCACGCCCACGCAAAATCGGCTTTCATCTTCGCGTACGTTGTGTCTGGAGAAATTGAGTCACAGGTAAATGACGGACCCAAGCGGGTCTACCGCGCGGGGGAAAGTTGGTACGAGACGCCGGGCTCCATCCATCGCGTCAGCCGCAATGCGAGCAAGACCGAGCCGGCAAAGCTGCTTGCGGTCTTTGTCATCGACACAGAAGACAAAAAACTGACCACCCCTCTGACGGAGTAGGACGAGTGACTAGGCGATGAAAAGCGGAATCTTCGTACTACCAGACTGACCATCACTTGCGCCTCGCTTCGATTCGCCGCAAAGGGAGCTGAATGGAAGCGCGATGAGAATTTTGATCGCCGGGGCGAGCGGTGCGATCGGCCGGCCGCTGGTTCGTCGCCTGAGAGCGAATCAGCATGAGGTATTCGCACTTGCGCGATCGCCGGATTCCGCACCTGCGTTGAAGGAAATTGGCGCGGAAGCGGTCATCGCCGACGCATTGGATGCCGCTGCGGTGAAGGCTGCCGTCGGACGGATCTGGCCCGACGCTGTGATCAACGAATTGACCTCACTGCCCCGGCACTACACGCCCGCCGAGATGAAGGCAGCGGCGGAACGCGATCGCAAAGTCAAAGTGGAAGGCAACATGAACCTGCTTGCGGCGCTTCGCGATGCGGGCGTGCGCCGCTACCTGCTGCAAAGCTCCGGATACTGGTATGCGCCCGGCGCGGGGCTGGCGGACGAGTCCGTCCCGTTCATCTCCAGCGCGTCCCCGAGAGTCGAGGCCACCGCCGGCACCTATCGGGAATTGGAAGCGCGCGCATCGGCGACGCCAGGAATCGAGTTCGTCGCGCTACGTTACGGATTCTTCTACGGCCCCGGCACCTGGTATACGCGCGAGGGCGATATTGGTGATCAGGTGCGGCAAAAGCAGGTTCCGATTATCGGTGAGGGCCAGGGCGTCTACAGCTTCGTGCATATCGACGATGCGGCCGGGGCAACCGCTGCCGCGCTGGAGTGCTCGCCGGGAGCATACAACATCGTCGACGGAAACCCGTCGCCTCAGCACTTGTGGCTGACGGCGTTCGCGCGTGCTGCAGGAGCACCTGCGCCGCCTCGCGTCAGCGAAGAAGAGGCGCTTCGGGCGTCAGGCCCCGACGCGGTGTACTACGCGACGAAGCTTAGGGGCGCTTCGAACGAGAAAGCCGGGCGCGAGCTTGAGTTTCGTCCGCGCCCGCTCGAGTGGATTCTAGGTCAAAGATCTGACTGATGAGTGTCAGTATCCACGATTGCATGAAATACACGAAACTGACCATGGGAACGGCCCTGCCTGATGTTTGCTGCGGCGCGTGAGTCCGGTTATGGCACCACCCGGACTTGCCGCGATGTCCGCTTTGGCGCCCGCTGTCAGGGGGCATAGCGGACATCAACGGGGCTGATCTGAGCCGTCTCGACCTATGAGTACACGCCCTAAATTTCATCCGGCCGAGGCCGTCATGCCGACCTCGATCTCGGCAAGGCAGCGCGCGAGGCTTTCGCCTTCTGCGTCGAGGAGCGCCGCCGTGCGCGCGCTCGCAATCGCATCGACGGCACGCACGGGTGCGAGGCGGCCGGTGAGCGCCGGGCGAACCACGCGGCTGTCGATCGCCGCGTAATTGGCGCTGCCGCGCCTGTGGGTGTCGCCGTAGCCTTTGATCAGCCGGGCGCATTCGGCGACTTCGATCGCGAGCTCTGCGGAGATTTTTGCGGCGGCGTCGATGCGTGCGAGCCATGCCTCGATCGCGCGCTGCTCCTCCTCGAAGCGATGCGTGCGCGGCCTCCAGCGCCGCAGGGCCCGCAGCAGCGAGAATTGCAGGTAGCCGAGGATCGAGGTGCTGCGCACCGTCATGCCCCAGTGCAGCCGTGCCAATCGGGGCCAGCGTTGCCGCAACCGCAAAAGCCCGCGCGCGATCCGGGGCGGCATCACCGAGGCGAGCTCGTCCAATCCGGGCTTGAGGAACTCGGCGATCGCAATCGGCTCTCCGTAGTCAGCCTGCATGCCGCTCACGATCCGCGCTCGGCGCGCGGGATCGAGCTTCGCCTGCGCGACGCGGATCACGTCCTCGTACGACATGCGCAGCGCGAGGTGCCGCGCGGTCTCGCGCAGGAGCTTGCCGCCCGCGCCGGCGCGCGCATCGGCGTCGCGGATCGATGCGAGGCGGCGCAGATAAAGCTCGGCATAGCTTGCATCCTGGTAGTGGACGAGCCGGCGGATGCCTTCGAGCGCGATGTCTCGCGCGCAAGCCGGGAGCTCGGCCGCGGCCTTGGCGAGCGGGCTGTCGGCCGCGCTCGCGGCGCGGTCGTGCGCCGCCACTGCGACCCGTGCAGGATTCCCCCGCCGCACGGCCGTAACACCTGCCGCGAAGCCGCGCAGATTGGCCTCGACCGCTTTGCCGTCCTCGCGGATCGCAGTCTCGAAGCGCTCCGGCGGAATCGGCAGAATGTCCAAACCGGCGATCGTGCCGAGCATCACCGCGTTGACCATCGAGCCGCTCTGCTTCGCCAAACATTCCATGTCGAACAGCCGGTTCTCCCGGGCATGGCGCTCGATGGCGCGCAGCAAATGCTCGCCGTCGAGCCGGCCGTCACCCATCGCCATTTTTTCTTCCATCACCAAGGACCGGTGTGTCGAGGCGATCACGCAGGTGCGGTCGGGGGAGGCGAATCCCGCGGCGACGGCGCGTGCGGCCTCGAGCAACTCGCTCGCGACCAACACATCGACGTCGCCGATCCCCGGATGCAGCGCGAACACCGGCCGCCGCCCGCCGAGCTCGGCGGCCGGGGTCGGCATCACCTCGACGTAATAGGTCGTGGCGCCGGTGCGTTGCGCGACACCCGGGATCGACGTGCTCTGCACCGCCAAGCCGTGCCGCGCCGCCGCGGCCACCACCCAATTGGTGAGCACGCCGCCGCCCTCGCCGCCGAGCGCGGCGATGAGCACGGTGATCGGCCGACGCATCATTGCGGCGCCTCTGCGATGCGCCCGCCGCCGAGCCAGCCGATGACGCGATTGCGCCAGGCGAACAGCAGGCGATCGAACAAGTTCGGATTGCGGATGACCTCCGCGCGGTAAAACGAGGGGCACAGTACCGCCGCGTGCGCGACCTCCCCGCACAAGCCGCAGCCGACGCAGCTTTCGAGAACGGTCGCGACGGGATCGCGGCGCAGCGGATCCGGGTTGGATTTCACGGTGAGCGACGGACATCCGGAGAGCCGGATGCAGGAATGGTCGCCGGTGCAGATTTCCTCGTCGACGCCGTAGCGCGCCCGCACCACCCGCTTTCCGCGCGCGAGTTTTTGCGCCTCCGCGCTCCGCAAGCGGCGCTGCCGCGCGAGCTGGCATTCACCGTCGGCGATGATCACCTTGAGTCCGCGCTCGGCACTGCGCATCGCATCTTTGAGGCTCGCCAGCATCTTGGCGACGCCGTAGGTGCGCACCTTGCGCAGCCATTTCACGCCGAGCGCGCGCAGCGTTTTCTCGATGTCCATGCCGGGCGGGCCGGTGCGGCTCGCAGCGCTTGACGGCATCGCCTGCTGCCCGGTCGCCGACGTATAGCCGTTCTGCATCACGATCAACACGCCGTCGCCGGCGTTGAACAATTGCCCGGCGACGCCGGTGATCACGCCGTTGTGCCAGAAGCCGCCGTCGCCCATGATCGCGATCGGGCGGCGCCGAAAATTTGGCGCGACCGCAGCCGCGCTCGCGAGACTCATGCCGTAGCCCAGAATCGAATTGCCGAGGCTGAACGGCGCGAACGTCGCGAACGAATGACAGCCGATATCGGCGCTGATATGCGTCCGGCCGATCTCGCGCTCCATCAGCTTGATGGCGGTGAAGACCGGCCGCTCGGGACATCCGGTGCAGAACGTCGGCGGCCGGGCCGGCAATTCGCCGAGCACCGCGGCGGCGGCCTCGCGATGTGCCTTGAACGCACGCGTGCGCTCGACCACGGCTTCGACGTCGAGGCCCGAAGGTCGCGCATCGGCGAGGAACGCGGCGAGGCCGTCGAGCAGGACCGCGGACGTGTATTCGCCGGCCTTCGGCAGGCAGCCCTTGCCGAACACGCGGGTGGAAAGGCCGCTGCGTCGCAGCTCGACCTCGATCGTCTGCTGCACGTAATCCGGATAACCCTCCTCGACGACGAGCACCGCGCGTTTCGTGCCGCAGAATTCCCGCACCTCTTCCGGTACCAGCGGATACGCGACGTTGAGCACGTGGAGCGGAACCCGGCTTGCCCCGAGCACGTCGGCAAGGCCAAGGCGCTCCAGCGCGCGCAGCACGTTGTTGCAAAGGCCGCCCAGCACGACAATGCCGACGTCGGTCAGATCGCCGTGCAGGAATTCGTTGAGCTCGTGGGCGCGGATGAAGCGTTGGGCGGCCGGCAGGCGTTCCTCGACCTTGCGGCGCTCCTGCGCGAAGGTGACCGGCGGATGCGACAGCCGGCCGTACTGGAAGGGCGGTGGGCCGGCGATGCGGTTCAGCCCGGAATAGGCCGGGCGGCGATTGTTTTTGGCGGCAAATTCCCCCGTGACATGGCAGGCGCGGATGCGCAGCTCCAGCATGACCGGGGCGTGCGTCGCCTCGGAAAGCTCGAAGCCCTGCTCGACGCAGCGCACGATCGTCGGCAGATCGGGACGCGGATCGAGTAGCCAGACGCCCGACTTCATCGCGAACGCGTAGGAGCGTTCCTGGATGACGCTCGCGCCCTCGCCGTAGTCCTCGCCGATGACGATCAGCGCGCCGCCGATCACGCCGGGAGAGGCGAGATTCGACAGCGCATCCGCCGCCACATTGGTGCCTACGATCGACTTCCAGGTGACCGCACCGCGCAGCGGGTAATTGATCGAGGCTCCGAGCAGCGCGGCGGCGGCCGCCTCGTTGGTGCAGGTCTCCAGATGAACGCCGAGGTCCGCAAGCACATTCTCGGCCTGGACCAGCACGTCGAGCAGATGCGATACCGGGGCGCCCTGATAGCCGCCGACGTAGCTCACGCCCGATTGCAGCAGCGCCTTGGCGACGGCGACGATGCCCTCGCCCCGGAAGGTCTCGCCCGCGCCGAGGCTGAGCGATTCGACCTCGCGCGCGAACGAGCGCTCCATCATGCCTCCCGCGAGAGCTTTGCCGGCCCCAACGATGCCGGTATTTGGTTTGACACCATACTATTTTGGACCGCACTATCTTGCCAGCTCGGGAGACTTGCCGCAAGCTTGCATCAGCCGGAGGGCAGCGGAATGGGTCGCACACCGGCCGGGCTCGCGCGTCACGATACGGAGATGTTGCCGAACGGGATCGCGCTCGGGCCGCTTGCCGACATGATCGGCTTCCATCTGCGGCTTGCCCAGGAAGCCTCGTTCCGCGCCTTCGCGCAGCGCGTCGGGGCGAGCGATCTCAAGCCGCGGCGCTTTGCCATTTTGACCCTGATCGACCACAATCCCGGCCTGACGCAAACCGCGCTCAGCCGCGCGAGCGGCCGCGACAAGTCGACTTTGACGCCGGCGCTCGACGATCTCGAACGCCGCGGGCTGATCGAGCGGCGCCGCGCGCGCGGAGACCGGAGAGTGCATGCCCTGTACTTGACCGCTGCGGGCAGGCGATTGCTGCGAACGCTGCGGCGCCATGCCGTTGCCCATGATCGCCAGCTCGACCACATCCTCGGCGCGCAAAAAGCGCAGTTCGTCGCGGCCCTGCGCCGGATCGCGATGAGCCTCGGCTGAAGAGGAGCGAGATCGACAACAAGCCGAGTAGACATCGGCGAGCGCCATGGACTCGGGCGCAATGCGAGGGGAGAAGACGATGCAGGTGGCGATGAAATCCGCGGTCGTGGCAACCGCCGTGCTGGTTGCGGCGGTGTCGCTCGATCCGCGTTCCGCGCGCGCCGCCGAGCCGATCCGCATCGGCGGATTCACGTCCGCAAGCGGCCCCGGCTCGTTCCTCGGCGATCCGGAAGCCAAGACTTTCAAGATCGAGGTCGAGCGCATCAACCGCGAAGGCGGCGTCCTCGGCCGGCAGCTCCAGCTCATATTCTACGACAGCGGCTCCGATCCCAAGCAGGCGGTGTCGTTCGCGCGCAAGCTGATCGACAACGACAAGGTCGACGTGCTGATCGGCGGTTCGCTGACCGGCGAGACCATGGCGGTGGTGCCGATCGTGCAGGACGCGGAGATTCCCTACATCTCGCTGGCAGGCGCGGCGGTCATCATCGAGCCGGTGAAGAAATGGGTGTTCAAGACGCCGCACACCGACCGCATGGCGGTCGAGAAGGACTACATCGACATGAAGAAGCGCGGTTTGAGCAAGATCGGCATCATCGCCGGCTCGGTCGGCTTCGACGAATCCTGCCGCAAGGAGGCGAAGAATCTCGCGCCGAAGCACGGCATCACCATCGTCGACGATCAGACCTACGCGCCGACCGACACCGACATGACGCCGCAGCTCACCAATCTGCGCTCGCACACGGACATACAGGCGGTGCTCGATTGCGGCTCGCAGGCTCCTACCGTGATCACCACGCGCAATTACCAGCAGCTCGGCATGTCGAAGATTCCGCTGTATTTCAGCCACGCGGTCGCGTCTCAGGAATACATCGACGGGGCCGGGGCCGCCGCGAACGGCGTTCGCATTCCGGCGGCCGCGGTTCTCGTCGCCGAACAGCTGCCCGACACCGATCCGCAGAAGAAAGTCGGGCTCGACTACCGCAAGGCATACGAGGCCGCCTATCACCAGCCGATCTCGACCTTCGGGGGCCACGCCTACGACGCGCTGCTGATCTACGTCACCGCCGTCAAGCAGGCGGGCTCGACCGACAAGGCGAAGGTGCGCGACGCGATCGAGAACCTGAAGAACGTGGTCGGCACCGACGGCATCTTCAATTTCTCGCCGACCGATCACATGGGACTCGACACCTCCGCGTTCCATATGGTCGAGATCGACAACGGCAAATGGAAGCTGCTGTATTGATCGAGGCGGGGCAAATGACCTGAGCGCGGCCGATGCGCGCGAGCATCGCCCCAAACTCCTCCCTCCCCCGCTTGCGGGGGAGAGATGGGGAGGGGGCCTTTCGGTGTCCGGGAGCCGTTTGCCCCCTCCCGGCTCCCGCGCCACACGCGCGAGCCGACCTCCCCCGCAAGCGGGGGAGGTGAGCCGAGCCGGGTGGCATGGCCGAGTTCCTGCAGATCCTCGCCTCCGGCCTCACGGTCGGCGCCATCTACGCGCTGATCGGCATCGGCTTCTCGATGATCTACAACACGTCCGACATCATCAATTTCGCCCAGGGCGAGTTCGTGATGATCGGCGGCATGGCGGCGGTGGCGCTCTCGGCCGGCGACGCGATGCCGCTGGTCCTCGCGGTGCCGGCTGCGATCGCTATCGCGGTCGTGGCCGGCCTGGCGGTCGAGCGGCTGGCGATCGAGCCGGTGCGGCACTCGAGCCTCGTCACCCTCATCATCATCACCATTGGGATTTCGATCACCATCCGCGGTGCGGTCGAGATCCTGCTCGGCAAGAATTTCTACCGGCTCGCCTCGTTTTCCGGCGACGTGCCGGTCGACATCGGCGGCGCGCAGGTGATCCCGCAGGCGTTCTGGATCCTGGTCAGCCTGCTCGTCGTGATGGCCGCGCTCGCGTTCTTCTTCAACCGCACGCGGCTCGGCAAGGCGATGCTCGCAACTGCGCAGAACCGGCTAGCGGCGGAGCTGATGGGCATCGATGTGCGAAAGATGCTGCGGCTGAGCTTCGCGATCTCCGCGCTGCTCGGCGCCCTCGCCGGCGTGCTCACCGCGCCGATCACGCTCACCCGCTACGATGTCGGCATCATGCTGGGGCTCAAGGGATTCTGCGCGGCGATTCTCGGCGGGCTCGGCACCGCGACCGGCGCGCTCGCCGGCGGCATCGTGCTCGGCCTCACCGAGGCGATGGCGGCCGGTTACGTCTCCTCCGCCTATAAGGACGCGGTTGCGTTCTTGTTGATCCTCGCCGTGCTGATCCTCAAACCGAGCGGCCTGTTCGGCCGCCGCGCCGTACACCGGGTGTGAGACGCTCGCAACCGAACCATGATCGACTTGATGTATCCAGCCGAGCCGTACGCGCGCTCACCCTCTCCCCTTGCGGGAGCACGTCCGCCGCCCGCTTTCACCAACTCTCGCGATTTCGGAATCGGAGCTGGGAGCTGAGCAAATCCTCGATGCGGCGCCAATCGGCAACCCCTCAGATGTCGGCGCTGATCGACAGCGGCTATGCCGGGCTTGCCGCGCTCGTGCTCGTCGTCGTCCTCGCGCCGCTCGGTTTTTCCAACAACTATCATTACGACGTGGCGATGAAGATGGGGCTCAACGCCATCGTCGCGGTCGGCCTCAATCTCCTGGTCGGCTATGCCGGGCAGATCAGCCTCGGGCACGCGGCGTTCTTCGCGATCGGCGGCTATTCGAGCGCGATCCTCGCCTCGCGCTACGAGGTGCACGGCCTCATCGCTCTCGTCGTCGGCGCGGCGCTCGCCGGCGCGCTGGCGTTCGCGGTGGCGCGGCCGATTCTGCGGCTGAGCGGCCATTACCTCGCGATGGCGACGCTCGGACTCGGCATCATCGTCTCGATCGTGATCAACCGCGAGATCGAGTTGACCGGCGGGCCCGATGGCATCTCGGTGCCGTCGCTGCAAATCCTCGGCTGGAAGCTGGGCGGGCCCGACACCTGGTACTGGATCGTGGCGGCGGTGCTCGCGCTCGTGATCTTATTGTCGCTCAACCTGATGCGCACGGCGTTCGGCCGCGGCTTGCGTGCGCTCGCCGATTCGGAGATCGCCGCGCAGACCGCGGGGCTCGACACCGCGGCGCTGAAGGCGCGCGTCTTCGTGCTCTCGGCCGTGATCGCCGCGGTGAGCGGCTCGCTGTTCGCCAATGCCGAGCGGTTCATCACGCCGGACGAGGCTGGATTCCTGCGCTCGGTCGAGTTCGTGACGATGGTGGTGGTCGGCGGCATGGCCTCGACGTTCGGCGCCGCCATCGGCGCCGCGTTGCTCACCTTGCTGCCCCAGGCGCTCTCCGGATTCGAGCTGTGGCACGATTTCCTGTTCGGCGTCATTCTGGTGACCGCGATGATCTTCCTGCCGAAGGGGATCGTGCCTTCGCTCCACCTGCGGCTGATCGAGCGCCGAGCCGCCAAGCGCGATCTGCCGCACCCTCCGTGATCCACCATTGCCGGTGAGCAACCGCCCGATGGCGCTCGTCGAGATCGAACGGCTCACCAGCCATTACGGCCGCATCCCGGCGCTGCGCGGGGTCGACATGCGCATCGAGGAGAGGGAGCTCTCGGTCGTGGTCGGCGCCAACGGCGCCGGGAAGACCACGCTGATGCGCACGATTTCCGGCGTGCGTCCCGCAAGCGGCGGCGATATCCGGTTCGCGGGCGAGAGCATCCGCAAATTTTCGCCGGCGCGACGCGTCCGGCTGGGCATCGCCCAGGTGCCGGAAGGCCGCCAGATGTTCCCGGCGCTCAGCGTCGAGGACAACCTCGTGATGGGCGGCTATACGCGCACGCGCGGCGAAATCCGCGACGGCATCGACCGCGCATTCGCGCTGTTTCCGGTTCTTGAAACCAAGCGCCGCGAGCTCGCCGGCACGCTCTCGGGCGGGCAGCAGCAGATGCTGGCGATCGCCCGCGCGCTGATGTCGAAGCCGCGGCTGTTGCTGCTGGACGAGCCCAGCATGGGGCTTGCGCCGGTCCTGGTCGCCGAGATTTTCCGCTGCGTGCAACAGCTGCAGAAGGAAGGCGTCACGATCTTCCTGGTCGAGCAGAACGCCCATGCGGCGCTCAGCATCGCCGACCGGGCCTATGTCATGGAAACCGGTCGCACCGTGCTCGAGGGAACCGGGCCGGAGCTCTTGGCCAACGACCGCGTGCGCCAAGCGTATCTGGGGATTTGATTCGAGCCCGCGCTTCCCTTCTTCTCGCACGCGGGGAGAGGGAAGCGCGTTTGCCGCGCTCACTGCGACACATCGATATCCGCAGCTCACGGCGTTGACAGGCTTCGGCGTGGCTCCTATCAACCCGCGAGCTCCGAGGAACCAACGATGAAAGTCCGCAATTCGCTCAAATCCCTGCGCAGCCGGCACCGCAACAATCGGCTGGTGCGGCGCAAAGGCCGCGTCTACGTCATCAACAAGACCCAGCGCCGGTTCAAGGCCCGCCAGGGCTGAAGCCAGGAACTCGCTTCCGCTCACGGACGTTTGCGTATTTTGCTGGTTACGGGCGCGGCTTGCGGCCGTACAATCGTCCCATGACGGCAAGATTCGCTGCTTTCGCTCCCGCTTGCCTGCTGGCCCTCGGGCTGGCCATGCCGGTGTGCGCGCACGCACAAGCCCAGCCGCCCGCGGCCGCGGAGCCGGAAAAGCCGCGCGAAGCCAAGCCCGACCGCGGCCGCAGCATCGATTTCCTGTTCGAAGCGCTGAAAGCTGCGCCCGACGCCGCAACCGCCAAGCTGATCGAGAACCGCATCTGGGTGCTCTGGCTCACCTCCGGCAGCGATACCGCCGATCTACTGATGTCGCGCGTGAAAGAGGCGGTAGAGCAGAAGGACGTCGATCTCGCCATCCGGCTGCTGGATGCCATCATCGAGCTGAAACCGGATTACGCCGAGGCCTGGAACCGGCGAGCGACGATGTATTTCGGTAGACAGGATTACGGCCGCGCGCTCGCCGACATCGCGCAAACGCTGGCGCGCGAGCCGCGGCATTTCGGGGCGCTGACCGGGCTCGGCATGATCCTGCAGGAAATGGGCGAGGACAAACGCGCGCTCGAGGTGTTCCGCCGCGCGATCGAGCTCGATCCGCATCTGCCGAAGATTCCGGAGCTCATCAAGGCGTTGACCGACAAGGTCGACGGCCGCGCGATTTAGCGGGCTCGTTCCCGTCCCGGCCGTGCGCCCGCCCACCCTGCGGATCGTGGTGCGGGGCCCAACGCCTGCCCGCAACCAGCATAACGACGTCGTCACACCCCGGTCGGTTGCCGTCTCTCCTCGGCAGTTTGAAACAGCGGCACGCTCTCGGCAGCCTCGGCGCCGACGAACGCGAGCCGCATCATGTTGGTGGCGCCCGGCACGCGCAGCGGCACGCCCGCCACGATGATGATGCGCTGCCCGACCTTGGCAAAGCCGTCGCGCAGGGCCATGCGGCAGGCGCGATCGACGACGTCGTCGAGATCGCGCGCGTCTTGGGCGATCACGCAATGCACGCCCCACACCAGCGAGAGCTTGCGGCCGGTGGAGACATTGGGCGAGATGGCGACGATCGGCGACGTCGGCCGCTCGCGCGCGACCCTGAGCGCGGTCGCGCCGGAGGCGGTCCAGCACACGATCGCGGAAAGCACCAGCGTCTCGGCGATGCCTCGCGTCGCCGCCGCGATCGCGTCAGAGCCGGTCGCCTCGGGCTCCGCGCGCTGTGCCTCCACGATCGACCGATAGGTCGGGTCGCCCTCCACCTCCTCGGCGATGCGGTTCATCATCGCCACCGATTCCACCGGGTATTTGCCGGCCGCGGATTCCGCCGAAAGCATGATCGCGTCGGCGCCCTCGAACACCGCCGTCGCCACGTCGGAGACTTCGGCGCGCGTCGGCACCGGATTGACGATCATGGATTCCAGCATCTGCGTCGCGACCACGACCGGCTTGCCGGCGCGCCGCGTCAACCGGGTGATCTGCTTCTGCACGCCGGGCACCTTTTCGAGCGGCATTTCCACGCCGAGGTCGCCGCGCGCGACCATCAGCGCATCGACGAGGTCCAGGATCTCGGCGAGCCGGCTCACCGCTTGCGGCTTCTCGATCTTCGCCATCACGGCGGCGCGGCCGCGAGTGATCTTCTTGGCCTCCGCCACGTCTTCGGGGCGCTGAATGAACGACAGCGCAACCCAATCGATGCCGGCA
This sequence comes from Pseudomonadota bacterium, assembly GCA_046727735.1. Taxonomy (GTDB): domain Bacteria; phylum Pseudomonadota; class Alphaproteobacteria; order Rhizobiales; family Xanthobacteraceae; genus AP-16. The sequence goes on along the minus strand of JBKPDF010000065.1, from coordinate 43,558 downwards.
TCGAGCGCCGCCTCGAGATCGGAGCGGTCCTTGGCGGTGAGCGCGGAGAATGCCACCGTCGTATCGGGGAGGCTGATGCCCTTGCGGTTCGACAGCTTGCCCCCGACCTCGACCCGGGTCACCGCGCGGCCCGGCGAGGTCTCGATCACGGTCAGCCGGATCTTGCCGTCGTCGAGCAGCAGCGTGTGACCGGGCTCGATCGCCGCAAGGATTTCCGGATGCGGCAGTTGCACGCGCGAGGTGTCGCCCGGTGCCGGATCGGAATCGAGCACGAAGCGCGCACCCCGTTCGAGCGCGACCGCATCGCCTTCGAAGCTGCCGACGCGCAGCTTCGGCCCCTGCAGGTCGACCAGCACCCCGATCGGGCGCTCGCATTGCTTTTCGATCGAACGGATGAGCCGCACGAGTTCGCGCATGCGGTCGTGCGGGGTGTGACTCATGTTGATGCGGAACACGTCGGCGCCCGCTTCGAACAGCCGCCGGATGACGCTCGCTTCGGACGAAGCGGGCCCGAGCGTCGCGACGATCTTCGCCCGGCGCAAGCGTCTCATCGGGCCGGAGGCCTCGTCGAATTCGGTGCAGATTGGCTCGCCGGCTGACCCCCGGCGGGCGGACCCGGATCGGCCGGTGCGGCCTGGGGTGCCGTGCGCGTCGGCTGCTCGGTCGATTCCGTGAGCTGCACCGTCCAGGAGCGCTGCTCGCCGGTGTCGACTTCGAAGAAGCCGGTGCGGTCGAAGCCGCGCGCGAGGCAATCCTCGATGCCGCGAATGGTGAATTCCTTGTCGCGCGTGCACATGAAAGCCTTGCCCGACCATTCACCGCCGCGATCGTAGTCGATCGCGTAGATATAGTAGAACCGGGCCACCAAAGCGCCTTTGAGCAAGGTGTCGCAGTTCCGGCCGGCGAGATTCCACCAGCCCTCCGTGGTCCAGCCGTCGCCGTCCTTGTAGCCGATGGCGATGCCCACGCGGCTGCCGGTATTGTTGCAGAGCCGGAAGTCGGCGCCGGCGGGCGCCGCGTAAGCCAGTAACGCCAAGCCGGACAGGGCTGCTCTCGCCAGCATTGCGGTCACTTCGTTTCACCCCTCCGGGCAGAGAACGGGAATGTCGATTCTCGCGGAACCGACAGCCGGTTGCAGGCCGCGCTCCGCGAAATTGCCCGGCCCCAAGGCTCTGCCGACAAAGCCGGAACGGGGAGTTGCGCCCGCGAAACCCTGAAGACACTTCGCGGCCGGATTTCGCGCCAGCAGCCACGCGCTGTCAACGCGCAGGACAGTCAACGCCGATCTGCGTCGGAAAATACCCGGAAAACGGGTGGAATCCGGCCCGGAGGCTTGGCCGCCCGCCGGTCCGACATATGCCCATACGCACAAGTCATAGCGGTTCTGCCGTGGGCTCCCTATTCTCTCGGTGCGGGCGGGACCCGCTGCCGAAGCGAGAAGGATCCATGAAACTCGACGATCAAACGCGCACCAGCCTCGAAGCCGCCGTCTACCGGCGGCTGGTCGAGCATTTGCGAGCGCATACCGACGTGCAGAACATCGACCTGATGAACCTCGCGGGCTTTTGTCGCAATTGCCTGTCGAACTGGATGAAGGAGGCGGCCGACGCGAAGGGCGTGCCCATGTCGAAGGACGAGAGCCGCGAGCTCGTCTACGGCATGCCCTACGAGGAATGGAGGACGAAATACCAGCGCGAGGCGAGCCCGGCGCAGCGCGCCGCATTCGACTCGCCAGGCCACAAGCACTGAGCCTGTGGATGGTGTGGATGGCTCTCCGCGCGGCTTGACCCCGCGGTCGTCCGTTCCGAAACGTAGACGCGCGGCAAGCAACGCCGCGTTGCCTCGACCCGGAAGGAACCGCCGATGACCGATGCCGCGCCTGCCGCCGAATCCCGCCCCGCCCCGCCCCGCGTCGCCAAGGAGCATCTGCGGGCGTTCGTCGAGCGCATCGAGCGGCTCGAAGAAGAGAAGAAGGCCATCGCGGACGATGTGCGCGACGTCTTCGCCGAAGCCAAGGCCAGCGGCTTCGACGTCAAGGCGCTGCGGTCGATCGTGCGCCTGCGCAAGCAGGACGCGGAGGAGCGCAAGGAGCACGAGGCGATTCTCGCGACCTACATGCTCGCGCTCGGCATGATCGAGGGATAATGGACGCCGTGTAGCCCGGATGGAGCGGACGCCAACGCGGCGCGAAATCCGGAATTCTGAATTCCCGGATTGCGCTGCGCTCTATCCGCTACGGTCAGGGCGAACTAGCGCAATCCCGCGGTGCGCGAGACGAACGTGATGGTCGGCAGGAACGACACGGCGGCGCCGGCGAACGCTTCGGCGCTCATGCCGAAATGCGGATCCTCGGAAAACATCATCGCCAGCACGAACGAGGGTTTCGCAAAAAGCGGGCGCAGCGTGCGGTAGTCGGTCGGGCCGAGCACCGAAACGTGAAGCGCATATTGCACGCTCGGCACGACCACGATTCCGCGCAGCCAAGGATCGGAAATCTTCTCGCCGCCGCCGAACGCACGCGGTGCCGCAGCGGCGACGGGGGCCGGCGCAGCCGCAGGCGCAGCGGCCGCCGGCGCGGGCGCGCCGAGAATTCCCATCGGAGCCGGGCGCAGGGTCGGCTCGGGTGCTGCTGCCGGAGCCGCCGCATAAGCGAGCGCGATGTCGGCGGGGACGCGGTCCTTGGCAGATTCGGGCTGCCAGCCGATCGCAGCCGTGGCCTCAGGTTCGGCGCTCGCGACGGCGATTTCCTGCGGCGGACGCGGCGCCGGCTGACCTTCCGGCCCGACCATCCAGACGAACGTTTGCCCGCTCTCGTTCACGGCGCCGGGCGGCGTCGCGGCACGCGCATCCGCGCGTTCCGCGATCCCGGTCACGGCGGCGGCCGCCGGCGCGTTCGACCACGTCCCGCGCGCGGGGACGATGTCGGTCGGGCTAACGGCGGGCGTGAACTTGCCGGGCCGCGTCGGCGTCTTCGGGGGCGCAACGGCGGCGACGCGGACCGGCTTGACCTCCGTCGGCTTCGGCGCCGCGACGGGCGCGGGCGCGTGAACCGACTGATCGGCCGCGTCGGCGTCTTCGTCTTCCGTATTGAAGCCGAACAGCTTGGCGAGGAAGCCGCGCTTGGGCTTCTCCGTACCGGCCGCCTGCACGTCGCTCTCGCTGATGGCGCCGGCATCCCGCGCCTGCGCCAGGAGCGTCGCCGAGGGCGTCGACCCGCGCCGGCGGACCTCGGTGAGCGCCTGGGCATAGTGCGTAAGCGGCTTGCCGTCCGCGGGGATGTGCACGGTCTTGCCGTCGGGGAACACACGCACGAGCTGATCGTGGGTCATGCGCGGCCAGTGGCGCACGCTGCCGGTGTCGAGATGCACAAACGGGGATCCCGAGGTCGGGTAAAAGCCGACGCCCCCGCGCTGCAGCCGCAGGCCGGCGATCCGCAATTGCTCGAGCGGCACCCCGGGAATGTAGAAATCCATCGCCCGCCCGACGGTGTGCTGGCTGTATTGCGCGACGCCGCGGCTGCGGTGGCGCAGCATGGCGTTCGTCTCCGGCGAGCGATAGCCGCACACCACCTGGATCGGTTCCTTGGCGCCGACCTCGCGGGTGACCTCCCACATCAGGTCGAGCAGGTGCGGATCCATGTGGGTCGACTGCTCGCGCCGCCAGTCGCGCAGGAACCAGTCGAGCTTCTTGAGCGCCTCCTCGTCATAGCGGCCGGCACGCTTGAACGTGATGTTGATGTCCTCGCCGGTGTGGATGTGGTGGAGCGACACCGCGCGGGTATCGCCGTCGGCGCTGACGCTCTGAAGTCCTTGGGAGCCGAACAGGACGAACAGCGCTGCGACGCTCAAACGGCGGCCGACGCGCCAGGAGCACGCCACACCGGCTTTCCGCGCAGTCCGTACTTGCACGTGCGCTGTTCCGCGGAGACGTTATGGATCCCTCGCCGCGGCGTCCCCACCGCAGACCAAGGCCGACGCAGTCTCATTGGGACCGGTTAACGCGGAATTAGCGCGCGTCCCCCGTCCCCCCGTTCCGTCCAAGTACCGAGGGAGTATGGCCAAAACGTGCCCGCGCGCAACGGCTTGGCGCGGCTTGCGCACAGCCATGTAGCGGGTGGTCGCGGGCTTGCTCGCGGCCGTCCTTTGCGGCCGCTCGCCGACCGCGGAACGCGCCAAAACGAGCGGAAAAGCGCTTTTTCGGGAGGTATATTTCTTACAAAACGCAAGCGTCTCAGGCGCTTAACTCGATTCAATTCGCGGAATTGCAAGTTGAAGTTGCTCAATGCGTGATTTGTACATAGTTGCATCCACAGATTGCAATCATGAGAGACCGACCGGAGCCTTGCTGAATGATGCGCAATCCGGGGATGGCGGCCCAGCTTCCGCACCGCTGCGCGGTCGCTCTCGAAGGTTCAGCGGAACCAGCCGAAGAATGGAAACTGCCCGCCGCCGAACGGATAGTACGAGCGCTGCGGAAATCGCACCGCCTGCTGCCGCGCGGCGGTTTGCGGGTGCTCGACCGGCACGTCGGCAAACCGGCGCTCCTCGCCCTTGAGCGCGGCGATCACCCGCGCGTCGCGGCCATAGACGTCTTCCCGGATGTTGAGCTTTCCGGATTCGTCGACAAAGGCCGTCTGATAGGTCAGATGCACCGGGATCAGGTTCTGGAACTGGATATCCTGTTCGCCGGTGCCGATCATCCGCGAGAGCCGCTCCTGCGTGTAGCCGTCATGCGGACGGGCGATCCCCAACAGCACCTCGGCGTATTTCAGCGGGTTCTCGACCCGCATGCAGCCGTGGCTGTAGGCGCGCTTGTCGTGCGCGAACAGATACTTGTCCGGCGTGTCGTGCTGATAGACCAGGAACTTGTTGGGGAAATTGAAGCGCACGCGGCCGAGCGCGTTCTTCTCCCCCGGCGGCTGGAATATGTGGACGGTGCCGTCGCGATTGTACTCCATTCTGAGCCCGATCCGCTCGAGCGCCATCGGATCCTGCGAGAGCGCCGGGAGATATTCGTTCTGCACGATCGACGGCGGAACGTTCCAGGTGGGATTCATGGTGATGAATCGCATCGGCTGGCTCAGCAGCGGCGTCGGCATCGTCGGCTTGCCGGTGACGATCTTGGTGTGCCAGATCGTGGTCCCGTCGCGCACCACTTTGAGGGTGAAATCGGGAATATTGACCATCACGTGAGCTTTGCCGAGGTCGCGCGGCAGCCAGCGCCAGCGCTCCATGTTGGCGATGATGACGTCGGCGTCGCGCTCGCGGCGCGGGCCGTTGAGGGCGTCGATGGTCGCCGAATTGAGGTTGCCGGTCGGCGCGAGATCGTGCTGGCGCTGGAACTTCTTCACCACCTCGGCGAGCGGCTTGTCGTAGTTGTCGTGGCCGTCGGCCGGCACGCCGAGGCGGCGGCGCAAGAGCGGCACGCGGGAATCCTGCATGCCCGGCTTGAGCACCGGCCCCTGGTCGATCCGCGCCGGTCCCGTCTCGCCGTGAGGGGAACGGGGCTCGTTGAGCTTGGCGCGAAGCGCTTTGTAGCCGGCGTGCGGCGGGTTGAAGGACCCGAGCGCCTCGCCCGCATCGCTCGCGCCGGCCAGCTTGGCGAGCACCTCCGCCGGCTCGGGAAATACCTGCTCGTAAACGATGTCGGTGCTCACCCGCGAGTAATGCACGCGGCCGGTTTGCGCGTGGCGCGCATAGGTCAGGACCGCGCTCACGAGCCTGAGCTCCGCCTCCGCCATGGCGTCGGGGCGATCCGCGGCTCTCTTGAAGTCCGGGACGGGGTAATCGCTCGGCTCGAGCCCATCGCTGTCGGCGGCCTTGAGGCGGGCGATGGTTGCCTTGCCGCGCTCGTTCAAGGCGCCGTCCTTGATCCAAAGGGGGGCATAGCCGCGGCTCGAATAGAATGCCTCGATCGGCGTCCGCTCCTTCCTGCGATCGAAGATGCGGTCGAACTTGCCGGCCAGCAGTTCGCGCAGCTTCTCGGCAATGGCCTGATCGACGGGCGACAGATCGGCGGCAATGACGGGCTGCGGCGGCTCCTTGGCGGGCGCGGCGACGGGCGGCTCGGTGACCGGCGGCGTCGAAACCGTCGTGGTCGGTTGGGAGGGGGCCGGTGACGGCGGCTCGGGCTGAGCGGTCGCGGCGGCAGGCGGCTCGGTGACCGGCGGCGTCGAAACCGTCGTGGTCGGCTGGGAGGGGGCCGGTGACGACGGCTCGGGCTGAGCGGTCGCGGCCGCGGGCTCGACCGGAGCCGGCTCCGCCGGCGGGATCTCGATCGTGCCCACGGTGGCGGGCTCGGGCATCGGCAAGCCGACCATGTCGCCAAGGCTCGGCGGCGGCACGTCGGCGGCGTCGGGAAGCGGGACGAGAGCCTCGATCTCCTTGCGGTTTTCCGCTGCGTCTTGCGCCCTGGCGACGATTGAGCCGGCCAGCATGTTGGCCATCAGCAGGGCCAGTGCCGTGCCGGTCAGTACGCGATCCACACGCAGCCCGCGCATCGAGCGATCCCCCGTTCCCCGCGTTACGCCCAACTCGAATGCCCCGGATGCGGCCGTGGCCCCGCGCACCTTGAAGGAAACTCCCGGACCTGACGCCAATTCGGTACGAGAATCAACCAAACGCCCGGCAAGCTTCGATCAATTCCGCGCAAGTGTCACCCCATCGCCACGGCGTCGGACGAAATTTCCGTAAGCGCATCGGCCCCGACGCCGAGCTCCTTGAGCCGGCGATAGAGGGTCGAGCGGCCGATCCGCAGCCTGCGGGCGACTTCCGACATGCGGCCCTCGTAGTGGGAAATTGCGACGCGAATGCGTTCCGACTCGACCTCCGCCAGCGGGCGGATGTCGCCGTTCCGGTCCAGGATCGGCAGCGCTCGCTGCGCGAAGTCGGCGGAAAGCTCCGGGCAGAGATGTACCGGATCGCCATGGCGCGGCACGGCGCCCGGATGCGCGGGCGGCTGCGGGTCAAGCGGGACGGACGTGGCGGCGACCGCGTCCCGAGGCCGAGACGCCTGTCCGCCAAGCTGCGGGAATTCGCAAATGCCGATCTCGTCACCCTCGGCGAGCACCACGGCGCGAAAGATCGCGTTTTCCAGCTGCCGGACGTTGCCGGGCCATGATTGCGCGCACAGCAACGCCATCGCCTCGCCCGAGATCGCGCGGATGCGCTTGCCTTCCTCGGCCGCGAAGCGCGCAAGGAAATGCCGGACCAGGTCCGGAATGTCCTCGGCATGCTCGCGCAGCGGCGGCACGACGATCTGAAACGCCTGCAGCCGATAGAACAGGTCTTCGCGAAACCGGCCCTGCTTGACGGCGGTCAAGAGGCTGCGATTCGAGGCGGAAATCAGCCGGACGTCGACCGGCAGCGGCTTGCTGCCGCCGACACTCTCGACTTCGCGTTCCTGGATGGCGCGCAGCAGCTTGACTTGCGCGGGTAGCGGCAACTCGCCGATCTCATCGAGGAACAGCGTGCCGCCGGAGCCCTCGGCGAACTTGCCAACGTGCCGCTCGGCCGCGGCGGTGAAGACTCCGCGCTCCCGACCGAACAAGATTAATTCGACGAGATTGTCGGGGATCGCGCCGCAATTCACCGCCACGAAGGGCTTCGTGCGGCGCGCGCCGGAGCCATGAATGGCCCGCGCGATCAATTCCTTGCCGACGCCGGATTCGCCTTCGAGCAGCACCGGGATATCCGAGCCTGCGGCCTTCCGGGCGGTGCGCAGCGCGGCCTGCATGCGCGGGCTCTTCGTGATCACGTCCCTGAAGGTCAGCGTCCCGGAGCGGCTGCGCTCGAGGCGCTTGAGCTCGCCTTCGAGCGCGTGGGCCGCGAGCGCATTGCGCAGCGACACCTGCAGGCGCTCGGGCCCGACCGGTTTGACCACGAAATCGGCGGCGCCCGCACGCATCGCCGAGATCACGTTGTCGATGCCGCCATGCGCGGTCTGCACGATGACCGGAACGGTCGAACCGGCTGCTTTCAGCCGCGCGAGCACGCCGAGGCCGTCGAGATCGGGCATGACGATGTCGAGCACGACGGCGTCCGTCGCCGGAGCGTCGGGGCCGAGCAGCCGGCCGAGCGCTGCGTCGCCGCCGTCGACCGCGACCGCCTCGTAGCCGAAGCGGCGCACCATGCTTTCGAGCAGCCGGCGCTGCACCGGATCGTCGTCGACGATCAGGATCGTTGCGGGCATCCCGCCTCCTCAGGCGACCACGCGTGTCATTTCGGGCCAATGTCGCCGCAGAGCCTTAACGGCGTGTAAACGCGACGATCGGGAGCGGGACAAAGGATTGGGCATGGGACCCGCTATCGAGCAAGATCAAGGTCGGTCTGGCTATGAGGCAAAGCCCTAGGTTTCTTCGTCCCCGGTATTGACATTCTCGTTTATTTCAGTATTCGTTGAAGTATGGAAAAGACAGATGCTGTGGCGGCCCTATCGGCCCTCGCCCAGGACAACAGGCTCGACGTGTTCCGGCTGCTTGTTCGGGCTGGGCCGGAAGGCATGGCTGCGGGACAAATCGCCGAGGCCCTCGATCTCGCTCCCAACACGCTGACCTTTCACTTCGACCGCCTCCGGATGGCCGGTCTTGTGACAGTGCGCCGTGAAGGCCGGTCGATGATCTACGCAGCGGGATATGACCGGATGAATGCACTCCTGGCGTATCTGACCGAGCATTGTTGCCAGGGAGCCTCTTGCAAACCTGGACGCAAGACGAGTCCGCCCACATCCCGCAAACGGGAGCGGGTGTCATGAGGCTATATATGTTCGAGCATTGTTCGTTGTGCTTCCGTGTCCGCATGATCGCTGCGCTAAAACGGATGCACCTTCAGGAAACAGTGGTGCTCGATGACGACACCGACACGATGGTTTCGCTCGTCGGCAAACGTGTCATTCCGATCCTGGTGAAGGACGATGGGACGGCGATGCTGGAAAGCATGGACATGGTCCGACATATCGAAGGGATTGGCGAACCTGTCTTGACTGGCCGCGAGCGTCCCGAAGTTGCCAAGTGGGCAGAAGGCGTGGTGTCGAAGACCGCTCCGCTGACCATGCCTCGATATCCGCTGCTTGGGCTCCCCGAGTTTGCGACGGTTTCGGCCCTCGATCACTACACAGCCCGGAAACGCAAGCTGTTCGGGGATTTGGTCGAGGTGCGGGCAAAAACTAGGGACTACATCAAGCAACTCATGCCGGACTTGGAGACCTTAAATAGGCTGATTGAAACTCCGGCTGCGGTAAACGGCACGGTCTCGATGGATGACATTCGAGTTCTGCCGTTGCTGCGTTCTGCCGCCGTTGTGAAAGGTCTGAGCTTTCCCGAGAAGGTGCGAGCGTATTTCGAAACGATGATGGCGAGGCTCGGTTATCACCCGTTGCCCGTGATCTGAGGAGACGAAGCCATGAAGCGTCTGCACGTCCATGTGTCCGTTGACGATCTTTCCCAGGCGGTGAAGTTCTACTCGACCCTGTTTGCGGCCCAGCCAACCGTAACCAAGTCCGATTACGCCAAGTGGATGCTGGACGATCCACGGGTAAACTTCGCCATCTCGATGCGTGGTGCTCAACCCGGCCTCAATCACCTGGGCATCCAAGTAGAAAGCCAAGAGGAACTGCACGAAGTCTATGACCGGTTGCGGGCAGCGGATGCCCCAATGATAGAGCAGGGGCAGACGCAATGCTGCTATCACCGCTCCGAGAAGGCGTGGATCGACGACCCTGCGGGCATTTCGTGGGAGGCGTTCTACACCACCGGCGAAGCCACGGTGTACGGCGACCGGACGGGGGAGCGCAGCGGACAAGCACGTCATGTCCCCGAGAAGACTCCAGTTGCTACGGAAGCACGAGTGTCGGCGGCCTCTTCGTCGTGTTGCGGAGCATCAGCAGCGTTGTGAAAGTACTGCCCGAACGTGATCGACACCGAGGCCTTTTGCTCTGGCGGGAAGGCCGCTCAATCACCTACCGTGTAGACGTCCCGGGCATGCGAGCCCTCATCGACTTCCTCGTCACCGACTGTTGCGACGGCCATCCGGAACTCTGTGGATTCGCTAAGGCCGAGAAGGATTGCGGCTGCGGTACGCCTTCAAAGAACAAGCAGAAAAAATAACCAATGAAGGACATCACCAGGGATGCGCCATTCAACGTTCTATTCCTATGCACCGGCAATTCCGCCCGATCAATCATGGCCGAAGCCATTCTCAATCGGGCAGGACAAGGCAAATTCCGAGCGTACTCGGCAGGCAGCAGTCCCAAAGGGCGAGTTCATCCCTACACGCTCGATCTGCTTCGCCGGTTAAACTACGATGCCAGTAGAATGAGATCCAAAAGTTGGAGCGAATTTACGGGACCTGATGCTCCGAAACTCGACTTCGTCTTCACTGTTTGTGACAATGCAGCCAAAGAGGTCTGTCCTGTTTGGCCGGGTCAGCCGATGACGGCGCATTGGGGCGTTCCTGACCCTGCGGCAGCAACCGGTACTGAGGCGGAAGTCCCGGTGGCATTTGCCGACACCCTGCGAATGCTCACCAACCGCATCAACATTTTTGTCAGCTTGCCGATACGGTCCCTCGACCAACTGTCATTGCAGCGTCAGTTGGATGCCATTGGAAAGACAAGCGAGTCCTCATCGGGTAGCCCGGCTTCTGCGGCATGATGAATGAGCCGCCGCTCGTTGTTCGTTCTGCCGCTGAAGGTCTTGGAACGGCATTCCTGCTCGCCACCGTTGTTGGTTCAGGGGTGATGGCGTTCAAGTTGGCAGGCGGGAACGCGGCTATAGCTCTACTCTGCAACACGATCCCGACCGGTGCCATCCTGACAGTCCTCATTCTGACGTTCGGGTCAGTTTCCGGGGCGCACTTCAATCCGGCTGTAAGCATTGCCTTCGCCATCCGCCGTGAGCTGCCGGCATCCGATGCCGTCGTCTACATCGTCAGTCAGGTTGTTGGGGCGATTGTTGGCGTCCTGGCGGCTCATCTCATGTTCGAACTTCCGGTATGGCAGTTCTCGACGATGGTACGGACGGGTTGGGGACAGTGGCTGGCGGAAGGAGTAGCGACGTTCGGACTGTTGCTGACGATCTTCGGATGCTTGGTTTCCAGAACTGACGCAATCCCCTACGCTGTTGGATTATACATCACGGCGGCATATTGGTTCACCGCTTCGACTTCGTTCGCCAATCCTGCTGTCACGATTGGTCGGGCCTTCTCAGATACTTTTGCGGGAATTGCTCCTGGAGGCGTGCTGGCGTTCATCGTGGCACAGTTGATCGGGATGTTGTTGGCGGTTGCCTTGGCTCGGTGGATGTTTGCCAACAAGGTGAGTTTGTAACTGCGGAAAAAGCTCTCTGGTCTCAAATGGCGCACATAAGGGTTCTGTAGACACTACCAAATTATGTCTGTTGCCGCGCACCTCGAACGCATCAGGGCTCTCGAAAGCTCCGGAACGTGACGGAATAGCGCAGGTCGTCGACCGGCGGAATGCTGTGCTGCCATTCGGCGCGGGACGGACCTCGCAGCAGATACGCGGATCTGGCCTCCGCGATGAGAGACAGGCGCTCCCAACCGCCATCGGCTTTTCTACGAAACCGCAACGTGCAAGCCGATAAGAGCGAGATCCCGACGACGTCGCCGAACACCGAACGATCCTTGTGCCAGCCGATGGCCGCACCCGGCGCGTACTCGGTGAGCAGCACTTGCTGCAGCTTCGAACTGGGCAGACCGGCAAACGCTGCGGCGGCTTCTCGGATCGGCGTCAGGAATCCGGGCATATCCTCGGTACGTTGCAGGCCGCCGCGGTTGAAGTCGTAGCGCCAGCCGAAGGAGACGACGCGACGTTTGCCGGCGAATCCATGAAACTCGAACGGCGCAAACTCCAGTCGCTCCATGGCTCGAACGAGCCGGCGTTCCTCGGCGCGATCGATGAACTCGGGCCGATAGCGCAAGCCCTCGGGCAAACCGGAAGGATCTTCGAACAGCTCGGCTTGCCGGTAGTGCCGACTTGCTCTGATCATGCGAAAGCCTGTGCCGGTCATTTTCTGCGCATGTGAGGCGCGGGGTCGGTGCGCGCAAGTTCCTCGAGCCGTCCCGCGAGTTGATTGAGCTCCCATTCGCGCGCGAGCGCGGCCGCCTTCTCCCAGGTCGGGCGCTGGCTGCGAAGACTGGGCAATGGCGCGCCGCGGTCCATGGTGGCAATCGACCGGAACAGCCGCAGCCTATCCGCGAACGCGGCAAATCGCCCGGCACTCAGCACGGCGTCGAGCGTCCCGTATTTCCTCAGCAAGGCGGCCGCCCCGTCCGCGCCCAAGCCCGGCGCTCCCGGCAGCCGGTCGGACGGATCGCCCCGCAACGCGATGAAATCCGGCACCTGTTGCGGGTCGACGCCGTAGCGTTCCCGGACCTCGGCGGGACCGATCCGCGCCATCTCCCCGGCGCGCACGGGGTAAAGGATGGTGGTGCGGGCCGATGCGAGCTGAAACATGTCGCGGTCGCCGCTGGCAATAAGCGCGGTGCCGCCGCGCCTTTCCTCCGCGGCCGCCGCTGCCGCGACGAAATCATCGGCCTCGTATCCGGGAGATTTCGCGTTCGCGAAGCCGCATGCGGCGACGAATTGCGGCAGCATCGCGAGCTGCGCTAGCAATTCGTCGTCGAATTTCCGCCCGCTCTGATAGGCGGGAAATTTCTCGTGCCGGTAGGTGGGAGCATCGAGCGTGTCCCAGCAGACCAGGATGGCTCGGGGCTGTTCCGACCGGGTTAGGCGCAGCAGGAAATTGGCGAAGCCGAGAATGGCGCCGGTCGGTTGGCCGGCGCTGGTCGCGATCGTCTTCGGCAGCGCATGATAGGAGCGATGCGCGAACGAGTCGCCGTCGATGATCAGCAACGGCTGGCGTGCGGCTTGGCGCGGTTGCGCCGCGCCGCTCGCGCGGCCGACCAAGGTTTTGGCAGCGCGCCCGGAGCGCGGCTGCGGTTTTCGTCTCAGGACGATCCAAGCCGGGGCGTGGTCGCTCGCGCCTTCCTGCCCGCGAACCTCGCGATCGACGCCGGCGCCGATCAGGCGTTCGGCGATTTGCGGACTGAGCAACAGGTGGTCGATCCGCAGCCCGCGATCCCGCGGCCAGCGATTGCGCATGTAGTCCCAGAACGTGAACATCGGCGCGTCCGCGTGGCGGCTGCGGATGGCGTCGACCCAACCCTGGTCGAGAATGCGCCGAAACAGCGCACGGCTCTCCGGCTGGAGCAGCGCATCGTTGCCGTAGGAGTGGTTCGGGTAGATGTCGCGCTCGGTCGGAACGACGTTGTAGTCGCCGGCAAGCACGACGGGCACGTCCGCGGCGCGCAGTTCCGCCGCATGGGCAGCGAGGCGTTCCATCCAGGCGAGCTTGTAATCGAATTTGGGGCCCGGCTGGGGATTGCCGTTCGGCGCATACAGGCACGCAACGATGATCCCATCGACCGCGGCCTCGATGTAGCGGCTCTGCGTGTCCGCCGCGTCGCCCGGCAACGCGGTCCGCGTAAGGATCGGTTCGCAATTGCGGGCGAGAATGGCGACGCCGTTCCAAGATTTCTCGCCGCGCCAAACCGCACCGTATCCGGCGCGTTCGATGGCGGCTTTGGGAAACTCCACATCGGAGCTCTTGAGTTCCTGGAGGCAGACCACGTCCGCATCGGCATCCCGCAGCCACGCCAGCAGGTTGCCGAGCCGCTTCCTGACGTTGTTGATGTTGAATGTGGCGATCTTCACGGCGCGCGGGTCGAACGGGATACGGGCAGTGCTCGCGGGCGAGAGGAGAACCGCCATCCGAGATCCAGGATTGGCGGTCAATCGCATTCGGGTCCGCGCGCGTTGGATTGCGCAAAATTTTCGGCGGATGCAAGAAGCCGAGCGTCGCCCGCCGTCCGCTGCCCGCCGCTCACATTTTGCGTACGCGGTTGAACCGGAGGGCTGCCGCCCTATGTTCCGGGCACGCTCCGCCATGCTGTGGCGCCTTGCCGGCGCTCCGATGCGCCATCCATTCCGAGAACCGAGATTCCGATGATTCCGATGCCATCGCACGCTCCGGCGAAGGCCGCCGCCAAGACCGCGCGCCCTGCCGATTTCGGCGCGCTGCCCGAATGTTGGGACCTGCGCGATCTTTATCCCTCGCTCGAGGACCCGCAGGTCAGACGCGATCTCGATCGCGCCGACGCCGAATGCATCGCCTTCGAGGAAAGCTATCGCGGCAAGCTCGCAGCGATCGCGGCTTCGATCGACGCCGGCCGCACGCTGGCCGCGGCGGTCGAACGCTACGAAAGCATCGACGAACTGTTGGGCCGGCTCGATTCCTATGCGGGCCTGCTTTACGCGGCGAACACCGCCGATCCGGCGCGCGCGAAATTCCTCGGGGACGTGCGCGACCGGTTGACGGCTGCGTCCTCGCACCTGTTGTTCTTCACGCTCGAGCTCAACCGGATCGAGGATTCGACGCTGGAGTCGGCACTGGCCGATCCGCGTCTCGCGCGCTACCAGCCGTGGTTCGAGGACATCCGCAAGGAACGGCCGTATCAGCTCGAGGACCGGATCGAGCAGCTGTTCCACGAAAAATCCGTCACCAGCCGCGCCTGGCACCGGCTGTTCGACGAAACCCTCACCTCGCTGCGCTTCCAGGTCGCCGGCGAGGAGTTGGCGATCGAGCCGGCCCTCAATCTGTTGCAGGATGAAAGCGAAGAAAAGCGCCGCGCCGCGGCCGAAGCGCTCGCAGCGACGTTTGGCACGAACCTGCGGCTGTTCACGCTGATCACCAATACGCTCGCGAAAGACAAGGAGATCACCGACCGCTGGCGGGGATTTCCCGACGTCGCTTTCGCCCGGCATCTCTCCAACCGCGTGGAGCCGGAAGTGGTCGATGCGCTGGTCTCCGCGGTCCGCGCCGCGTTCCCGCGGCTTTCGCATCGATATTACGCGCTGAAAGCCAAGTGGTTCGGGAAGACGCGGCTGCCGCACTGGGACCGCAACGCGCCGCTGCCGAAGGTGCCGACCCGGACCATCGACTGGGCGGAAGCGAAAACGACCGTGCTCGATGCCTATGGCCGGTTCTCCCCGGAAATGGCGGAAATCGCCGAGCGCTTCTTTGCCAACAATTGGATCGACGCGCCGGTGCGGCCCGGCAAGGCTCCGGGCGCGTTCGCGCATCCCACGGTGCCGTCGGTCCACCCTTATGTGCTGCTCAATTATCAGGGCAAGCCGCGCGATGTGATGACGCTCGCGCACGAGCTCGGCCACGGCGTGCATCAGGTGCTCGCCGCGCCCAACGGTCCGCTGATGGCGCCCACCCCGCTGACCCTCGCAGAGACCGCGAGCGTGTTCGGCGAGATGCTCACGTTCCGGGCGCTGCTGGCGAGCACCAGGGACAAGGCGCAGCGCCGCGCCATGCTCGCCGCCAAGGTCGAAGACATGATCAACACGGTGATCAGGCAGATCGCCTTCTACGGCTTCGAACGTGCGGTGCACGTCGAGCGCAAAAGCGGCGAGCTCACCGCCGATCGGCTCGGGGAGATCTGGCGCAGCGTCCAGGGCGAAAGCCTCGGCCCGGCGATCGAGCTCAAGCAAGGCTACGAGACCTTCTGGGCATACATCCCGCATTTCATCCACTCGCCGTTCTACGTCTACGCCTATGCGTTCGGCGATTGCTTGGTGAACTCGCTCTACGCGGTCTACGAGCGCTCCGAGGCCGGCTTTGCCGCGCGGTATCTCGCGATGTTGTCGGCCGGCGGAACGAAACATCACGCCGAGCTGCTGAAGCCGTTCGGGCTCGATGCCCGCGACCCGACCTTCTGGCAGGGCGGCCTCTCGGTCATCGAGCGGCTGATCGACGAACTCGAGGCGCTGGAGGCGGATGTTGGTTCGTAGCCCGGATGGAGCGAAGCGAATCCGGATGCAGCCGTCCCCGGATTACGCGCCACGTTGTGGCGCTCCATCCGGGCTACGGATATATTTGAATGCATTTTTCAGGCGAGCATCGGCAAAAGGGTATGAAGCTCCGGATTGAAAAGATCGGCAATTCCACGGCTGTGGTATTGCCCGACGAACTGTTGGCAAAGCTGAACCTCGGACCGGGCCGGTGGGTCGAGGGTTCGGAGCTGCCCAAGGGCGGTTTCCGGCTCGCCCCCTGCACGGCCGATTTCAACAAGACCATGGCTATACTGGACGAGGTCATGGTCGAATATCATGACACCCTAAAGAAGCTCGCGGAGTCATAACGACCACGCTGCCGATCGATGCGTCCACGAACACCATGAGCGACCGCGAAGCCAACCGCTTCTCCGCGCGCGCCGCGCGCTACGCGCGCGTCGGCGCCAATGTCGGCGGGGTCGCCGCGCGCATGGCGGGCGCGCGGCTGTTGGGCCGCGGGCCGAACCGCGCGCGCGACGCGGCGGAGCTTGCGGCTGCGCTCGGCGGCCTCAAGGGGCCGATCATGAAGGTCGCGCAGCTGCTCGCGACCATTCCGGATGCGCTGCCGCCCGAATATGTCGCCGAGCTGCAGAAGCTGCAGAGCCAAGCTCCGCCGATGGGCTGGGCTTTCGTGAAGCGCCGCATGACCGCCGAGCTCGGTGCCGAATGGCAGAAGAAGTTCCGCAGCTTCGAGCACCATCCGGCGGCCGCGGCTTCGCTCGGCCAGGTGCATCGCGCCCAGGCGCTCGACGAGACCCCGCTCGCCTGCAAGCTGCAGTACCCGGACATGCAGTCGGCCGTCGAAGCGGATTTGCGCCAGCTCGAATGGCTGTTCGCGATCCGTCGGCGCATGGATCCGGCGATCGACACCACCGAGATCGCCGTCGAAATCGGCGCGCGCATGCGCGAGGAGCTCGACTACCGCCGCGAAGCCCGGCACGCGACCCTCTACCGCGCGATGCTCGCCGGCATCGACGCGATCCGGGTGCCGCGCCCCTGGCCGGAGCTCTCCAGCGGCCGCCTGCTCACGCTCGATTGGCTCGACGGCCGCCGCCTCCTGGAATTCACCAAGGCCGACCTCGCCGTCCGCAACCGGCTTGCAACCGCGATGTTCACCGCCTGGTGGTTTCCGTTCAGCCGCTTCGGCGTCATCCACGGCGATCCGCATCTCGGCAACTACACGGTGTTCGCCGAAGACGGTTCGCCGGAAGGGATCAACCTGCTCGACTACGGCTGCATCCGCATCTTCGCGCCCCGCTTCGTCGGCGGCGTGGTCGATCTCTACCACGGTCTGTTGCACGGCGACGATTCGCTGATCGTGCGCGCGTACGAGACCTGGGGTTTTCGGCGCCTGACGCGCGATCTGATCGATACGCTCAACATCTGGGCGCGGTTCATCTACGGCCCGCTGCTCGACGACCGGGTGCGAACGATTGCCGACGGGGTCAAGCCCGCCGAATACGGCCGCCGACAGGCATTCCAGGTTCACCGCGCGCTCAAGCAAAAGGGTCCGGTGAGGGTGCCGCGCGAGTTCGTGTTCATGGATCGCGCCGCGATCGGGCTCGGCAGCGTGTTTCTGCATCTGCGGGCCGAGCTCAATTTCCATCGCCTGTTCAACGAGGCGATCGAGAAATTTGCGCTCGAGCGCGTGGCGCGGCGCCAGTCAGCGGTCCTGGGCGAGGCCGGGCTCGTGGCGCCGCCGTAAGGGTGGCGCGTGTTTGCTGCAACACCGGGGCGAACGCATTGCCCTCAGGCCGCAATTGCGCTAAGCGGAATCCGATTGCTTTAAGGAAATCGGGAGAACGCGATGGCCGACCATGCTCGGGTCGAAACCGCGGATGAAACCGGCGATGACCTCGCCGAGCACGAGCAGACCTACCAGTTTTTTGTAAAACTGGTGAAATGGAACGTGGGCGTCATCGCGCTCATCCTCATCGCGATGGCCATTTTCCTCACCTGAGCGCGTCCGCGCGCTGCGCGCGGGCGGCGCTTCGCAGCGGCTCCATCATCCCCAGTCGAGCGAGCCCGGAGACAGCATGAAGATCGCCGTACCGGCCGAAGCGGACGAAATCGAGCCGCGGGTCGCCGCAACCCCCGACACGGTGAAGCGGATGCGCGCGCTCGGCGCCGAAGTCGTCGTCGAAACCGGCGCCGGTGCGGGGGCGGGGGTGCCCGATGCCGAATACGAGGCCGCGGGTGCTGCCGTCGCGCGCGGCGAGGACGCGGTGCGCGATGCCGACGTGATCCTGAAAGTGCGGCGGCCGAACGCGAGCGAAGCCGACCGCTACAAGCGGGGCGCGCTGGTGATCGGCATCATGGATCCGTTCGGCAACGAAGCGGCGATCGCGGAGCTCGCCCGCAAGGGAGTCTGCCTGTTCGCCATGGAGCTGCTGCCGCGCATCACCCGCGCGCAGGTAATGGACGTGCTGTCCTCGCAGGCGAACCTCGCCGGCTACCGCGCGGTGATCGACGCGGCCTACGAATACGGCCGCGCGCTGCCGATGATGATGACCGCGGCCGGCACGGTTCCGGGCGCGCGCGTGTTCGTGATGGGGGCCGGCGTCGCCGGCCTGCAGGCGATCGCCACCGCGCGCCGGCTCGGCGCGATCGTCACGGCGACCGACGTGCGCCCCGCCGCCAAGGAACAGGTCGAGAGCCTCGGCGCGAAATTCATCGCGGTCGAGGACGCGGAATTCAAGCAGGCCGAGACCGCCGCCGGTTACGCCAAGGAGATGTCCAAGGAATACCATGCCAAGCAGGCCGCGCTCGTCGCCGAGCACATCAAGAAGCAGGACATGGTGATCACGACCGCGCTCGTGCCGGGGCGACCCGCGCCGCGGCTGATCAGCGCCGACATGGTGCGCTCGATGCGCCCGGGATCGGTGATCGTCGATCTTGCGGTCGAGCGCGGCGGCAACTGCGAGCTGGCGAAGCTCGGCGAAGTGGTCGACGTCGGCGGCGTGAAGATCGTCGGCCATCGCAACGTGCCGGGCCGGCTCGCGGCCACGGCGTCGAGCCTCTATGCGAAGAACCTCTACGCCTTCCTCGAGATCCTGGTGGACAAGACTACCAAGTCGCTCGCCGTCGATTGGAACGACGAGATCGTCAAGGCGACGGCGCTGACCCGCGACGGCGCCGTCGTGCATCCGAGCTTCCAGCCGAAGACCGCGGCCTGAAGGAGATCTGGCATGGAAACCGCGGCGGCTGCGATCGATCCCTTCGTGTTCCGGTTGTCGATCTTCGTGCTGGCGGTGTTCGTCGGCTATTACGTGGTGTGGTCGGTGACGCCAGCGTTGCACACGCCGCTGATGTCGGAGACCAACGCGATCTCCTCGGTGATCGTCGTCGGCGCGCTGCTCGCGGTCGGCGTCGAGCTCGTCGGCGGCGGCGGGCCGATATTCGCGCGCGCGCTCGGCTTCGTCGCGCTCGCGTTCGCGGCGGTCAACATCTTCGGCGGGTTCTTGGTCACCCAGCGCATGCTGGCGATGTACCGCAAGAAGAAGCGATAGAGCGCGCGATGAGCCCCGATCTCGTCGCGCTGCTCTATCTCGTCTCCGGCGTACTGTTCATTCTGGCGCTGCGCGGGCTTTCGAGCCCGGAAACCAGCCGGCACGGCAATTTCCTCGGCATGGCCGGGATGGTGATCGCGGTCCTGACCACGCTCGCCTCGCATCCGCCGGCCGGGATCGGCGCCTGGCTCCTGATCGTGCTCGGACTTGCGCTTGGCGGCGGCGCCGGCGCGGTGATCGCGCGCCGCGTGCCGATGACCGCGATGCCGCAGCTCGTCGCCGCGTTCCATTCGCTGGTCGGCATGGCGGCGGTGCTGGTCGCGGCCGGCGCGCTCTATGCGCCCGATGCGTTCGGCATCGGCAGCGTCGGCGCGATCCACGGCTCGAGCCTCGTCGAGATGTCGCTCGGCGTCACCATCGGCGCCATCACGTTCACCGGATCGGTGATCGCCTTCCTGAAGCTCGACGGCCGCATGAGCGGCAAGCCGATCCTGCTGCCGCTGCGTCACGTCATCAACCTGGCGCTGCTCGCGTTCCTGATCTTCCTGATCGTGTGGTTCGTGAAGAGCGAGAGCTATGCGGCGTTCTGGCTGCTCACGCTGGTCTCGTTCCTGATCGGGGTGCTGATCATCATTCCGATCGGCGGCGCCGACATGCCGGTCGTGATCTCGATGCTCAACTCGTATTCGGGATGGGCCGCGGCCGGCATCGGCTTCACGCTCGGCAACACCGCGCTGATCATCACCGGGGCGCTGGTCGGCTCCTCGGGCGCGATCCTGTCCTACATCATGTGCAAGGGCATGAACCGCTCGTTCATCGCCGTGATCCTCGGCGGGTTCGGCGGCGAGGTCGCCGGCCCCGCGCACGAGGAGACGCGGCCGGTGAAGCAGGGTTCGGCCGAGGACGCGGCCTTCATCATGAAGAACGCCGCGAAGGTCATCGTCGTGCCGGGTTACGGCATGGCGGTGTCGCAGGCGCAGCATGCCTTGCGCGAGATGGCCGACCGGCTCAAGGGCGACGGCGTTGAGATCAAATACGCGATCCATCCGGTCGCGGGCCGCATGCCCGGCCACATGAACGTGCTGCTCGCCGAAGCCAACGTGCCCTACGACGAAGTGTTCGAGCTCGAGGACATCAACTCGGAATTCGCCCAGGCCGACGTCGCGTTCGTGATCGGCGCGAACGACGTCACCAATCCGGCGGCGAAGACCGATTCGCAATCGCCGATCTACGGCATGCCGGTGCTCGACGTCGAGAAGGCCAAGACCGTGCTGTTCGTCAAGCGCGGCATGGGCTCGGGCTATGCGGGCGTCGAGAACGAGCTGTTCTTCCGCGACAACACCATGATGCTGTTCGGCGACGGCAAGAAGATGACGGAAGAGATCGTCAAGGCGCTGTGAGGCGGGCGAGGATCCCATGGCCGCGCTGAAATGGATCCTCGTCGCCGGAATCCTCGGCTATCTCGGCGGGCTGGCGCTGATGTATTTCGCGCAACGCGCGCTGATGTATTTCCCCGACGTGGCGCGCACGCCGCCGACGGCGGCCGGTCTGCCGCAGGCCGAAGAGGTCGTGCTGCAAGCTTCCGACGGCGAGAAGCTGATCGCCTGGCACGTGCCGCCGCGCGGCGAGAAGCCGGTCGTGCTGTATTTCCACGGCAATGGCGGCGCGCTCGCTCTGCGCGCCGGCCGGTTTCGCAACCTCGTCGGCGACGGCACCGGGCTCGTCGCGCTCTCCTATCGCGGGTTCGGCGGCTCGAGCGGAAGCCCGACCGAGCCCGGCCTGATCCGCGACGCGCAAGCCGTCTACCAGTACGCGTCCGGGCGCTACGACACCGGCCGGCTGGCGCTCTGGGGCGAATCGCTCGGCAGCGGGGTTGCGGTCGCGCTCGCCGCAACCCATCCGGTCGCGGCGCTGATCTTGGAGGCGCCGTTCACCTCGGCGGCCGATGCCGGGGCCGGCCATTATCCGTTTCTGCCGGTCCGGCTGCTGATCAAGGACCCGTTCTACTCCGACCGGCGGATCGGCGACGTCCGCGCGCCGGTGCTGGTCCTGCATGGCGTGCACGATACGATCGTGCCGATCGCGCTCGGCGAAAAATTGTTCGCGCTTGTCCCCGGGCCGAAGCAATTCGTCCGCTTCCCGGATGCGGGCCACAACGATCTCGAAGATTACGGAGCGAGCCGGGTTGCGCAGGAGTTTCTGGCCAAAGCCTTGGGCGAGGCCGCGGCGGCATCGGCACCCGTCCGTAGCGCGCGGTAGGGGGCACCTCGTCGGAAATGCGGGTGCGTCGAACCGAGATCGTGCTCCGCGACCGGCATCAGCCGCGACAATCAAATCAGGCGCTGCGAAATACTCGAAAGATCGGCAGATCAGCGCGCGCCGGGTCGCGGTGCGCCGGGCCGGAGCGCGGGCTTGGGCTTGGTGGGCAACAGGCCTTCGCGTTGCGCGCGCTTGCGCGCCAGCTTGCGCGCACGGCGAATGGCTTCCGCCTTCTCGCGCGCCTTCTTCTCGGAGGGCTTTTCGTAGTGGCCGCGGAGCTTCATCTCGCGGAAAATGCCCTCGCGCTGCATCTTCTTCTTCAGCGCCTTGAGGGCCTGGTCGACATTGTTGTCGCGGACGAGAACCTGCACGCTCGTTCCTCTGGTTCGATCCCGGTTCGGCCAATAAAACCCACGCGCCGCGGATGCGCCGCTGCCGAGGGTGCGGCTCTACCAGCTTCGCGCGCGTTTGTCCATCAACGCGAGCGCGCCGATCGCGTCCGGCGGCTAACGTTGCGTCGGATCCGGCGACACGCAGGTGACGTGGCCCATTTTCCGCCCCGGCCGAACGTGCGCCTTGCCGTAGAGATGCACCTTGGCGTGCGGCTCGGCCAACCAGCGGGCATATTCCTCGACCTCGTCCCCGATCAGGTTGATCATTTCGATCCGCCCCCGCCGCTCCGGTTTCGCCAGCGGCCAGCCCGCGATCGCCCGGATGTGCTGCTCGAATTGTGACACCGAGGCGCCGTCGAGGGTCCAGTGGCCGGAATTGTGCACGCGGGGCGCGATCTCGTTGACCAGCACCGGCGTGTCGCCCGCGCCGCCTCCGCCCCCGGCGCGCGGCACGAACATTTCGACCGCGAGCACGCCGACATAATCGAACGCGCGCGCGATCGTTTCGGCGATCGCTTGCGCCGCATCGGCCATGGCCGGCGACACGAGCGCCGGTACCCGCGAAACCTTGAGGATGTGGTCGCGATGCTCGTTCTCGGTCACGTCGAAGCATTCGACGCGCCCGCCTCGCTCGCGCGCGGCCACGACCGAGATTTCGCGCTCGAAGTCGACGAAGCTTTCGAGAATGGCCGGCCGGCCGCCGATCCCGCGCCATGCCGCCTGCAGATCCGCGTCGGCTTTGATCGTGATTTGGCCCTTGCCGTCATAGCCGAAGCGCCGCGTTTTCAGCACTGCCGGGAGGCCGAGCTTTTCGGTGGCGCGCGCAAGCTCGGCAGGCGAATCGACCCGCAGGTACGGGGCGGTAGCGATCCCCAGTTCCGCGATGAAGTCCTTCTCGACGAGCCGGTCCTGGGTGGTGGCGAGCACCGTCGGGTCGGGCAGGACCGGGCGGCGCGAGGCGAGAAACATCGCGGCGTCCGCCGGCACGTTCTCGAATTCATAGGTCACGACATCGACCTCGCGGGCAAAGCCGTCGAGCGCGGCTTCGTCGCCGTAATCCGCGAGGGTCGACCGGCGCACCACGTCGAATGCGCAGGATTGCGGGTCGGGAGAATAGATGTGCGCCTCGAGCCCCAGCCGGGCCGCGGCCATGGCCAGCATGCGGCCGAGCTGGCCGCCGCCCAGAATGCCCACCACGGCGCCGGGCGCGAGCCGTCGGGTCACTGCTTGTCCTCGGGTCTCTCCGCAACCGCCTCGGTCTGACGCCGCCGCCATGCTTCGAGCCGGTCGGCCAGCGCAGAATCCGTCAGCGCCAGAACGCTTGCCGCAAGCAACGCGGCGTTGACCGCGCCCGCTTTGCCGATTGCGAGCGTCCCGACCGGCACGCCGGGCGGCATCTGCACGATCGAATAGAGCGAATCGACGCCGGAGAGCGCCTGGCTTTCGACCGGCACACCGAATACCGGCAGGATCGTCATTGCGGCAGCCATGCCGGGCAGATGCGCGGCGCCGCCCGCGCCCGCGATGATCACCTTGACGCCGGCCGCGCGCGCCCCCTTGGCGAACGCATAGAGCCGCTCCGGCGTGCGATGTGCCGATACGATTCGCGCGTCATGGTCGACCCCGAGCGCGGCCAGCGTTTCGGCCGCATGGCGGAGCGTCGTCCAGTCCGACTGGCTCCCCATGATGATGGCGACGGGTGCCCCCATGCGCGCTCGACCAGGCTCCGTGCGGTCCGCAAGGAAGCGGCGGATTATAGGAAGGGGTTACCCTGTGGCAAGGCGTGAACGGGGCTTGGATCGCGTCTCGGGGACGATCGACCGAAGGGGGTTAATGGATTTCGAACGCCGGGAATGCGGTAAGATGAGACCGCTACGCGATGATGTCCGGCGTCAGCTGGTCCTCGATGAAGGTAATGCGGTCGCGAAGATTGAGCTTGCGCTTTTTGAGCCGCTGGACCTGCAGCTTGTCGGCGCCGGGGGTCCGTTCCAGTGCTTCGATTGCGGCGTCGAGATCGCGGTGTTCCTGCTGCAGGCGCGCCAGGGTGGCGCGGAGCTCGCGTTCTTCCTCTTTGTTCATCGCCGCATGTGGTCTGCACGAGGCGGGCATCCGCCCAGCGAGCGCCGAAGCGCCGCGAGTATCGCGCTTTTTCCGCCTCGCCTTCAAGGTCGAGTTGTTTGCCGGGCGATTTTGCCCGATTTGTGCGGCGCACAATCGATCCGGGTCGACGAATTTCCGGGCCCATGGCACACTTGGCCGTCAGGCTGGCAATCTGACGAGGAGAACTCGCACATGTCCAACCAAGCGCAGCTTGTGGAACTCCAAGAACGGCACCGGGCACTCGAGGCGGAACTCGCCGAGGCGCTCGCGCATCCGTCGACCGACGATCTCAAGATCGCGGAGCTCAAGCGCCGCAAGCTGCTCGTGAAGGACCAGATCGCGCGGCTCAAGAGCGAGGCCGTCGCCAGTATTCATTAGTGGCCGATCCGCCCTGAATCGGTCCCCGCCGCACGGCGGGAATTGCTTCTGCGAATTTCCCAAAACGCGCCGTGCGCGGCGCGGTCAGACGGTTTTTGCCATTTCGCGCAGACGGAATTTTTGGATCTTGCCGGTCGAGGTTTTCGGCAATTCGGTGAACACCACGTAACGAGGGGTCTTGTAGCCCGCGAGGTTCTTGCGGCACCAGGCGATGATCTCTTCGGCGTCGGCGTTTTCTCCCGGCTTGAGCTCGACGAAGGCGCAGGGCGTCTCGCCCCATTTCTCGTCGGCCTTGGCCACCACGGCGGCCGCCTGCACGCTCGGGTGCTTGTAGAGCACGTCCTCGACTTCGATCGAGGAAATGTTTTCGCCCCCCGAAATGATGATGTCCTTCGAACGGTCTTTGAGCTGGATGTAGCCGTCCGGGTGCATCACGCCGAGGTCGCCGGAATGGAACCAGCCGCCGGCGAATTCCTTCTCGGTCGCCGCCTTGTTCTTGAGATACCCCTTCATCACCACGTTGCCGCGGAACATCACCTCGCCGATGGTCTCGCCGTCGCGCGGCACCGGGCGCATCGTTTCCGGATCCATGACTTCGAGCGCTTCGAGCGGGACGTAGCGCACGCCCTGCCGCGCCTTCTTGGCGGCCTGCTCGACCGGGCCGAGCGCATCCCACGCGCGATGCCAATCGTTGATCACCGCCGGCCCATAGGTCTCGGTCAAGCCGTAGAGATGCGTGACGTTGAAGCCCGCGGCCTTCATCGCGGCCAGCACCGCTTCGGGCGGCGGCGCGGCCGCGGTGAAGAACTCGACCACGTGCGGCAGCGGCTTCTTCTCGGCCGCGGGGGCGTTGAGCAGGGTCGCCATCACGATCGGCGCGCCGCACAGGTGCGTGACCTGGTGGCTCGCGATCGCATCGAACATCGCCGGCGCGCGCACCCAGCGCAGGCACACATGCGTCCCCGCCGCGACCGAGATCGACCAGGGGAAACACCAGCCGTTGCAGTGGAACATCGGCAAGGTCCACAGGTAGACCGGGTGCTTCGCCATTCCGCAGGTGACGACGTTGCCGATCGCCAGCAGATACGCGCCGCGATGGTGATAGACCACGCCCTTGGGATCGCCCGTCGTGCCGGAAGTGTAATTGAGCGAAATCGCGTCCCACTCGTCGTCCGGCATGCGCCAGGCGAAATCGGGTTCGCCGCCGGCGAGGAATTCCTCGTATTCGCGCGAACCGAGCCGCTCTCCGGGCCCGGTGAATTCCGGATCGTCGTAATCGATGACGAGCGGCTTGACCTTGCAAAGGCCGAGAGCCTCCTCGATGGTCTTTGCAAACTCCCGGTCGGTGATCAGGACCTTGGTGTCGGCATGATCGAGCGTGAAGGCGATGATCGGCGGATCGAGCCGGGTGTTGAGCGTATTGAGGACCCCGCCTGTCATCGGCACGCCGTAGTGCGCCTCCAGCATCGCCGGGGTATTCGCGAGCATGACCGAGACGGTGTCGCCGCGCTTGATCCCGCTTTTGGCGAGGGCCGAAGCGAGCCGGCGCGCGCGGGCGTAGAACTCGGCGTAATTCCACTTGCGCGAACCGTGGATGATGGCGGTGTGCTTGGGAAAAACCGAGGCGGCGCGTTCGAGAAACGACAGCGGCGTGAGCGGTTGGAAGTTTGCCGGGTTGCGCTCGAGATCGGTGTCGTAGGGGCTCTTGGCCATGGCGGTTTCCTCTCTGCCGACAGCCTAGCGAGCCCGCCGGGGCGTGATCAATCCGCCATCGATCGATCGGCGGCGGCTTTGTCCGGCTGATCTTGATCAAAGTCGCGCCGCCGCAATCCTGGTAGCGGGACGCTGGGGCCCGCCGCCCGGCTGCTCGGCGATTGAAAATGCCGCCGTCAGGCTCACAATGGGCGCAAGCCCCAGAGGAGGTCGTCATGGACGTGGGGACCCGGAGCCGATACCACGAAGCCTACGAACGCGCATGCCGCGATCCGCAGGGCTTTTGGGCGGAAGCCGCGAAGCAAATCGACTGGTACGAGCCGATCAAGAAGGTGTTCGACCCCGATGCCGGCGTCTATGGCCATTGGTTCGTCGGCGCGACGTGCAACACGTGCTTCAACGCGGTCGATCGCCACGTCGCGCAAGGCCGCGGCCGCCAGCCGGCGCTGATCTACGACTCCCCGGTCACCGGAACCAAGCGCACCCTGACCTATGCGGATCTGCTCGCGGAAGTCTCAGCGCTCGCGGCCATCCTGAAGGATTTCGGCGTCGAGCGCGGCGATCGCGTGATCATCTACATGCCGATGGTGCCGGAAGCGGTCGTGGCGATGCTGGCCTGCGCGCGTATCGGCGCCATCCATTCGGTGGTGTTCGGGGGCTTCGCGGCGAACGAGCTCGCGACCCGGATCGACGATGCCAAGCCGAAGCTCGTGCTCTCGGCGAGCTGCGGCATCGAGGTCGGCCGCGTGATCACCTACAAGAACCTGCTCGACGAGGCGATCCGGCTGGCGAAAGTCAAGCCGCAGGGCTGCATCATCCTGCAGCGGCAGCAAGCGCAGGCGACGCTCGCTCCGGGACGCGATCACGATTGGGCGGAGCTGCGCGAGAAAGCGATCGCGGCGAAAAAAACCGCGGCCTGCGTCGCGGTCGCCGCGACCGATCCGCTCTACATCCTCTACACGTCCGGCACGACCGGCCGCCCCAAGGGCGTCGTGCGCGACAACGGCGGCCACATGGTCGCGCTGCGCTGGTCGATGCGCTACCTCTACGGCATCGAGCCCGGCGAGGTTTATTGGGCCGCATCCGACATCGGCTGGGTGGTCGGCCACAGCTACATCGTCTACGCGCCGTTGTTCCACGGCTGCACCAGCATTCTTTACGAGGGCAAGCCGGTCGGCACGCCCGATGCGGGCGCGTTCTGGCGAGTGATCGCCGAGCACGGTTGCGTCGCGTTGTTCACGGCGCCGACGGCGTTCCGGGCCATCAAGAAGGAAGATCCCGAAGGCAAGCTGCTTGCCAAATACGACCTTGCGAAATTCCGCACCTTGTTCCTGGCCGGCGAGCGCGCCGATCCCGATACCGTGAAATGGGCCGAGCGCATGCTCAACGTGCCGGTGATCGATCACTGGTGGCAGACCGAGACCGGCTGGGCGATCGCCGGCAATCCCGTGGGCCTCGGCATGCTGCCGGTGAAGCACGGCTCGCCGACCGTGGCCATGCCGGGCTACCGCATCGACATCGTGGACGAGACGAGCAAGCCGCTGCCGGCGAACCAGATGGGGTCGATCGTCGTCAAATTGCCGCTGCCACCCTCCTGCCTGCCGACGCTGTGGCAGCAGGACGAGCGCTTCAAGGAGAGCTATCTGGCCGAATTCCCCGGTTACTACAAAACCGCGGATGCCGGATTCAAGGACGAGGACGGCTATCTCTACATCATGAGCCGCACCGACGACATCATCAACGTCGCGGGCCATCGGCTCTCGACCGGCGGCATGGAGGAGGTGCTCTCTTCGCATCCCGACGTCGCCGAATGCGCGGTGATCGGCGTCAAAGACGCGCTCAAGGGCGAGGTGCCGTGCGGCTTCATCGTGCTCAAGGCCGGCGTCAAGCGGCCGCCGGACGAGATCGAGCGCGAGATCGTCGCGCTGGTTCGCGAGAAGATCGGGCCGGTCGCGGCGTTCAAGCTCGCCATCACGGTCGCGCGGCTGCCGAAAACCCGATCGGGAAAAATCCTGCGCGGCACGATGAAAAAGATCGCGGACGGCGATTCCTGGACCTTGCCGGCGACGATCGACGATCCGGCGATCCTCGATGAAATCGGCACGGCGCTGAAGGGGCACGGACTGGCGGCCGATCGGTAATCACGCCGTAGCCCGGATGGAGCGAGGCGAAATCGGCGGGCGAAGCCCGCCGTTCCCGCGAAATCGGGGACCAGGTTCCCGGATTGCGCGGCGCTTCGCGCCGCTTCATCCGGGCTACGGGTCTTAACCGCGATGGCCGCGGCGCGTCAGGCTGCGTTGCCCTGGCCGCCCTCGCCGCCGCCTTCCCCCTCGGGCTTGCCCCCGATCTTCTTGAGCTTCGCCAGCACCGCGCCGACGTCGAGTTCCTCCGAGGGCTTTTTCTTGGCGGCCTCGGCTTCGGCCTGCGACTCCGCGGTCGTCGCTTCCGCGGGCAACAGGGTCGAGCCGCGCTCGGCCTCGGCTTCGACCGGCTTTTCCTTGGCGGCGCGTTGGACTTCGAGATCGAGATCGATCTGCGAGCACAGCCCGAGCGTGACCGGATCCATCGGCGTCAAATTCGGCGCGTTCCAGTGGGTGCGATCGCGGATCGCCTGAATGGTCGACTTGGTCGTGCCGACGAGCCGCATGATCTGGCTGTCTTTCAGTTCCGGATGATTGCGCAGAAGCCAGAGAATGGCGTTCGGCCGATCTTGGCGGCGCGACACCGGGGTATAGCGCGGACCTTTCTTCTTCGACTTGGCCTCCGGAAGCCGCACCTTCGGGTCCGCGAGCTTGAGCTTGCGGGCCGGATCGGCCTCGGCGGCTTCGATGTCCTCGCGCGTCAACTGCCCGGTGAGCACCGGGTCGAGGCCCTTGATGCCCTGCGCGGCATCGCCGTCCGCGATCGCCTTGACCTCGAGCGCATGCAATTTGCAGAACTCCGCGATCTGCTCGAAGGAAAGCGCGGTATTTTCGACGAGCCAGACGGCGGTCGCCTTCGGCATCAGCGGCGGACTGGTCATGGCAAAATCTCCTCTACGCTCCGCCCGCCCGATGGGCGAAAGCCGCTGTCATCGAAGATGACGGAAAGTGACCGGAATATATGCAGCCCCCGCCGCACTGTCCAATGGCGCGGGCGTGACCTCATCGCAGCTTGACAGGTCCGACGCTTGCGGCCCATTTCGGGCAGGGGCTATTCGGGGTGCCCGAGGCTCGCAAATACCATGTCGCCGTCCGCCGCATCGGATTCGATCGGCAAGCCGCCGCTTCGGGTGTTGCTGTGCTCGCCCCGGGGCTTTTGCGCCGGCGTCGTGCGCGCCATCGATACCGTGGAGCGTGCGCTCGCGCGCTGCGGGCGGCCGGTCTATGTCCGCCACGAGATCGTTCACAACAAATACGTCGTCGAAGATCTCAAGCGCAAGGGCGCGGTATTCGTCGAGGAGCTCGACGAGGTGCCGGACGGATCCACGGTGGTGTTTTCCGCGCACGGGGTGCCGAAGCGGGTGATCGACGAATCCGAGCGCCGTCAGCTGTTCACCGTCGATGCGACGTGCCCGCTGGTCACCAAGGTGCACCGCGAGGCCGCGATTCATTTCCGCCGCGGCCGGGAAATCGTCCTGATCGGTCACGCCGGCCACCCGGAAGTGGTCGGCACGATCGGGCAATTGCCGGCGGGTGCGATTTCGCTGGTCGAAAACATTGCGGACGCCGAATCGTTCGTTCCGCGCGATCCTGCGCGGCTTGCCTATGTGATGCAGACGACGCTTTCGGTCGATGATGCTGCGGACATCGTCGCAGTGCTCGAACGCCGGTTCCCGGACATCGTCGGCCCGCAGAAGGACGACATCTGCTATGCCACGACCAACCGCCAAGAGGCGGTCAAGCGCGTAGCGCCGCAGGTCGAAGCCATGATCGTGGTCGGTTCGCCGAACTCCTCGAATTCGCAGCGTCTGAAAGAGGTCGCCGAGCGCTCCGGATGCACGAGCGCGGCGCTGGTGCAGCGGGCGCAGGACATCGACTGGGACCGCTTCGGCAAGCTGCGCAACGTCGGCATTACCGCCGGCGCCTCCGCGCCGGAGCCGCTCGTCGAGGAGATCCTCGGGGCATTCGCCGAGCGCTACAGCATCAGCTTGGAGACTGTTTCGGCCGCCAACGAGGACGTGTTTTTCCCGCTGCCGCGGCCGTTGCGCGACGTTCAGCCGGCGGGGTAGCCGCGTGGCCGTTTACACCGACGTCGCGGCGGAGGAATTGGCTTGCTTTCTCGCCGGCTACGAGCTCGGCGAGCTGCTGGCCTACAAGGGTATTGCCGAGGGCGTCGAGAACTCGAACTTCCTGCTGCATACCGATCGCGGCTATTTCATCCTCACGCTTTACGAGAAGCGGGTCGCGCCCGACGATCTGCCGTTCTTTCTGGGATTGATGGAGCATCTCGCCGCGCGCGGGCTCAATTGTCCGCAGCCGGTGAAGAATCGCGAAGGCGAGGTGCTGGGCCGGCTCGCCGGACGGCCGGCTGCGATCGTGACCTTCCTCGACGGCATGTGGATCCGGCGTCCGAGCCCCGCACATTGCGGCGCGCTCGGCGCGGCGCTTGCGCAGCTGCATCTCGCCGGGACGGATTTCCCGCTGCGCCGCCCCAATGCGCTGTCGGTCGCGGGATGGCGCGGGCTCTATGAGACTGCGCGCGCCAAGGATTCGGACCGCGTCCAGGCCGGACTGACGCAAGCGCTCGCGGCCGAGCTCGGCGAGCTGGAGCGGGCTTGGCCCGCCGACCTGCCGCAAGGCGTGATCCACGCGGATCTCTTCCCCGACAACGTGTTCTTCCTGCACGATCGGCTGTCCGGACTCATCGATTTCTATTTCGCCTGCACCGACACGCTCGCCTACGATCTCGCGATCTGCCTCAATGCCTGGTGCTTCGAAACCGACCATTCCTTCAACGTCACCAAAGGCCGGGCCTTGCTGCAGGCCTATGCCGGCAAGCGGCCGCTTTCGATCGAGGAACAGCGGCGGCTGCCGCTGTTGTGCCGCGGCGCTGCGGTGCGCTTCCTGTTGACGCGGCTCGTCGATTGGCTGGACGTGCCCGTCGGCGCGCTGGTGCGCCCCAAGGATCCCATGGAATATTTTCGCAAGCTGCGATTCCATCAGGCGATCGGCAGCCTGCGCGATTACGGATTCGCTTGATGGCGGCCGATGCGAGCATGCGACGGGTGATCATTCACACCGACGGCGCCTGCTCGGGAAATCCCGGTCCGGGCGGCTGGGGCGCAGTGCTGGCCTGGAACGGGCACGAGCGCGAGCTCAGGGGCGGCGAGCCGCACACCACCAACAACCGGATGGAGCTGACCGCCGCGATCGAGGCGCTCGAGGCGCTGAAACGGCCGTGCACGGTCGAGCTTTATACCGACAGCCAATATGTGCGCGGCGGCATCACCGAATGGATCCACATTTGGAAGCGCAACGGCTGGCGCACCGCCGACAAGAAGCCGGTCCGCAACGTGGATCTCTGGCAGCGGCTCGACGCGGCGCTCGAGCATCATACCGTGCACTGGCACTGGCTGCGGGGTCACGCCGGCCATGCGGCAAACGAGCGTGCCGACCGGCTGGCGAGCGAGGCTTGTCGCGAGGCGAGCGCGACGGGCGGAGCAAACGCGCGTTCGAAACGGCCGTCCCGCAACGAATAGGAAGCCGGTTCAGGGCGGCAGTTGCTTGAGCAGTGCGTCGGCGCCGGAGATATCGACCTTGCCGGGCGCCTCCTCGATGTTGAGCCGTTTGACGATACCGTCTTCGACCAGCATGGAATAACGTCGCGAACGCTGCCCCAGGCCGACCGCCGATCCGTCGAACATCAGGTCGACCGCCTTGGCGAACTCGCCGTTGCCGTCGGCGAGAAATTCGATCTTGCTGTCGGCGCCGGTCGCGCGTTTCCAGGCCTCCATCACGAACATGTCGTTGACGGCGGTAACCGCCACCGTGTCGATGCCTTTCGCCTTGATCGCGTCGAGGTTCTGCAGAAACCCCGGAAGATGCATGTTGTGGCAGGTGCCCGTGAAAGCGCCCGGCACGCCGAACAGCACCACCTTCTTGCCCTTGAAGAGCTCGTTCGTGGTCTTCCACGCGGGTCCTTCCGGCGTCATCATGCGGAACTTGGCTTCCGGCAGCCGGTCACCGACCTTGATCGTCATGTTTCGCTCCCTACCGTGAGGCTTGCTGCGTTCTGTCTCTCATGCCCAAATCGTGCGGCCGACCCTCGATGATGGTGGACACCCGGTGCCGCGTGCGCGGCCAGCGCGATCGACCATGGCTTCTCGTTCTCCGCTCTCCATCACCGCTCCTCCGGCGATACCAGGACCTCGATCGCCTGATCCTCGGCAACGGCGGTCAGCCGCAGCACCGCGGCTTCCTCGACGCCGCCCGGCGGCGCGCCGGCGAGCTCGAAAGCGAACCGTTGCGAGCCTTCCGCAGCGCCCGGGATCGGGCGCGGAATGGGCAAGGCCCACTCGGCTGTCGGGCCCTCGGCGAAAAGCTCGAGCTTCGCCGGATCCGGCGCCCGCACATCGACCAGGATGCGCGGCCGTTCGCGAGATTCGCGTTTCACCGCGGTGACCGCAAGGGACTCGTCCTGGCCGAGCGCTGCGGGCCGGGGAACGCGCCGCTCGCCCTCCCGCAACGCGTCCTCGAGCCCGCTCGGCTCGTCCCCGATCAGGAGCTCCGCCCTGCCATCGGCCGGTATGCACAAATTCAGGCAGATTGCGTAATCGACGTCCGCGCGCAGCAGGACGGGCCGGCTCGGGTCGCGCGGCAGGATGCGCAGCGGCAGGATCACGTCGCCCACATAGCCGATCGAGGTATCCCCGGGTTCGCCAAAACGTTTCGGCGCCGGCCACAGCACGCGTACCGATTCGAGATTTTCCGATCGGGCGAAGCTGAAGCGGGGAGGAACGCCGGAATCGCCCGGATAGCGCCAATAGGTCTTCCAGCCCGGATCGAGACGAATTTCGATGCCGCCGCGCAGGACCTTTTTGCCGCCCTCGTTCGTTGGTGTCCCGGCGACGAGGCGCACGGCGGAACGCGAACCGCCGTCCCACCGCGAAGCGTCCGCTGCCAACGCCGGCGAAGCGACGAGGAGTGCGAGCGGCAGAGCCGCACAACATACAGAGGAGCGTAGGCGCTGCGAGCTCGCCATCATGAACGCACGTTTAGATATCGCGGCGGCGTCTCGCCATTGAATTCGCCGTGATCGCGACGGCGCTGGTTGCATGGTGGCACTCTGACGCAAAAAGGTGTGTTTCCACGGAACCGCGGATCGGGTAACCTTTTACGATGCGCGTCGCACAGAAGATGCAGAAAATCCCAGGTCGCGGCTACCTCGACGGGCAAATGCTGATCGCGATGCCGGCCATGCGGGACGAACGCTTCTGCCGCAGCGTGATCTACGTGTGCGCGCATTCCTCCGAGGGCGCCATGGGGATCGTCGTCAACCAGCCGGCCGCCAACATCAATTTCTCCGACCTGCTGGTGCAGCTCGAAGTGATTCCCGCGGCGGATCTCATCCAACTGCCTCCCCGCGCCGGGCTGGTCAAGGTGCTCAAGGGCGGCCCGGTCGAGACCGGCCGCGGCTTCGTGCTGCATTCCGCGGATTTTTTCATCGAGAACTCCACGTTGCCGATCGACGATGGGATTTGCCTCACCGCTACGCTCGACATCCTCAAGGCGATCGCGCGGGGCAAGGGGCCGCAAAGCGCGGTGCTGGCGCTGGGTTATGCCGGCTGGGCGGCCGGCCAGCTCGAGAATGAAATGCAGGAAAACGGCTGGCTGCACTGCCCGGCCGACGCCGAGCTGATCTTCGGTTCGGACATCGAGGGCAAGTACGGCAAGGCGTTGCGCAAGATCGGCATCGATCCTGGCATGCTGTCGAGCGAGTCCGGTCACGCCTGACGGGCAGCAGGTATGCGAGCGCAGGTATCCGGAATCAGGCGTCGGGAAGATTGGGCTCGAGCACCCGATTCCCGATACCCGCTTCCTGACTCCCGCTTCCTGACTCTACCTGGCTCCTGATTCCTGGCGCCTGACGCCCGCAATCTCGATCTCCTCCTCGGTCAGGAGCCGATAGGCCTCCTCGGCATCGACCGGCTCGCCGAACACGTAGCCTTGCGCGTATTCGCAGCCGAGCTGGTAGAGCTCGGCCGCGTCCGCATCGGTCTCCGCGCCTTCGGCGATCACATCCATGCCGAGATCGTGCGCGAGCGTGATGATCGAGCGCAGGATCACCGGCCGCTTGCCCTTGCCCGTGGTGCGCACGAACGACTGGTCGATCTTCAGCGTGTCGAACGGGAAGCGCTGCAGATAGGCCAAGGAAGAATGTCCGGTGCCGAAATCGTCGAGCGCGAGACCCGCGCCGAGCTCGCGAATGCGCCCGAGCATCTGCGCGGCGTATTCCGGATTCTCCATCACGAGCGATTCCGTCAACTCGAGCTTGAGCGAGCCGCGCGCAGGTCCGTGGCGGGCGAGGACCGAGCGCAGATCGTGGATCAGGTCTTGACGCAGCAATTGCCGCGACGAGATGTTGACGCTGGCGAACACCGGATAGCGGCTGCGCGTCGCGCGCTGCCAGTGCGTGAGCTGGCGCGCGGTGCGCTCCAGCGCGAACAGGCCGAGATCGACGATCACCCCGATCTCCTCGGCGACGGCGATGAATTCCGACGGCGACAGCCGACCCATTTTCGGATGGTCCCAGCGCATCAGCGCCTCGAAGCCGGCCACGGTACGGTCCTCGAGCCAGACGATCGGCTGATAGAGCAGCAGGATCTCGTCGCGCTCCAATGCTCGCCGTAGTTCGGTCTCGAGCGTCATGCGGTCCGTCTTGCGGGCGCGCATGGCCGGCTTGAACACTTCGATGCGGTCGCCGCCGATGCGCTTGCCGTGATACATCGCGAGCTCGGCGTCCTTGAGCAGCTCTTCCTTGCTCTGCACTTGCCCATCGGCGAGCGCCAGGCCGATCGAGGCGGTGAGCAGGATCTCGCGGTCGTTGAACATGATCGGCGCGCGCAGCGTCTTGCGGATGGTGTCGGCGAACGCGGTGACGCGCTCGGGCTCGCGCTCGGAGAGGAGCAACAGGCCGTATTGATCGCCGCCGAGCCGCGCCAGGGTGTCCTGCGGCTTGAGCAGCCGTCCGAGCCGGCGCGACAACGTGAGCAGGATCGAGTCGCCGACCGCGACGCCGACGGAATCGTTGACCTGCTTGAAGCGGTCGAGATCGATCACCATCACGGTCGGCCGGATCGCCGCATCGGCCTTGGCGAAGGACAGCGCGGCTTCGAGCCGGTCGAGGAACAGCTCCCGGTTGGGGAGCCCGGTCAGGTTGTCGTGCACCGCATCGTGCAGCAGCCGCTCTTCCGCGGTCTTGAATTCGGTGACATCGGTCAGGGTACCGACGAGCCGCACCACCTCGCCGTCGGAGCCGACGACCGGCCGAGCCTTCAAGGCGAACCACAGATAATGGCCATCGGGCGTGCGGAGCCGGAAATCCAGCATGAGGCGCCCGCGGCGGCGGTCGAGCACGCCGTCGAGCGCCTCACGGAACCGGTCGCGGTCGAGCGGATGCAGCACCTCGAGCCAGCGTGCCGCGGAGCCCTCGAGCGCGCCGCGCTTCAAACCCAGCATATGCTCGGTCTCGGGGCTGGTGAACACGTTGTCAGACGCGACATCCCAGTCCCAGATCAGGTCGCCGGCTCCGGTGAGTGCCAGCGCGCGGCGCTCGACGTCGGACACGATGCCGCTGGTGATGCTGCCCGCAAAGGCGTGCTGCATCACCGTGAACCCGATCAGCATCACGATCAGCACCAGCCCGCCGAGCAGCGCCGGCGCGATGATGTCGTTGGTCACCGCGCCGGTGACGGCAGCGCCGGCGGCGAACACCCAGACGAGCAGCAGCAACCAGGTCGGGATCAGCAGCACGGCGCGGTCGAAGCCGTGCAGGGCCAGATAGATGACGAGACCGAAGCCGGCGACCGCGACCAGCACCAGCGACATCCGCGCGATGCCGGAGGCGACCGGGGGGTCGAACAGCGCCAGTGCCACGAGCGCGCCCAGGAAGGTCAACCATCCGGCCGTGATGTGCACGTAGCGCACGTGCCAGCGATTGAGATTGAGATAGGCGAACAGGAAGACCAGCAGCGTTGCCGCCAGGATCGCCTCGCCGGAGGCGCGCCAGATCCGCTCGGCGCCCGAGCCCAAGTCGAAAACTTTGCCCCAGAAGCCGAAATCGGTGCCGATATAGGCCAGCACCGCCCAGCCGAGCGCCGCCGCGGCCGGGAACATGACGCTGCCCTTGACCACGAACAGGATCGTCAGAAACAGCGCCAGCAGTCCGGCGATCCCGATGACGATGCCGTAATACAGGGTGAAGCTGTTGATCTTGTCCTTGTAGGCTTCCGGCTCCCACAAATAGAGCTGCGGCAGGCGGTCGGTGCGCATCTCCATCACGAAGGTGACGACCGAACCCGGGTCGAGCGTGATGCGGAAGATGTCCGAATTGGGATTGTCCTGGCGTTCCGGACGGTCGCCGGAGCTCGGCGTGATGCTGACGATGCGGGACATGCCGAGGTCCGGCCACAGCAGCCCGGAGCCGACCATGCGGTAGTTCGGCGCCACGATCAGACGATCGATCTGCTCGTCGCCGTTATTGGCGAGCGCGAACACCACCCAATTGGTATTGGCCTCGCGCGAGCGCACCTCGATGCGGCGGACGATGCCGTCGGCGCCGGGCGCGGTCGAGACCTGAATGCGGTCGGTTTCGGTGCGCTGATGCTCGACCGCGTCGGTCAGGTCGATCGCCGGCACATCGAGCCGGACGTTGACCGCGTCGAGTGCGTGCGCCTTACCTGCGCCGAGCACAAGCGCGATGAGCGCCGCCACCGCGATGCTGGCGCAGCAAAAACGCAATCGACACCCTCCTCGCGGCGGCCCCTTGCTGTCTATATCCGCCGATCCGGCGCTCGCCGGAGCACGACTACTCCGTTGAAACGCCACATCGATCGCGGCCGTTGCCCATGACTAGCGGGGCCGCGCCCCCGGGGCAAGGTTGTCACGGGTTGCCCAAGAGTGTGTCGAGCTTGAGGCGGAATCGGACGCCGGACGACAGACGGGGAGGCTGTCGTCGCCCCGCCTGTCCGCGCGACCAGTAACCTTCGCCCCGAGCAAAGCGCGGTCGATCGATTACGGTGGATACTGGGTGACCCGCCTGCGCGGCCATGAAGCTCAGGGATAGAGATATCGCTCCGCCTCATCTCTCCTCGTTGACCAGCACGATTTTGCCGATGTGGGCGCTCGTCTCCATCAGCGCATGGGCGGCGGAAGCCTGCGCCAGTGGGAAGGTGCGGAAAATCACCGGCTTGACCTTGCCGGCCACGATCAGCGGCCAGACTTTTTGCTCGATCGCGCGGGCGATCGCCGCCTTGTCCTCGACCGCGCGTGCGCGCAGCGTGGAGCCCGTGTGGGTCAGGCGCTTTAGCATCAGCCGGCGGAAATCGACATCGGCGCGCGGCGAGCCCTGGAACGCGATCTGGACGATCCGGCCGTCGACGGCCGCGGCCTCATAGTTGCGCTCGATATAGTCGCCGCCGACCA
The DNA here is from genome assembly GCA_046727735.1 of Pseudomonadota bacterium. Taxonomy (GTDB): domain Bacteria; phylum Pseudomonadota; class Alphaproteobacteria; order Rhizobiales; family Xanthobacteraceae; genus AP-16. The sequence goes on along the minus strand of JBKPDF010000065.1, from coordinate 5,665 downwards.
TGTCGAGGACGAGATCCGCGCCCCGGCCGCCGGTCGCGGCCTTTGTCGCTGCCACGAAATCCTCGGAGCGGTAGTTGACGGCCTTGTCGGCACCGATTCGGAGGCAGGCTTCGCATTTTTCCGCGGATCCCGCCGTGACGATCACGCGCGCGCCGAACGCCTTCGCAAGCTGGATGGCGGTCGTGCCGATCCCGGAGCTGCCGCCATGGACCAGCAGCGTTTCGCCGGCCTCGAGCGCGCCGCGCTCGAACACGTTGTGCCACACCGTGAAGAACGTCTCGGGGATGGCCGCCGCCTCGACCAGCGACAGGACGTCCGGGACCGGCAGTGCGTTCGTCTCGTGCACCGGACAGAATTGCGCGTATCCGCCGCCTGCCACCAACGCGGTGACCTTGTCGCCGGGCTTGAAGCGGCTCGCGCCGCTGCCGAGCGCAACGACCTCGCCGGCGATCTCCAGGCCGGGGATCTCCGAGGCGCCAGGGGGCGGCGGATAGAGCCCCTGCCGTTGCATCACGTCGGGACGGTTCACGCCGGCGGCGGCGACCTTGACCAGAATCTCGCCGGGACCCGGCGACGGCAGAGGCCGCGTCTGCGAAACGAGAACGTCCGGCCCGCCGGGCGCGCGAATGGCAATGGCGGTCATCCGAGACGGCAAGGTGGACATGCGGCGCTTTCCTCAACAAACTGCGCCGCGCGGGCGCGGCGGCGCTCTTGTGTAATCGCGAGCCCAAAGGGTGACAACCTCACCCGAGCGGCCCACGCGAGGTTGCGCATGGTGTTCGAGGACGATCGTCCGAAAAAGAAGCCGGTCCACGAGATCGGGCAGGACCTCTCGCTGCTCTCGGTCGAGGAGCTCGCCGAGCGGATTGCCGCGCTCAAGGCCGAGATCGCCCGGCTCGAAGCTTCGATCGCCGCTAAGCGCGCCTCGCGCAGCTCAGCCGATCAGTTCTTCAAGCGCTGAAGCGGCGGCGCAGATTCATCGATCCGGTTAACCCGCCATTAAGCTTTCTCGCCCACTACTGGTGCGGTCCAGCTTCTGGACATCGAGTGGCTCCTGTCCACTCTGTTTGACGCCTCCCTGTTATCACTTCGAGCCGCCGGCCAACGGCGGCTCTTTTTTTACGCAATCGCGCCGGCGGGATTGCGGTCGCCTGTGCCATTTCGGAGCAGCACGAAGCGGCCCGGATCTTGCTCGACGGTCGCAGTGTTGCAGCCGGTGCTGGACAGGCACGTCGGCCGGGCGCAGCATGGGATTTCTGGGCAAGTGAGGCGTCGCGCCATGGCCGACCGTCAGGCCGAAACCGAGCCGGTGCCGTTCGGGCAGAAGCTCGCCGGCTCGCAGGCGTTCTCGGCGTTGTTCCGCGAGGGGATGGCGCTCGTCGAAGAGACCGCGGCCTATCTCGACGGACCGGGCCGCAACGAATCGAAGCTGCTCGAGCGCGCCGCGGCGCTGGCCTATGCGACCGAGAGCATGCGGCTGACCACGCGGCTGATGCAGCTCGCCTCCTGGCTGCTGCTGCACCGGGCCGTGAACGAGGGCGAGATGTCGCTCGCCCAGGCGAGCCGCGAGAAGACCAAGGTCAAGCTCGCGGCCGGCGATCCGCGCGACGAGACGACGCTCGCGCTGCTGCCCACCGCGCTGCGCGAGCTGATCGAACGCTCCGTTCGGCTGCACGAGCGCGTCCGCCGCATCGACGCGACGATCCATTCGGGCAAGGTCGAGAAGGCCGGCGCCAATCCGGTCGAGGACCAGATGCAGCGGCTCAAGGCCGCTTTCGAGCGCGGCCGCGGATAGCTGCCAGTTCGCGGTCCTGTGTGCGATTGGCTGCGCATCGGGCGATGCGGGCCTTCACCCTCCCCTTCGGGGAGGGATGAGCGGCTATTTCTTCAAGAAGCCGGAGAATTTCTTCTGGAAGCGCGACAGCCTGCCGCCGCGGTCGACCAGATGCTGTTGACCGCCGGTCCAGGCCGGATGCGATTTCGAATCGATGTCGAGCCGCATGGTGTCGCCGGGCTTGCCCCAGGTGCTGCGGGTCTCGAATTCGGTGCCGTCGGTCATCACCACCTTGATGGTGTGGTAGTTCGGATGGATGTCGCGCTTCATGGCTCGGAACGTTCCCCGATTGCGCCCGCCGGCGCCGGTCGACCTGCGGGGGTTTTAGGAAAATTTCGCGGGCTCTATAGCGCAGCCGAAATGGCCCGGCAAGCCGCGGCCATCCGGCATTTGTCAGCGATGCGGCTTCCGAGGCATGGTCGTCGAGCAACTTCACGCGCCGGGCGAATGCGGCCGAGGCGGCCATGAGCTTGATCTCGCCGAGCGAAGGACGGGGCATCGATGCTGCGGCGCTCGAGCGCGCCGCCGCGGCGCCCGAACCCGATCGGCGCGCGCGGCCAAAACTCGCGCCGCTCACCGGGCTGCGCCGCTACGTGCTGCGCTACCGCTGGAAGGTTGTGGGCGCGCTCGCCGCGCTGCTCGTGGCTGCGCTGGCCACGCTCACCGTGCCGCTCGCGGTGCGGCGCATGATCGACTACGGCTTCTCGGCCGAGCGCACCGGGCTGATCGATCAATATTTCGCGGCGCTGCTCGCGATCGCGGCGGTGCTCGCGGCGTCGAGCGCAGCCCGCTATTACCTCGTCACCATATTGGGCGAACGCGTGGTCGCCGATCTGCGCGCCGATCTCTTCGCGCATCTTACCGGGCTTTCGGCGGCGTTCTTCGACGCGGCGAAAACCGGCGAAATACTCTCCCGGCTGACCGCCGACACCACGCAGATCAAGGCCACCGTCGGCGCCTCGGTGTCGATCGCGCTGCGCAACCTGATGCTGTTCGCGGGCGCCGGCGTCATGATGGTGGTGACCAGCCCCCGGCTGTCCGGCTTGGTGCTCGTAGCCATCCCGGTGATCGTGCTGCCGCTCGTCGCGTCCGGGCGCGCGGTGCGCCGCCGCGCGCGCGCCGCGCAGGACACGCTGGCCGAGGCTTCGGCCTATGCGGCCGAACTGATCGGCGCGGTGCGTACGCTCCAGGCATTCACCAACGAGCGGCTTGCGAGCTCGCGGTTCGCGGCCGCGGTCGAGCGAGCGTTCCGCGCCGCGCGGGATTCGACCCGGGCACGCGCGGCGCTCACCGCAATCGTGATCTTCCTGGTGTTCGCGAGCGTAGTCGTGATTCTTTGGATCGGCGCGCAGGACGTGCTCGCCGGGCGCACGAGCGCCGGGCGGCTCGGGCAATTCCTGCTCTACGCGGTGTTTGCCGCGGGCGCGCTCGGCGAGCTCAGCCAGGTGTGGGGCGAGATCGCGCTCGCTTCGGGGGCGGCCGAGCGCATTGCGGAGATGCTGGCGCTCGAGCCTCAGATCCGGCCGCCGCCGCGGCCGACCGCCCTGCCGGTCCCCGGCCGGGGCGAGATCGCGTTCGATCACGTTCGCTTCGTCTATCCGGCGCGCGAGAACGGCAGGGTGCTCGACGACGTCTCGTTCCGGGTCGCCCCCGGGGAGAAATTGGCGATCGTCGGCCCGTCCGGCGCCGGCAAGAGCACGATCTTCCACCTGCTGCTGCGGTTTTACGATCCCGTCGCGGGGGCGATCTATTTCGACGGCGTGAGAATCTGCGACGCCGATCCGCACGAGCTGCGGCACCGGATCGCGCTGGTGCCGCAGGACGTGGTGGTGTTCGGGGCCTCCGTCGCGGAGAACATCCGGTTCGGCCGGCCGCAGGCGAGCGACGCGGAAATCAAGCGCGCGGCCGAGTTGGCGCTCGCCGACGAGTTCGTGGCGCGGCTGCCCGAGAGTTACGAGACGCAGATCGGCGAACGCGGCGTCATGCTCTCGGGCGGAGAGCGTCAGCGCATCGCGATCGCGCGCGCGATCCTGCGCGACGCGCCGCTGTTGCTGCTCGACGAGGCGACCTCGGCGCTCGACGCGCAAAGCGAGAAATTGGTCAAGGCCGCGATCGAGCGGCTGATGCTGGGCCGCACCACCCTCGTCATCGCGCATCGCCTCGCGACCGTGCTCTCCTGCGACCGCATCCTGGTGATGGAGCAGGGCCGCATCGTCGAGCAGGGCACCCACGCGAGCCTCGTCGGGAATTCCGGCCTCTATGCGCGGCTCGCGAAGCTGCAGTTCGAGACCGGATGACCGGGGCGCATGCAGTCCGCTGCAACGAGGACGGGTACTCATTAACACGCAGACGTCGGGTATCGGGGACTAAGCGGAAATTTTCTGATCGATCAGAGAATTACCGATTTTGACCCATTGCGGACCTTCTCCACAAGCGCTCGCGTAGGCTCCCTAACTCCTCGTGCGCCTGGGCGGACCTGCAAGCTGCACGCGATGTTTACGCCACAATGTCTTGCGAAAAGGGAGGGCCACCTGCGGGGCATGGAAGTGCCTATCGCCCCCAGCGTCGGGCATTGCCGGCATCACACATCACACGAGCCGAGCGAAAGGACACGCGATGGCCAAGAACACGATTTGCTTATGGTACGATAAAGACGCCGAGGCTGCTGCGCGCTTCTACGCCGAGACGTTTCCCGACAGCGCGGTAGGTGCCATTCACCGTGCACCCAGTGACTACCCATCCGGCAAGGCAGGCGACGTGTTGATCGCTACCGACGATCAACAAGAGACCGACCGCTACTGGAACGCCATCGTCGGCAACGGCGGCCAGGAGAGCCAGTGCGGTTGGTGCAAAGACAGGTGGGGTATCTTCTGGCAAATTACGCCGCGCGTGCTGACCGAGGCGGTGGCTGCCGGCGGCGACGAAGCAAAGCGCGCGTTCGATGCGATGATGGGCATGAAGAAGATCGACATCGCGACGATCAAGGCGGCACGGCGCGGCTGAGTTACCCACCCAGCGACCCTTCTCGAAGGAAGGTAGTCTCGATGCCCGGATGTCTCCAATGGGCACGAAGCCGCCGATCTCGAATGTCCGCTTTCACGGCGAGTCTTGGAGGATAAGCGGACGTGCCGCAGACATCACGGAATTGACGCGAATGACCCACAGCGGACATCAGCCAGCATTTCATGTTGCGGTAGCGACAACCCCTATCAAAGCACTCCATTGATCCGATACGATGCTTACTCTGAGCCGGGGGCAAGGATGAGGCGGCGGGAATTTCTCGGTGTTTTAGGTGGTGCGGCGGCATGCCCGCTGGCGGCGCGCGCGCAGTCAAAAGCCACTCCCCCGGCGGGCGTTACCAAGCACGATGACCTTGCGGGCAAACTCGATTCCCTTTTGCAACGGGCGCAGCAGCTCGGCGCTCCCGTAGCCGCGATTGAGCGCGCCGTCGCGATCTCACGCCAGCCGATTTTCCCCAAAAAAGACGTGCTCGCGGTCTTCGACATTTCGCAACCGTCGGCGAACAAGAGATTCTACGTTTTGGATTTCACATCAGGTCAGGTCACCGCCCACTTCGCGGCGCACGGAAGAACCAATGGACCCAACGAGAGAGCCACCAAATTCAAAGGGTTTCAGCGGGACTTGGACATGGTCCCGCTGGGCCCGCTCAAGACCGCGCGTCCCGAGGTGTGGGAACATTACAGGACGATCGTGGACCGCTACGACGGAACCGTTTATCGAAACATGATCGTTGCCGGCCTCGAGGGCGTGACCCCGTACAATCGTTACATCAACCACACGCCGCCGTATAAATGGATCATCCACCCGAAC
>JBKPDF010000064.1:0-40096 GCA_046727735.1 Pseudomonadota bacterium | reverse complement strand
TGGCGCGATGCCAGTGACGTTCTCCAGCGGTCTATTCAGGCTTGGTACGAGGCCTGATCCGATCGGGTCACTGCCACTTAGAAATACGATCGGAATTTTCTGAGTTGCGGCTTTGGCTGCGAGTGCGGCCGGCAAGAAATTGGCAGCAATCACTGATACGTTGCGGCTGACCAAATCTGCCGCCAAATCCGGTAGCCGATTGTATTCTCCGTTCGCCCAACGATTCTCGATAGTGAAGGTGCCCTCGCTGATGCCTGCCTCGGTCAAGCCCTGGAGGAAGGCATTGGTCAGCTGTGGAGGCTCCGGTGACCCTTGATGGATGAATCCGATAACCGGCCGCGATTGGGCGTCTGCTGGCAGCTGCCATGCAATCGCAGCGCCACCAGCAAGCGCCATGAACTCCCGCCGCTTCACTCGATGACCTCGTCGGCGCGGCCGAGCAGCGGCAGCGGGATGGTGAGGCCGAGAGCCTTGGCAGTTTTGAGATTGATGGTCAGCTCAACCTTGGTGGACTGGTGGACGGGCAAATCGGCGGGCTTCTCGCCCTTGAGAATGCGGCCGGCATAGACGCCCATCAGGCGGTAACCCTCGGTCAGGCTGACTCCGTAACTCATCAGCCCGCCGGCGGCGACAAATTCGCGAACAGTAAAAATCGCGGGGAGCGCGTTACGCAGCGTTAATTCGGCGAGCTGTTCGCTCCGGCTATTGTAGAACACATCAGCACCGATCGCGAGCGCACCGATTCCGTGTTTGACCAAGGCCGCGAAGGCTGGATCGAAGTCCTGCTCGGTACTTGCATGCTGTACGTCGAGTTGCACGCCTATTCTGCGCGCTGCTGCGTGCATATCGTTTATTTGGGTCCCGGCATAGGGACCGGTCGAGTTGATGAGCAGGCCGAAAGCGGTCGCCGTGGGGACCAGCTCGCGCAGAATCTCCAATCGCTTCGGCCCTACCTCGGCATTCAACAAGACTGCGCCTGTGAGGTTGCCGCCGGGTCGGCTCAGGCTGGCGACAAGTCCAACCGCCACCGGATCGCCGGCGATGACGAAGACGATTGGTATGGTCGTGGTCGCCGCTTTGGCCGCTGGTACGGCCTGGCTATTCGCCGCGATCACGGCAACCTGTCGCCGGACTAGATCGGCCGCCAGCGCCGGCAAGCGATCGTAGCGGCCCTCTGCCCAGCGATATTCAACAAGGACGTTATGGCCTTCGACATAACCAACGTCGCCGAGGCCTTGGCGGAAGGCAGCGGCGGCGCGGGCATATTCCTGGGATAATCCGCCGTTAAGGAATCCGATCACGGGCAGCCCTGGCTGCTGCGCGCGAGCGGCGAACGGCCAAGCAACTGCGCCTCTGGCGAGCCCAATGAACTCCCGGCGCCTCATTCGATCACCTCATCGGCGCGGGCGAGGAGCGAGGGCGGCACGCTCAGGCTGAGCGCTTTGGCTGTCTTGAGATTGATGACCAACTCGAATTTGGTAGGCTGCTCGACAGGCAAGTCGGCTGGCTTCGCGCCACGCAACAGCTTGTCGACGTACTCGGCGCCTCGCACTATATTGCCTTCTATATTTACCCCATACGTTACAAGAAAACCGCTCTTTGCGAATACTCCGTAATCTCCGACAGTTGGCATGCGATACCGCAATGCCGCCTCAGCAATAATCGCCTGATTCGCGAATGCCCGTGGGCTCGGCACCATATAGGCTGCATCAAATTCTTGCGCCGCAGCTTGGGCGAATATCCCATCATAATCTTCAGGTACAATCGCTTTAAAGGCGTTCCAAGAAAAGCCGAGTGCGGCTGCCGTAGTTGTGACATCGTCATACAATGGGTTAGCATAAGCTGGATCGGGCCCGCTGCGTGTAACGACCGACCAAACAATCGCAAGTCTCGCCAGTCGCGGCAGCATGTCCTTCAGCAACTCGATGCGTTTAGCGACGAGATCGAGGCCAAATTCTCCAATTCCAGTGATATTCGCCTCGGGCCTTGCCAAGTTCGTTACGAACCCCTCGCGCACCGGATCAGGTGTCGAGAGCATGACGATTGGGATCGTTGTGGTGGCCTGTGTAAGTGCGCGCACTGCTGGCGAGGGACCAGCGACGAGCACATCCGGCCACCGGCCGACCAACTCGGCAGCAAGAGTAGGGAGCTGATCGAAGCGGCCGACCGCTGACACGCAATCGATGACGAATGTGCGCCCTTCAATCCAGCCGAGTTCCTTCAGGCGGTTCGGAAGAAGAAGGCTTCCCGGATTTTCTGGAACGGGACAGGAGATGGTGGCCAGGAGTCCGACTCGCTTCGGTACTATCGCGGGATCGCTGTATCCTGGCACTGTGCCGACGAACGTCATAAAAAGAATGATACCTATATAGGCGAACGGGTTTCTTATTGTGTTCTCCCGCCGCTTGACTCTGATCACCTCGGCGCGAGCGGCCATGCTGGTCACTCCGGCAGGCCGGCTCTGCGCAGGCCGTCTTCGTATCTCGCGAGGTCTTCCGGTCTGCGATACGGTCCCAATACATCCCTGAGATTGGAAACACGCAACGCCGGATTGAGATGGCGCAGCCGTGCCGCCGCCTTTTGTGCCTGATCCAGCCGTCCGGCCAACGCATTGCTTGCGGCGCCGATGCGTAGTCCGGGTGTAAAGTCCGGCGCATCCCATAACGCCCTTGCAGCCCATGATGCTGCTTCGTCATAGCGGCCGGCCATGAAATGCGCATGCGCAGTTCCAGCTCGCATTCCTATCACATGCGGATCAAGCGGGCTCAGGCGCATCGCACGCGCGAAACGTTCGACCGCCGTGTCCGGCTCGCCGTGCCAGGTTTTGACCCAGCCGCCGCAGAACCATGCCAGGGCTAGGTTGGGGTTGAGCACAAGGGCGCGATCGATGAAGGCGACAGCTGCATCGAGATCGCGAACAACAAACGCTAGCGCCCACCCGGTCGTAGCGAGTACGAACGCATCGTCCTTGCCCAATTCCACAGCCCACTGCGCCAGTCTCGCGACTTCAGCAACCTCGCTCGCTGGGTCGGTCACCCAGCCACTTCCCTTGCGCCAGGCGTAGCAATAGGCAGCACGGCCGTACGCGGAAGCAAAGCCGGGATGGAGATCGATCGCACGGTTGAACAGGCGCAACGCTTCGGCGTAGGCCTGCCGGCTAGTAAATTGATAAGAGCTGGCCAGACCGCGCAGATAGTAATCGTAGGCATCCTGGTTCTCTGTCGACTTGCGCTTCGCCCGCTCGATCTCCGACTTCTCCAGCGTTGGCCCAATCGCCCCGACCACGCTTGCCGTAACTTGGTCCTGTAGATCGAAGATGTCCTCAAGCCCGCCTTCGAACCGGTCCGCCCAGAGGTGGGCACCAGTTGAGGCATCGACGAGCTGCCCAGTGATGCGCACACGGTTTGCCGCCTTCCGCACGCTGCCTTCGAGCACATAACGTACTCCCAGTTCGCGACCGACCTGCTTCACATCAACCGCGTGCCCCTTGTAGGTGAATGTGGAATTGCGGGCGATTACGAATAGCTGCCGGAAACGCGACAACGCCGTGATGATCTCCTCCACCATGCCGTCAGCGAAATAGTCCTGTTCGGGATCGCCACTCATGTTCTGGAACGGCAGCACGGCAATCGAGGGCTTATCCGGCAACGGCAGCGCGGGCTTGGCTTGCGTGGGGCCGCGATCTGGCCGCACGCGATAGGCGCGCACCGGCCGCGCGATGTTCTTGAGCCGCTGCTCGCCAGCATCCTCGAAAGCCACGCCGAGCTTGTCGCGGACTTGCCGATAGGCATCCTCCGAAATGCAAATTCCGCCCGGTTCGGCAATCCCCTCCAACCGAGCCGCGACATTCACACCATCCCCAAGCAGGTCATCGCCTTCGACCACTACATCCCCGATGTTGATGCCCACCCGGAACTCGATCCGCTGGTCGGCCGGAACATCCTCGTTCCGCGATGTCATTCCGCGCTGGACATCCAGGGCACAGCGAACCGCGTCCACGACCGAGGGAAACTCGATCAGGATGCCGTCGCCTGTAGTTTTAACGACCCGGCCGCGATGCAGGGATACAGCCGGGTTGATCAGCTCGCGGCGCAGCTTGCGGATACGCTTGAGCGTGCCTTCCTCGTCCTGCCCGGTCAGCCGGGAGTAACCGGCGACATCAGCGGCCAGGATGGCGGCGAGCTTGCGCACTGTGGTCATGGATGGGCGCCGGTCAGAGCTTTATGCCCATTGTAGCATGCGTGAGCGAATGCAGATGCGGTGCGGCCGACTCTGTTCTCGGCTAACGTCTAGCTCGACCAGTTGCGAATATAACACGGCCGCTTTGGCTAACGTGATTACATACCGCCTCCGCCTCCGCCGCCTCCACCTCCACCGCCGGCATCACATGGCCTCCAACGGAAACCTCCGTCCTCGGTCCAACACTCCCCCGGCAGCGCATAACTCGGCCTGCCGTTCAAGTCGGCTGGTGCAGGGCGGTGTGCGAGCCCATTAGGCCGGGGCGGATGCCTGCCAGAGTCGATCGTTTTGGTATTCCGAGCCTCGACATGCCCTGTCGGGTAGGGTTTGCGATCATCGCCCACCGTGGTGATCGCGGCGCTGAGCAGAAGAGCGATGGCGGCATTCATCGGAGCGCACATGATCGTTCACCCTACGACGGCCACCATGGAGTGGCACGGCCGGCTTGATCAGCTCACTCGGCCGGCCTATTCCCCACCGCCAGCCATATAGGCGCGCTGGCCAATTATGGCGGCGGCGTCATCGTGTTCGGGGTCACCGATTCCATGGATTTTGCCGGTGCTAATCCGTTTCCCGGCCTCAACCGGGATGTCGTTGCCGGAATCGTCAAGAAATATCTCGAACCGACTCTTCAATGTGATGTGCACTCCGTCAGATCGACGGCAGGCAATGAGCATCCGGTGATCATTGTCTCATCACACGGCGCAGTGCCGGTCTGTGCCAAAGCGAACGGCCCGGAGCTCAAAGGAAAGGGGCCGCAAGGCATTGTCCAGGGCGTGCATTACACTCGGAAGCCAGGCCCGGAAAGCGCGCCCGTAACAACTGCCGCAGATTGGGCGCCGATCATTCGTCGCTGTGCAATGCACGAACGAGCGGCAATTCTCACTGCGCTGGATGCTGCGCTCCGCGGCGCAAATACGACTCCGACCGCTATCGCCGACGTACTCAAGATTTGGTACGATGCAGTGCGCCCGATCTACTTGAAGGACATTGCCGCTCGGGACTTGCCTCCGTTCTATTCCAAATCCTATTATCATTTTAGGTACGCGATTGACCGCGACGACAGGCAGTTGCTTGACGCAAACCGGCTGATCGAGATTCTGCGACAAGTCAATGCCGAGGTTCGCGATCTTGTCTGGACCGGCTGGAGCATGTTCCACCCGTTCTCGGGATTGGAAATCGCACCATTTTTTAACACCGACGAGGCGAGCGGGGAGGGAGACCGCGACTTTCTCGAAACCGCACTCTTGCGTAACACGACTTCGAGCTATTTCGCTACAGACATGTGGCGAGTCTCCGTCGATGGAAAGGCAACGATCATCCGGTGTTACACAGAGGATGATGTAGGGTTCACTGCACAAACTCAGTTAGCTCAGGGGACGTGGTTCAGCCGGCAGATGATGGTTTGCGCACTTGCGGAGCTGGTACGCCACGCGCGGGGGATGGCGGAGCGTTTTGATGCGCCTACAAAAATCTCATTCCGATGCGAATGGCATGGTCTCGAAAACCGAATCTTGCATGATCCTCTTGGCTGGTTTCCCGAGAGTCGGGCCAAATCTGATCGACGGGTAACAACCGGCAACTGGCCTGTTAGCTCGCTTGGAAATGTGCTAGATGAAATCGTGTCCGAATTAGCGCAACCGGTGGTGCGCCTTTTCACCAATGATTTTGCCGTGACCCCAGAATGGGTGAGACAGCAAAGACCCCGGTGGAAGCTGTGATTAGCTGTGCGCAATCCGATGCCAAACCTAGGTTGCTAGCCGCGACGACCCCGCAGAGGTACCACCCTGAGCTTGCCTGCAAGACAACGATGGTGATGTCGGGCTTCGTATAACTGATGTCGTCGCCCACGCTCGTACGGGTCCGGTAGTTAAATTCTCTTGCTTATGCGTCCGGCTGCCGCCGGAACTGCCTCCACCACCCCGCGCTCGCGAACGCGGCTTCGAACCGCGCACCTGGGTTTTCTCGGAATAGTTGCCATAATCGAAACTTTCCATTTATCCCAGAGCCGCTTAGACTGCCGCCGATCGCCGTTCCGCGATGGGTGCGATCGACCGCCAAAGCCAAGCCAGGGAGGCAAGGATGCAGCGGCTGCTGACGATGACGGTGGGAGGGGCCTTGCTGTCGTCCGCCTGCTTCGTAGCAAATGGTCACGCACAAGATCCAAGCAAGACGAATCCCCCGCCCGGCGCAGTCGCCACGCACCCGTTCGAGGCGACCTTCACCACCGTGATCCCTGATCCGCCTAAACCCGTCGCTCTGGGAACTCGCAAAGTCGTCGTCGCGAGCTCGTTCATCACCGTGCTGAATTTTACGTCCGAACCCCTGGGCGGCCGCTGCCATTCGATCGTGGATCAGGACGAGACTGCCAATACCTTTCTCGGCGACGGCTACTGTGATGTTGAAAATAGCCAGGGCGACCACGTCTATTTGAACTTCAAGATCGGCTCGCCGAATACACCGGGCATCCCGTCGAAGAACGGTCAGGTATTGGGCGGGACCGGAAAGTTCGCCAATGCGACCGGGAGCTTCGTCATCAGCGGAACCCCGATTCTGCAGGCGGAGGACGTCGCCATCACCTCGGGAACCATGGTCGGCTCTTACAGCACCTCGACGCCATGATCTGCGCCTGAGGACGCCCCGCGGAGCATCTCGGCAGCACCTCGCGGTTTCCTGCGCAGGCAAGGCGAGACAGCCGCGGTTTTAGTGCCCGGAACGGCGCCGAAGCGCGTCTCCTGCCGCGCACAAGCAAGCCCGGCGCGGCGATCAGCTCATCCGCACCACATGCCCTTGCTGCGGGTTCGTCTTGCCGGCGTGAAGGTCCGCGATCAGCCGCCGCGCGGCATCGAACCCTTGTTTCTCGACAACGGAAATCCACGGGTTTGCCGGATTGCGCACCCGCGCAAAAAAGCAAGCTGCGCGTCGCCGAATCGCCGGTTCATCTCCTGCGGTCCCCAGTCGGCGTTGCGCTTCTTGATCTGCACGGGGGCGAAAAAGAACTTCGGCGCCGGACCGGGCAGCTCCTGCTCGCGGAGAAACTGCGTGTTCTGCGCCGAGCCGACGTAGCAATCGTAGGTAAGCGAGCGGCCGAAATGATGATGGATCGCGCCGCGCAGCGCTTCATCGCCCGAGAAATCGACGTAGAGCGTGGGCCGATCTTTGTCGAGACTTGCAATCGCGCCGTAATCCCGCACGTCCGGATAACAGCCCAACCGCTCGACGAAATCGCGGTGCCGCGGCGATGTCAGCCCGACGCGATCGATGCGGGCACAATCCTGCAAGCAGAACGCGGTGCCGTATGCGGTCTTGCTCGAGGCGCTGGAAATGACGAGCTGCGAGGCGCCGAAGAACGCGTTGTCCTGCAGGAAATCCGCCAACATGAACGAGGTGACGAACAGCGGCCGATACAGCATCTGATATGCTTCGAGATCGGCGGCATAGACCGGATCCTCGCTGCACCGGGTGTACTGATTGTATGCCGACGTGAGATTTTTGCGGTGCTCGGCGGCGTCGTAGAAGCCGCGCTGCGTCACAGCTCCGGGCGCATGCGCACATGGCTCGCGATCGGGAAATAACCGTAGAATCGCTCGCCGATCGCGATCCCTGGCACGTTCGAAGCGGCGATGTCGGCGAAGCCCCAAACCGGCATATGGCCCCATTCCGGCTTTCCGGTCGGAAAGAATTGCCAGTACTGCATCGCGTCCCCGAACGCCGCGTACGTGATATTGTTGGTCGTAATGGCGAATGCTCGGATCTTCGCGACGAATTCCGGCCCGGCGAGCCGGATGCCCTCCTCTGCGCATTCGAGCTTGGTTTCGCCGAGCGCGGTTTTCCGCGTCAGCAGGCGTTCGATCTTCACCGGCTCGTTCATGGCGCCGCTCTCCGCATCGGATGGTTCGCGATGACAAAAGCTTACCAATTCGCCGCACGTCGCGGGTTCGGAAATCCGCGCGGCGGCGCGAGTTCCCGCAAAACGCCGCGAAACAAGCCGCTCAAGCGCCCCTCGCAGGACCGGGCGAAATTCACGGTGCAGGCGATCTACGACGCGTTTGTTCGGATTTGGCGCAACGAGGGCTGGGCTGGAATCACGACGCGGGCGGTCGCGCTCGATACCGGGATTTCGGTCGGGACGCTCTACGATTATTTCCCCAACAAGCGCGCGCTGCTGTCGGGCTACATGCGTCATGCCCTGGAGGTGCTGCTGGACCGCATCGAGCGCGAGGTCGTGCAGGCGTCCGCGCTCGATTGGGAAACGCGGGTGCGGCGGCTGGTCCGCCTAAGTTGCGGGGTCGGCCCGAACCTGCCGCACATCGATCGCGAAATGCTGACGCTCGTCGACGAGATCGCCGAGCCCAAGCACCACCGGCGGGTGTTCGAGGAGCTTTCCACGATCTGGTGCAGGGCGATCGGCGCCTGCAAGGATATTCCCGAGGCGCCGGATCGGCGTGCCGTCGTCTCGCTGTTCGCGGCGGTGTGGGGCGCGCGGCGCTATCTCACGCTGGTCGAGCCAAGGCAGTTCGATCGCAATGCGTGGGTAACGGAGATGGAGCGGCTGTGCTGCGCGCGGCTGGCCGCACGTTAGCAGCGGTATTGGCCTATGCTCGGGATGCAAACACCGTGCCCGCATCCCAATCGCACAATGTCCGCATCGGCCCCTGACATCTGAGCACTCTGGGGGAAAACATGTTCCATTTCGTCCGGGCACCCGAAGCCGGAAGTATGTCCGGCACTGCCATGGCGCGCTCGGTGACGCCGTGGTTGGTTTTCGCCATGGTCGGTGTGCTTGGCGGCGTGCTGTACCGCTACTTCGCCGACGAGCCGAGTGAAGCGACGCTGGCCAACTATGTGCGCAGCGCCCTGCATGGGACCGGACTGGCTCTCTCCGGATGGGCGACGCACCTTTACTTCACGTCGCGGAACAGCGCATGGCTCAGAAGAGCGCCGCTCACGGTCGAGGTCGCCGTCCGGTCGGTGGCGATGGCGCTCGTGGTGGCAATCGTCGCCGTGAGCCTGCAAGCCCTACTCTATGATCCGCGGCTCGAAGGTCCGTGGCTGGCCGCGCACTTTCCGCGCATTGCCGGCATCGCATTCATCGCGTCGATCGTCGCCGGGGCCGCCTTCGAGCTGAAGCGGCTCGTCGGCGGCCGTGTTCTCCTCAACGTGGTTCTCGGCCGCTATCGGCGCCCGGCGCGCGAAGAACGCGTGTTGATGTTTCTCGATCTTGTCGGCTCGACCTCGCTGGCGGAATCGATGGGCGAGCTGGGCGCGCAAGAGCTCCTCACGCGGTTCTTTTTCGATATCGACCAGCCGATCGTCACGCATGGAGGCGAGATCCATGCCTATGTGGGCGACGGGGTCATCATCACGTGGCCGCGCGCGGCGAGAGCCGCGGAGCGGAGATGTCTCGACTGTTTCTTCGCCATCAAGGACAAAATCGCCGCGCTGGCGGCCAGTTACCGGCGTGAGTTCGGGTCGGCACCGGCATTCCGCGCGGGCCTGCACGCCGGCCCGGTCGTCATCAGCGAGTGCGGCGACTCGCGCCGGCAGATTGCGTATTTCGGCGACGCCATGAACGTCGCGGCGAGGCTGCAGGAGCATTGCAAAACGACGGGACGCGACCTCCTGGTCTCCGCCGAGGTGCTGCGCGGCGCGCAACCCTGCACCGGCATCGCCTCCACCGCGCTCGGCCGAGTGCAGCTGCGCGGACGCGCGGTCCCGGTCGAGGTGTTCGCGATCGAGCGCCGCCCGACACCCGGGATCTGAAACGTCGCACAGCATCGCCGTTTCATCGGCGGCTCCCGGATCCCGGCCACCGCTGCGCATGCGGCTTGGGACCGGCACACGATGCATCGCATTGCGCGCGCCGAAGCTGGAAATCCAATGACCGATAGCCTATCAGTGTGGGAACACGACAATATTCAGTGTGGGAACACGACAAACAAAGCCGCTGGCCATGGTCGATGTGCCGGACTACTGCATCCGGAATCAGCGAGAACGGGTCAGTGTGGATCCATGAGTAGTCCCGCGCCCAGTCGTGCCCTTGCGGCCGCGAATGGTCGTCCATGATTCGTGAAGAACAGCTGGCCGCGCTTACCTCCTGGCTCGCTGAATCGGCGTTGGCCGGCGAGTCGGAGCTCGCGTTGGTCGTCGGGTTCTGCGAACGCGCCGTTGCCGCCGGATTGCCGCTCGCCCGCGCTCGGGTCCTGATCGATACGCTGGACCCGGTTCACGAGGGGCGCGTATTTCGGTGGGGATATGACGCCGACGTACCGCCCGAACAGGATTACGGTCGCACCACGCCGATCATGGCATCCGGAACGCTGGAGCCAGCCTTTGTGCCCGATGCGGCCGCCGCCGCGGCGTGGCGTAGCGGGCCGTTTTATCGGATGCGTGAAACAGGTGAATCGCTGTTGCGACGCCGAATTCCAGCGGCGGACGAATCCGAGTTCGATATGCTGCCAGACCTGCGCGCGGATGGATTCACCGACTATGTTGCCATCATCAATCGCTTCGCAGCCGATGGCTCCATCGGCGAGATGGATTGCGTGTATTCCTCCTGGACAACCCGGGCCGGGATGGGCTTCGAGGACGAGCATCTCGCGGTCATGCAGCGTATCACGCCGTTTCTTGCTCTCGCGATCAAATCCGTTGCTCTCGCGCGCATGACCAGAACGTTGATGCACACCTATCTCGGGCGAGATGCGGGGCGTCGAGTGCTGAGCGGCCGAATTATGCGCGGGGTGGCCGACCGCATCGATGCAGTGCTCTGGTTCAGCGATCTGCGCGGCTTCACGCGAATCACCGATACGACGCCCGAGCATGTCATTCCCCTCCTCAATGACTATGCCGACGTGATTGTGTCGGCGGTTCACGAACAAGGGGGCGATGTCCTGAAGTTCATGGGCGACGGAATGCTCGCCATCTTTGCGGCGGAGGATCGGGAGCACTCGTGCCATGCGGCGCTTGCCGCGGCCGCGGCCGCGAGGCGTAGAGTGATCGAACTCAACGAGCGTCGTGCGGCAAATAGCCTGCCGATCACCGAGATGTATCTCGGCTTGCATGTCGGCGAAGTTCTTTACGGCAATGTGGGAAGCACGGAACGGTTGGATTTCACGGTAGTTGGACCCGCAGTCAATGAGGTCAGCCGCATCGCGGCGATGTGCCGTTCGGTCGAGCAACCGATGCTGGTTTCGGCCGCGTTCGCGGCGGTTGGAGACAACAAAAGCCGACTCATTTCGGTCGGACGCTATGCGCTGCGTGGGGTCAGTGCGGCACAGGAACTGTTCACATTTGATCCGAACGCAATTTCTCGAGCAGCCGCCGGGAAGCCCCCCTCCTACCAGCAGCACGTTCCCGGAAAAGAGGCTCACAGGAAAGCTTACGGTCACCAAGGACAGTGATCAGCGCTGGTTGTCGACGTCAGCACCGATCTTGCGCTCCGGAAACATAGCGGGCGAGCGGCAGCACGATCTCGCCCCGCACGATCGGGACGCAGTCCGGCGGAAATTCCTGGCGGAATTCGGCGCCGAGGTCTTGCAGCGTCGCGAGGAAGCGGTCGAGGTGCCGCATCGCGCCGGTCGGCAGGTCGTGCAGCACGAGGAGGGTCCAAGGCTGCGAGCGGCAGTGCGCAAGGGCGCGGTCGACCCAGCCGTCCGGATCCTCCCAGTCCCGCGGCACCGCGTTCCACAGCACGCAGGTGTAGCGGCCGCGTTGCAAGAACTCGACGGCGCTCCCGTTCAGCAGGCACTGGTCGAGATTGCCGCCGCCGCCGAACGGCCGGAACCAGCGGTCGGGATGCGCCAAGGCGCCGAGCAGGGCCTGCGTCCGTCCGATTTCCGCCTCGGCGACGTCGGGCTCGCGGCGCCGCCCAAAGGGTACGGAATGCGTGAACGTGTGATTACCGATCCAATGGCCTTGCGCATACGCGCGGGCGCAAACCTCGTGCTGCGCCGGATCCGTCAGTTTTTGGCCGATCACGAAGAACGTCGTCTTGACGTCGCGCCGCGCCAGCACGGCGAGGACGTGGGGGGTCACGTCGGGGTCGGGGCCGTTGTCGAACGACAAGGTCACGCGCATGAAAAACCCTATTTCCGCGCCGTCGCGCGCTGCCGGACCCGCTGCGTCCGGGTGCGTCCGGTGCCGGCCGCTGGCCGGTGCGCGCGTTTCCGCCGCGTTTCCGCCGCCCGGGCATACCGGACGTTAACGGATTTCGGGTCTCCTATCGGGCAGACGGAGGAGGCAGATGGACACCGCGCGCAATTATCATCGCTTGGCGCTCGATTGCCTGAAAACGGCGCAGCGGGCGCAAGACCCGGCCATCCGCGAGGAGATGACGCGCCTCGCGCAGCTCTGGGCGCGATTGGCGGAGCAGGCCCGCAGCCGGGCGTCGTCCCCGGCCGATCATGGCCGCGCCGCCTGAGCGCAGCAAGGGCGCAGCCTCGTCAGCTCGCATAGTGCGCGATCTCGACGAGATTGCCGTCCGGATCGCGGCAGTAGATCGAGGTCATCGGGCCGAGCGCGCCGGTGCGCTCGACCGGTCCTTCGGTCACGGTGACGCCGCAGGCGCGCAGATGCGCGAGCACGTCCTCGGGGCTGTCGGTCGTGATGAAGCAGATATCGAGCGAGCCCGGCGCGTCGACCGCGCCGGTCGGCCAGTGCGCGGCGGGCCCGGCCGGCCGCAAGTTGATCTTCTGCGACCCGAACTTGAGCGCGGTGCGCCGCTCCGGCCCGAACTCCTCGCGCGCCATGGAAAGCACGCGCTCATACCACGCCGCGGTGTCGCCGACGTTCCGGCAATTCAGCACCACGTGATCGACGCGATTGATGGCGAATGCCATGATCGTCTCCTTTGTAGGACGGGTTGAGCGCAGCGAAACCCATCACGACATCGGCGGCTTTCGCTTCGCTCACCCACCCGGCTCGGTGGCGATCTAAATAGGAAATTCGGCATAATAGACTTCAGGTCCGGTCTCGAATAAACTCAAAACGTCTCCAAGGTCGCGTCGAGCTCGTGGTCCAACGATGATCCGACGAGGTTCGATATTCGGAGTCCAATCTTCGCCTAAATCAATATATTTTCGTCCATCACTCATTTTTTTGACCTCTTTTCGAAATGCCAACCCAACAAATATCCGCGATTCTGCTCTTTCCGCAGGCACGGCCATGATTCGGGCCTCGCGCTCATCTTCAAAGAAAGGATCTTTATGACGAGCGCAGTAGTGTAGCATTCGATGGGCAAGAGCAGAAAACGCCCACAATCGATCATACTGCGGTCGAATACCCAACTCTGCCTTTTCACGCTGAACCTCCGCAAGTATCCGTTGGGCGAGCTGAAATTTCAATTCTACGAAATCGCGATCATTTTCATCAATCCCGTAGTGAACATTCGCAAGGTCCAGCAGCACGTAGTTTCTTCGACTCGACTCGAGGCTCAGCAAATTTAATACCTCCTGGCGATCGAACTGAAGACAATATCCCTCCAGCCCTGTATATCGATCCCATAGCGTAAGCATGCCACGCCGCTCCTGGTGCTCGGTTTTTGCCTTAGCGAATGAGAATACATACAGGCTTTCCCCAGGTGTTTCGCTGATGGATTTTCTAAATTGCTGGGCAACAAGATTCCCTGCTTGGTCATAATCTATGTCACCGCGATAATCGTCGGCGCGCAAATGACCTTCGATTTCTGCCCATGCCATCCGCAGCGATAACTTTGTGAGCTCCACCAATCCGTATTCTATCTCGGTTTTGTCGTTCAATTGTAGAAAATTGGTAGCCCAGAGTGTTTTGGTGCGCGCGATTCCTTCCAAGCCGGCGCGGCCAGTATAGTGGGATAGCATCAATCTCAATGACTCCGCTGGAACTTCCAAGGGCTACGCAACAACAAACTTAGCCGCGGTGTATACGCATCAATTCGCTCCAGAGCTCACTAACAGTCATTTCGATCATTTCGATCTCTTCGCCTCTGGCGGAAGAATCGATGCAAGCTCGGGCTCGATATCGATGCCATATAGATAGCCAAGTACAGCAAGCTGCTGACCGAAAACCGATCGCAATTTGCCGAGCTCAACAAAAAACTGCTCTTGCTCCCACACGCTATTGCCTCGCATCATTCCTTTCTGTTGCTGAAGAGATTGTGTGCTGGTGAGAGTCAAGAATTCTCGGCATGCGGCCCGCATAATGCGGAAAGCATCTTTTGCCGGTGAGTTATCGCCGACGCGCTTCAGGCCATTTGTGAGCTCGTCTCGGATTTTAAAAATCGATTGGATGACGTGCCTTGGCTCTTCCCAGACTGCCTGAGAGTAGAGAGCCCGTTTATCTTCAAGGGCCGTGATTACATCGCGGACGACGACTCGCTCGGGCTCAGGGGCCTTCCAACTCGCCCCAAAACCGAGGACGGATACACCGGCAAGCCGAGTGGCGAGAGATTGCGACCTCACTTTCACAAGTTTTGCACGCATCGCTTGGACCGTAACAATTGCGGTTTACCGCCTCATGGCTCCAGAACACGTGAGAGTACGGCGAGTCACTACCCGGCGCGCAGCCCCAGCATTGCGCGCGCCTCGTCCGGCCGTGCCGGCCGCGCATCGTGACGCGCGAGCCTTTCGCCCGCGAGCGCGACGAGCTCGGCATTGCTGCTGGCGAGGCGCTCGCGGGTGATGCGGACATTGTCCTCGAGCCCGGTGCGCACGCCGTCGGCGCCTCGCGCGAGCGCCCATTCCATCACCTCGGCCTGGTAGCGGCCGATCCCGGCCGCGACCCAGGTCGCGCGCGGCAGTTCGCGCCTGAGCTCGGCAAGCAGCACGTCGAGCAGGTGCTCGCGCGCGGGCAGCGCATTTTTCACCCCGAGCACGAACTGCACGTGCGGGCGCTCGTCGATCAGGCCGCGGTCCAAAAGTCCGCGCGCCCCGTGGATCATCGACAGATCGAACACCTCGATCTCCGGCCGGATGCCGTTCTCGCGCATCTTGGTCGCGAGATCCTCGATCAGCGCCGGAGAATTTTCGTAGACGATGGTCGGGAAATTCACGGAGCCGGTCGAGAGCGAAGCCATGTCGGGCTTGAGCGGCAGCGCGCTGGCGCGCGCGCTCGGATCGCGGCCGCGCCCGCCGGTCGAGAACTGGACGATCATGCCCGGGCAGTGCCGCCGCACACCTTCCATGACGGCGCGAAACCGCTCGGGATCCGAGGACGGCGTCTCGTCCGGGTTGCGCACGTGGACGTGAACGAGCGAGGCGCCGGCCTCGAAGGCTTCGTGCGTCGATTCGATCTGCTCGGCGGGCGAGATCGGCACCGCCGGATTGTCGCGCTTGCGCGGCACCGAGCCGGTGATCGCCACCGCAATGACCACGGGCCTCATGTTCTTGTTCCGCGTCGTATGTCGAAATGGGGCCGATTGCTCGGCGGCGACTGCGCTTCTCTTTGCCCGCTCCAAGAAGGCGGACGTTGCCGTGAAGCAGCCGCAATCTCCTCACTCCCCTCGGAAAGCGAAGGAATGGGGTGGCGATCGCGACCCCCTGCCGACCGCTTCGCGGTCGACTTCCCCCTTTCCGGGGGAGGCGAAGCGCGCGTGATGCTCAGCCGTGGATCAAACATTGAGATGGAATAAACCTCGATCTCGGCGGCCGGTTTCGCCTTCATCCGAAACGGGAACATAGCTCGGGTGCCGCCGCTTGTAGAGCCGGATACCGCCGCCGGGGCGACCGAGCCAGCAATGTTCCCGCGGCCGGCGCGTGCCCGACCCGTCGGCCGAAGGAATTTGGGAGGAGCGCATGAGCATCGCGGCCCAGTCCATTCCGATCTCGGCGCCGTCGGCCGCGGCCGACCGCCGCCGGCGGATCGTCGCCATCGTCGGCGCTTCCTCGGGCAATCTCGTCGAATGGTACGACTTCTACACCTATTCGTTCACGGCGCTGTATTTCGCCGGCGCATTCTTCCCGACCGGCGACCGCACCACCGAGCTGCTCAACGCCGCCGGCGTGTTCGCGGCCGGGTTCTTCATGCGGCCGCTCGGCGGCTGGCTGTTCGGCTGGATCGCCGACACCCACGGGCGGCGCATCTCGATGATCATCTCGGTGCTGATGATGTGCGCCGGGTCGCTCGCGATCGCGGTGCTGCCGACCTATGCCAGCATCGGGCTCGCGGCTCCGGCCCTGCTGCTGCTGGCCCGCCTCGTGCAGGGCCTCTCGGTCGGCGGCGAGTACGGCACCAGCGCGACCTACATGAGCGAGGTCGCCGCCAAAGGCCAGCGCGGCTTCTATGCCTCGTTCCAATACGTCACGCTGATCGGCGGGCAATTGCTGGCGCTCCTCGTGTTGCTCCCGGTGCAGCAATTCCTCTCCGCGAACGACATCAAGGCTTGGGGCTGGCGCATTCCGTTTCTGGTCGGAGCGGTCGCTGCGATCGTCGCGATGTTCCTGCGCCGCTCGCTCGCCGAGACCGCGCCAGAGGAGGCGAGGCACAAGAAGGAGGCCGGCACCGTCCGCGGGTTGCTGCCGCACAAGCGTGCCGTGCTGCTGGTGCTCGGATTCACCGCCGGCGGCTCGCTGATCTTCTACACCTTCACGACCTACATGCAGAAATATCTGGTCAACACCGCCGGCATGGACGCCAGGACCGCGAGCACGCTGATGACGGTGGCGCTGCTCGTCTACATGCTGCTGCAACCGGTGTTCGGCACGATTTCCGACTACATCGGCCGCAAGAACTCGATGATCTGCTTCTCTTCGATCGCGGTCGTCGCGACCGTGCCGCTGCTCACCGCGCTCGGCCGTGCCAGCAATCCTTATGCGGCGTTCGGGCTCGTGATCTTGGCGCTCGCGATCATCAGCTTCTACACCTCGATAAGCGGCCTCGTGAAAGCCGAGCTATTCCCGACCGAAGTGCGCGCCCTCGGGGTCGGGCTGTCCTACGCGATCGCCAACGCGCTGTTCGGCGGCACGGCCGAATATGTCGGGCTGTGGTTCAAATCGGTCGGGCATGAATACCTGTTCCCCTGGTACGTCACCGCGCTGTGCGCGGTGGCGCTGATCGCCTCGCTGGCGATGCCGGACACCCGCAGGCGCGGCTATCTCGAGGGCACCGAACCTGCGACGTGACGGATCTGCGCGCCCGCGGTCGATCGGGAACCGGCGCGCATCCGCCGACCACGCGGGATTCCTCCGTAATTCCGCAGGCTTGTGTCCATTCAACTAGGCCGGCGCCCAGGCGCGCCGGCGCCGCGCTTTCTCCGCAGCCACTTTGCGGATATCGTCGAGCACGGCTCGGAAATTTTTCGCGGAGCACATCGTGAGCGATCTGAAGATTTACGGCGTCGCCGGCTCGCGCGCCTATCGCGCGCTGTGGATGGCCAACGAGCTCGGCCTCGATTACGAGCACGTGCCGGTGCATTTCGCCGACGGCAGCGCCCAAAGTCCGGAATATCTTGCGATCAATCCCAACGGCCGCATTCCGGCGATCGACGACGGCGGCTTCAAGCTATGGGAATCGATGGCCATCAATCTCTACTTGGCGAAAAAGCATGGCGGCCTCTGCCCGGACACGCTCGAAGGCGAGGCGCAGGCGCTGCAGTGGAGCTTTTGGGCGATGACGGAGCTCGAGAAGCCGGCCTTGGCGGCGCTCATGCACCGCATGTTCTTGCCCGAGGGGCATCGCGATCTCCAGCTCGCGGACGAAGGCGAGCGGCAATTGCAACGGCCGCTGAAAGTGCTCGATGCCGCGCTCGCCAGCACCGGCTATCTGGTCGGCTCGAAGTTCTCGGTCGCCGATCTCAACGTCGCCTCGATCCTGTCCTGGGCGCGGCTTGCGCGCGTGGATCTTTCCGCCTTCCCGCACGTCAAGCGCTGGCTCGACGCGGCGCTGCACCGCCCCGCGGCCGTCAAGGCGGCGCCCAAGCGCGCGTCCTAGCACGCGCCCGCCGGGCTGATCGCGGACCATCCGCATGGCGTACGAGCTGTACTACTGGCCGGAAACCCAGGGACGCGGCGAATTCGTCCGCCTCGCGCTCGAGGACGCCGGCGCGCGTTACGTCGACGTCGCGCGCCGACCGGGCGGCACCGACGCGATGCTGAGGCTGCTCGATAACGAAAGGATCAAGACTCCGGCGTTCGCGCCGCCGTTCCTCAAAAGCGGCAAGCTCCTGATCGGGCAGACCGCGAACATCCTGCTGTTCCTCGGCGCTCGCCACGGCCTCGCGCCGGCGGCCGAAGCCGGGCGGCTGTGGACCCATCAGCTGCAGCTCACGATCGCGGATTTCGTCAACGAGATTCACGACACTCACCACCCGATCGCCTCGAGCCTCTATTATGAGGATCAGCGCAAGGAAGCGCGGCGCCGTACGCAGGATTTCCTGAAATCCCGCGCGCCGAAATATCTCGGCTATTTCGAATCCGTGCTGGAGCGCGGCGCGGGAAGCTATCTCGTCGGGAGGACCGCGACCTACGCCGACCTCTCGCTATTCCAGATCGTCGCCGGCCTGCGCTACGCGTTTCCCCGGGCGGTGGCGCGGCTCGAACGCCGGCACCCGCGCGTCGTCGCCGTGCACGACCGGGTACGCGAGCGCCCGCGCATCGCCGCCTATCTGGATTCCGAGCGGCGCATTGCCTTCAACCAAATGGGCGTTTTCCGCCATTACGAAGAGTTGGATCGGTAGATCCGCGCGCCCCACCGATAAGGCCGGTGCGGCATTTCCCCAACATCGGCCCGCTGTGCGGGACTTCGCCGCCGCTAGCCCAGCCATATAGCCCCACGCCGGAGGCGCCGCTCGCACGCAAAAGAATCGCGCAAGCCGGCGCCGGCGGGCCGAACGGCAGCGCTCGGCCACCGTCGACGCCGCCGTCCGACTGCGAAAATCGCGCGTCGCAGCTGAGCTTCACGCTGCTTGGTCCGGGCTCAAGCGGCCCTGCGGTTGGCGCTGGTTTCGGCGATCTGCGTGAGCTTCTTGTCGGCCGTCTTCTCCTCCTCGAGGGTCTGCTTCAGCAGCGCGACGGAATTGCGCAGCCCGAGCTGCTCGGCCCAGGCGATCAAGGTGCCGTAGCGGGCGATCTCGTAATGCTCGACCGCCTGCGCGGCGGCGATCAGCCCGGCATCGACTACTTCGGCCTCACCCTTTTTGATCACGTCCTCGCCCTCGGCAATGATGCCCACGATCGCCTCGCATTTTTCCCCGCGGGCGGGCTTGCCGATCTCGCGGAACACCTGCTCCAGGCGCTCGACCTGACCTTCGGTTTCGCCGCGATGGTGCTCCAATGCCTGTTTGAGCTGCGGCGTCTCCGCGGCCTTCTTCATTTTCGGCAGCGCTTTGAGAATCTGCTTCTCGGCGTAGTAGATGTCCTTCAGCACGTGAAGGAAAAGGTCGCTCATGGTCTTCATGCTTTCCTCCGTGTCGGCGGCAGGGCCCCACGGTCTGATCAACGCGGCTCCGCACGGGAAAGTTCATCCCGGGGTCGAGGGACGGGCCGACGCGCGCGTCAGCGATGTCATGGGAGCCCCGGCGCAAAGCGGAGAGGCGGAAAGCTCCGAGCGGGCAGGCGCCGACGCCCGGGCCCCTCGGGCCGCCGCGGGCTTCAGCTCGCGCTGCCGCGATAGCGCCGGCAGAATCCCCGCCGTGAGATGGCGGCCTCGACGACCGGGCGGCTCTCCAACAGCACGCGCCTTGCTCCGCCGGGATGGAACGCCAGGAGGATCAGCTTTCGGTAAAACGTATCGAGCGACCGGTGCAATCCGGGCGGAAGTTCCCGAAGGCTCGCCCCGAAATCGCTTACCTGGCGCCGCAGGATCGTGCTTCCCACGAGCGCGACTTCGTCGCGCGCTTCCAGTGCGGGCACGATCGACTGGAACTCCTGCGCGACGACGGTTCTCCAATGGGCGTTGCGCAGCAGCTGCATGAAGCGTTCGCCGGCAATATGGAACTCCAGGACCGGGTCATCCGGCGCGAGCCGTATCCCGTCCTGGAGCGTCCACGACACATCCGGCAGCCAGGATATGTCGGCGAAACGTTCAATGCGCCACAAGCGCACTGCGCCGCGGCGGCTCTCGATGACCGGGGCGCCGCGTCTTCGTTCGAGATTGCGGCTCATTTGCCGGCAGACGGCGACCACGAGAACCCTGCCGATCACGGATCCGAGCAGGCTCCAACCGACTTGCTTGGCCAGCGGAGCCGCCGTGCCGGGGGGAGCCGCGACCTCAGGTGCGTATTCGGTGGGCGCGGATTCCTGGGGGACCATTTTGGCTGATCTCGGGCGCCTTTGGTTGGAAATCCCGCGGCCTGCCGTCGCCAACCTGCTGGCGGCGAACGGCGCCATCGAACACATAGACCGTTCGCGGCTCCGGTCAAGAAATTTACGGCGCGATCAAATATTCGATCAAACGAAAATGGGCGCAGCATGTCCGACCTGCGTGTGC
The DNA here is from genome assembly GCA_046727735.1 of Pseudomonadota bacterium. Lineage (GTDB taxonomy): Bacteria > Pseudomonadota > Alphaproteobacteria > Rhizobiales > Xanthobacteraceae > AP-16. The sequence continues at coordinate 19,459 of JBKPDF010000064.1, read as the reverse complement.
TGCAATGGGATCATAGCTGCTACGACGTTGGCGCGTATGCATCATTCCATGATCTCACCGAGCCGAATCGGCCGAGACCGCGCCGAATCGGGTCCGGCGCGCTCCACCAACCGGCGCGGCCGGAACTTACTCGGTGATGCCGAGTTGACCAAATTCACGCAAGCCGCGCAGGCTATCTGCTACGGCTGTGCATCCAGCCTGCATGGAGTAGGTCAGCGTTAAGCACGTCGATGAAGCTGTTGCTCGAGAACGTCATTACCAAGTTGCTGTTGGCGACGATCTTGCTGAGGATGATCCGTAGGCATCCGGCCACCCGCGTGCAAGCGACCCAAGCGGGTCCGGGCCTCGCGAGCAGCAGATCGCGCCGCCTTGCCGGCCAAGCAGGCTAATCTCCCATCGATCGGCTCTCCTACGATCGGCGGAGCGTCGATTCGCGGGATGGACGCAGGGTCGCGCCTTCCGGCGCCCGACCTGCGAGGTTCCTGCTCATCACCAACGAATCCGTGTAGCCGGGCAAGAAATCCGGCGTGTTTGGCGCCGCTGCGGTGCGCTTCTAGAATGGCAGCGTGAGTGTTCGTGCGCCTCAGGTCGGTCGAACGGCGGGCCCGGGCCGTCCGGTGCTGGCGGCGCTGATGCTGGTGCTGCTGCTCGCCGCGCTCGATCAGACGATCGTCTCGACCGCGCTGCCGACGATCGTCGGCGAGCTCGGCGGGCTGTCGGACCTCTCCTGGGTGGTGACTTCATATCTGTTGGCGTCGACCATCGTCACTCCCGTGTTCGGGAAGCTCGGCGATCTGTACGGCCGCAAGGTCGTCCTGCAGACGGCGATCGTGGTGTTCCTCGCCGGATCTGCGTTCTGCGGGATGAGCCGCACCATGGCCGAGCTCATCGGTTTCCGATTCGTGCAGGGGATCGGCGGCGGCGGCTTGATGGTGACGGTCATCGCCGCAATCGGCGACTTGATACCGCCGCGCGAGCGCGGCCGCTATCAGGGCCTGTTCGGAGCGGTCTGGGGGTTCGCGACCCTGGCCGGCCCGTTGCTGGGCGGCTTCTTCGTCGACCACCTGACGTGGCGGTGGATCTTCTACGTGAACCTGCCGCTCGGAGCCGCAGCCATCGCGGTCATCGCCGGCGCGTTCCGGCCGCGCACCGCTTCTCGCGCACATGCGATCGATTACGCCGGCGCCGTGCTGCTGGCGGGCACGCTGGGATCGATCGTTCTGCTGACGAGTCTCGGAGGCGTGACGCTGCCTTGGACGTCGCCGGCGATGCTGATGCTGTTCGTGATCGTCCCGGTTCTCGCAACAGCCTTCGCTTTCACGGAAGCGGCGGCGCGCGAACCCATTCTTCCGCCGTCGCTGTTCCGCAATTCGGCCTTCGTCGTTTCCTGCGCGATCGGTTTCGTGGTCGGCTTGGCGCTGTTCGGATCGGTGACCTATCTGCCGGTCTATCTGCAGGTGGTGCGCTCGGCGAGTGCGACGAGTTCCGGACTGCAGCTTGCCCCGATGATGGGCGGTGTGCTGCTGGCGTCGACTATCTGCGGACAGCTGATCAGCCGCTTCGGCCGCTATCGCGCCTTCCCGATTGCCGGAACCGTGCTGATGACGTTGGGGCTCCTGCTGTTATGGGGCAGCCCGGCCGAGGCACGGACCACGCAGATCGTAACCTGCGCGCTCGTGCTCGGCATTGGACTCGGTATGGTCATGCAGGTGCTGGTGCTGGTCGTTCAGAACGCGGTCGATCACGAGCACCTGGGCGCCGCCACGTCGGGCGCGGTGTTGTTTCGCTCGATCGGGGGCGCGATCGGCGTTGCGTTGTTCGGAGCGATTCTCGCGGCTTCGTTGGAGGGCCGCCTCGATCATGGCATCGCGCGCCATGCTGCCGGCGCGCTGGCATCCCCGCAGGCGATCGGGCGAGCCGCCGCCGGGCTCGACGCACAGGCCCGCGCCGCCTTTTCCGGGGCGTTGCATCTCGTGTTTCTCCTTGCCGCGATCATCACGGCCGGCGCCTTCGTGCTCAGCTTGTTTTTGCGCGAGGTGCCGCTGCGCCGTACCTTGGCGTCAGTTCCCGGCGCGAGGCGGGATCAGCCGGGCTGATCGAGCTGCTCACCAGCAGGTCTTCGGCTTCGAGCAACGCGCGCAGGGCATTCGCGGCGTCACGAGCATCCTCCTTCGTGCGCACCGTTTCGAGCCGATCGAGCACGCCGTCCCATTCCCGGCAGTTGCGTTGCTTGGCGAGGCCGTGAGCGAACTCGGGCGCCTCGTCGATCGAACGTAACGTGCGACCGCGGCCGACGCCCACGTGAAGGCTCGGGCTCGATTGGAAAGTCGCTCATCGCGGTGCTCTCTTGCCGCAGATACGTGCCACTGAGCGAAAATCACAGCGGTGCTCGTTTCGTTCCTTCGCGGGAAGCTCCGTGGGTCCCCTGAATATCCGTTCAGGTTCCGTCCAATCGGCCCAGAATATTCGGAACCAAAGCCGCCGACGCCGGGTTGTCAGGCAAGCATCAAGCACGGGGAGCTTCCATGAGGAAAGGAGATGTTCGCATGAGAACCACACTTTGGGTCACGACTGCGGCGGCAGCGCTGATAGCAGGCGCGACCTTCGCAGGTGCACAAACCGGCAAGAGCGAGGGCGGTACAAGCTCCGGCTCGAGCCATATGAGCCAGGGCCAAGGCCAGGGTCAGGGCTCGGCCCAGAAGGGCGCGGCTTCCGAGCAGAAAGGCGCGACCTCCGAGCACAAGGGCGCCGGCATGGCGCAAGGCAAGCAGCAAGGCGCCGAGAAGAAGGGCGCAGAGGGCAAGGAGCAGCGCTCGAGTCAGGCAGGCGAGAAGGCCGGCCCGAAGGCCCAGCAGGGCAAGCCCGGCATGGCGCAGGGCAAGGAAGCCACCGAGAAGAAGGGTGCTGAAGGCAAGCAGCAGCGCTCGACCCAAGCCGGCGAGAAAGGCAAAGGCGCGAAGGGTGCCCAGGAAAGCAAGCAGCCCGGCATGGCCCAGGAGAAGGGCGGCGCTCAGACCGGCCAGTCGACCACCGGCCAGCAGAAGCCGAGCACGCAGACTCAGACCCAGCAGGACACGACCGGCAAGGGCACGACCTCGCAGGGTACGACGTCAGGCTCGACTTCGAGCTCGACAACGAGTTCCGGGTCGGTTCAGCTCTCGCAGGAGCAGCGCACGAGGGTCCATAGCATCGTCGTGAAGGAGTCGAGTGCGCGGGTTGATCACGTGGACTTCTCGGTCTCGGTCGGCACCGTCGTTCCGCGGACCGTCCGCCTCGTGATCCTGCCGCCCGAAGTCGTGGAGATCGTTCCGCAGTTCCGCGGTTACAAGTTCATCATCGTCCGCGATGAGATCTTGATCATCGATCCGAATACGCTCCGCATCGTGGCGGTCATTCCGGCCTGACGCCGGAATCTCGGATGCACCGCCCGGCCGCTGGCCGGGCGGTTTTTTTTGCTCTGCGGGGAGATCCCGGCGCGCTCGCGGCGTTTCTCCTTGGTCAGGCAGTCGGCAGCCCAGGAGAACCCGTCTTCAGACGGCAACTTGCGTCCCGACTTCGACCACGCGGCCGCTGGGAATCTGGAAGAAGTCGGTCGCGTCGCTCGCCAATCCGGCGAGCGCGATGAACAGCCGGTCCTGCCAGCGCGGCAGATCGGACTGCGCGGCGGGCCGCAGCGCTCGTCGCGACAGGAAGAACGACGTCGACATGATGTCGAACTGCCATCCAAGCTTGCGGGCGATGGCAAGCCCTTTCGGCACATTGGGGATTTCCATGAATCCGAAGCGAAGCCGAACGAGCAGGAAGGTGCCGCCGACCGGCTCGATTTGCACCCGTTCGCTCTGCGCGACGTAAGGGGCCGCAACGGTTTCCACGGTGAGGATCACGTTCTTCTCGTGCAGCACCTTGTAATGCTTGAGGCTGTGCAGGAGCGCGGTTGGCGCGCTCTCCGCGTCGCCCGTGAGGAACACGGCGGTTCCCGGCACGCGCTTCGGCGGCTTGCGCTCCAGCATGGCGACGAGATCCGTGAGCGGCGTCTGCAGCCGGCGGGTCTTGTTCCTGAGCGCCGCCGTGCCTCGACGCCAGGTATGCATCACGATCATGATCAGCACCGCCAGCGCCAGCGGCAACCAGCCTCCGTCCACCACCTTGAGCAGATTGGCGCCGAAGAACACTGCGTCGATGATGAAGAAGGGCGCCACTGCCGCCCCGACCGCGAACACCGGCCAGCGTGAGCGCTTGCGGATCACCAGGAACAACATGATGGTGGTCGTCAGCATCGTGCCGCTGATCGCGATGCCGTAGGCTGACGCCAGCGCCAGCGAAGATCGGAACGCCAGCACGAACAGCAGCACGAAGATGAACAGCCACGCATTGACCTGGGGCATATAGATCTGCCCCATGTAGGTGCCGGTGTGGCGGATCTCGAGCCGCGGCAACAGTCCGAGCTGGATGGCTTGGCGGCTGAGCGAATAAGCGCCGGTGATGACCGCCTGACTGGCGATGACGCTCGCGGCCGTGGCGAGTCCCACCATCGGCAGCAGCGCCCAGTCGGGATAGAGCAGGAAAAACGGGTTTGCGCTGGTCTGCGGGTCGGTGAGGACGAGCGCGCCCTGGCCGAGATAGTTGAGCGCGAGCGCCGGCAGTACGAAGCCGATCCACGCCGCCTGGATCGGACGCCCGCCGAAATGGCCGAGATCGGCATAGAGCGCCTCCGCGCCCGTGACTGCCAGAAAAACCGCGCCGAGGGTGACGAGACCGGTTTGTCCATGGCCGGCGAGAAAGACGAGACCGTGCGCCGGATTGAAGGCGCGAAGAACCTGCACGTTGTCGAATACGTGGACTGCGCCGGCAACTCCGATGGCGAGAAACCACAACGTGATGATCGGGCCGAACACGGCCGCGACTTTCGCCGTGCCGCGCGATTGCAGCGCGAACAGTGCCGCCAGAATGCCGACGGTGAGCGGCAGGACGAAATGTTCGAGCGCCGGAGTGGCAAGCTCCAGCCCCTCGACCGCGGAAAGGACGGAAATCGCCGGCGTGATGAGCGCGTCGCCATAGAAGAAGCCGGCCCCGGCGATGCCGAGCACAACCATGGCCGTGCCGCTGCGCAACGAGCGCTGTCCGAGCGCCATCAGGGCCAGCACACCGCCTTCGCCGTTGTTGTCCGCGCGCAGCAGCAACAGCACGTATTTGGCGGTGACGATGAGCAGCAGTGCCCACAAGATCAGGGAGAGCGTGCCGATGACCGCCTCGGCCGTCGCGGTCCCGCCGGATTCGGTCGCTGCCAGGATCGCCTTGCGGAACGCGTAGAGCGGGCTCGTTCCGATGTCGCCGTACACCACGCCGATGCTGCCGAGCGTGAGGGTGGCGAAGCGAGGCCGCGAGCCGATCACGGCCTCGTTTTCCGGACGGTCGTCGGTCGTTGCGGCGGATCGGCTCGATATCATCGTGGCTCGCAGCTGTGCCCGCGCATCGAGGCCGGCGCGACAAAGAAGCGAACGTGGCGCGCCGCGGCGGGGTTCCCGCACGCATTCGCCCCGGCGGGACATAGGCCATCCGATGCAGGGAACCGTTCCGAAGGGCGGCTGTACGAGCCGATCGATCAAGCGTAAGCACCCCGTCGGTTGCTCGACGCCAGTACGAGCGCGCGGTTCGGGGCGCTGCGAACCCCTGAAATCGAAGCTACGGAACGGGAGATAGGCCGGTGCGGATCGTAGTATTGCCGGGGGACGGCATCGGTCCGGAGATTTCGGCCGCGGCGCTCGAAGTCCTCGCCTTGCTGAACCGCAGTCTCGAACTGGGTCTCGATTGCGAGGAGCATGAGATCGGCCTTGCGCGCCTCGAGAGCAGCCGCACGACCTTTCCGCCCGCCGTGCTCGAGGGCTGCCGTGCGGCGCACGGCATCCTGCTCGGCCCGATCTCCCATGCCGATTATCCGCCGCGGTCCGAAGGCGGCATCAACGTCTCGGCCGAGCTGAGAATCGCGCTCGATCTTTACGCCAATATCCGCCCGAGCCGGTCCAGAGAAGGCCTCGCCCATTACGGCCGCACCGAGATGGATCTCGTGATCGTGCGCGAGAACACCGAGGGATTTTACGCGGACCGCAACATGCATCTCGGTTCAGGCGAGTTCATGCCGACCGCAGACCTCGCACTTTCGGTTCGCAAGATCACGGCTGACGGTTCCCGGCGGATCGCCCGGGCGGCATTCGAGCTCGCCACAACCCGCCGCCGAAAGGTCACGGCCGTGCACAAGCTCAATGTGCTGAAAATTTCGGAGGGACTCTTTCTGCGCGAGACGCGCAACGTCGCCCGGGAATTTCCCGAGGTCGCCTATGAGGAACAGCTCGTGGACTCCATGGCTGCCTTGCTGGTACGCGAACCTCGGCGGTTCGACGTGATCGTCACGACCAACATGTTCGGCGACATTTTGTCCGATGAAGCTGCCGAGCTCTCGGGCAGCCTGGGACTGGGCGGATCGATCAATGCCGGCGATCGTTACTGCATGGCGCAGGCGCAGCACGGCTCCGCGCCGGATATCGCCGGGCGCGATCGGGCAAATCCCGTGTCGCTGATGCTGTCCGCAGCGATGCTGCTCGATTGGCTCGGCAGGCGTCACGAGCTCGGACGCTTCGTACGAGCCGCAAAGGTCATCGAGCAAGCAACCGACTCGCTGCTGCGCAATCCGGCAACCCGCACTGCGGATCTCGGTGGCAGGCTCGGCACGCGGGCGTTCACGGCGGCGCTCTGCAGCGAACTTGATGCGGTGTGCTGAGCGGGCCGCTCGGCGGCACTCGCTCCGCGTGGCTGATCCTACCGCGTTCGGCCCTCAGCAGGGCGGAATGCCACCGGTCCCCTGCCAAGCGGGTGCAGAGCCGACCGGCATTCGGCCGGTCGGTGCCGTATCGATGTACTGGCCGTTCACCAGATTGCCGAAAGGCGGCCCAGCGAAATCGCGGGCTCAGTAACGGTATCCCACGCGGCAGTGCCAGCGCCCATACCGCCACCAGCAATGGCGATGATGGCGGCAATGCCAGCGATGATACCCGCGCCAGCAATGCGCGGCCTCGACCGGACTGACGTCCGCGATCGCGCTGCGCACCCCCGCGGATGGACCGAACGTGGCTGCTTCGGCGCGATCAAGCGACAGCGATCCGACACAAAGGACCGTGGCTGCCGCGGCCGCAACAATGGCAAGCTTGTGCATCGTCGACTCCTTGGGCTGCCGTCGCGAGAACGGCGGTTTCAAAGCGCAAGCTTCAATGTACCCGGCTGAATGGAACCTGAACGGGGTGTGCGCGCCGGCGGCGGCAACGAAAATCTCGCATCGCGTTCGCAACTGATGCTTCGCGGCCACAGGCAGGCGGGAATCCACCACTGCTTCGGTAGATTTTTCCCCGAGGAAAGTGCGGAAACGCTAAGGTGGAATCCACCTTCGGGAGCGGAAATCATGTCGGCGTACGTTTGGCAGGATGGTCGATTGCTCGGGTTCGACGCCGTCGAATGGATGACGTGGCTGGCGGCCGTCACCGGGATTGCATTGCTCACGCTTGCGATTTAGCCGGCAACGTCTCCGGCCAGCGGTGCGGGGCCGGCCGAATACCATTCCGAGAAAATAGTTCCGCCAAGCTGCGAGCGGCGAGGCCTGCCTCGTTCGCGGCGTTGGACCGCTTGGGGTCGAGCGCCGCTGAATTCGAGACCGGCGCTTCGATTGCGCCGCGTGCAAGCAAGCCAGCGGAACGCCTTCGGTCTTGCAGGGATTCGCGGCGCGATGCACGGAACCAAAACGACTTCGGCAGGGTTGGCAGGGTTGGACGAAGGTCGTGAGGGCTCGCTCACTCGCTCCGCGATCCGGAATTCGCCAACGCCAACCAGTCGGGACCGATCATGTCAGAGCTGTCCGGAACTTTGAGAGACACCTCGAGCACCCTGAGAAACCAGGCCGACGAAACCGCCGGCAGCTTCCGCTCCGAAGCAGTGAAAGCAGCGGATCAGGCGGCCGAAGCCATTCGTTCGAAGAGCGCGGAAACGATGCAGGCCGGCATGGACGCTCTCGACCAGGTGCGTGAGACGACCGCCTCGCTCGGCGACACGCTCAAAGTCTCGATCGAGCGGCAGCCCCTTACCGCGGTTACGCTAGCGGCCGCGGCCGGTTTCCTGCTCGGGATGATCTTCTTCCGCCGCGGCTGACGGTCGCGCGAGTCGATACTTGTGGTGTCGGAGTATCGCTGCAGCCATCCGCCATGCGCGCCAGCGTGTAACCCGGGCGGCCAATCGGAGGGAGTTCGATCAACTTGAGCCTTCAGCGGGCGGTCGCCATCTCCTCCCGCCTGAGGAATTCCAACGTCAGATCCTGCAGATGGTCGAGGAGCCAGGCGGCCATTTTTTCTTCCTCGTCGAGCGATTGCCGTAACGAGTGCTGCGCCTCGGCAAGTCCGAGCTGCTCGGCCAGAACCAGCAGCGATTTATAGGCGGCGATCTCGTAATGCTCGAAAGCATAGTCGGCAAAGCCGCTTTTGATGATCTCGTCGCCCGCGAGCGCGTGCGATCCCGCCAGGAGATTTCCGATCAGGGCCATCCCAGCGTCTTTGAGCCGAGAGCGATCCTGATTTAACGCGGTGAGGCATTGCTCGAGCCGGCGTAGCTGCCGCCCGGTCTCTTCCAGGTGCTGTCCGATCCGCGTGCAGATTTGCGGGTAGCCGGTCAGACGCTCGCATTGGCGTTCCAGCAGCTGTTGGGACTGGCGCTCCATGGCATGCGCGTTCTGCAGGCCGGTGATGAAGGTCATGCGCGCGCGGGGCGAGACCATGGGACTGGCTCCGATCCAGATGTCACGGCGGTACGCGACTGCAAATCGTCGCGGGTGGAACTGGTTCCCGCCACCCGCCTTGCCCTGGCAGCGCCATCGGCACTGGGCGGGTATGGCGCCAGGCCAACCGCGGCCGAGCGAGCCCGCGCCAAGCGCGCCAGCCGGGGCCGAACCTGGACCGTCGCCGAGCGGGCGCGGGCAGGGCCGGGCGGCTACCCGGACAGGCCAGGAGCCGGACCGCCCACCCCGCGCCTTCGGCGGGGCGGAAAGCGGCGCGACTGGACTCGGGCCCTGGTGCCGCTGCGGCGGCGCGATTTGCGCCGCCGCATCGCTCTTCTCGCGATGCACCAGATCGGGATGATCGGTCACAATAGTGGGATAAGCGGTACTTACGGTTGGCGGTGCTGGCGAATACGGTCCCAGAGCACTAGACTGCCTCCGCCATCGCGATCACAGGAAGTGCCCCGATGACGCTCTACCGAGGTGTACGCCGCAGTTTCGTCGAGCCCGAACAGGAGGCGCCGATCAACTGGCGCCGCGGACTGTTCCGTCTGTGGCTGCTGCTGTCGGCCGCATGGATCATGAGCTGGGCCATCTACTCGATTCTGTCGGCGATGAGCGACGGATTCAAAACCATTGGGGATTTCCTGAGCATCCCGGTCGTATTTTTCGGCCCGCCGATTGCGCTGCTGCTTTTCGGCCTCGCGGCCGTCTGGGCTTTCCGCGGTTTCAAGACCGACGCGAAGCGCTCGGCCGACTGACGTTACGTCCACCGTTTCCCGAATTCCCTCGCTTCGCGAGAGGCCGGTTACTCCAGCACTTCGGGATTGATCACGTTCTCCCGGATCGGCTTGCCGTCGAAAACGCTGAGCACGTTACGGACCGCCTGTGCGGCCATGCGATCGACCGATTCCCGGGTGACCCCGGCCATATGCGGGGCGGTAATCACGTTGTCGAGTTTGAGCAGCGGGTTGTCGGCAGCCGGCGGCTCGCGATCGAACACGTCGATTCCCGCGCCGGCGATGATGCCGCCGGTCAGCGCGGCATGCAGTGCGGCTTCGTCGACGATCCCGCCGCGCGCGGTATTGACCAAATAGGCAGTCGGCTTCATGCGCTCGAGCCGCGCGGCATTGAACAGGGCCTCGGTCTCCGGCGTGCGCGGGCAATGGATGCTGACGAAGTCGGCTCGCGGCAGGACGGCGTCGAGATCCGCGACCGGCTCGCAACCGGCGGCGCGCACCTGATCGGCCGGCACGTAAGGATCGTAGACGAGCACTTGCATTTCCATCGCGAGGCAGCGCTTGGCGGTGCGCGTGCCGATGCGGCCGAAGCCGACGATCAACAGCGTCTTGTTCATGAGGTCGATCGGGAGCGCGCTCAAGCGCTCGCTCCAGCGCCCGGCGCGGACCAGCCGATCGAGCTCGGCGCCGCGTCGCGCAAGCGCCATCATCATGAACAGCGCCTGCTCGGCGACGGTCGGGGAATTGGCGGTCCCGACCACCATCAGCGGAACCCGGCGGCGCGTGAGCGCCGGCACTTCGACGGTGTCGTAGCCGACGCCGATGCGCGCCACGACCTGCAATCCGCGCGCTCCGGCGCATTCGGTCTCGCCGAAGCGGGTCAGGCCGAGAATGACGCCGTTGACCTCGCCGTCCGATCGCAGCAGCGCGTTGAAATCTGTCGCCGAGATCGTGGTTGGAAACACCGCCGTCTCGACGTCGTCACGCCGCTTGAGCACCTCCCATCCGGCCGCGCCCATGATATTGGGAACCAGCACTCGCTTGCGGTTGCTTGCCATGTCTGCATCGGAAAACGCGGATCATAAATTCGCAGGAAAAAGCGGCCGTAGACGCAGCGGGCTCAGGCGCAGAAACAGGACGGCAGACCTCGCGTCTGCCGTCCTGTCTCCTGATACGTGATCCCGAATTACTTCCGCCGGCGCCGTTTCCGGGTTCCCAGCGAAGTCCCCAGCACGAATGCCTTTTGCCGCACCGCGCCTTCCGAGCGCCGCAGCTTGCGGGCGATCTGTCTCGCCGGAACCTTCTTGGCCAGCGATTTCAGCTGGCGGACGTCGCTCTTCGTCCACTCGCGACGAGTGATCTTCCTTCGTGCAGCCATCATCAGTCTCCTGTCTGATCCATCACGATACCTCCAAATAAAGCATTTGGACGCCGGTCGCAAGAGCTAATCGTGATCACGTTAACCTTCGGCAGCATGGTTGTTTTAGGATGAACGGACCTGTTGTCAGTTGAAATTGGACCGAAACGAGGTCCGAAATGATGAAAACTGCTCGATTACGATCTCGTCAGGTACCAATACCACGTTGGAGCACGGTCGTGCCGGTTCCGGCGTCACCCGCGGCAGGATCATTCCGGCAGGTTGATCGCTTTCGTCAAAAAATCCGCGGCTTGTTTGGGCGACGCCTTGTCGGTGTCGCGATCGACCATGAAATTGGCTTCCCGCATCCGTTCGACTGGAATGGCGCCGATCAGCGGCTCGAGTGCTTTCTTGAGCGCCGTATCCGAGGCGCGCTGCGGCGAAAGCAGCACGACGGCATCATAGGCCGGGATCGCCTGCTTGGGATCGGCGAGCACCACGAGCTTCTGCGCGGCGATTCTGCCGTCGCTCGAGAACGCGGAGATGACGTCCACCTCCCCGTCATCGAGCGCGCGGTACATGAAGGTCGGGCTGAAGGAGCGCTCGACGCGGAATTTCAGGCCATAAGCATCGCGCAACGCCGCCCATTCCGGGCGGCTCAGGAATTCGAGGTCGCTGCCGAACTTGAGCTGCGGGGCCTCGCGCGCGAGATCGGCGATCGTGCGAATGTGGAGCGCCGCCGCGCGGTCTTCCCGCATCGCCAGCGCATAGGCGTTCTCGAACCCGAGCGCCCCGAACAGCGCGACGCCGTAGCGTTGCTGCAGCTCCCGCGTGAGCTCTTGAAGCATGGTCTCACGCGGCGGGGAGTCGCGGCGCTCTAGCACGTTGGTCCACAGTGTCCCGGAATAGTCGACGTAGCAATCGATGTCGCCGCTCGCGAGCGCCCGGAACGCAACCGCGGAACCGAGGCCGTCGCGGTGGCTGACCGCGAGCTCCTGCCGCTCGAGGCGCGCGCCGATCAGCTCCGAGAGGATGAACTGCTCGCTGAAATTCTTCGCGCCGATCACGTAGGGTTTCGCCGCGCCGCCGAACAGCGGGAGGAGCGCAGCGGCAGTCCCGGCGACGAGGCCGGCCAGTCCCAGTCCGAAGCGGCGGGGATTGCGCTGCGCCGCTCCGGCTTCGACCAGCCCGAGCAGCTGGTCGACCGCAAGCGCAAGCGCCGCGGCGGCAGCACAACCGAACAACACGAAAATCCAGTTCTCGGTTTGCAGGCCGGAGAAAATGAAATTGCCGAGGCTGGTCTGGCCGACTGCGGTGGAAAGCGTGGCGGCGCCGATGGTCCACACCGCCGCGGTGCGCACGCCGGCCATCACCATCGGGGCGGCGAGCGGCGCCTCGACCCGAAACAGCCGCTGCCGCGAGGTCATGCCGACCCCGTCGGCCGCTTCGAGCACGGCCGGCGGCAAGCCGGTCAGACCGGCGACGCCGTTGCGCAGAATCGGCAGCATGGAATAGAGCGTCAGCGCCGAGAGCGAAGGCAGAAATCCGAGCGCCGGCACGCCGACGCCGACGAGCGCCTTGCTCAGCGCCGAAAGCCCCAGCAGCAGCGGATAGAACAGCGCGAGCAAAGCGAGGCCCGGGATGGTCTGGACCAGGCTCGCTGCGGCCAGAATCGGCCAGCGGATGCGCCGGTTGCGCGCGGCGAGTACGGCCAGCGGCAGGCTCAAGGCCACGCCGAGCGCGAGCGCCGCGGCGCTGAGCAGCACGTGCTGCGCGAGGTAATTCGGCAGCAGAGCGAATGCCTGCGCGACGCGCTCGTTCACGGCGGCCCCTCTCCGCCGATCGCGGCGCGGATGCGCTCCGCTTGGCGCTTGGGCATCGCCATCAGCGCGCGCACGTCCTCGTGCACCGCATCCGAGAGCAGCGCGCGGGGAACGTCCTGCGCCAGGACCCGGCCCGCCTTCATCACCACGATCTCGTCCGCGAGCAGGACTGCTTCCTGGACGTCGTGGGTCACCATGATGGTCGTGAGCTCGAGTTTTTGGTGCAGCGCGCGGTATGCGGAGCCGAGCCCGTCGCGGGTGATCGGGTCGAGCGCTCCGAACGGCTCGTCCATCAGCACGATCTTCGGCCGTGCCGCGATCGCCCGGGCGACGCCGACGCGCTGGCGCTCGCCCCCGGAGAGCGCGGACGGAAACCGCGCGCCGTAACTCTGCGGCAGGCCGACGAGGTCGAGCAATTCGGCACTGCGCGCGGCGATCTGCTGCCGCGACCAACCCAGAAGCTGCGGCGTGATGCCGATGTTCTCCGCGACGCTCATGTGCGGAAACAGGCCGATGTCCTGGAACACGTAGCCGATGCGGCGACGCAGCGCGGTAGGTTCGGCTTGGCGGACGGGTTCGTTTTCGATGCGCACCTCGCCGCTGTCCGGCTCGGTCAGCCGGTTGATGCATTTGAGCAGCGTGGTCTTGCCCGACCCGGAGCCGCCGACCAGCGCCAGGAACGCTCCCGCCCGCGCGGCGACGCGTGCGTCGCGGACCGCGAAGGTCCGCCCGCCGTCGAACGACTTGCTCACTCGATCGATCTCGATCCGCGCGCCGGGCATGAATTCGTCTCCGCTGGGCATTGTATACTCGGATTCCCGTTTCTCGCGATGCCGGCACCCCGTGACCCAAGCCGCGTTGATCCAGGGACTGAAGTTCTGCGCACGAGCGGCGCAGAACGGCGCCGTGCCGCAAACGGGGCCAACGCAAACGTGAAGGGATGGCCGGCGCGCCGGCTGGACGAAAATTAGGGCGGGTGGCAAGGAAGCGGGTCGAGGCTTCGATGCTGCGCGAGAGCAACCAATCGATCCCTGAGGTGCTCGCCACGCCGCCCGCGGCGAAGGCGAACCATTGGCCGCTGCTGCAGTTCGACGCTCCGGTCCTCGTATTCGGCGGGCCCTACTCCAATCTGGAGGCGATGCGGGCCTTGCTCGACCGAGCCGAACGCCTCGGCATCCCGGGCGAGCGGATGATCTGTACCGGCGACGTCGTCGCTTATTGCGCGGATCCGGTCGCCACGGTGGACCTCATGCGCGGATCCGGAGCCCATGGGGTAATGGGCAATTGCGAGGAGAGCCTCGCCTGCGGCAGCGAGGACTGCGGCTGTGGCTTCGTGCCTGGCAGCATCTGCGAGAGCCTTGCAGCTGCCTGGTTCGCGCATGCCGATCGCATGCTCGACCGCGACGCGCGGGCCTGGATGGCGAGCTTGCCGCGCCGGATCGATGTCGTTCTCGCCGGCCGGCGGCTTGCGGTCGTGCACGGCGGCGCTGAGCGGATCAATCGTTATCTGTTCGCCTCCACGGCGTCCGCGATCAAGCTCGATGAGCTCGAACGCTGCGGTGCCGACGGCATCGTTGGCGGACACAGCGGGCTGCCGTTCACGCAATTCGTCGGCGGCAAGCTCTGGCACAATGCAGGCGCGATCGGCATGCCCGCGAACGACGGCACGCCGCGAGTGTGGTTCAGCCTGTTGGTGCCGGAACCCGGCGGTTTACGCATCGAGCACCGCGCGCTCGAATATGATCATCGCACGGCGGCGAAAAAAATGCGCGCCGCGGGTCTGCCGGAGGAGTATGCGCGAGCGCTCGCGATCGGCATATGGCCGAGTTGCGATGTGCTGCCCTATCGCGAAATCCGCGAGCGCGGCGTTCTGCTCCGGGAGGGGCATGCACTTTGGAGTAGCGAGCAAAAGCTCCCGCGGCAGCGGCGCGGCGCGCGCGTACCCCCGCTGGAGCAGCCTTGGCCGGATCCGGCCCGGGACAACGTCGCGCCGCTCCGCCCGCCCAAGTTCCGCGATCCGTGGGTGACCGCGGACGGCGAGCCGCGCGCGCGGGTCGCGCTCCAGCGGCTCGAGACGCTGTGGTTCAACACCGGCAGCCTGTGCAATATCAGCTGCCGCAATTGCTACATCGAATCCAGCCCGCGTAATGACCGGCTGGTATACCTCACGCGCCGCGAAGTCCTGGACTATCTCGAGGAAATCGATCGCGGCCATTGGCAGACACGTGAGATCGGTTTCACCGGCGGTGAGCCGTTCCTCAATCCCGATCTGCTCGCGATGCTCGAAGATTGCGCTTCCCGCGGTTTGCGCGCGCTTGTGCTCACGAACGCCATGCGGCCGATGCAGCGCCGCAAGGCCGAGCTGCTGGCGCTGAACGCGCGTTGGAGGAACAGCTTGCATTTCCGCGTCTCGCTCGATCATTTCACGGCGGCGCGTCACGAGGACGAGCGCGGCCCAGGGTCGTTCCGGCCGACGCTCGAAGGGCTCGCCTGGCTCGCTCGCAACGGCTTCCGGATCAGCGTTGCCGGCCGCACGATGTGGGGCGAAGACGAGCAGATCGAGCGCGCGGGCTTTGCCCGGCTGTTTGCCGAGCACCGCATTGCGCTCGATGCCTTCGATCCCGCCGAGCTGCTGCTGTTCCCCGAAATGGATGGCGATGCCGATGTGCCGGAGATCGGCGAGGCGGACTGGCCGCAACTCGGGCGCGCGGCGCAGGAGTTGATGTGCGCCTCCTCGCGCATGGTGATCAAGCGCAAGGACAGCGCGCATCCGGTCGTCGTGGCTTGCACGCTGGTGCCCTACGACCGGCAATTCGAGCTCGGCCGCACCCTGCGCGAGGCGGCGCGGGAGGTCCGGCTCAATCACCCGCATTGTTCGCAATTTTGCGTGTTCGGCGGCGGCTCGTGCAGCGCGTCCGCGGCCGCCGTGGCAAGCGCGGAACCTGCACCGGCGGACACAGGGAGCTTGCCCCGGACCTGACTCGCGGTCGATCCTCGTTGGATGCGACGCCGGGTGAGGACTCGATTGGTGACAGCCGGCGCAGTCGATTGCCGATTCCCTCGCCCGGCGCGCGAAAGAACAACTCGCTTGCATGCCTGCTCGTCCGATCGTGTGGTTGCTGTTGTCGGCAGCGTTGCTCGCCGGCGTGGCGATCGCGTGGTACGCGCTGCCGGTGCGGCAATGGATCGGGATGTTCGACGAGCAGATCGCCGGTCTGGGGATTTGGGGCGCCGTGCTGTTCGCACTGGTTTATGTCGTCGCCGTGATGCTGTTGGCGCCCGCCGAGGTCCTGTCGATCGCTGCCGGATTTCTGTTCGGCGCCTGGGGTTTCCCGCTCGTCGTTGTCGCCGCCACGCTCGGCGCGGCGCTGGCGTTTCTCGTATCGCGGTACGGGGTGCGGACGAGATTGCGGCGCGTGCTGCGGCACAATCCGAGATACGCGGCGATCGACCGTGCCGTCGCCGACGAGGGCTGGAAAATCGTGGCGCTGCTTCGCCTCAATCCGCTCGTCCCGTTCAACCTGCAGAACTATTTCTTCGGCGCGACGGATGTGGGCTTTGTGCCCTACGCGGTTGCGACGTTGTTCGGGATCATGCCGGGCGCGGCGTTCTACGTGTATCTCGGCACGCTCGGCCGCCACGCGGGCAGTGGTACAGCGGGCGGCGCGACGCGCTGGATCTTCCTCGCCGCGGGGCTCGTGCTCACCGCGCTCGTACTGTTCCTGATCATCCGCCGCGCCAGCGCCAAGCTCGCGGAGCTCGGGATCACCAGGCGTTAGCCGGAAGCGGCGCTTGCGGGGCTGTTGCAGTCTGCGCCGCGCATTGATCTCGTGGTGACGGACGTGGGCCTTCCCGGCATCGACGGCCGCGCTCGCCGCGCGCCTCCGCGAGATGCTCGGGGCGCTAGATAGGCTGACTTCGGGCGAATATTGGCTAAAGACAGGACTCGGCAGCAATCAACTGAACCTGTCCATGGCTCAGGACAGAGCACCCCATCCCTCTGCGGAAAAACCAGCGCCCCTAACGGCTCGCCTGGGTCCAGGGATCCCAGCCCGGGGGCACCGGCCGCTGGAACTGGATACCGCAGTTCTTCTGGATCGATGCCTGTTCCAGCGCCTCCAGCTCGCCCTTCAGGCGGACGAGTTCCCCCGTCTGCTCATCGTTGCCGTGGACCAAGAACAGCGCCGGCCAGAACACGATGAGACCGATGGCGACCACCCCCGCGTCGGCGCTGGCCTTCTGATTCTGGACGCCGGCGATCTCCCCGGCACGCGCGGTCACCCGCTGTGCTTCTGCGGCGATCTTCGCGCACGAATATGCCTCGTAAGGAATCGGCGACACATAGGACGCGGCGATTTGATCCGCCGATTTGGCGCATGCGGCAAGCGCCGCTGCCATGCAGGCGGCCGCCACAATTTTCGGTAATAACATACCCCGTCTCCCCGTAAGACTTGCAAGGCTAGCGAGGCGAAGGGGAGAGTCGAACAATTTTTTAACGCTGCGCGGGATCGCGCAAGCGCTGCCCGAGGATCAGACTTCGAGTTCCCGCAGGATGAAATACGCGGCCACGATCGCGGCGGTCACCGCGCCGACCGCGGCAGGATCCGCGCACAGCGCCGCCGCGGCTCCGGTGCATACTTGATCGGCCCAATGCACGCCATGCCCGCGGAGTTCGCTCGCCGCGAACACCACTCCGGCCGCGGCGAGCATCACAAGCGCAAGCATGAATGCCAGTTGCGTAACCATGGCGTTCCTCGAGAGCAGCCCGGGATGCTACGCTTGCCGCGTTAACGAATCGTATGCGGCGGTTACGTTTCGTTTACCATCGCATGGCGGCGTCGCGCGCTCGTTCGACCGCGGCTTGGCCGCCGCGGAACTCGGCGTCGTGACCGCCTTGATGTCCGCCGATTGCAGCGCTCGCCGCTATTGCTGCGCTCTGGCGCGCATCTCTTCCGCGGCTGCCTTGTAATCATAGGTCGCATAGAACTCGGTGCGATACCCGCCCCAGGCGGTCTGCTCGATAGCGCGGTTGACCTCGCGCAGACGCTCCGGCGGCAGCCGCAGCGTCACCACCTGGCCGATGCCCATCATCACGTACCAGCTCACGACCTCGACGCCCGGTGGCGGAAATGCCTTGTAAAACCCTTGGGCGCGCAGCTGTGCGTTGATCTGGTCGAGCGTCTTCGATTCATCGTGTTTGAGGAAGATGGTGAGCAGGAACGTGCCTTTCTGCGCCTCGGCGCTTGCCGGCGGCGCAGGCGTAGGCTGCTGGGCCTCGGCACTGCCGGCAAGCAGCAGGCCGATGCCGAGAATCGAGGCGATCGTCACGACAACTCGCAGATTCATGGGGATCTCCTTTGCCGAGTTGCTCCGTCGCACGGAACCGTCCGGACGCTCGGCAATTGCCGGCGATTCTCGTCGATCCGCGGCAGGGAGAACCGTCGAACGGGCGGTGGGTTGCGCAGGCGATTTTGCGCGGCATGCAGAGCCGCGACGGCTTCGATCAAACGGCCTCCCCATCGGCCGTAACCCCGTCGACCAAGTTGAGCCCGAGCAGGAACTCCGACGGAAAGTCGGTGCGCACCAGGGGCTCGCGGGCGATCGGGCGCGCCAGCGCGTTCGCTTGCGCGCGCCGCGCCGCGACCGCCGCCTCGATCGTGACGAGGACGAAGGAAATCTGCGTGCCCGGCCGCAGTTGCGCGAGCTTGCCGAGATCGGCCCCGATCACATTGGCGATCTTCGGATAGCCGCCGGTCGGCTGCCGATCGGCCATCAGCACCACCGGCTTGCCGTCGCCCGGCACCTGGATCGCGCCGAACGCAATGCCGTCGGAGACGATGTTGAAGCCTCTGGCATGGGCGAGGGCAGGCCCGTCGAGGAGGTATGCCATGCGGTCGCTGCGTGCGGAAATCGTCCAGGGGCCCGCCAAGAAGCTTTCGATCGCCGCTCGGTCGAAATAATCGTCTTGCGGCCCGAGCACGACCCGGATCTCGTTGCCGCCGCGATCGAGCCAAGACGCGTCGAGCTTCGCGAACTGGGGGTCGATCGTGCGCGGCTCTGAAACCGGGAGCACGTCGCCGGTTTGGAGCGCGCGGCCGTTCAGTCCCCCGAGCGAAGAGCGGGTGTGCGTCGCGGTCGAGCCGAGCATCTTCGGCACCTCGATCCGCCCCGCGACGGCCACATAGCACCAAGCGCCGGCTTCGCCCGGGCGGATGGCGAGCGTTTGACCGGGTTCGAGCGTTGCGATGGCGTTGCTCGGCAGCGTGCGGCCCGAAAGCTGCAGCCGAAACGCCCCCCCGGCGAGCGCGAACGACAGCGCCGCGTCCGCCGTAAGCTCGATGCCGCCGAGTGAAACCTCGATCGCGGTCGCGTTCGCGTCCACGCCGGCTGACGCATTGGCGGTCGCGAAAGCAAGCGGATCCATCGGGCCCGCCGCGGTGACGCCGAAGCGCAGGTAACCGTGCCGGCCGCCGTCCTGGAGCGTGACGCCCGGCCCGGCCGAGAGGATGCGCAGCGCGGTCATGATGCACCAGTCGGAGTCGAAGATCGATCGCCGAGCGTGCGGCGAACTCCACCTCTCCCCGGGGGGGAGAGGTCGGCGAGCGAAGCGAGCCGGGTGAGGGGGTCACGATCTTTCGCACAAGCACAGAACGCACGAAACCCCTCAACCCAAACCACACCCCCTCGGGGCGAGGGAGCAGTGTGCGGCGGGCTCGGCGAATAGCTCATC
>JBKPDF010000063.1:0-54780 GCA_046727735.1 Pseudomonadota bacterium | reverse complement strand
GGTGAATGACGTAGGGCGGGAACGCGCTCGTGTCGGCGCTCGGCCGCGGATGCAGGAGTGCCTGCCAATGCGCATCCGGGCCTTCGCCGAGACAGGAAACGATGCCGATGCCGGTGATCCAGGCCTCAGCCGGCATCGCTGAGTGCCTTCAGCGTCAAGCCGATGCGAGCCGCCGCGGCCTCGAGATCGCTGCGGACCTCCGGCTCGGGAAACGGCAGAATCCGGAACGTCAACTCGGCATCGCACACTTTCTTGGCGGCGGCTTCCACCTCGCAGCTCGTCACCGCAAAGCCCGAGCCCTCGTGCACGATGCGGCTCGTCACCGCCAATTGCTCGCCGGGCGTCACGAACCGCCGCAGCTTCGCCGCTCGCACGCCGGCGAGGAACGGCATGCGTTCGAAGCGATTGCGCGCCAGGATGATCCAGCCTGCGGTCTGCGCCATGGTCTCTATCAGCAGCACTCCTGGAACGAGCGGATGACCAGGAAAATGCCCCTCGAACACCGTGCTGGCGGTGGGGACTGTCGACTCGGTACGGATCAGGCCGTCGTCGAAGGACAGTTCGACGACACGATCCGTCATCTGGAAATATTCAAGCCGCATCCGGCGCTCATGCGCTCTTGGCGGCGATCAGATCATCGATCCGCGCGCAGAGGTTCTTGAGGACGAAATACTGCTCCGTCGACGCCTTGCCGTCGTTGACTTCCTGCGTCCATTGCTCCAACGGCAGCTTGATACCGAACGCCTTGTCGACCGCGAAGGCGATATCCAGAAAATCCAGGCTGTCGATTTCGAGATCGTCGATCGCGTGACTTTCCGGTTTTATCTTTTCCCGCGGAATGTCGCAGGTCTCGGCAATGATATCGGCAACGGTATTGAACGTGTCGGACATTTGCGACGCTCTCGATGCTCAGCGACCTGAATGGCGCCCCGGGATCCAACGGCGCGAGCGAGCGCCCCATGCCCCGAACCGGGTGCCCCTATAGCGAAGGATGCTGGTGGTTTCAACGCTGGCTCGGGACCGCATCGCCCCGCGCCGGTGCCGCGGCGCGTTCGCTCCCGGCGGGAGCGCGCGGATCTTCCATGAACTGATCCGGGTCGAGCTCGACCGGACCCTTGTTGCGCCAGCCCTCCCGCGACACCCAGTCGACGGCGCCGGGGAACTGGCGCTTGAGCCACCACAGCAGCCGCGCCGCGGGGGTGACGATCACCAGACCGCAGTTGTGGCGCATGGCGGCGATGGTTTTGCGGGCGACCTTCTCGGGACTGGTGAAAATCCATCCGGGCGGCGGGGTGGGGGGCTTGCCGGCGCGGCCGTTCACTTCCGGTTCGCCGCCGGTCACGCGCTCCATCATCGGGGTCGACACGAAGCCGGGGCAGATCGCAGTGACGCCGAAGCTGCGTCCGCTGTACTCGGTGCGGAGCGCCTCGGTGAAGCCGATCAGGCCGAACTTGCTGGTCTGATAGGCGGCGACGTTGCGCGAGCCCACGAGGCCGAAAATGCTGCAGACGTTGACGAGATGCGCGTCCCGCGAGCGCAGCAGCGCCGGCAGCAATTCGCGGGCGAGCTGAATGGGAGCGGCGAGATTGACCGACAGCACCCGGTTCCATTGCTCGTCGCTCATGCGGTGCGTCGGCCCGTAAAACAGCACCCCGGCATTGTTGATCAGGATGTTGAGCCCGCCCCAGCGCGCCAAAACATCGCGCACCGCGGCGCTGATCTGAGGCGGCTCGCGCAGGTCGCATACCGCGGTCGCGACCTCGACGCCCCGGCTTGCAACCTCGCCGGCAGTACCCGCCAGACCCGCCGCATCGATGTCGATCAGGTAGAGAGCGGCGCCCTCCTCGGCGAGCGCCAAGGCGATGGCGCGGCCGATCCCGGATGCCGCCCCGGTGACGAGTGCCTTCTTGCCGCGGATGATCTTCATCAGGACTGCACAGCTCGGGGCTCCGATGGCCTGCCGATAACCAACTTGACTTTCGCTGTAAAGAAATCCGTTGCTGCGGCGCGGCGGCATCGGCAGCCGGCGGCGCGCTCGCTTGTCAGTGCATGGCTCGCGTCCTAGCTTCGCGGCCGAAGCTGGCAGCATTGTGATCGGACGGGATGCGTAAACGGACAAAGCGTCATGACGGAATGGGGCCGGGGTTCGGTGCGTAATCGCCGGCGCGAATGGAGTGCGCCGTGAATTCCTCTGTCGCTCGAGCGGAGGGCCAGCGGCAGCCGCGGATCTGCGTCATCGGCGCAGGACCGTGCGGGCTCACGGCCGTCAAGAATTTGCTCGCGGCGGAGCTGCACAACGTCGTGTGTTACGACGAGAACGACGCCATTGGCGGCAACTGGGTGTTCTCCGACGAGACGAGCCGAACGAGCGTTTATTTTTCCACCCACATCATTTCCTCGAAACGGTTGTCCGAGTTCGAGGACTATCCGATGCCGGCGGATTATCCGGATTTTCCCTCGCACCGGCAGCTGCGCGCGTATTTCGACGACTACGCCGCCCATTTCGGGCTCGAACCGTTCATCCGCCTGCGCACGCGCGTCGAGCACGCGGTGCTCGGAGCGGACGGCCGATGGTCGGTATCGTTGTCCGGAGGTGGCCGGGAGATGTTCGACCACCTGATCGTCTGCTCCGGCCATCACCGCGAGCCATATATTCCGAAGCACGCCGGCGAGTTCTCCGGCGAGGTGCTGCACTCGCGCGACTTCAAGCGTCCCGGACGGTTCCGCGACCGCCGTGTGCTGGTCGTCGGCGGCGGCAACTCGGCTTGCGACATCGCGGTCGACATTTCCCGCGCGGCGTCACGGACCTGCATCAGCTTGCGGCGCGGCTATTACATCGTTCCGAAAATCTTGTTCGGACGGCCGATCGACCTGCTCTACGAGAAGGCGCGGAAATTGCCGAGAGCGATCGTGCAGCCGCTGCTCGCGGCCCTGCTGCGGCTCGGCATCGGCCCTTGGGAGAAATACGGCCTCGCGCCCCCGCGATGCGGGCCGCTCGAGATGCACCCGACCCTCAACTCCGACATTCTCAACGCGCTGCGCCACGGCCGGGTCCTGGCGCGGCCCGGCATCGAGCGGTTCGAAGGCAACGTCGTGCATTTTCGCGACGGCAGCTCGGAGCCGTTCGATACCATCCTGTGGGCGACCGGATTCCGGATCGCGTTTCCGTTCCTCGACGTCGCGGTGATCGATTGGGATACGAGCCGGCCGCCGCCGCTCTACCTGAAAATGATGCACCCGCGGATCGAGAGTCTGTTTTTTGTTGGGCTGTTTCAGCCGATCGGGTGCATCTGGCGGCTCGCGGATCATCAGGCGCGGATCGCGGCCCTGCAGATCGCGGGTCGGCTGCCGCGGCCGCGCGACATCGGCGAGCGTATCCGCGGCGCCACCCCGCATTGGCACTTCGAGACGACGCCCCGCCACGCGGTCGAGGTCGATTACCACGATTTCCGCCGCGAGCTCATGGGAGCCCTCAGCCGCACCCAGTGAAGCGCGCCGGCCGGACGTGGCATTCCCGCAACAGCGGCCGCGAAATGTGCGCGTCGGGCGCGTTTTTCTGGCAAGGGAAGGCCGCCGGCTTGCAATGCGGCCCGTTTGGTTGGGACGGGACGGGTCGATGCGCGGCAGATGGCGGTCGATCCGGGGGCTGAGTGCGGTTCTCGCGCTCGGCGCTGCGCTCTGGTCGGGTGTCGCCTTTGCCCAGCCGGCAAAGCCGTCCGCACGGCACGCGCATGTTTACCTGTTGCGGGGCCTCATCAACGTGTTCTCGCTCGGCATGGACGAACTTGCGGCCAAGATCGGGCAGCGAGGCATTTACGCCTCCGTCCACAATCACATGGCTTGGGGGATTCTCGCCGACGAAGCCGCCGCCAATTATCGGGCCGGCCGCGAAGGGCCGATCATCATCATCGGGCATTCGCTCGGTGCCGACGCCGCGGTGGCGATGTCGGATGAGCTTGCAAAGCAGCGAGTTCCGGTCAAGCTCGTCGTCACCTTCGACCCGGTGTCGAGTAAGGTGGTCGAGGGCGACATAGCCAAGGTCGTGAATTTGTACATTTCCAACGGCTGGGGGGTTCCGGTGGCGCGCGGCGCGAAGTTTCGCGGCACGCTGCTCAACGTGGACCTGCGAAATCGCTCCGATGTCGGGCATATCTTCATCGACAAATCGGCGGCCCTGCATCAGCAGGTGCTGGGCTGTGTGATGCAGGCGGTCGGTCAAAGTACCGCCGCACCACGCGCGGCCGGCGGCCCTTCTGCCACTGCGCCCGCCCGGGAGCGGGGGACCGCCACACTCGCCTCCGCTCCGCAACCCGAACCGACGCAAGTGACCGTAGCGCCGAACGGCTCCGCGGAGAGCCAGTCCGCCGACCCGGCCGGCCAGGAAAAGAAATAACGGCTTCGGCGGACGGGTCGGAAGCTTTGCCTTAGCCCGCGCCCGCATTGGGACGCCGGCGCCCGGATCATTCTCCCACCCCGCGCCATTGCAGGCCGTTTCGTACGCGGGCCGACCCGCCGGGCTCAATGGCCTTGCCGCCGCCGACTTCGGCCCCCGCTGCCCGCGACAAGTGGGTCAGCACAGTTGCCAAATTCGTGCCGCATTCCTCCTCCAACTGGCCGCGCAATCGCCAGCAAAACCGGCGATTGGGGACGGCAAAGAGAGCGGTTCACGACCGGAAAAAGCTTGTTTTCCAAGTAATTGCTCTTCTCGTCCACCGTAAAACCAAGTCCAACAAAAGGGATCGAGAATGACGAAGACTAGCTTCTTCTACTTGGCTGCGGCGACTATTCTTTCGATCGGTTTGATCGGGGCCGCAGATGCTGCTTTTGCCGGAGAAAATGGGCTCGCTTCCGTTTATTCGGGGGGCCATACCGCCAATGGAGAAACGGCGGCCGCTTCCGGCCTCACTGCCGCACATCGCACGCTCCCGTTCGGGACGCGAGTGCGGGTGACCAATCGCAATACCGGCCGCTCGGTGGTGGTGCGGATCAACGACCGTGGCCCCTTCGTGCACGGCCGCGTCATCGACGTGACCCCTGCGGCGGCCCATCAGCTGGGCTTTTCCGGCTTGGCGCCGGTCGCGCTCGCTGTCGAGCGATAATTCGGGCGCCGCCTCCGGCGGTCGCCGGATCGGGTCATCGAGCGGGGGCGGTTCGCCGTCCCCGTTTCGTTTTCGAGCGGGGCGGGGCCCTGGCCGCGCGCAGGAGCGAACGCTCAGGACCCTCGATGCGCCGGGACCGGCAATGGCGTGCAGCCCGCCCGGCCGGAGAGCACGCAGTCCTGCACGCGCTTCATTTCCGCGATCTCGTTCACGAGCCATATGCCCGCGATCGCGAGCAGGACGCAAAACGCGAGCGCAAGCACGTTGACTACCATCCGGTGCCGATAGTCCTCCTCCTCCCGAGCACGCTGATATTGTCTGAGATCCGCGACCGGAGAGCTGTCGGACTGAATCGAGGGCACGCGGTTGTGCGGCGCTCCCGCGGTACGCGGCCGAAACGCGACGATGCGGCCCGCCTGCAGCTGCTTACTCGGTTCAGAGCGCATCGCCACCTCGATCCTGTGCGGTCTCGGCTCTGTGGCGGCCGATTGCAGCGAGCTTAGCACCGCAGCCGCGCCAAGCGCCACTTCGCCATCGCCGGCGAGACCGCCAAGAGCGCAGCGGCCATCGTGCAAACGAGTTCCGGGATGAAGTTCGGCAAACGTGGAGCGCCGATCCCGATCCACAACCCTCTCGCGGCGATTGCGTGACAGCGATGCCGAGGAGCGTTACGCTCGCCTAAGGTTCGCGGTGGGAGAGGGGACATGTCGGGGGAAAGTATTCTCGTCATTCTGATCGTCGGGCTCATCGCCGGCTGGCTTGCCGGACAGATCGTGCGCGGCACCGGCTTTGGGCTCGTAGCCGACATTTGCATCGGCATCATCGGGGCGCTGATCGGCACTTGGCTCTTGCCGAAGCTCGGCATTCATCTCGGCCGCGGGCTCGTGGCCGCGATCATTTCCGCCACGATCGGAGCGATCGTGCTTTTGCTGATTCTTTGGCTGATCAATCGCCGCGGCGGATCGCGCTGGCGATGGCGGTGAGGCGGCTCCTTCCTGTCTGCCTGAGTGTGTTTCGGCTGCCGCGCTCGGGCGTTCGCGCCTCAGGCAACATGGCGAAATCAAGTCGCGGAGCTAAACGTTCCATGAATTGCCGCATCAGGCCGCATTCAGACACCGCCGGGCATCATCTTTTTACCATCGCTTGCGCGCAGAGCGCCGGCTGAGCTGGACTTGGGCGGATCCATCTGATGGGGTGCCCGCCGGACCCTCGGGAGGGGAGCATGCTCGGATTAAGACTCCGGCGTCAGCTCGCGCGCCTGCTGGCAATTGTGGGCATCGCAGTGTTGGGCTTGGGCGCGCTCGTTGCCGGCGTTTCGCTGCGGCCGGCGCAGGCCCAGGAAGAGCTGGTCGGATTCCGCCAAACGCTCGACACCTACGGCCGGTGGGTGGAGCATCCGCGCTGGGGCGCGGTCTGGGTTCCGGACGGCACGCCGGCCGACTGGCGGCCCTACCGCCTGGGACACTGGGTCTACACCGACGAGTGGGGCTGGTACTGGGTCGCCGACGAGGAATGGGGCTGGATCGCCTATCACTACGGCCGCTGGGTGATCGATCACGATCTCGGCCTCGGTTGGATCTGGGTGCCGGGCACGGAATGGAGCCCGGCATGGGTCAGCTGGCGGCGCGGCGAAGAGATGATCGGGTGGGCGCCGTTGCCGCCCGAAGAGGTCTACGTCGCCGTGCAGGACGAGCCGGATTTCTGGCTGTTCGTCCGCGCGCCCGACATCGTCGCCCCCTCGCTGGCGGTCGTGATCCTGCCGGCCCCGCAGGCGATCCTCTGGGTGCGCCAGACGGTCATCATCAACCAGACGGTGATCATCCGCGAGAACAACCGGGTGATCTGCGGCAATCCCGGCGTGCCGCCCTCGTTCGTGGCCGCCAAGATCGGGCGGCCGATCCAGACCGTGTCGGTTCAGCCGCATGTTCTCGCCGGAACCGTGGGCGTCACCGGCGCGATCGTGGGTGCGCCGCCCAGAGGCGCGCCGGCCCGTGAGGTCATCAAGCCCGAAGCAAAGCTGATCCAGCCTGCGGCCCACATTCCGCCGCCGACGCCGTTCCGTCCGGGGCAGCGCCCCGAACTCGGCCCCGACGCGCCGAACGCGCTCAAGCGAGCGAATCTGGCGCCGGCTGGGCCGGGCGGACCGGCTGCGCCGGGCACGCCGGGCGCCCCCGGCTCCCAGGGGCGGCAGCCCGGCACCCCGGCGCTCTCCTCCCGCACCCCGGGCGTGCCCGGAAACGTCAGGCCTCCGAGCGGCAGCCTGCAGACCGGGCCGAAGCCCGACCGGGCGGGTCAGACGCCGCAAGGGGCACCGGAGAAGAAGCCGAAAACAGCCGTGCAGACGCCGGGCGGAAACTTGCCCGGAACCAACCAGCCGCCGCGCCCGCGTCCGCAGACCGGGCCGGCGAACGTCGGACCGCAGGGCCCGCCTTCGCGCTCGCTGGCGACGCAAACTCCGTCGAATCAGCCGCCACCCCATCTGCAGCGCAACCAGCCGCCGCCGAATCTGCAACGGACCCAGCCGCCGCCCAATCTGCAACGCACCCAGCCGCCGCCGTCCGCAAATCTGCAGCAGCAGCCGCCGGCCAATTTCAACCGGCCGCCGCCGTCCAATCCGGCCGCGCGCCAGCCGCCTGCGTCGCCCCCGCCGCAGTCGAATGCGGTGATCAATCGTGCCCCGCCGTCGGGCCCGCCCGTGCAACGCCCGAGCCCGCCGCCGCAGAGCGCGGTCGTGCATCAACCGCAGCCCGCGCCGCAGCGTCCGGCGTCTCCGCCGCAGCAACAACAGCAGCAGCACCAGAAGTGCCAGACGGTGAACGGTCAGCAGGTCTGCCGGTAACTCACGCGTCGTCCCGGCGCGGCGCCGAAGGCGCCGCGAGACCGGACCCATGATCACGGACAGCAGAAGTTTCCACGATCCGTGTTCATCGGCGCCCGCTTGTGCGGGCACGACGCGCATTTGAAACAACTCAAAATTCAGCGTGCACGCGCGCGGCGAACACCGAAACCGGCCCGCGATCCGCATTGTGCGCTGGATCGACGAAGAACTGATAATCGAGCGTCAGCGTCGTCCATTTATCGAGCTTGTACGCGTAAAAACTCTCCAGCACCTTCTCCGGTCGATAGTTCAGCCGGCCGTCGCCGATCAGAATCCCCAGTCCGCCGGCGGCGAGGAAATCCCGGTGATCTCCCGAGAGCGCGCTGATCGCGCCCGCGATGCCAATCTTGTCCTCGGGCCGCCCCCAGCTCTTGCCTTTGAGCACGGCGCCGAGCGAGGCGCTGGCGTCGATGTCGGTGAACGACATGATCTCGGTTCTGCCGTCGTTGAAGCTCAAGCGCGAGAACACGCCGAGGTCTTCCGAGATCGCCTGCTCGATATTGACGACGCCGCCATATTTGAAGCGCGGCTGCCGGGTCTTGCTGATGTCGAGCGCGAAGGCGGGATTGTCCAGCGTCTCGCGATAGCTGCCCATATTGGCGTGATTGACCCAGCCGATCAGCCGCAGCTTGCCGGGTTGCGAGAACAGCTGATAACGCGTTTCGAGCTCGACGATATAGCCGCCGCGTTCGGGGACGTGAAGGTCGAGCACATCGACGTTGGATTCCCGCGGCTCGAGGAAATAGCCGGCGCGCAAGGCCCATTGCTTCTGGTTGAGCTCCAGGACCGCGCCCCAGGTGTAGCCGACCTTGTCGGCCGGATAGTCGAAGGCGCCTGCTTCCCAGACCGCCAAGTTGAGGAACGTCGTGCGGGGATCGTGCGCATAGGCGTTGTCGTCGAAAATATCGGTGACCGCGAGCTTGCCGACCGTGAGGGTGATGCGCGAGACGTCGCGCTTGCCGGCGATCTGGTTCGGACCGTCCTCGACGCTCTCCTGCTCGCCGCCGAGCCCGAACGTCTGCCGCAAGAATAGCCGCCCGACATGAGGGTGCGGGAAAAGAAAACTGGATTTCTGCGCTTCCCCGTTGGGGAAGGCAGCAAGGCCTGTCGTGTTGCCGATTCCGAAGCCCTGCAGCAGCTCCGGATTGAAATAGAATTCTCCGCCCTCCCATAGCCGCCGGCCGACAAAACCCGTTGCCGACCAGCTCTCGCGGCCTTGGCCGCCCCCGGGCAAGCTCTGCGCGCCCTGATAGGGCGAATGGAATCGCGGATAGCCCTGCTCGACGAAGGTGGTTTGTCCGTGGATGCTCCAGTCGGTCTTCGTCTCCTCCGAGTCGGCGCGATCCTTGCCGGACCGGTCGGCCGCGGTATCGCCGATCCGGTAGTTCAAACCGAGCAGCAAGCTGTGGAATCGCGGATCGAAGCGGACGCCCCTGCGCGCTTCGTCGTCGAGGAACAGGGTGCCGTAGGTTTCCGGGGAGAAGCTGAAATAGTTGTACTCGATCCTGCCGGTCCAATTGCCGACGACCGGAAATTCCACGCCCGCGCCGAGCGTCGCGCCCAGATGCACTCTGGACTGGGACAGCGGGACGCCCTCGTAATCGACGTCGATCTTGTTGCGGCCGAGCGCGAGCCCGCCGGTCAGGTACGGCAGCCACGGGCCGTATGCGTAGCCGATCCGGCCGCGCAGCATCGCGACGAAATCGACGTTGGTTTCGAAGCTGCTCCTCTCGTGCTCGAAAACTTCGGTGACGTCGACGCCGCGGCTCACCCCCGTGAACGATAGTCCGGCTTCGAGCCCGAGCACGACGCGATCGGGAAATTGCAGATTGTAGCCTCCATGAAATCCGCCGACCCAGCCCTTGAGCTTCGATCCGGAGAACTCCAGCCGCTCGCCGGGAGCGGCGGCGGCGTCGATGTCGAATCGCCCGAGCCCCAGGCCGAAATGCGCGCCCACATAGGCGCCGCTCCAATCCAGCGTCGCGGCCGGCGACGGCGGGCTGCTCGGCTTCAGAATGGCGAGATCCGCGGCTCGGGCGGGATCGGCCGCGAGCAGCGCCAGCGCGATGCAAGCAAGGCCCGGCCTGCATAGCGGGCCGTTTTCGAGTCTGCCTGCGTGCATGCCGCCCCGCTCACCGCGTTGCCAACAGATCCGAGGAAAAACTGTTGCGAGCCATGCCGGGTCGACTGCGGAAAGATGCAGCGATTTGCCGGCATTTTCGCATGGAAGGCTCGCAGCGGGTGTGGCAGTTTCAGCGCAGTAGAAGAAATTCTACAGGAGCGCCGGGCCGTTGAGGCCGGCTGCCTGGAACCGGGAGGAACCCATGCTCGAGCGCAGATCCAATCCGCGGGGCTCGGCCGCGGAGTCCACCGGACGAAAGCCTGTTTCGCGCGCCAAGCCGAAAAAGCGACCGCGGCAGAAATTCACGGTCAGCCATCATGACGAGCGTGACTTCAAGGCCGGCCTGCGCAATTACGCCAAGTACCGCGACCTCGGCCTCCGCGAAGCCACGAACGGCATGGTGCAGGCGCACGTGATCCGTTTCGTGCCGCCCAGCCGGCCCGAGGAAGTGGCGAAGCGCCATTATCACGACGTCGATTTCCAGATGGTCTACGTGCTCAAAGGCTGGCTGCGCTCGGAGTTCGAGGGTCAAGGCGAGGTGGTGCTGCGCGCCGGCGCCTGCTGGATCCAGCCGCCCCGCATCAAGCACGCAGTGCTGGAATATTCCGACGACTGCGAAGTGCTGGAGATCATCATGCCGGCCGAGTTCGAGACCGTGATGCTGGAATAATCCGGGAGTCGCAGGTGGAATACCGCAAGCTCGGGCGGCGCGGATTGAAGGTGTCGCCGCTCTGCCTCGGCACCATGATGTTCGGCGGCCCGACCGACGAGCCGACGTCGATGCGGATTCTCGCCAAGGCGCGCGCCGCCGGCGTGAATTTCATCGACACCGCCGACGCCTACAATCAGGGCCGCTCAGAGGAGATCACCGGGCGCGGCATTGCGGCCGAGCGCGACCAATGGGTGTTGGCGAGCAAGCTCGGCAATCCGGTGGGCGAGGGCATCAACGAGCGAGGCCTGTCGCGCAAGTGGGTGATGCAGGCGGCCGACGCTAGTCTGAAGCGGCTCGGCACCGATTACCTCGACATCTATTATCTGCACAAGGAGGATCACGACACGCCGCTCGAGGAGACGGTGCACGCGATGGGCGATCTCATGCGCGCCGGCAAGATCCGGTATTTCGGGGTGTCGAATTATCGCGCCTGGCGCGTCGCCGAGATCTGCAACCTGTGCGACCGCGCCGGGATCGATCGGCCGATCGTCAGCCAGCCGTACTACAACGCGATGAACCGCATGCCGGAAACCGAGCATCTGCCGGCCTGCGCCCATTACGGTCTCGGCGTGATCGCCTATAGCCCGCTGGCGCGCGGCGTGCTGACCGGCAAATATGGGCCCGACGGCCCACCGCCGTCCGACACCCGCGCCGGCCGCCGCGATACCCGCATGATGCAGACCGAATGGCGGCCGGAATCGCTGCGACTTGCCCAGGAGATCAAACAACATGCGCAACAGCGCGGCATCACCGCAGGACAATTCGCGGTCGCCTGGGTGCTCGCCAACCGGCTCGTGACCGGGACCATCGCGGGGCCGCGCACCGAGCAGCAGTGGGACGAGTATGCCGGCGCACTCGACTATCGGTTCGGGGCCGAGGACGAGGCGCTGGTCGATCGCCTGGTCGCGCCCGGCCATCCGTCGACGCCCGGCTTCAACGATCCCGCCTATCCGATCGAAGGCCGCATTTTCGCGAACTAGCCGCCCGACGCGTGGGGCGTTTCCGGCCGAGCGCCATCAGGCTTGATCGCGCGCAAACGGGGAGACGCGCGAGCGCAGCCGCGGCCGGGTTGTCAGCGGCTCGAAAAGGGCACGCGCATGCACCTAAGCATAGGAATCGTAGGGATCGCCCGCATACAGACTGGCACCGCTCGGGCCCAATACGGTTTCGATCTTCTGGACCGTCTTGCCGATCACGCTGTGCGGCTGTCCGGCTTGCACTTGGCTCTTGAGTTCGATGAACGCCTCATTGGCGCGATCGAGGCGTCTCGCGAGCACGGCGGCGACGTAAAGCAGCATGGTCGGGTCCTGTGCGAGGAGCGCCGCCTCGCCGACGTGGAACTGCGAGGGTTCCAACGCACGCACGTCCGCGGTGTGCGGTCGATCCAACAATGCGGAGAGCTCGCCGAATACCGCGCCGGGCTCCGCGACCTTGGCGATCTCGACGCCGTCCTTGACGATGACAACCGCGCCTTGGCGCAGAATCAGCAGCCGACCGGTCGTGGAACCGTCGGTGAACAAGGTCTCGCCGGCCCGGTAGGTAGCGATCGGGAGCGCGGCAAGCCGCTTCTGCAACAGGGCAGCATCGGGAATGAGCGGCATTTGGGGATCCCCCGTGTAGGGCCGGCTGCCGGCCCATGCTCGCCACCGAGACCACGATATCACGGCGCGGTCGACCCCGCGCATCGTTTCATGGCGACCTCGTCGTTCCCGCGAGGGGATGTTGCGAAACCCGAGCGGCCAAGGCGCTTCCCCGCGCTTGCGCGGAGTGGGTGGTGAGGACCGCAGGTCCGAACCGGGTGAGGGGCGAGGAGAGAGGAAGCGCGTCGGTTATGCGCGCTTGACAGAGTGTCCGGGAGAGCTTGCCCACTCCTCCACGCAGCGTTCAAGATCGTTGATGTTCCTCTGTAATTGCTCGAGAGCAAAGCCGAGCGCAAACAATTGTTCGAGCTGGCTGGTCGATAAGTAGGCAAAGTTACGCTGTCGGAATGCGGCCAGTTCGGAGGCGCAAGCATCAAGCTGTTCCTGCGGCGGACGGAGGTGTACGGCTTTATGCCGCGACGTAAGCGCCAACGCGCAGCCGCGAAAATAATTGCCGAGAGCGGCTCCAAGGCGATTGAGAGCCGGTCCGAGATTTTCGCTCACATGGGCTGGTAACGGTTCGGCGCTTGCGCGTCCTATCATAACGAAATCGTGCCGCAGCCTGAGCAAGGTCCGAGGCAAGGGAGCGGGATCCGGTGCCGGGGTGAAGCTGAGCGGCCTTTCACGTTTGAACTCCTCGACGACGCCCTGCAACTCGGCAACAGTGCTGCCGATGCGATCTTGAATACGACGGAGTTCGGCCGGATCGGCTCTTCGAAAAAAGCCCGCCAATATATCGGGTGTATCTTCGGCCATCTCGTCGAGAACGCGGGCAGCCGCCTCGCGCACCAAGCGGTGAGCGCGCTCGGGAAACACCAGGAATGAGACAATCACGGCGACTGCACCGCCGAGCGCCAACTCCAGCAGTCGGGTAACCGCAGATTCGATCGGTCCCTCGCCGAGCTGTCCCGAAATCAGCAGCACGAGAACGGCCGAAAATGGAGCGACGCGAAAGTTGGGATTGAGCGCTGCCATAAAGGCCAATGGTGCGACAGTGATGGCAAGAACTGCGCTCTGCGTCAGTACACTCGCGGGAGCGACCAACACGCCTATGATGCCCGCATATAGCGCACCTCCGAGCGTTCCAACGATGTACTCCAAGCCTGCACGAAGCGAGCCGCCGACGCTGAGTTGTGTCACCACGGTTGCGGTGAGGACGACCCATAAACCTTGCAATGGAAGCGCGAAAAATTGTGCGATCAGCAAAGCTGAGATTGCCGCCACGGTAACGCGAATGCCGAACCCGAACGGCGCCCGAAAGACGCGCCATTGCATATACAATTTCTTCCAGGCGGCTCTAATACGCATCCTGACTTCTCGAATGTGGCAGGCGGCTAAGTTAAAGCCACCAGACCACCCCGGATTCTGATCCCTTGACCCTCGGAGACATCAGACCGCTGTTTAAAACTGTCTTAAAGGCAATACGGTCTCCTCGACCACACGCAATGAAAGGGGCGTCGTATGGGCCTGCCACAGAGATGATACATGGAGGGCGCGGTCCTTGCGATTTATTTGATCGCGACGTTCGCGGCCGCCGTTGTCACCGGCGTCTCCGGCTTTGCATTCGGACTGATCGCCGCGGGCGTCTGGCTACACATCCTGACGCCCCTGCAAACCGCTTCGCTCATCATCGCCTTCGGTCTAGTGGTGCAGGGAATCTCGGTCTGGAAGCTGAGACGATCCCTACGATGGGCGCGGCTGTGGCCATTCCTAATGGGCGGCGCGTTCGGCGTCCCCGCAGGCGTCGCCATTCTTGGATGGGCGAGCGCCGAGCACGTTCGCCTCGTGGTCGGCGCAATGCTGATTCTTTACAGCCTCTATGGCATCTCTCGACCCGAAACCCGAGCCGAGGAAAGGGCAGGACGTGCGGCAGATACCGGCATCGGTGTTCTGAATGGGTTGGTCGGGGGCCTCACCGGACTAGCCGGTATTGTCGCCACGATTTGGTGCAGCATGCGGGGTTGGACGAAAGACGAGCAACGGGCCGTCTTCCAACCGACTGGCCTTGCGGTTTTTGCCATGAGTGCTTTCTGGCTCGGCCTGAGCGGCGCGATATCCAGCGACATCGTCTGGCTGTTTCTGATCGGGATACCGGCGCTCACGGCGGGAACTTGGCTCGGTTTGGTGATCTACGGACGACTCGACGATGCGGCGTTTCGTATCGTGGTGCTCGTGCTGCTGTTCTTCTCGGGAATAGCCCTAGTGGGACCGATCGCCGCGACCTTCTTCAGCTGAAAATCTAAATCCACGAAAATCGCTTTCGACTCATAATCCTGTCTTAAACGGGTCCTGGTTCCATTCTCATTGTTGTTTAGATCCTGCAAGGAGAGCAGCCATGAAGCGATTGATGATGGCAGTGTCTGCCGCCCTGTTGAGCGCGGTACTCGCGGGCGCGCCGGTGAAAGCTCAGCAGCTCCAGGCGGCCCCGCTGTTCCCCGGCGGCGCTCCGGTGAGCGAAGAACAGGTGCGCGCAAAATTGCAATCGGACGGGTGGTCCGACGTGCAGATTTATCGGGCCGGCAGGTATTTCCAGGTCACGGCCGTCAAGGACGGGCAATCGGCCCGGCTCGCGGTCGATACGCAGACAGGCCGTGTCCGCGGCGACGATGATGACGATGACGATGATTGAGTTCTGAGCCGTTCTGTGTCTGCGCGAAAAACGGTCGAGCGGCGGGCCTTGAATGATCCCATCTGAGGCCCGCCGAGAGCCGTGCCGCGGCGATCCATCGTGACCGTCACTCACTTGTTTCTGAAGCGCGGCCATGGCCAGCGCCTCGAAGTCGTCTCGAACCTCGAGTTCGGCCGGGGCGGCCTGGTCGGCAACGTAGCCTGCTCCCCGCTCCGACAGGTGTTGCTGACCTCGCAATCCGTCACCGCTGATTGCGGACTGCAGTCCGGAGATCTTCGCGAGAACATCGTTGTCGACGTGGATGAGCTCTATGATCTACCGTCCGGGACCGTGGTGAAGATCGGCGAGGCGTTGATACGATTGACCTTCCATTGCGAGCCATGCAGGAATGTTTTGAGCTTGATCGATTTTGATCGGATTTTGCACAAGCGTGGAGTGCTGGGGTGCTTTCTCAATAGCGGATCGATTTCGATCGGAGACGCATTCTCAGTCACAGAACAGAAATACGAGCCGATACCGTATGAACTGAAGGAGAGGGTACGCTGGTTTTTGCGCAAGCAGGATGCAGGCTTGGCTGCTACGGATCTAGTCCACACGCTAGGCTTGCCTTCATCGTGCGCTCGCGTCCTGCCGGCAATTTTGAGCAAGTGGCGCGGAGGACGCGATCCTTTGAACAAGTGAGCGTGTGGAGCACATTCGTTATGCGGCGAGCGCGCCGATAGACCCAGCGCAGACGCCCTGCGAGATCTCCCCGTTCAAAATCGCCATCACCAAGCCGACCAACGGGCGGCGGGCTGACATGTTCGCCGCTTAAAACTGTCATAAACGTGGTATGAATGATCAGTTGATCCCGGGTCGGTTTCGACCGTACCCCAGAGGAGCAGCCGTGCGCCTTCTCGTAATCGAAGATGAGCCGCGGATAGCCGAAATCCTGAGGAATGGGCTGCATCGCGCCGGTTTTGCGACCGATGTCGTTCGCCTATGTTCCGACGCGCGGGAGGCGTTCGCGGTTACGGCTTACGACGCGGGAATTCTCGACCTCGGATTGCCTGACGGCGACGGGCTGAATTTGCTCGCCCATCTGCGCGGCTGCAAGAACCGCATTCCCATCCTGGTTCTCACGGCGCGGGACGCAGTGGAGGCGCGGGTAGCCGGTCTGGACGCCGGCGCGGACGATTACCTGGTGAAACCGTTTGCCATGACCGAGCTCGTCGCGCGCGTCAAGGCGCTTTTGCGTCGGCCCGGTGGGGCGCTGGGTATCACCTTGCATGCAGGTAATGTCGCGCTTGACACGATCGGGCGAGACGTACGGGTTGGCGGTGTTGCAGTGCAATTACCCCGTCGCGAATGCGCAATCCTCGAGCATTTGCTGCGACGTCAAGGGCGCGTCGTGCCCAAAACCGTCCTGGAGGAAAAGCTCTACGGCATCGACGAAGAGCTGGAATCGAACGCGGTGCCGGTCCACGTGCACCACTTGCGGCGGAAACTGGAGAAGGCGGACTCGACTGCTCAGATCCACACAGTGAGAGGCGTCGGTTATCTCTTGACCTCGAGCGGCGAATGATGCGCGGTCGTCTTCGGTCGCTGCAGGTGCGCTTGGCGTTGCGCTTGGCCGCTCTGTACGTTGCCGGTACCGCGGTCGCGATCGGAGTCCTGATTTATCAAGCCTACGATACGGCGGGTTCGCTGTATGATCGCGAGCTCAGCCAGCGCGCCGAGGATCTGTCGAAAGCGGTTTCGCGCGATAGCGCCGGAGCACCTCGGGTCGAGTTGTCGCAACAGCTTGCATCCGCGTACGTGAATTCAGATGCCGATATTTTTGCGGTCCGGGACAGCAGCGGCCGGATTCTCGGCGCATCTCCACCGGAGTTCGGGCAACGTGTCGCAAAATGGCCGCGAGCGACTGACGAGCCTGGCTATTTCCATCTAAGCGACCTTGGATCCCGGCTGGATGCCGTGTCACCGGAAATGAAGCCGATCGAATTGGACGAGGTTGTGCGGTCCGTAGTGGCCGCGATGGCACCGTGGGCGATCGCCCAAGGGCGCAGTGTTGCCTTCGTCGGTAGTCCATCGCCAGTACAGATTCTGGCTAACGATGATGCCCTAGCAGATGCCGTCAGGAACTTGATCGAGAACGGAG
This sequence comes from Pseudomonadota bacterium, assembly GCA_046727735.1. Taxonomy (GTDB): domain Bacteria; phylum Pseudomonadota; class Alphaproteobacteria; order Rhizobiales; family Xanthobacteraceae; genus AP-16. The sequence goes on along the minus strand of JBKPDF010000063.1, from coordinate 37,560 downwards.
TGATGCACTCGCCTCCAGGCAAGGAGGTGGCGGTCATCGTTCATGCCGACGGACGCATCAGCGTCGCGGACCGTGGTCGCGGCGTGCCGGTCGAGGAGCGCGAGAAAATTTTTGACCGGTTCTGGACCGCCCCGGGAACGAACGTCCGAGGTGCCGGGCTTGGTCTCGCGATCGTCCGTGAGATCATGAAGGCACATCGCGGCAGCGTAACCGTCGAGGACCATCCGGGCGGCGGCGCGCGGTTTGTTCTGGCATTTCCGCTACCATAGAGGACTTTGCCGTCGTAGTGCTGGTCCGCTTGCGTCTCTCGGAGAACGGCCTGCACTTCTTACGGCGTCCTTGGGGCGACGCTGCGGAGCGAAGCTGGCGGCTCATGGCTCGGCCGCTATCCCGGCGGCCGTCTCCTCCGCGATGCGGCGGCGCGCCATCATGTGGGCGCGGGCGTCGTTGACCGCGTCGACCGCAATCAAGCGGCCCGCCTTGCGGTACTCGACGGCGAACCGCGGGGCCGCGATGTCGCCGATCAGCTGCTCCGCATCGTGATCGTCGGCGAGGCCGGCGATCTGCAGCTTCAGGTCATATTGATCCGACCAGAACCAGGGCACCGGGTCGTAGCGCTCGCTGCGGCCCAGGATGGAGGCGGCCGCGACCTTGGCTTGATCGATGGCATTCTGCACGCTTTCGAGCCGCAGCCGGCGGCCGTAGCGGCGGCTGGGGAAGCGCGTGCAATCCCCGACAGCGTAGATGTTCGGGCTGTCGGTCCGCGCCATCTCGTCGACCAGAATGCCGTCGCGGCAAGCGATGCCGGCGGCAGCGGCGAGCTGGTCATTCGCGCGCGCGCCCGCCGCGACCAGCACGACGTCTGCCGGCAATCGTTCCTCGTTCGAGGCAAGTACCGACCCGACACGCTCCTCGCCCGCGATCCCTGCCGCGCGGACGTTCAGACGAATGTCGACGCCCCGCTCGCGATGGAACGCGTCGAAAAACGCCGAGACGGTCTTGCCGGTCACCCGTTTGAGCACGCGCTCCTCGGCTTCCAATACCGTGACCTCGCGGCCTTCGCTCCGCATCACTGCCGCCACTTCCAGGCCGATATAGCCGCCGCCGATGATCAGCACGCGCCGCGCCGTGTCGAGTTCGGCTCGCAGCCGCCGCACCTCTTCGATATTGCGCAAGGAATGCACGCCCGCGCAGTCCACTCCCGGGATCGGCAGGGCACGGGCCGACGTGCCCGTCGCGAATACCAGGGATGCATAGGCGAGCTCACGCCCGTCGGTCAGCTTCGCGCGGCGCCGTTGCCGGTCGACGGCGCCGACCGGCGTTCCGAGCTGCAATGTGACTTCCTGGTCGCGCCAGAACGCTTGCGCGCGCAGAAAAAGGTTTTCGGGCTGCTGCGGAGCGCTCAGGAATTTCTTCGACAACGGAGGCCGCTGATACGGCGGGAAATGCTCCGCGCCGACGATCACCACGGGGTGCTCGAAGCCGCCCTGCCGCAAGCTGATGGCAACCTGCGCCGCGCCCTGGCCGGCGCCGATGATCACCGCGGCATTGTCGTTCGACATTCGATGCTGCTCTTCGCCGTTTGATCTTCTTATGTTCCTATGACCATTGGTCGCGCCTCCCGTGGGTTTCGGCGCGAAAATGGTAAATGGCCGTTCAGGCCGAAACGGCTTGGGCCGGGCCCTTGGAATCGTCCGGCCATTGCGTCTACATGGAGGTATAGGTAGAACCGGGGATGGGCAATATCGCCGGAACGCAGCTATGTTCCCGGCGCGTCATCGGTTCCATCGGCGACGAGCGCCGGCAATTTAGGCCTTTTGCGGAGGATTTGCTCGGAGTTCTTCAACTACGACCTGCACCGGATTTCGGAGCGATTTGGGAACGTTCTGGAACCCTTTCTTGCGCCGGAAATTCAACTAATAATGACGCCCTGTGCGTTCCTTAGGATCAGCCCACCGCCATGACCTTGCAGACCAAGTTGCTCGACGCGATCCATGATCCCGCCGGTCTGAGGCGGTTGAAGGAAACCGAGCTACGCGCCCTCGCCGACGAATTGCGCGCGGAGACGATCAGCGCCGTCTCGGTGACCGGTGGTCATCTCGGTGCCGGGCTGGGCGTCGTCGAGCTCACGGTAGCCCTGCATTATGTCTTCGATACGCCACGCGACAAATTGATCTGGGACGTCGGCCACCAAGCCTATCCGCACAAGATTCTCACCGGCCGGCGCGACCGCATTCGCACGCTGCGTCAGGGCGGCGGTCTGTCCGGGTTCACCAAACGCGCGGAGAGCGAATACGACCCGTTCGGCGCCGCGCATTCCTCCACCTCGATCTCGGCGGGGCTCGGAATGGCGGTGGCGCGGGATCTCGAGGGCAAGACCCACAACGTCGTGTGCGTGATCGGCGACGGCGCGATGTCGGCCGGCATGGCGTACGAGGCCATGAACAATGCCGGCGCGATGAATTCGCGGCTCATCGTCATTCTCAACGACAACGACATGTCGATCGCGCCGCCGGTCGGCGCGATGTCGGCGTATCTGGCGCGGCTGATCTCGGGCCGCACCTACCTGTCGCTGCGCGAGATCGGCAAGCAGCTCGCCAAGCGCCTGCCCAAGATTCTCAACGAGAAGGCTCTGCAGATCGAGGAGCTCGCGCGCGGGTTCGTGACCGGAGGAACGCTGTTCGAGGAGCTCGGATTCTTTTACGTCGGACCGATCGACGGGCACAATCTCGACCACCTTCTGCCGGTCCTCAAGAACGTGCGCGACGCCGAGACCGGGCCGATTTTGCTGCACGTCGTGACCCAGAAGGGCAAGGGCTATCCGCCGGCCGAGACCTCCGCCGACAAGTATCACGGCGTCGTCAAGTTCGACATCGCGACCGGCGCCCAGGCCAAAGCCAAGAGCAATGCGCCCTCGTATACGAAAGTCTACGCCCAGAGCCTGATCAAGGAGGCGCGCAAGGATCCGCGCATCGTCGCGATCACGGCGGCGATGCCGTCGGGCACCGGCCTCGATCTGTTCGGCAAGGAATTCCCGGACCGCACGTTCGACGTCGGCATAGCCGAACAGCATGCGGTGACCTTCGCGGCGGGGCTGGCGGCGGAGGGCTACAAGCCGTTTGCGACCATCTATTCGACGTTCTTGCAGCGCGCTTACGACCAGGTCGTGCACGACGTGGCGATTCAGCGTCTGCCGGTCCGCTTCGCGATGGACCGCGCCGGCCTCGTCGGCGCCGATGGTCCGACGCACGCGGGTTCGTTCGACCTCGCCTATCTGGGTTGCCTGCCGGGTTTCGTGATCATGGCGGCGGCCGACGAAGCCGAGCTGATGCACATGGTGGCGACTGCCGCCGCGATCGACGATCGTCCGTCGGCACTGCGCTATCCGCGCGGCGACGGCGTAGGGGTCGAAATGCCGGAGGAAGGCCGGCCGCTCGAGATCGGTAGGGGACGGGTGCTGCGTGAGGGCGGCACCGTGGCGCTGCTCTCGCTCGGCACGCGGCTTGCGGAATGCCTCAAGGCCGCCGACATGCTCACGGGCTACGGCTTGTCGACCACCCTCGCGGACGCGCGGTTTGCCAAGCCCCTCGATTGCGATCTGATCCTGCGGCTTGCACGCGAGCACGAGGTGCTCGTGACCGTCGAGGAAGCCGCCATCGGCGGCTTCGGCAGCCACGTCCTCCAGCTTTTGGCCGAGCAGGGACTACTCGACCGCGGCCTCAAAGTGCGCACCATGGTGCTGCCGGACGCCTTCATCGATCACGACAAGCCCGAGCGCATGTATGCCCAGGCAGGACTCGATGCGGCGGGAATCACTTCGAAAGTGATGGCGGCGCTGGGCAAGAGCTTGGCGCCGAGCGAAGCGAAATTTCTCGCCGCCGGCGGAAAGGTTGCCTGAACCGACGAATACCTGTATGCCGCCGGCAACCGACGATTTGGTTTGTCGAACATGAAGGAGCAGATTCGGGTCGAAGCGGCGAGATCGGTGAGGATGTTCGACGCGGCAGGGTGCCGCGAACCGGCTGCTCGCGGAACCCGATGAACGCAACATGCAAGTGATTCTCGCCCAGCCCCGCGGCTTTTGTGCCGGCGTCGTGCGCGCGATCGAGATCGTCGAGCGTGCGCTCGAGAAATATGGCCCGCCGGTCTATGTGCGCCACGAGATCGTGCACAACCGGCACGTGGTCGAGAGCCTGAAGGCCAAGGGTGCGCGCTTCGTCGAGAATCTCTCCGAGGTGCCGCCGAACGCGGTCACGATCTTCAGCGCGCATGGCGTCGCCAAGGCGGTCGAGCAGGAGGCCGCCGCGCGCAACATCCCGGTGCTCGACGCGACTTGCCCGCTGGTCACCAAGGTCCACAATCAGGGCAAGCGCTACGTCGCCCAGGGCCGCACGCTGATCCTGATCGGCCACGCCGGCCATCCGGAAGTGGAAGGCACGATGGGCCAGATCGCCGGTCCGGTATTCCTGGTGCAGACCGAAAAAGACGTCGACATGCTCGACCTGCCGGTCGATGCCCCGATGGCCTATGTGACCCAGACCACGCTCAGCGTCGACGACACGCGCGGGATCATCGCGGCGCTGGAACGCAAGTTCACCGACATCATCGGGCCAGACACTCGCGACATCTGCTACGCCACGCAGAACCGGCAGACCGCGGTTCGCGAGCTCAGCAAGGTGGTCGACGTCATCCTGGTCGTCGGCGCGAAGAACAGCTCCAACTCCAACCGGCTGCGCGAGATCGGTGCCGAAGCCGGCATCCCGAGCTATCTGATCGCCGACGGCAGCGAGCTCGATCCGGCCTGGGTGCGCGGCGCCGCGAAGGTGGGCATCACCGCGGGAGCATCGGCGCCGGAGGTGCTGGTCGAGGACGTCATCGCCGCGTTGCGCAGGCTCGGCCACGTCGAGGTGTCGACCCTGCCCGGCCGCGAGGAGACCATCGAGTTTCGGCTTCCGGTCGAGCTGACGCGCGAACGCCGGTTGGCGCCGCAGCCGACCTGATTGCATGTCGCCAATTCGAACATAGGAGCCCGCCTTGGGGATTCCGCTTCTGCAAAAAGCCGTCGTCGGCGCCTACGTGCTCCTCCAGCATCTGCGCGGGCGCAAGCGCTATCCGCTCGTCCTGATGCTGGAGCCGTTGTTCCGCTGCAATCTCGCCTGCGCGGGATGCGGCAAGATCGACTATCCGGATGAGATCCTCAACCAGCGGCTCTCGGTCAAAGAAAGCCTCGAGGCGGTCGACGAGTGCGGGGCGCCGGTCGTGTCGATCGCCGGCGGCGAGCCGCTGCTGCATCGCGAGCTGCCCGAGATCGTCAAAGGCATTCTGGCGCGGCGCAAGTTCGTTTACCTGTGCACCAACGCGCTGCTGATGCTGAAAAAACTCGACCAATATCGGCCGAGCCCGTTCTTCGTCTGGTCGGTGCACCTCGACGGCGACAAGGAGATGCACGACCGCTCGGTGTGCCAGACCGGCGTCTACGACCGCGCGGTCGCCGCCATCCGCGCCGCCAAGGAGCGCGGTTTCCGCGTCAACATCAATTGCACCCTGTTCAACAACGTGGATCCCGAGCAGGTGGCGGCGTTCTTTGACAAGACCCGCGAGCTCGGGGTCGACGCGATCACGGTGTCGCCCGGCTACGCCTACGAGCGCGCGCCGGACCAGGAGCATTTTCTCCACCGCGAGAAGACCAAGCAGCTGTTTCGGGACATCTTCCGCCGCGGGCGCGCCGGCAAAGCCTGGTCGTTCAGCCAGTCGGGCCTGTTCCTGGATTTTCTCGCCGGCAATCAGGAATACCATTGCACGCCGTGGGGCAATCCGACCCGCACGGTGTTCGGCTGGCAGCGGCCCTGCTATCTGCTCGGCGAAGGCTACGCCAAGACTTTCCGCGAGCTGATGGAGGAAACCGATTGGGACGCCTACGGCACCGGCAATTATGCGAAATGCGCGAACTGCATGGTGCACAGCGGGTATGAGGCGACCGCGGTTCAGGATGCGATCGCGCGTCCGATGAAGGCGCTCGGCGTCGCGGTGCGCGGGGTGCGCACCGAAGGGCCGATGGCGCCGGAAATTCCGCTCGACCGCCAGCGCCCGGCCCAATACGTGTTCTCGCGGCACGTCGAGCTCAAGCTGCGCGAAATCCGCGAGCAGCACTCCCGCGCTGCGCATTCCGAGGCGGCCGAATAGGGCCACGCCTCGCAACGGGCAGCCGCGCGCAATCGCAGCGCGCAACGCCGACGGCCTCGGGTGCGACTGGGCTGCCCGCGAAACGCTTCTCTACCCGGCCTCGGCTGGAGAATCTACGCCCGCTCTGAGGGCTGGAGCGGAGCACGTCCCGAAACGCGCCTGCCAACGCCTTTGAGACGCGTTTCGGACATCGGACTCTCCGCGCACGAATGCCAGCCGCCTTCAGTTCTTCCGAAGGAGCATATCCGGGGCGCGCAGAATGCGGGGCTCACCGGCGCCGAGAGCGCGAGCGGGGGATGCGAAGGACGATGTCACCAAAAATGTGACGGTTGAAGAACTTGGCGCAGAACGCGCGAGTGCCGACAGCTCGCACGCGGCGCGCTTGGCGAATACCCGCAGGGCTGGGGCGTCTGCTGCCGAAAGAAGGTGCAGCTTGCCCGTGACGATTGGAACCCCCGCGGAGGTGTGCTAGGCTCATTGGACAAATGCGCCGGCCGCCGCAGGGAGGCTCGCCATGTCGCGCATTTCTATACGTCGCATCCTCAAAACAACACCGGCAACTGCAATCGCTCTGGCATTGGCAACGTTGTCTGTCGGCATCGGCCTTGCCGCGCAGGACACACAGACGCTGCAAGTGCCGAATGGGCTCGCGTTCTCCGAGTTTGAAGGATACGACACATGGCAGGACGTGGCAGTGAGCGAGACGAAAGGCAGCGTCAAAGCTATTCTGGCGAATCCCGCAATGATAAGCGCCTACAAGGAAGGTATTCCGGGCAATGGCAAGCTGTTTCCCGAAGGCTCCAAGGTCGTAAAGATCGAGTGGGTCAAAAAACGGAACGCAGTGTCGCCCTATTTTGTGGAGGTGCCGGACGTTCTGAAATCGCTATCATTTATCGTGAAGGACTCCAAAAGGTTCCCGAACACGCACGGATGGGCTTTTGCCCAGTTTGATTATGATGCCGCGTCCGACACGTTCAGGCCTTCCGTGACCGGCGCCGAATGCGGTTATGCGTGCCATTCGCGCGTTGCGTCCCAAGATTACATTTTCACCGCGTATCCGAAGAGATAGACGGGGTATCTTGCGCATGCCCTTCGCTCGCGGAGTTCTGTGATAGCGCCGCCGCCGCGTAGCGCAGCGCGGGCCTGAGGCTCGAAGACCGCAGTCACGGCTCGGAAGCGAAGCGGGGCTACGCTGTGGCGGCTACACAGGACCGGATCAATGGCCCGGACTTGGGAGATTGATGACGAAGCGGGCCCAATCGGCAACCCCATCGAACTCGCGGGCGCTTTTGAACGCGAGATGCACGGGAGAGATCAAATGGCCAGCATGAGGAAAGAGACGGACAGCCTCGGCGTCGTCGAAGTTCCGGCGGACAAGCTCTGGGGTGCGCAAACGCAGCGCTCGTTGGAGCATTTCAGCATCGGTCATGACCTGATTCCGCGCGAGATGATCACTGCCTACGCGACCTTGAAGAAGGCTGCTGCCGCCGCCAACCATGCGGGCAAGCGTCTCGACGATCAGCGGTTCAAATTGATTGCCCAAGCCTGCGACGAAATCCTGGCCGGCCGGCACCACGACATGTTTCCGCTGCATGTCTGGATGACCGGAAGCGGCACGCAATTCAACATGAACGTCAATGAGGTGATTTCCAACCGCTGCTCGCAGATCGTCGGAACGCCGCTGGGAAGCCACGCGCCGGTTCATCCCAACGACCATGTCAATATGGCGCAGTCATCCAACGACTCTTTTCCTTCGGCCATGTGCATCGCGGCGGCAGTCAACGTGAAGGGGCGGCTGATCCCCACGGTGACGGCGCTTCGTGATGCGATCGCCGCGAAATCACAGGCATGGAGCGACATCGTCAAGATCGGACGCACGCACATGCAAGATGCGACACCCCTGACCTTGGGCCAGGAATGGTCCGGATATGCGGGGATGTTGTCGGACAATCTGGAGCGGATCGAAGCAGCGCTGCAGGGCGTATACCGCCTCGCACTCGGCGGGACGGCGGTCGGGACAGGCATCAACTCGGCGCCGGGCTTTGCCGAAGCGGCAGCTGCCCAAATCGCCAAGCTCACCGGTCTGCCTTTTGTCACTGCGCCCAACAAGTTCACGGTGCAGGGCGCGCACGACGCGCTGGTGCAACTCTCCGGCTCGATGCGGACGCTTGCCGTCTCGCTGTACAAGGTCGCTAATGACATTAGATTGATGTCGTGCGGCCCGCGCGCGGGATTTGCCGAGTTGGAGATTCCGGAGAACGAGCCGGGCTCCTCGATCATGCCCGGCAAGGTCAATCCGACCCAGTGCGAAGCGCTGACGATGATCGCCGTGCAGGTGATGGCCAACGACGTCGCGGTCGGCTTCGGCGGCGCGGGCGGCTACCTCGAGATGAACGTCTACAAGCCGTTGATGATCTTCAACATCACTCACTCGATAACGATCATGACCGACGGCTGCACGAATTTCCGAAAATTCCTGGTCGAGGGTACGAAACCCAACTTGAAGAAGATCAACGAGTACGTCGAGCGCTCGCTGATGTTGGTGACCGCGCTCTCGCCTGTCATCGGCTACGACAAGGCGTCGAAGATCGCCCACTATGCCATGGACAACGACCTCACGCTGAAGGACGCCGCTTTGAAGCTGGGTTTTGTCACCGATGCAGAATTCAATCGGGTCGTCGACCCGAAGAAAATGGTGAAGCCGTACGTGGCGGACGACGCGTCGACGCTGGCCCCGGCCTAGCGGCGATCAACCGATGGAAGTGAACCGGGCGGATAGATGGAAAGCCAGTTGAGACAAAAGGAGGAAGCGATGACGACCAACAAGCGCGGAATCGAAGTTCTCCAGGACCCCTCGTTCAATAAATCAACCGCCTTCACGGAGGCGGAAAAGCAGGCACTCGGCATTGTCGGACTCGTCCCCGACGCGACCGAGACCGAGGATCTGCAGCTAAGTCGGGTGTTGATGCAACTCGGCCACAAGAGCACCGATCTCGATCGATACATCTATCTGGTCAATCTGCTCGATCACAACGAGACACTCTTTTATCGGACCGTCATGTCGGATCCGGCGCGGTTTCTGCCGATCGTCTATGACCCGACCATCGGGGAAGCTTGTCTCAAATTCGGCCATATCTACCGTCAGACGCGCGGCATGTATCTGTCGATCACGCGTCGCGGTAAAGTGAAGGAGGTGTTGAAAAACTGGCCGCAGAAGGACGTTCGATTCATCTGCGTGACGGACGGCGGCCGCATCCTCGGCCTCGGCGATCTCGGCGCAAACGGCGCCGGCATTCCCATCGGCAAGCTGCAGCTGTACACCGCTTGCGCCGGAGTGCCGCCGCAATACCTGCTGCCGATGTATCTCGACGCCGGCACCAACAACCAGCAGTATCTGCACGATCCCCTTTATCTCGGTATGCGCAAGGCACGGCCGCCGACTGAGGAGCTCTATTCCTTTGTCGACGAATTCGTCGAAGCCGTACAAGAGCTGTTCCCGAAGTGCTGCATTCACTTCGAGGATTGGACCGGCGTCGATGCGGTCCACCTGCTTCAGCGTTACCGCGACAAGTACTGCGTATACAATGACGACGTGCAAGGAACGGCTGGCATCACGCTGGCTGGCATGATCAACGCGACCAAGCTCAAGGGCACGAAGCTCAAGGACGAGAAGTATCTGTTCCTCGGCGCCGGCTCGGCCGGCATTGGACTTGCCAACCTGTTGTGCTCTGCGCTCGTTGCGCAAGGCATGACGCTGAAAGACGCGCAATCGCGTGTATACATGTTCGACATCAACGGGTTGCTGGAGTCGACCCGCACGGACCTCGTCGACTTCCAGAAGCCTTATGCTCACAAGCACGCGCCCACCCGCGATTTCGTTGCTGCGATCGGGAGCATCAAGCCGACGACGATCATCGGGGTGAGCACTATCGGTGGGGCCTTCACACAGAAGGTCATTGAGGCAATGGCGCGCATCAACGAGCGTCCCGTGGTGCTGGCGCTTTCCAACCCCACCGAGAAGGCTGAGTGCACGCCGGAGCAAGCCTATACCTGGTCAAAGGGCAAGGCGATCTACGCGGCGGGCGTGCAGTTTCCACCGGTCCACCTCAATGGGCAGACGTTCTTGCCGGGACAGGCCAACAATTTCTACATCTTCCCGGCCGTCGGAATGGCAATCTTCGCGACCCAGGCCTCCCGCGTCACCGATGAGATGTTCATCGAAGCGGCAAGTGCGGTCGCGGATCAGGTGCCGCCGGAGCTCCTAAAACGCGGCCTCCTGTACCCGCTGCAATCGAACATCTTGGAGACCGAGATTCAGACAGCCGCGCGCGTGGCGAAGCTGGTCTTCGACTCGGGGGTCGCCCGCGTGGGACGCCCAGCCGACATGGTTGCGTTCATTCGTAGCCACGTCTACAAGCCGAGATACCCTGCAATTCCGGCAGCGGAAGCGACCAAAGCGGCTTGAGTCTGCATGAAGACCATACTTCGACCGGGAAGTGAGGTCCTCCCCCATCCGGATCGATAGGGGTGGACCTCACAATGCGAGAACCCGACTCGGAACAGACGGCATTCGCGTACATCGACGAGCCACGTTTCGGCGAGATCGTGGATCCCAGAAAAATGTTTGGCGCCGGCGTCGCGAGACCATAGCGGCGGGGAGCCTCTCGTTTGCAATTCGCGTCCTTGTTCCGCAGGCCAAGGCGGAAACCGGGTTTTTCCTGCCATGACGGTGCGAATGGATTTCGCCAGCCAGGACTATCTTCGCAATCCCGCCGCGGGAATCGCGCGGCTCAGGACATCCGGGCCCGTTGTGACGGTTCGGTTTCCGATCATCGGCAAAACCTGGGTTACGACCACCGAGGAGGCCGCCGACCGGATGTTGAAAGACAGCCGCACGTTCACGATCCGTAGTGACAGCGGCCAGCTCGGCGGACTGCGATGGTGGATGCCCGGCATCTTCCGCGCGCTCGCCAGCAACATGCTGACGGCGGACGAGCCGCATCACACGAGGCTGCGAAGTATCGTCGACGAGGCCTTCCGCCGTCGGGCGATTCTAGAGATGGAGCCCCGCATCCTGCTGATCGCCGACGAGCTTGCGGCCGAGCTGTTTGCCGAAGGCAGCCCCGCCGATCTCGTGGCACGATATGCACGAAAATTGCCGCTCTCGGTAATTTGCGAGCTGCTCGGCCTGCCGGCCGCCGACCGGGCGAAATTCGTGGCCTGGGCCGCCAATATCACGGGCGTGAGGAGCACGCTTGGCTTGCTGTGGCGCATGATCCCGGCCGCCGCCGCGATCAAGCGCTATCTGGAAGCGCATCTGGAGAACGCCCGGGCGAGCGGCGGCGAAGGTCTGATCGCCGAACTCGTTCGCGTGGAAAAGGCAGGCGTGCGGCTCAGTCGCGACGAGATGGTGGCGATGGTATTCCTGCTGCTATTTGCCGGTCACGAGACGACCACGCATCTCATCAGCGGGTCAGTGTTCGAGCTTCTGCAAAAGCCCGAGCTGCGAGATTGGCTGGCCGAGAACTGGAGCCGGGCCGATCTCGCCGTCGAGGAATTTCTGCGCTTCATCTCTCCCGTGCAGTTCTCCAAACCGCGCTTCGTGCGAAAGGACACGGAACTTTGCGGCTTTCAGCTGAGACAGGGTGACAAGATCATGGCCATGCTCGCGGCCGCCAATCTGGACCCCGCGGCGAACGAGCAACCCGAGAAACTCGATCTCGAGAGAAGGCCGAACCGGCACATCGCCTTCGGAACCGGCATCCATTTCTGCCTCGGCCATCAGCTGGCCCGCATCGAGGGCAGATGCGCGCTCAAGGCTTTGCTCACGCGCTGGCCGGACCTCGCCTTGGCGGTCGAACCATCACACATTCGATGGCGGCGGCGGCCCGGGTTGAGAGCCATCGAAGAGCTCCCGGTGGTGGATCGCCCTGTATGACAGCTGTCGGCACCAAACAGTCGGGTGCCGACGTGTCGTTTAGGTCCGTCCTTGAGGGAATAGCGCAAGCAGCACTGATCCCCTCTCACGTCGGCATTACGAAACAGCGGTGGGGAGCACGACGACTTTGTGCCGATGGCCGCATTCCGAGGCGGCCGAATAGGGCCACGCCTCGCGGCGGGCAGTCCGCCGCGCGCAATCGCGGCGCGCAACGCCGACGGCTAGGGCGCGGCTAAATAGGCCCTGCCCACGAGACGCTCAAGATCAGCATGGCCGCCTGCGCTGCATCGACGCCCGCCGGCGGCGCGGTAAATGCTCACTTCACCCCGCGGGAAAACCGCTCACCGATGCCGGCTCGGTCCGACGCGGGATGCGGGCGCCGCGTTGACGCATGTCGCGCAAAATCATGTACATCTCGGCCGCCCCCAACGCGTCGCTGAAGGCGTCGTGCTGCGGGAGCTCTTAAACCGAGATCGGCAAGAATCGATGCGTAGCGCAGGTCGATGGGAGTTCCCGGAGGCGCGCTGCCGTACTTACGTTCGTAATAGAGTTTCGACACATCGATCAAACGGTTCGGCAAATGGATATTCAACATGCTGAGCAGATATTTGTTGAGCATGCGCACGTCGAACGAGACCCAGTAGCCGACGAGCGGGCGGCTACCGATGAAACGCAGGAACTCGGGCAGGACCTCGTAAATGGTGCGTCCGCCGGCAACATCTTTCTCCCGCAATCGGTGTACCTTGATGGCACTGACGTCCATGGCCGAGTCCTGGCGCAACACCGCCTGAAACGCCTGGCTGGTGAGCAAGCGCGAATCTCGGATTTTGATCGCGGCAATGCTGACGACATCGTCAACGAAGGCGTTGAATCCGTTGGTTTCGCAATCGAGCGAGACAACTTCGCCGCTTTGGTCCGGCTCGAACAAGAACATGTAGGCAGAGTCCAACAGGAGCGAGCGATCGATGCCGCGCCTGATTGTCCGCAACATGGCTCTCAGAACATCCCGAGATGATAGCGGTTGCGGATGACTTCGCGAAAGCGCTTCACGACTCGAAACGCGTCTCTGAGCAAATCGCGGTCACGGGTAGATAGCTCGACCAGTTGCACGATGGCCTCGGTTTCCGGTCGCCCGACCTTGATGGCGCGCAACTGCGATCGCAGGCGTATTTCCATGCAGTAGGACAACGCACCGGCGAGTTCACGGCCGAGATCCTCCCCGAGCACACCCAGCGCCGTCAGGGCGGCTATGCGGCGCAGGGTCGGCGTCTCCCTGACGCCGTGCTCGATGGCCAGCGTCCGGATGCCGTGCACAATGGGAAAGGTGCCCGACTTTTTGATGTCGATCGCCCCCGACGCGACGCCGACCGATGCCATCAGCGATGCGAACCTGCCGGCACTCGCGCCCTCGAACTGGTCGATCGCACGGGCAAAATGTGCGAGGTAGGCACTCTCGCCGGACATCAGTTCGATCAGCGCCGATCGCGCCCGGTCGACCAATTCGGCGCGGCCGACGACGGGAACTGCGTCGAAGAAAATGCCGAGGTTCATCGCGCTGTTCTCGACGGGTGTCAGGACCCAGCTTCTGAGCTGCCGTATGAAATCCTCGATGGACTGCGACCATTGTGGATTGCGCACCATCACATTGCCGGGGCAGGGAGGAAATCCGAATCGTTCGAGCGCGGCGGTGAACTCCCGGCGAAATGCCTGCAGTTCGTGTTCATCGACCGGCTGCGCGAGAAGCAGTCCATTGTCCTGATCCGTCCGCACCGTCTGCTCGCCGCGGCCCTCCGAGCCCATGACCATCAGGCATCCAGCTTCGCGGATCGCGGGCGGAGCCATCATTGCGAACAGCTTGCTCAGTAATCGGCGGTTCAAATCGGAGGTGATCTCGGCAATGTCCTCGACCCGGGCTCCTTGTCGCTCCAGTCGTTCGACCTGTGTCTGGATATCGGCCGCGGCCTCGATGAGATCGCCGAGGTCGCGTGCACGCTCGATCCGGCCTGGGATCAGCTGCGAATTGCCGGCGACAAGCCCCAGAATGTCGATGTCCTCGAGTACGCCAACGTAGGCGCCGTCGGCCTTGATCGCGAGGCGCCGCTTGTTGTGGCGGGTCATCAGGATCAGGGCGGCGAAGATGAAGTCGTCGACGTCGACGGAGACCACGTCGAAATGGCAAAGCTCCCGCACGGGGGTGTCCAGCCGTCGACGATCCAGAACGGCGGCTTTGGACAGATTCATGCCGGTCACGATGCCGATACGGCCGTCCTCGCGCACGAACAGCGCATTGTTGTCCTGCTCGCGCATCAGATGTCCTGCCTGCTCGATGCTTGCCGAGCCGTCGATGAATGCTGCGGCGTGGTAGCGCACATCGCCTACCCTGGCGCGCAACACCGATTCGAAGCCTTCCGCCTCCTGCCGGCGCGCAAAAGAAATCAGCTTGCGGGAAATCTCCGAATAGAAGAACGCCGCGAAACCGGCATTGCGCCCTATCAGGTCGAGAATTTTTGCCTTCGGGGCGAGGTAGCAGAGCGTCTCCTCCGCGGCTACGAATCGCGCCCCGGCCGCGCCATGTACCAGAGAACGAGCATCGAAGCTTTCGTTGGGGCCCAGGAGAGCTTCGACCAAATCATCGTCGCGCTCCTCCACCGACCCTTTGATGATGACGTGGAGATCCTCGGAGCGCTGGCCGCGATCGATGATGATCTCGCCGGGACGGAAATAGCCGATATCCAGCGTGGCCCTCAGCTCCTCGATCTCCTGATGATCGAGCCGATCAAATGGTGCGTTGGTGGCATCGAAGGCCTGCGGCATCGGCTATTCTCCGCACCACAGATGGGCGCAGGCGCCGGCGCCGCCTCAGTGGGCGACCGCGCCCGCAGCACCGATCCCCGTTTCGGAGCGCACGTACTGCGGCTCGAACCCCTCGCGGTCGCGGCTCGCCTCCTTGCTGCGGTCGAGCGTCGAGATCAGCCAGATCCCGCCGAAGGCGATCGCCATGGAGAACAGCGCGGGATTGTCATATGGAAATGGCGCGGCGCTCAAACCGAAGGTCTTCACCCAGACCGCCGGGCTCAACACCACCATGATGATGGCACTGACGAGACCGAGAAAACCGCCGACGAGAACGCCGCGCGTGGTTGTCCCCTTCCAGAACACCGACATCAGCAGGACCGGGAAGTTGCAACTTGCCGCGACTGCGAAAGCGAGGCCCACCATGAACGCCACGTTCTGGTTCTCGAATATGTAGCCGAGGCAGATCGCGACGATACCGATGCACAGCGCAGAGATCTTCGAGATCCTCACCTCGCGGTCCTCGGACAGCTTGCCCTTGGCGATCACCGAAGCAAACAAGTCGTGACTGACCGCGGAAGCACCCGCCAAGGTCAGCCCGGCAACCACCGCCAGAATCGTCGCGAATGCCACGGCGGAGATGAAGCCGAGGAAGGCTGAACCCCCAACCGCATTGGCGAGGTGCACCGCCGCCATGTTGGTTCCGCCCAGCAGGCTCGTGACCTTGTTGTAGGCGCCGTCCGGCCCCAGCTTGAAATACGCCGGATCGTTCATCAGCAGAGTGATGGCGCCGAAGCCGATGATGAACGTCAGGATATAGAAATAGCCGATGAACCCCGTCGCGTAGAATACCGACTTTCGCGCCGCCTTTGCGTCCGCCACCGTGAAGAATCGCATCAAGATGTGGGGCAGCCCCGCGGTACCGAACATCAGCGCCAAGCCCAGCGATACCGCCGAAACCGGATCGGTCACCAGATTGCCCGGAGCCATGATCGAGGCCTTCTTGGGATGGATTTCGACTGCCGCTTTGAACATTGCTTCGGGCGAGAAGCCGAACGTCCCGAGCACCATCAGCGCCATGAACGTGGCGCCAAACAGCAGCAGGACCGCCTTGATGATCTGCACCCAGGTCGTCGCTACCATGCCGCCGAACCCGACATAGACGATCATCAGAGCGCCCACGAGTATCACCGCATAGAGATAAGGCAAGCCGAACAGCAACTCGATCAGCTTGCCGGCGCCGACCATTTGCGCGATCAGATAGAAGGCGACGACGCTGAGAGTGCCGATGGCCGCCAGCACGCGGATCGGCGTCTGCTGCAGTCGGAACGACGCGACGTCCGCAAACGTGTATTTGCCGAGATTACGCAGCCGCTCGGCGATCAGGAACAGAATCACGGGCCAGCCGACGAGCCAGCCGACCGAATAGATGAGTCCGTCGAATCCGCTGGCGAACACCAGACCCGAGATGCCGAGGAACGAAGCTGCCGACATGTAATCGCCGGCGATGGCGAGCCCGTTCTGGAATCCGGTAAGCCGCCGCCCGCCGCGTAAAAATCCGCGGCCGAGCGTGTGCGCCGCGCCGCCCAGTAGGTGATTCCGAGCGTGGCGGCAACGAAGATGAAGAACATGGCGATGGCGGGGACGTTCAACCCCTGTCGCCCACCGCCCTCGATTGCGCCGGCGGCGCCGGCGGCCGAAGTCCCCAACGCAAACAGGCTCGCCGCGACGGAGCCGGTGAGTAGGCGCAGCATCATTTTGCCCTCTCGATGATCTGCCGCGTGATCGCGTCGAAGTCGGAATTGGCCCGCCGCACATAGATGCCGGTGAGCACGAAAGCCGAAACGATCACGAACAAGCCGACCGGGATTCCGACCGTGGTGACACCGCTGCCGATCGGGACCCCGAGAACTTTCGGCGTGAAGGCGATGATGAAGATGAATCCGAAGTAGATGACCAACATCGCCGCCGAGAGAACCCAGGCAAACCGGGATCGCCTCGCTACGAGCTCCTGAAATTGTGGATCGCGTTTGATCCGCTCGACCAATTCCGATGATTGCATGGTTTGTCCCCGTACCACCGCCCAAATGCCAGCAGACAGGCGTCAACCACAGGCCGCGAGCCGCTGCATTGACATAGATCATACCCTTTCTTTGGGTACTTTACCTCAAATTTTTCGAAAACCAGCATTCCCAGCCCGCGCCGAGTGGACCAACGCCCGGCCTAGACCGCCGTGTTAAAGCAGTCGTGTGGGCAGAGCCGCGCTCCGCGCCCTTACGGCCTGACTGTGCCGGCTCCGAGTTGCCGGGATCCTCATAATGCTGCCCGCCGAAAGTCGTCGGTAGGTCCGGTACTGGGCACGTTCCCGACCTGTCCAAGTCGCAGTGGGAGTTCGGTTACCGGGCGATTAGCGGATGCGCCCTGGACAGACCGCAATGACCGACTCTGATCCCAAGCGGACATTGCGAACAGTTTACGATCATCTCGGCAGCATGATCGAGGGCAAGTACTCACGGGCCCTCGCCAGGAGCTGGACGCGGGGAGTTGGCTCGGGAGGATACCCTGGTCGTCCAATTCGCCGCTGGGAACGAAGAGCCGCCGCATTGGCCATCCCGGGTAGGCGTAATATCGGCCCTGCTTTTGGTTGATTGAACACAGGGGGGAAGATGAGAACGATCGTTCCATCGCTCACTATTATCGTGGTGGTGTTCTTGTTTGGTGCAACGGCAATGATCCAAGCACAAGACAAGACAAAGGTTGGCGCTCCAAAAAGCTCAGACATAAGAGTGGGAGAATCGCTGGGTTTCATTCCTTGCACCCTGTCTTCAGCGCGGATTGCTGCTGTCGCGACTCTGAAGCCGCCAGTCACTCGAAACGAACACGGCAAATTTGTTCGAGATGGACAGATTCTTTCCGACGAGGATGTTATGATCTGTGCCGTACTAGGCAGCTATATGATTTGATTGTTGCGCGCGAAGCGACAGGCCAGCGTATCAAGCTGTCCGAATTTGGCTATTTCAAGGAGGAGTACGTCAACAGGGAAGAAAATGCCAGGATCACGAGACATGTGGATTGTGTGGTGCAAATGCGGTGCGACTCATTCAACAAACAATAGAGTGTGCCCAAATCGTGTGCCGCTTGGACCGTTGGGGGTAAATCTGCCCTGCCTACGAGTCACGCTGACCGCCGATTTCAAATCGGTTGGCGATGTTCGGTTATTGGCACATAGCGGCGCCACGCCAATGGGCCCTCTAGGTCAGCTCTGAGGGGCGAAGCGGACCAAAGTTTCAAGCCCCCGGGACCGCCGCTAATGACCCTCAGTGGACATGCGGTCAACCGCTCATTCGGTCACCTCGTCGGCGCGGGCGAAAATTCCAGATCGGTTAGGCTGCCAAGAAACGCGACGAGGCTTTCCTTTTCCTGGTCGGTGAGTCCAAGAGGTCGCAAAATTGGGTTTAGATTCGGATTCGGCCTTCCACCCGCGTCGTAAAATGCGATGACCTCATCAAGGGTGCCCAAGCTTCCGTCATGCATATAGGGTCCGGTGACAGCGACGTTGCGGAGGGACGGGGTACGAAAAGCCCCATAATCTTCCTCCACGGAAGTCACGGCGCCGCGCCCCAGGTCACGAAAACCGCTACCAGTGAATCCGACGCCAATATTGCGAAATTTGAAATCGGTAAACAGCGCAAAGGCGGAGATCGTGGGAGCTGAAATGACGTGACAGCTCGCACAAAACGCCCTGCCCGTGAAGACTTCAAGGCCATATTTTTCCAGAGGAGTAAGCGCCCGCTCGTCTTTATTGAGTGCAGATCGGTCAAATCGACTGTTGCCAATCGTTATGGTGCGCTCAAATGCGGCGATAGCGGCGACCATTCCTTCTGGCGAGGGTGGTTGTCCAAATGCGTGAGAAAATTGAAGTCGATAATTTGGGTCGCGAGAAATGCGAGCGCTCGCCCCTTCGATATCTATCCCCATTTCACCGTCCGGTCGGAATGGACCGAAAGCCTGTTCCTCAAGAGAAGCGAAACGACCATCCCACATGAGGTATGGTCGAAATCCAACGTTAAGCAGCGATGGAGCATGACGTAACCCGGGTTGCCCGTTGTCTGAAATGCTTACCGGTCGCGGATCACCATAAACAAAGTCGGGATTGTGACAGGCGGCGCACGCTGTGCGCCCACTTCCAGACAGCTGGGGATCGAAAAATAGTCGCTGGCCCAGCGCGACAGCCTCTTTGGTCGAAGTTTCGGTGTATTGAGACAATTCATACCGAGGATCTTGGAGGTAGTGTGAGCTTTGGCACGCGGCCCCGGTGGCCACGCAACCGGCGAGCAATGCGCGGCACAATAGCTTTCGCATTTATTGGACCAGCACTGAATGTTGCTGATTGATCAGAATTGGGCCCTAAAGGTAAACTTGTCGTAAAGAGCCCCAACGAAGTATTCGCCTCAATCCCACCCGAACGGATATGGCGAGTATGTCGCCGCGCCAGCTCGCCCGCGAGAGTCGACCCAATATTCTGTTTTACTCTACGTCACTGCTATTCGATGCCCACGCTCGCGTTCGGAAACACAGGGTGTTTCCAGTGTGCAATCCGGCGCGAATCTCGATGCCCAGCCTTCCAACGGCCTCGGTTGCCGCTGATGCGCAAGGAATTGCCCGGGCAGGACCGTCAAACGTGGCGAACACACCGTCACCCGCGGTGCCTTGGGGCAATAACGGAAGCAGCGCTGATCCCCTCGCACGTCGGCTGATGATGTTGAGCGGAATTCAGCGCACCACCCAACGCGGCGGCCAACGTACGTCTTTCGATGGAAAAGCACCTTGAGCGGCAGGTTCGCGATAGACGTTTGCGTCGCCGAGAGTGACCCGCGATCGCGAAGTCGGCATTACGAAACAGCGGTGGGGAGCACGACGACTTTCGTGCCGATGGCCGTGCGGTCGTAGAGGTCGATCACGTCTTCGTTCGTCATACGAATGCAACCGGCGGAAACGTTCCCTCCGATGCTCCACGGCTCATTGGTGCCATGGATACGATATAGAGTGTCCCGGTTTCCCTGCCATAGATACATCGCGCGTGCGCCAAGCGGACTGTCGGCGCCACCCGGCACCCCTAGTCCACTCGGCAACTGTCGTACGGCTTGTTGCAGATCGGGTCGGCGCTCGAGCATCTCTCTTGGTGGATACCAGTCGGGCCATTCCTGCTTGGAGTGGACCGTGGCAACCCCGGACCAGCCAAACCCTTCGCCTCCGACGGCCACGCCATACCGCACGGCTTGTCCGCCTTGCTGGACGGCGAAAAGAAAATGACTGCCCGGGGCCACTACGATGGTCCCAGGAGCTTCCCGGGTCACATAGCTGACGACTCTGCGCCGATAAGCCGGATCGACTTCGCGCGCCTGTCTTGGTCCCTGGGTAGTCGCGCAGGCCGCCAAGCTCAGCGCGGCCCCCGTTCCGAGCCCGGCTTTCAGAACAGCACGACGACTGACGACCAGATCAGTGTCCATTAGGCCAAACCCAGATCTTCCAAAGGTTACGGGTTACGCATTAAGAATTGCTAACTGAATGAGCCCGCCGATATCGGGCCCAATCACCTCGACGACGTCTGGTACGCCGACTTGTTCTTTTTCTTGGGCGGCGGTGACGTTGGTGCAGGCTGGACTGCTTGGACTGCTTGGATCGATTGAGTGAAATCGGCCTGTGCCGATGAAACACTCGGGGTGCAGCTGAAAATGCTGTCGCAGCCACCCCCGAACTCGATCGCGTATTCTTCGGGACCCATCGCGACCTTTGTCACCTTGTATGCAGGCGAGGGGTCGGTTTCGAAGGTGCCCGGACCCGAGGTTTGGATCAGCGAATCCGAACTCGTTTCAACCTTGTATTTCGAATGCTCTTTCACCCAGGCAGCGGCCCTCGACCATTTCGCATCGCAATCGGCCCCTGCACGGCAGGTAATCGGCTTCGGCGGCTCCGCGACAGACGCCTGTTGTTCTGCCGTTATGCAGCCGCACAACATGAGTGCCGATGCCGCTGCTATCGAGAAACGAAGAAGCATGGGATTCCCCCAATCACTCGAACCATTCACACGTTCGTGCCGATCCCCCGCAGTGTCTTCGCCGAATGTGCACCAAGAAGGGCTTGTAAAGGCCCCCCTTGCGAAAGCTAATGGGTGTTGCAATTTCGCCACATAACCGGAGGACTGGCCGCGCCCCGGAAAATGGGGCCGACGTTTAGTGGCTCATTCCGTCATGTTGCTTTCATCGGGATGGGAGGTGAGCAAGTCGGTCAGCTTCGTCGCGGCAATCCGTAACTCCTCGTGGCTGGGAAGACCGAGGGCCAGACGAACAGCATTCGGCGCGTGGCCAGGCGCTACAGTGAAGGCGCTCGAAGGCGTCAGAGAGATCCCGCGGCGGGCGGCAGCCGCGGCGAACGCTTCCGAGCGCCAGCGCTCGGGCAAATGCAGCCACACGTGGTACGAACGCGAGTCGGCGTCGATCTCGAACCTGGAGAGGCACTCGGCGACGATCCTCTGCCGGTGCCTTGCATCGGCTCGTTTCTGCCGCGCGATCTCAGCCGCCGTTCCATCGGCCATGAGCCGTGCACCTACATCTAGGCCAAGTGCCGAGACCGACCAAGCGCCCGCACGCACCGTCGCTGCGACCTTCTCCCGCAATCTGGAGGGGACATGGAGAAAGCCCACGGCCACACCCGGCGCGATGCGTTTCGAGAGACTGTCGATCACGATGCAGCGCTCGTCGGCGTGTGTCGCCAGAGGTGGATCGTCGCTCAGGAAGCCGTAGACGAGGTCCTCGATGAGGAACACATCGAGCTTGGCCGCCAGCTTGATGACCTCGTCGCGGCGCGCGGCAGACATCGAATGTCCAATCGGGTTGTGCAAGACGGCTGCAGGTAGACGGCGGACAGTGTGCTGGCCCGATGCGTCTTGACGATCGCATCGGGCCTCACCCCGGCTCCATCCATGGCAATTGGAACAACGGTGACACCGAGCCTGCCGGCTATGCTCTTGATCGTCGCATACGTGATAGCTTCCACGCCGAGTCGTCCGCCAACAGGGACGAGCGATGAGATGGCGGCTGCAATCGATTGTCGACCGCTGCCCGTGAACACGAACCCCTCGGCGCGCGGTTGCCAGAGTGACGTCGTCATGAACTTGGCAGTAATGGCGCGCGCTGTTTCGAGACGGCCTTGTGTCACGGGTCCCATTGCCATGCTCACCGCGTCCGCACGCTGCAAGCCGGCAAGAGACTTGGCGATCATTCCGGATTGCTCCGGCAGGATGGGGAAGTTGAACTCGAGATCGATGCGTCCGTCGGCTGGCTCGCCGCGGATCGAGCCAGGCGACGGATGGGCACCGGCAACAAAGGTGCCCCTGCCCACTTCGCCGACGACCAGGCCCCGACGCAGCAATTCGGCGTACACCCGCCCGGCCGTCGAGGCGGCGATGCCCTTCTCGTAGGCGAACGTGCGCTGTGGCGGCAAGCGATCGCCCGGTTTCAGCCGCCCCGCCGCGATACCAGTCGCCAATTCATCTACGAGGGCCGTGTATTGGGTCGCGGTCATTATTGCACCGGGAGCAATATTCCGATTGCACCGAGAAATGTACTGCATCACAAGAGAGGGTGCAATCGACCGCACCGCTGCGCAGAGCAACGACGATGTCGGCCCGGACCGGCGCCTCACACCTGACCCAACTGGGGAAAGGGCAGGACCGGTGCTGAGCCTCCTGTCGCAGCGTGTGCACTGCGATCGTCTCGAGAAGGAAAATTTGGCAAGGACAGGGAATCGACGGACATGACAAATCACGTATTCCGGCAAGTCGATGTTTTCACGACGGCAGCGTTCAGAGGCAATCCGCTGGCTGTGATCGTCGGGGCGGATCGCCTGACCGACCAGCAGATGGCAAGCATCGCCAACTGGACGAATCTCAGCGAGACCACGTTCCTGTTGTCGCCGGTGGATCCGAATGCCGACTATCGGGTGCGGATCTTCACGCCGGAGCGAGAGCTGCCGTTCGCCGGACATCCGACGCTCGGAAGCTGTCATGTCTGGCTCACAACCGGAGGCGCGCCCAAGAAAGAAGAGATTGTGCAGGAGTGCGGCGTGGGTCTTGTCCGCATCAGACGCGATGGAACGCGGCTGGCCTTTGCGGCCCCGCCCACGCGACGGGGCGGCAATGTGGAGCCTGAACTTCTTGCTCGTCTCGCGAAGGGGCTCCGGATCGATCCCGCGGCGATTAAGGCCTCGCAGTGGGTCGATAACGGGCCGGGCTGGGTGGCGGTGATGCTCGCGACCCGTGCCGAGGTGTTGGCGCTTCGTCCCGACTACCCGTCGCTCGGCGGACAACCGCTCGGCGTGGTCGCCCCGTGCAACGCGAATCGCGACGAGGTCGACACGGACTTCGAAGTCCGGGGATTCATAACGACCCGCGCCGCCGAGGATCCCGTCACCGGGAGTCTCAACGCTAGTCTCGCGCAGTGGCTGATCCCGGCCGGCTTGGCGCCGGAGCGTTACGTCGCGAGCCAGGGCACGGTGATCGGACGTGCAGGTCGCGTTCACATCGCCCGCATCGGCGACGATATCTGGATCGGCGGCGACACGCTGACCTGCATCGAGGGGGCAATCAACGTCTGATCGAGCGATGTCGGCAACGGGTCGATCAGCGCGTTCTCGCGTATCTTGCCATCCTCCATCGGCAATTCGCCGCGCCTCACTGCCCGGGCTGGCGCCGTCGCGATCGGCTCGTCAGGCGGGGTCGGGCAACGCCGCAGTCAGGGGCAGATATAGCCGCTGCCGCTCGGATTGGCGAAGCAGCCGACCGATTGCGGCAGGAGCTTTCTCGGCAGCCACAGAACCACTTCAGGAAAGAAGATGGTAAAGGCAATGGCGGCAAAAAACACCACGTAGATGGGCAGCGAAGCCAGCATTGCTTTGGAGAATTTTATGCCTACGAATTTTGCCGACATCAGCAAGCAGAGTCCGTAAGGCGGCGTGATCAAGCCGAAGGCGAGCGTCACGATGATGACGACGCCCATGTGCACCGGATTGATGTCGGCATTCTTGGTCAGATCGATGATGAGCGGCATGAAAATGATGATTGCCGGAATCGCATCGATGAAGTCGCCTACGATGATGAACAGCAGGACCAGGAGCAGCATGATCATGAACGGGTCGCCGCCGGCGGCCTGCGAGATCCAGTCGGACACCGTAGCTGGACCACGCAGGTAGGCCAGCATCCAGCCGAACATCGAGGCGGCGCCGATCGTGATGAGGGGGATGGAGTAGAGCAGCCCAGTCATGGCCATGTCGCGCGGCAAGTGACGCAGATGGCGGAAATTGATGATCGGAATCGCGATAAACACGATATAGGCGACCGCGATGATGCCGGCTTCGGTGGGCGTGAACTGGCCGGTGAGGATGCCGCCCATAATGATGATCGGAATCATCAACGGCACCGCGGCTTCTTTGGTCGCCGTGGAGAATTCGCCCAATGTGGCGCGCCTGCGCCGAACGCCGATCGGTCCGAAAAAGTGGCTATAGATCATCAGCCCGATGCCGACGAGAATGCCCGGCACCACACCTCCGAGGAACAGGCCGCCGATCGAGACATTCCCGGTTGCACCGTAAACCACCGCCATGATGCTGGGCGGGATCAGGTTCGCCATCGTGGCCGCCGATGCGATCAGTGCGGCAGTGAAGCTCTTGTCGTAGCCTTCGCGATTCATCTCCGGGGCGATCGTGCGGGTGAGAACGGCGACGTCCGCGGCCGACGATCCGGAGATGCCGGCGAAGAACATGCTGAAAAGAGTGACAACCTGTGCCAAGCCGCCGCGCAGATGCCCCACAAGCGCCTGGGACAGCGTGATCATGCGCACGGTCACTTTGGCCGAGGTCATCAGATCCCCGACCAGGAGGAAGAACGGCACGGCGAGCAGCGCCTCGACGTCCATGCCGTTGAACAGTTGCGCAATCATCGAGGCCTGGCTGACTGGCGTGAACATCGTCACCGCCAGCACCGAGGCCATCAGCGCGAAAGCAACGGGCAGGCGCGTTGCTGCGGCGACACCACAGAAGATGCCGTAGATGAAGAAGGTCATCGTCGCCTCCTGCACCCATAGCCACGGGCGCCCGAGCGCCCGCGTGACGATGTCGGCCAGCACGAGCACGCAGAAGCCGGTGATCGCTACCCCGCACAGGATCATCAGCAGGTTTTCGAGCGGATCGAGCGCGCGCCACTTCAGGTGACGCTGCTCCGGCAAGACCAGCCTGTCGAAGCGCATGGGCCTACTGATACGGGCAGACCAAGTGCTCCCGTGCTCTCATCCGTGATCACGTTGCGCACGAGTTCGAGGACTTTCACGGCATGCGGGCCGAGGTCCTTGGCGAGCTGGTCCTGGATCGGCTTGCTGATCTGCTGGAAGCCGCCCTTGTCGACGTCCCTAACGATCTTGACGCCGATCTTCTCGAGCTTGGCCAGCGCCTCGTGCTCCAGCTTGAAGGCGATGGTCCGCTGTTTCTAGCTGATCTCGTCCGCTGCCGCCTGCACCCAGCTCTTTTGCTCGTCGCTCAGGCTGCTCCATACCTTGTCGCTGACCCGCGCCATAACCGCTGCTCTTGGGCTGATCGTAGGCGAAGGAAAACTCGCGTTTTTGCGCGATTGCGGGAGTCGACAACAGCGACAGCACCAGGCCGAGCAGAATTCCTCGCCTTCCCGACGGATATCGAGAGACCGACATGTACCCTCCTCCGCTATGGCCGCCGTCCGCTGATTGCCCCGACCCCCGGCGCCGGCAGTCCAGGCGTCCAATCGAGCCTACAACAGGGTTTCTGCGGCGCCAGCTGCCGAGACGTGGGCTCGTCTTCGAGACGCACAAGCCGGGATCGATCCGGCGCACGCGTCGGATGGCCTTGTTCGCCTTCCCCACGCCGCCCGGCCTAAGGGCACTTCGCGAACCAAATTGGGTCACTTCATGGATTTTGGGGCCCGAGGCCCGTCGGAGCGACGTCTTCCGCTTTCAAACGGTAGTTCGACGGCGCCGGCCATTGCAACGCACTGCTCTCTCGGCACCGCAACCATGCGCTCGTCAGTTGTTCGGCAATTGCCCGATCCGAGTTGATAACCGCTTTTGCAGGGCTCACCCGCATATGGATAGAAATCGCCGCGGCGATTCACACAGTATGCTTGAGGGTCGGCCGGAGCTTGGGCGTCCATTTGAGCGGCGTTCGCCGAGATCGGCATCAAGCACATCGTAAGGCCGGCAACTGAGCGCATAGCCGCCTCCCGCTTATAGTGGGCATCTGCCTGGAATGTCGGCTGACGCCCCTTCTTGGAAGATCGCGACCAGCGGGATTATCATGTCCGGCACGCGGCCGGCAGCGGCTCGTGCCGGGCGCCAGGGACAGGCCGTCGCTGACGGCCGTCTCGACTGGGGACTGAAATGTTCAATCCGACACAGATCGTCATCAAGGCGTTCGTCGAAGAGCTCCAGGAAATGTACGGGCAAGTCTATGGAGTGCTCGAGCCCGCATATCCCGGCATCATCGGCTTCATTGCTCGGCTTGCACTGGAAAACATTGCAAACAGCGATGCGCCCTACCACGACGTGAATCACACGATCATGGTTTCCTTGGTCGGCCAAGAGATCCTGCGCGGAAAGCACACCAGCGAAGGCGGCGTTACTCCGCGGGACTGGCTGCATTTCGTCATCTCCCTGTTGTGTCACGACATCGGGTATGTGCGGGGTGCATGCCGCGGCGATCGGAACGGACATTACGTCAGCAATATGCAAGGCGATCTGGTGTCCGTTCCAGCGGGGGCAACCGACGCCTCCTTGACGCCATATCATGTGACGCGATCCAAAATTTTCATCCGTGAGCGGTTTGGCAAAGCCAGCTTGACCCATATCGACACGCGAGAGATCGAGGCGAACATCGAACATACGCGTTTCCCGGTCCCCGAGGACGAAGAACACACCAGCACCGGCGATTATCCGGGGCTGCTCCGTGCCGCCGACCTGATCGGGCAATTGGCGGATATCAATTATTTGCGCAAGACATCCGCGCTATTTGCCGAATTCCGCGAGACGGGTGCGACCGAGAAGCTCGGCTTTCAGACTGCCGAGGACTTGCGGGCCGCATATCCGAGCTTCTTTTGGAATGCGGTCAAGCCTTATATCGGGGACGCGCTGGGGTATCTGCGCGTTACGCAGGAAGGCAAACAGTGGATCGCCAATCTCTATGCCCACGTGTTCTCCGAGGAACATCGGGGCGCAATTGGCGGGTATTGAGGCGGCGACGGCGCGCTCAGCGAGTCGCTGAATGTTCGGATCAGTTCCCGGGCGGATAGCCGGCGCACAAAACTCGACGGCTACGGTCCCAGCAAATGGTAGACGAGCCACCCCGACCCGAACGCCAGTACCCCCGGTGCCGGTGGTGCCGCACATCAGTGGCGAGGCTGGGAACTGCTGACCGAATGGCAACGGTATTGGTCAGCGCAGGGGCGGCTTGCGACCGGATGGCCACGCTGCCCACAAAGCCGCCAACGAGCAGCAGAGCGACGCAATATCTCCCGCGATTCACGACTCGCCTCCTTCGATCCAATCCCCGTCGTTCCCTGCCGTATCCTATACGGTTTGCTGCATTCGAGGGCCCGCTGTTGCTGATGCGGGAGCACGGCATATGCACCCGCGTTCGTTTCGTCCTCGTCGATTTCCCAAGCGCTTACGAGCTTGCCGCTCCCCGGCTCGATTCGCCAACGCCACATCAGAGCAGGCCGTCGACGCCGTCCGGCGCGGACGAGTCGCCGTCATCTCGCTGCGGAGCCAAATGGCACGATCGCATACCGGCTACGCACATTCCCAGGCGGCCGAATAGGTGTCGATCGGCCTCCAAAACTGACCCTCGATCGGCGTCCAAATAGCCAGCGGCCAGCGACGGGCAGCCGCGCGATCGCGGCGCACGAACCGCTCGCTCGCGAGGTTGGGTCGTCCCTCAGCGCCGATAGGCCGTCAAGAACGTGCGAACGGCGATACCGACAACGCGGTCGATCCGTTCCTGGGTGGGAGTCTCGCCGGCATTGAAGAGCAGCGGCTTGAAAATCGTCGCAGTGCAGGATTCCAGGAATTGCGCCGCTGCGATGTCGCAGTCCTCGATGGCGAGAAGACCGGCCGCCACTTGGACTTCGAGATAGCGGCGAACGATTTCCCGCCCCTTGGCGGGACCGGACTCGTAAAACTCCTTGCCGATCTCCGGCATGCGCTCGGAAATGCTGATCACGGTGCGCAACGGCGACATCGCGCCGGGTCGGCAAATGAATTTGACGAAGCCGCGGCCCAGCCGCGTCAGAGCGCCCTCCACGTCGTGGTCGGCCGGGTCGAGCGAAAACACGCCTTCGGCCTGTGCTGCGCAGGCCTCTTGCGCAATCGTCTCGAACAGTTGCTCCTTGTTGTCGAAATAGACGTAGAGCGTACCCTTCGAGACGCCCGCCGTGCGGGCAATCTCCCCCATGCTGGCGCCGTCGAACCCCTGGGCCAGAAAGATCTTTCGGGCGCCATCCAGAATCTGCTGGCGTTTGGCATTTTCCTGGCGCTCGGCCGGGGCAGGGGCTTCGATTTCGAGCTCCACAGCGATCCTCGTTCACGATCGATTGATCAACTGACCGAACGGTTCGGTCGGGATTGACTTAGGGCAATTGGTCGGTTAAGTCAAGACCTGACCGAACCGTTCGGTCAATATGTCGGGGTAGGCCATGTTCAAGGATCGAGAGCAATTGTCGGCTTTGAGCGACCCCGCCGCGCCGGAAAAATGGGTCGACTTTCCTCCGAGCCCCGAAGCGGGGGATTCTTCACCGACGTCTGCCAAAGATCGGAAAACTGTGCCAATGCTGCCGGTCCCGGTGCCAAATGGCCCCAACAGGGGAGCAAGGGCCACCAAGCCATTCCCCGAGGCCAACCGGCGGGGACGCATCAGAGCAATCATCCTCGCTGCGTCGCTTTTCGCGATCCTCGGAGCCGGAGCCTATTTCGGCAGCTATTGGTGGACCGTCGGCCGCTTTCTGGTTTCGACCGATGACGCCTATGTGGGCGCCAAGAACGCAACGCTCGCGGCAAAGATTCCCGGCTACATCGCGGCGTTCTCGGTCGATGACAACCAACATGTGCGCGCCGGCGACATCATCGCCCGGATCGACGACGGCGACTACCGGCTCGCGGTCGATGCCGCACGTGAAAAGGTTGCGACTCAAAAAGCGACGATCGAGCGCATCGGGCAACAGATTGCAGCACAGCAGGCGGCGGTCGAACAGGCGAATGCGCTCGTTGCTTCGGCGCGGGCAGGTGCAACGCGGGCACGGCTCGAGCTCGATCGACAACAGGCGTTGGCGTCCAAGGAGTTCGCGAGCCGCCAAAGGCTGGAACAAGCGCAGGCCGATCGCGACCAGACGATTGCGGCGGTGGACAGCGCGAAGGCGCAGGCGCAATCGGCTACCGCAAATGTCGAGGTGCTGAAGGGTCAGCAGGAGGAGGCGGCGCGCACGCTCAAGGAGCTCGAGACGTCGCTTGCCAAGGCCGAGCGCGACCTGTCGTTCGCGGTGATCCGTGCGCCCTTCGACGGCGTAGTGGGGAACCGCGCGGTTCAGACCGGCGACTACGTGCAGCCGGGTCAAAGGCTCGCCAGCCTGGTTCCGCTCGACGAGGTCTACGTCGACGCCAATTTCAAGGAGACGCAGGTCGCGCGGCTGCGGCCCGGGCAAACCGTCCGGATCACGGTCGATGCATTGCCGGATCATCGGCTCGAGGGCTCGGTCGTGAGCTTCGCCCCTGCATCGGGATCGGTGTTCTCGCTGCTGCCTCCCGACAACGCCACCGGCAATTTCACCAAGATCGTTCAGAGGCTGCCGGTGAGGATAGAGGTACCCGCCGAGGTCGCGCGGAAAGGCTTGCTGCGCCCGGGCATGTCCGTCGTCGTCAGCGTCGATACGCGGTCCGGCGCCCCTGGCAATCGTTCGCTCGCCTCGCGCTGAAACACGAGAGAATGAGTGAGGCAGGCAGCCATGGCCCAGGCCTACGCTCTCACCGCCCCGCTCCCGTCGAGGCCGGCTGCGGCAGCGCCGGCGGATCCGGATCGCATCGAGCCTCGTCGCCTGCTGGGCTTCCTGGCCATGGTGTTCGGGATGTTCATGGCGATTCTCGATATCCAGATCGTCTCCGCATCGCTGACCGAGATCCAGGCCGGGCTTGCGGCGAGCGCCGACGAGATCCCGTGGGTGCAGACCGCGTATCTGATCGCCGAAGTGGTCATGATTCCTTTGTCCGGTTATCTGTCGCGGGCGCTCGGCACCCGGCTCGTGTTCGCGATCTCGGCCGCAGGGTTCACGATCGCGAGCTTCTTGTGCGGGACCGCTTCGAGCATCGGCGAGATGATCGTCTGGCGGGCCGTCCAGGGCTTCATCGGCGGCGGCATGATCCCGACCGTGTTCGCGACGGCCTTCATCATTTTTCCACGGTCCAAGGTCGGGTTGACATCCGCGTTGATCGGTCTCGTCGCCACGCTTGCGCCGACCATCGGGCCGACCGTCGGCGGTTATCTGACCGACGCCCTGTCGTGGCATTGGCTCTTCTTCATCAACATCGTGCCTGGGATCGGCGTGACGCTCGCCACGTTGGCGTTGGTCGATTTCGACCAGCCGGACCTGGCGCTGTTTGGGCGTTTCGATTGGATCGGCCTCCTCGCCATGGCGGGGTTTCTCGGCTCGCTCGAATACGTGCTCGAGGACGGTCCCCGGTACGACTGGCTCGACGACGAGAGCATCTTTATGTTCGCGTGGATCTCCGCCATCTCGGCCGTCGTGTTCTTTGCCCGGGTGCTCACTGCGGAGCACCCGATCGTCGATCTCAGAAGCTTCGCGAACCGCAATTTCGCGCTCGGATCGCTGTTCTCTTTCGTTCTCGGCATCGGGCTCTATGGGCTGACCCTCGTTTATCCGCTCTATCTGGGCCGTGTGCGCGGCTACGACGCGCTGATGATCGGCGAGACGCTGTTCGTCTCTGGCCTCGCCATGTTCCTGACGGCGCCGATCGCCGGCCGGCTGATGACCAAGATCGACCAGCGGCTCATGCTGATGATCGGATTTCTGTCGTTCGCGGTAGGTACTTGGTGGATGACTTACGTCACCAAGGACTGGGACTTCTGGGAGCTGATGTGGCCGCAGATCTTCCGCGGCATCGGGCTCATGTTCTCGATCATACCGATCAACAACATCGCGCTCGGCACCTTGCCTCCGGAGCGGGTCAAGAACGCGTCCGGCCTCTACAACCTGATGCGCAATCTTGGAGGTGCGGTGGGGCTGGCAGCCATCTACACGTTCCTCAACGACCGCACCGACCTGCACCTTGCGCGGCTGCACGAGGCCCTCAACTCGGCTTATCGACCGGCGCTCGAGGCTCTCGACGGCCTCACTGCTCATTTCCAGCCTTACGGGCCGGATGCGAGGATGATGGCGCTCAAGCAGTTGTTCATGATGACGCACCGCGAGGGCTTGGTCATGGCGTTCGGGGACGTGTTCCTGGCACTGACGGTGCTGTTCGCGGTGATGGGCGTGAGCACGATGGTGATGAAGAGGCCGTCGGTGGGGGCGGCGCCTGCCACCGAGCATTGAGGTTCGTGCGGATCGGATGGAGAGAAATGTCAGCCTGTCGCTCAGCGCTGGTGTCGCAGATTTGGGCGACCTGGTTGAGAAATGCGCTCGCCGGGGCCCTGGCCACGTTTGTCCTGATCTCCTTTCTCATCTTGCTGCCGTGATATCCCAGTTTGCGAAACCGCAACCCATCATCACGTGCCCGGATCGACTTTTTGGCGAAGGAAATTCCGTCAAGATTGCGCCAGAGGATCCAGTATGACGGAACCGGTCGAACACCGCGGCTTCGCCTTTCGGCCTTACGCAGCCGCCGATTTTAACGCCATTGCCGATCTGTGGACGCGTGTGAACCGGGAATTGGCACCCGCCGGGATGGAGGTCCTCTTCGATCGATATATTGCGGCGATGATCGAGGGAGAGCTTTCCCACCTGCTCGATGTTTTCGCGCCGTCGAGGCGCAGCGCTTTTTGGGTCGTCGAGCGAGCCGACGGCGATCGGATCGTAGGTACGTTCGGCATCGAATGTCACGGCCGCGATACGACGGAGCTGCGACGCATGTATATCGATGCGGAGTGGCGCGGCCGTGGGTTGGCTCAGCGCATGCTGCGAACGGCCGAGGATACGGCCCGCAAATTCGGATTCTCTCGCATGATCCTCAGCACCGCCGATATCCAGCGTGCCGCGTTCCAATTTTACTCCAAGAGCGGGTTCAAGCACGTCAGAAGCGAAGTTGCCCATGCGATGACGACCAAGCAGGCTGGCGGAGGACTGCTACGCCACCATTTCGAGAAGGCACTTTGAACTAAGGTTCTGACACGGAGTGGCCATGGCGCTGCACTCCGGGGCGGTATTCAACCCGATTTTCCGATTTCGACCCGCAGCGGACCCGGGCGCGATCGAAGCCCGAAAGTTCACCCTGCTTATTTCGCTGCATCAACCGAATCCTCGGCGGGAAACCCGCGATCTCGTGAACGCGGAGCCGGAAAATCCTGCGCTCACATCGACCGTTCGCCGGCCGCGCAGGTTTTTGGCTGAGCCGGTGTTTATGCACGTGGCAACAGAATTCGCAGATCTGCGGTTGGACCTTTGGCCAGCAACGGCCCTGAGTATCGGATGAACCTGTTATCGCCTTCGGCAATCGACGAACAAGCCACACCGGTTCCGTTGCGGGTATCGGTGGCGCTCAATGTATTCTTTCTTGATGCGCTCAGGGCGAAGTACGCATAGATGGGGCGTTTCCAATCCACGGCAGAGCACTATCTCGCTGGGCGTCCGCCTTATGCGCCGGCCCTGATTGCGTGGGTCGCGCGTCGATGTGCGTTGCGCAAAAATCAAAGAGTTTTGGATCTGGGCTGTGGGCCTGGTCAGCTGGCTCTCGGCTTCTCCAAGTTCGTAAGTTCGGTGACGGCCATTGATCCGGAACCCGAGATGCTTCGCGTGGCGAGGGCCGCGGCAAGCGGCCAGACGGCTCAAAATATCGAATTCATCGAAGGAACTGCGGATCAGGTCGGAGCGCACTTGGGCGTTTTTCGGATGGTAACGATCGGTCGCGCTTTCCACTGGATGGATCGAGTGGATACCCTTGTGCGATTGGATCAAATAATCGAGCCGCGTGGGGCAGTTGTGCTGTTCGGAGACAGTCACCTAGAACTTCCGGAGAACCAGTGGCACGCGGAATATCGTGCGCTTCTGGATCGCTACGGCAATGGTGATGCCAGTTGGAGGCGACGCAGAGCACCCGGTTGGATTGCTCACGAAGCGGTTCTGCTCGCCTCGCCTTTTCGGATGCTCGAGCGGATCGGTGTTATCGAGCGGAGACAGATTGCAGTAGAACGCCTGGTCGATAGAGCGTTCTCGATGTCGAGCACCTCGCGAGAAAAGTTGGGAACTCGCGCCCAGGCCCTGGCCGCGGAGATCCGCAAGCTGATGATGGCCCATGCGCCGAACGGCCAAGTCGCGGAGCTCATTGAGTCCCAGGCCCTGTTAGCGAGACGGCAAAAATCGTGACCGGCGGCGTTCCGATCTTGATCGCCCGCCGCATACGGGGCCTCGGTATCCCCGCGGTTTCGACGGCCGGTGAGATCGGCATGGTTGGCGTCCTGTTGGCACTATTGACCTGCATCTTGCTCGCGTCATGTTCAACGTCCGTACAAAAGCTTTCCGAAACCGTTGTCGACTCGATCCCGCATTGGATGGGCGGCCTTCCCGAAAATGCTCCACCGCGCCCGGGCACACCGGAATATGCGGACTATCAGCGAAAGCAGGAGGCCGAGCGCGCACGTGACAAAAGTCACGATCCCCCGCGTGAACCTTGTGGCCGGCCGATGCCGGACAAGACGAATCACGCATGTTCCATGAACGCCTCGGACAAAGACCAACTTCCGTCGACAGAGCGTGTCCCGGAACCAAGCGAAAGTAGTCGATCACCGCAATAGACGAAGCGTTTGGACAAGCTCGCTGGCATGGAATGGGGGAAATGATCTTGTATATTTGGCTTGTCCCAGGGAAGAGAGCGGCAGTCTTTTTGCCTGTGCGCGCACTTCATTGAAGTTTCGCGACCGGGGCAGGTATGGCAACAGTATCCTGCCCAAACTCAATGAAAACCGGCTGAAACGAGATAGGCACCGAAACACGCACTGGCCAAGACGAATAGTAATGCTGCGACGGCCAACAATTTCAAAATTCGCCCGTCATCCTCGTGAACCCGCATGAATTGCACCTAGTTTCCAA
Source organism: Pseudomonadota bacterium (assembly GCA_046727735.1). Taxonomy (GTDB): domain Bacteria; phylum Pseudomonadota; class Alphaproteobacteria; order Rhizobiales; family Xanthobacteraceae; genus AP-16. The sequence goes on along the minus strand of JBKPDF010000063.1, from coordinate 3,262 downwards.
GACCGGGGAAGCACTACCGCCCGGCATTCCTGAGCTACAGGATTGAAACACTGCAATCGGGAAAACCCTGCGAGGCAAGTTGTGTGCGGACAAGGGGTCCTTCTCGATGCAATCGGAAGTCCAGCGCTGCTTGCGCCGGGCGCGCATCGGGTGCCGGCAATTTCCACTGCGCTCGGTAGCGCAGCGGACGCGTCGGCTCGCCGCCTATGCCCGGTAAGGCGAGCGGGTGCGGCGGAATGACGGCTAATGACCTCAAAGCGGATGGGCAGCGTGTTTCGCTGCCCCACCGGCGAGACTTTTCCCTGTCCTCATTTTACAATGAGGTGCTCGATCTCATACCGACGGCGGCCGGTTTTTCTTCCCCGTTATGTTCACAGCGATCGGCCAAGCCAATGCGACGCCGTTCACAGCAATCTTTCCGCTAGTTGGCTTGCTGGCCGCGAGTGGACGGGTTCGAGCACGACTAGACGGGCAGGCTTTCATGATGACGTCGTTTTGGGAAGCCACTATGCGTCACGCCGGCGCGGCGGCGACCGGGCGCGCCGGCGATTCGGCGCGCTCCTCGACCGGACCCATTTCGCGACTCAGACTGAGCGCCGAGTTGATCAGACCCACGTGGCTATAGGCCTGAGGAAAATTGCCCAGCATCCGACCGGTGAGCGGGTCGATCTCCTCGGCCAGCAGACCCACGTCGTTGCAGCGCGCGAGCAGACGGTCGAACAGCTTGCGAGCTTCGGCGTGGCGGCCCTGCAAGATGTAATTGTCGACCAGCCAGAAGCTGCACGCGAGAAACGCGCCTTCGCCCGGCGGCAGGCCGTCGCCCGCATACTCGCTTTCGTAGCGCAGGACGAATTCGCCGTCGACCAGCAACCTGTCCTCGATCGCGCGCAGCGTCCCGCGGACGCGCGGATCGTGCGCGGGAAGAAAGCCGACGATCGGGATCAGCAGCAGGCTGGCGTCGAGACGGGTGGAGCCGTAGGCCTGGACGAAGCTGCCAAGCTCGCGATCGAATCCGCGTTCGCAGACTTCCGCATGGATTTCGTCGGCCATGTCGCGCCATTGCCGCGCCAGCTCGCCGAAAGCTTCAGCATTGTTGGCGGCGCGATCGAAGGCGACCCAGGCCATCACCTTGGAGTGGACGAAGTGCTGCGGTGCGCCGCGTATCTCCCAGATGCCTTCGTCCGGCTCGCGCCAGACCTTCGCCAGATAGTCGAGGATCACCGGGCGCACCTCGCCGCCGCGCAGCGAGGGCTCCATGCCCGCCTTGAGCGCCTGAAACATGGCGTCGGCGACCTCGCCGAACACGTCGAGCTGCTGCTGCTGGTAGGCGGCGTTGCCGATTCGCACCGGCGCGGATTTCTGATAGCCGGGCAGCCAATCGACGATCAGTTCCGGCAGCCATCTCTCCCCGCCCACGCCGTACATGATCTGGACCTGGCTCGGGCTGCCGGCCACCGCGCGAATGAGCCAATCGCGCCACGCGCGCGCTTCCTCGTAGTAGCCGAGATGCATGAAGGCGAGCAGCGTGAACGTCGCGTCCCGCAGCCAGCAATAGCGGTAATCCCAATTGCGCACGCCGCCGAGGCGCTCCGGGAGCGACGTCGTCGGCGCAGCGACGATGCCGCCGGTCGGCCCGTAGGTCAGCGCCTTCAAGATGATGAGGGAGCGTTTGACCGCGTTGGTCCACGGCCCGACGGCGGGACAGCGATCGCTCCACTTCCGCCAGGACGTTTCGGTGCGCTCCAGCGCTTCGAATGCATCGATCACCGGCGGCAACGCTTCGAATGAGGGTCCGAAGGAGAGGACGAACGGCACGGACTCGTTGGCTTCGACCGTGAACTCGCCGACCGTTTTCAGGTCCACGCCGAGAAGCGGAGCCGGCGTTCGCAGCACCGCACGCTCCGGGCCGGCGACCGCGTCGAGCGTTCCGTCGTCGCGCCGGCTCACCCACGGCACCGTTTCCCCGTAGTTGAAGCGCACCACGAACTCGGTGTGAAATTCCACGCGGCCCCGCCGGCCCATGACGATGCGCACGAGATTGCCGCACTGGTCGGGCGCCATGAAATCGATGATCGCCGCCCGACCGGTCGCGGTCTCGAATTCCGTCTCGAGCACGAGGGTGCCGGGACGATAGCGTCGTGTCACGCCGAGCGGTGTCTCTCTGGGAGCAATCAGCCAGCGGCCGTGCTCGGGCGTTCCGAGCAGCGCGGCAAAGCACGCCGACGAATCGAACCGCGGCCAGCACAGCCAGTCGATCGAGCCGTCGCGGCCGACCAGGGCGGCCGACCGGCAGTCGCCGATGAGTGCGTAGTCTTCGATGCTCGACGCCATTGCCCTCGTCTGCCCGGGATTGCGCGCTGCCCTTCAGCTAGTCGTCGCGTGGCCAGTTCTCAAGTTCCGGGGTGTGGCGCTTCGTCATCCGAGCAGGCAGCACCACATTCGAGCCGCAAAGGGCGGGCTTCGAGCGGCAGCGTTCGCTGGCAGTGGGTAATCTCAACCCGGGAGGGGTTGCGGATGGCGGTGAGAGCGCTAACGTCTGGGCGGGGAGGGGAGAAACCAGGGAGCGGCCTATGCCGATCCGCCTCGTCTATCCGCTGGTGATCCTCGTTCTCGTCTGCGGCAGCGTCTATGGCCAAGGAAACCCGCCGCAAGCTCCAGTTGGTCATCGCCAGCCGACCCAAAGCACCGTGCCGCAGGAGGTAGACCAGACCCCCACCGACAAGAAGCTGAAGGAACTCGATGATGCTCTCGCCAAAAAGCTGAAGAGCATTTGTCGCGGGTGCTGAGTTCGGGCGGACCATAATTCTACGAGAGTGCGCAGAGTCGCTTCGGCCGCGCTGCGCCCATTGGCCGGCGCGCGACGGGTTGCCCGAAAGAACCCAAGCGGGCTCCTGCACACGCATCTCACGACAACACGTATCGTAACCGTCGGCCTTCATGACGAGGACCCTGGGGCCACCTCCCGTCTTGTTTTTTGCCAGGCTTCGCCGCTTGGACTTGCTTGTTCTGTTCGCAACAGTGCGGATTTATCGCATCGCGCTCCGGTGCTGCATGAAGGAAGCATGGGCTCAGCCGCACGCTCCCCGATGGCGGCCACGCTACGCGACGGGCAGCCACGGGCGTTGTGACGCGCAAACGGTGTGCATTAACCAAATCGTCACCGGAAATCCGGCAATTTGTGTGCCTTGCCGGATGGTTGAATTTTACCGTACTGACGGAACCTTCGAGAGCGGCGTCTCGTTTCACCCCGAACGTCAAGCCA
>JBKPDF010000062.1:0-35604 GCA_046727735.1 Pseudomonadota bacterium | reverse complement strand
GAGCTTGAGCGCATCGATGACGAGGTGAAAGCCGTCGGTGAGCTCCTGCTGTGCTTCCGCCACACTGGTCGCCGGCTTCGGCTTGATTGCTGCGTCCGACATCGTGCTCTCCCGTAATCTTGTTGATCGCGCGCGTCTTCTGCGGCGCGCTGTTCCTTGCCGTCAGTCGAGGTAATCGGCGTATTTCTCCACGTGCTCGGCGAGGCCGAGCGCGTGCTGGCGCACCAGGGTCTCCGCGCGTTCGGTTTCGCGGTTTTCCAGCGCCTGGATGATGTTCATATGGTCGCGGATCGAACGGTCGACGCGGTCTTTCTCGCCGATGGTCTTGCGGCGAATGACCCGCATATGGGCGAACAAATTCTCCGCGAGATCGATCAGCACCCGGTTGTGACTCATCGCGATGATCGCCTGGTGAAACTGGACGTTGACCTCGGAATATTCGTCGAGCTTGGCGTGGAGCTGCCCGTTCTCGAAGGTGGTGAACATCGCGTGCAGCCTGGCGATCTCCTCGTCGGTGGCGGTGAGCGTGATCAGCCGCGCCGCCATGCTTTCGAGCGCCGCCCAGGCGGTGATCATCTCGATGACCTCGCGCTTTGTCTTGCGCACGACGTAGACGCCGCGGCGCGGAACGGAACGCACGAAGCCCTCGCGCTCGAGCTGCGCCATTGCCTCGCGCACGGGCGTACGGCTGATGCCGAGGTCCTCCGCGAGCCGGCGCTCGTCGAGCCGCACCTCGCCGGCCTGGCCGTAGACGTCGAGCGACACGATGACGTCCCGCAGTGCCCGGTAAGCGCGCTCCGCGAAGGTCGAGGTGTCCTCGAGCGGCGCCAGCGATACCCGGGCGCCGGATTCGGTCGTTCGGTTGCGATGGGTCAACGAGCTCATGGGGTTAGCCGGCACTTCGGTGCGTCCCATACCGTAACGGAGTGGCTCCTATAATACAATATACCAGATGCCGCATAGGGCCATTCCCGAAATTCATGGCGGGTTCGCTCCCGCATCGATCGGTCGGAATTTGCGCCTTCCGGCTGCCGCGTTGCCGGAGGCCGACCGGCGCCGTCAGTGAGCGGCGCCGCCGGTGCATTTCAGTGCGTTCAGCCCTGCGTCATGGCGCGCTGACGCATGGGCTTGAGCGCGACGAGCGCCAAGATCGCGGCCGCGATGTTGAGCAGCGCCGCCACGATGAAGACCGCCGACCAGCTTCCGGTGGCCGAGGTCAGGACGTTGGCCAGCGGCACCAGCAGCGACGCCGTGCCCTTGGCCGTGTACAGCATGCCGTAGTTCGTGGTCGCGAATTTCCGGCCGTAGACATCGGTGCAGGTTGCCGGAAAAAGCGAGTAGATCTCGCCCCAGGCGAAGAACACGACGCCGGACAGGATCACGAACAACAGCGGGTGATTGGCGACCAGCAATAGGCAGTAGATGCCGATGCCCTCGATCAGGAACGCGATGAACATCGTGTTCTCGCGGCCGATCTGGTCGGAGACCCACCCGAAGAACGGCCGGGTCAGACCGTTGAGGACCCGATCGATCGAGAGCGCAAAGGTCAGCGCCGGCAGGGTGAGACCCAACAGCGAGACCGGGACGTCGGCGATCTTGAAGTCCTTGGCGATGGGCGCGAGCTGCGCGGTGGCCATCAGACCGCCGGCGCCGACCATCACGAACATCACGTACATGATCGCAAACGGCGATTTCCAGAAAGCTGAAGAGAACAGCCGCCTGATCGTTAACAAGGCGATGTCAATGACAGACTCGTTCTTCCAAGCCACCCGTTGCCCGAAAAAGACTTCGCTCGGGGTGTGGTCTCGCTTGGTCTGCTGGACGGCCGGTATTGCAGGCGGAACCACCTCGCCCGACTCGGGTGCACGAAGCAGCAAAGCAACCAGGACGACGACAATTCCCTGGCCAAGTCCGAACCACAAGAAGGCGGATTCATAGCCGCTCGTCGCGATCATATTGGCGATCGGAATTACGGTGAGCGCCGAACCTGCGCCGAAGCCGGCCGCGGTCAATCCGGCCGCGAGGCCGCGCCGATCCGGGAACCACTTGAGCGCATTGCCGACCGAACCGCCGTAGATGACGCCGGCGCCGATGCCGCCGACGGCCGCGCCGACATAGAGCAGAAACAGCGAGTCGGCGACCGAATTGATGACCCAGGCGATCGCGACCAGCACGCCGCTGCCGGCGATCATGATGCGCGGACCGAACTTGTCGATCAGATAGCCCTCGATCGGCACCAGCCAGGTCTCGGTAAGGACGAAGATCGTGAATGCGACCTGAATGGCCGCGCGGCCCCAGTGGTATTTCTGATCGATCGGATTGACGAACAGGGTCCAGCCGTATTGCAGGTTGGCGATCATCACCATGCAGATGATGCCGAAGAGCAGCTGACCCCAGCGCGTCGCTTCGGATGCGACGGGACGCGCTTCCGCCGCTGTCGTTGTGGCCATTTCCATTCCCTTGGCGTTTGTCGTTGGGCGGACCGATGCCGCTGGCATACAATATACTCAGGAGCGTGGGCCCTGCCTAGTTCGTGTGCATTGCGCAATCCGCAGCGACACAACCGCGCTTTTTCGCCTTGTCCTCGAACGCGCCGCGCCACCGCACCAGAAAAAATCGTGTCAAAACAGCGGCAGGAATGCGCCGCGAATGCGGCAGCGGCTGCGCCGCTTTGCACACATTCAGTCGTTGAGTCGTTGACCGGACCGCGGCAAATCGTCTCCGCGTGATACCGGGGGCTTAAAATCCGGGCGCCGGAGGCTGACTAGAAATCGGACGCCGCCTCGGGGCGCTGAATCAGCCGATACGGCCGGCGCATCGGACCGGGTGCGGGCATATCGGAGCGGCAAACCAAGCACTCCGGCGCGCTGCCGACATTCGCGGCCCGCGCCGACATCACTTCGTACAAAGCCCCGCAATGCGGGCAAAAGAATTTCCCGGCCATCGCCATTGTCCACTCCTGGGCCATGTTCGGCTCCCGAGATGTCGCCGCCACCGAGCCCCTCAGCTATTATGTATTATGTATACCAGACTTTCAATCCCGCGAGAAAGCCCCTTTTGTCGGCAGAGGCAACGAGTCGCGGCAAGCCGCGCGCACTGCCGCTAAGCTCATGTCTTAACTGCAGAATCCCTCAGACGGGCGCTCGTTTCGCCTGCGGCACCGGCAACGGTGCATTGGCGCTTTTCAGGAATTCGACGGTCGCAAAAATGAGCTCGCTGTCGCCGATGTTCTCGAGATCGTGCACCTTGAACTCACCGGCTCGGTAGCTCTCATGCCGCGTCTCTCCGGCCCGATACGTGTGCTCGACCGTCGAGCCGTCCTGCAGATGCTGGCGGCCGCGGCCGGACGTGATCGCAGACCAGAAATAGTCGAGCACGTGGCGGTGGAATCCGACCCGCTCGCCGGGCTTCAGCCGGATCGTCCACACCCGGACGCGATCGCTCTCCGACAAGAGTTGCGTCCCGACGCAGCCGTTCGGATGCCGCCGCTCCTGTTCGAATTCCTGCGTCAGCCATTGCGGCCAAGTCGTGCTCTCGGACCGAACGGCCTTCTTGTCCGTCATGGTGAGCGTCATGGCATGCTCCGGGGTAGGAACGAACGCTGGCAATGTATAACGGGCGACCGGCTTGGCAAGGAAGCGGACGAGCCGCGCGGCTCGAGAGGCGAACGTGAAAGTTTCGCGGCGTGCACTCGTGATCGGGGGCTCGATCAGCGGGCTATTCGCCGCGCTGGCGCTCTTGCGCCGCGGATGGGACGTCGAAATCTTCGAGCGCGTGGAAGGCGAGCTCGCCGGCCGCGGCGCGGGCATCGTGGCGCAACCGCAATTGCGCACGGTGTTTCGCGCCGTGGGACTCGATCACGACGTCGAGCTCGGCGTCGAGATCCGCCGGCGGAAAATGCTCGATCGCGACGGCAGAGTGATCGCCGAAACCGAATGCCCGCAGACGCTCACCTCGTGGGACCGGCTGTTTCGCCTGTTGCGCGAGGCGTTTCCGGGCGAGCGGTATCATCGCGGCATGGCGCTGGAGCGGGTCGAGCCGCAGGGAGACCGCGTCGTCGCGCACTTTTCCGGAGGCGCGAGCGCGACCGCAGCGATCCTGATCGGTGCCGACGGCCTGCGCTCGACGGTGCGCCAGCAATTCCTGCCGAACCTTGCACCGCTGTATGCCGGCTACGTCGCCTGGCGGGCGCTCATTTCCGAGCAAAGCATTTCGGCGCCTGTCCACCGCGATTTGTTCGCCTACATGGTCTTCGCGCTGCCGCCGGGCGAACAGATCCTCGGCTATCCGGTGGCCGGTCCGGACGATGATCTGCGGCCCGGTCATCGCCGCTACAACCTGGTCTGGTACCGGCCGGCGGAGGAGAACACCGAGCTCAGGGATATGTTGACCGATGCATCCGGCACGGTGCACGAGCTCTCGATTCCCCCGCCGCTCGTCCGCCCGCAGATCATCGCGGCGATGCGCGACGCCGCGACAGACCTCGTTCCCCCGCAATTCCAGCAAATCGTGGGGCTCGCCGCGCAGCCGTTCCTGCAACCGATCTATGATCTCGAAGCGCCGCGGATTGCGTTCCCGCGCGCGGCGATTCTCGGCGACGCGGCGTTCGTCGCCCGGCCGCACGTGGCGGCAGGCGTCGTCAAGGCCGCGGAGGACGCGCTGGCGCTCGCGGAGGCGCTCGAGCGCTGCACCGATATCGAATCGGCGCTGCGCTGTTATGAAGCAAACCGGATCGGTATCGGCCGGCGCATCATCGAGCGCGCCCGGCATCTCGGGGCCTATCTGCAGGCCGAGCTGCGCACGTCCGCGGAGCGCGATTTCGCCGCCCGTCACCGCACGGTCGATGCGGTCATGGCGGAAACCGCGGTGGTGGATTTCCTGTACCGCTGCGAAGCGGCTATCCAGAATCCATGAACACGGTGCCGATATTTACATCCGGTGATCATGGGTTCCGGCTCGCCGCTTCGCGGCGCCCCGGAACGACCCCGCCCCGAATTCACTGTCTCCTGATTCCCGCCATCGCCTCGAGCACCGCGCATACCGAGGCGGTGTCGTCGCCGCCGTGGCCATGCGCCATCGCGGCCGCATAGATCGGACCGCTCGCGCTGAACAGCGGCGTCGGACAGCCGAGCTCGCGGGCGAAATCGCCGATGACCGTCATGTCCTTCTGCCAGGTCTTGACCCGCATCGTGACGTTGTCGCCGCCGTAGCGGTTCTCGGCCATCATCGGCCCGCGCAGCTCGAAGACCCGCGACGTTCCGGCGCCCGCCGAAATCAGTTCGAAGATCTGCTTGGGGTCGAGCCCGGCCTTCATGCCGAGCACGAATGCCTCGGCGCTCGCCACGTTGTGGATCGCGACGAGCAGATTGGCGACGAACTTCATCTTGGTGCCGTTGCCGAACGCGCCGAGGTCGTGTGCCTGGCGCGAGAACGCGGCGAACATCGATTGCAGCCCGGCGATCGCGGCGTGGTCGCCGCTGGCGTAGATCACGAGATCCTTGACCTTGGCCTGCGCGCCGGTGCCGCTGATCGGGCAATCGAGCATCACGTGACCTGCCGCGCGCAAGGTTTGCTCGGCCGCGATCTTGTCGGCAAGCGCGAAGGTGCCCATTTCGGCGACCGTGCGCTGCGGCAGCTTCGCGGCCGCGATCTCCGCGACGACCACATGCAATGCCTGCGGGCTCGGCAGACTCAAAAGCAGCACCGGGGCCGCGCCGGCGACCTTCGCGGCATCCTCGGCGAGGTCGATGCCCGCGGTGCCGGCTTCGGCGCGGCGCGCCGGATCGATGTCGTGGCCGATCACGCGCCAGCCGGCCGCAACGAGGTTGCGCCCGATCGCCCCGCCCATGATGCCGAGCCCGATGATGCCGACCGGAGATTCTCGGTTGCTCATTGCTGCTCCGATTTCACTCGCGTCGTTGAAAGACACTAGCACGCGCGACTATCGGCTTGAACCGCGGCGAACGGATTGGCAGACGGCAAACGTCGTGATATGGGCCGCGTCGTTCGCTGATGTCGTACGACCGGAGCCATCATGTCGGTCACCCTCGCGCAGGCCAGCACCCTCGTCGACGTCGCCTTGAAGAAAGGGCGCGAGACGAGTTGCGCACCGCTCACCGTCGCGGTGCTCGATGCCGGCGGCCATCTGGTCGCGTTCAAGCGCGAGGACCGGTCGGGAATTCTGCGGCCCGACATCGCCATGGCCAAGGCCTGGGGCGCGCTGGGCATGGGTTTCGGCAGCCGCGAGCTCGCCGACCGCGCGCAGAAGATGCCGATGTTCGTCAGCGCGCTCGCCGCCGTGAGCGGCGGCCGCATGGTGCCGGTGCCGGGCGGAGTTCTGATCAAGAGCGCGGCCGGCGAGGTGCTCGGCGCCGTCGGCATTTCGGGCGATACGTCCGAGAAGGACGAAGTCTGCGCGGTGGCCGGCATCGAGGCCGCGGGATTGAAGCCGATGACGGGCGCGTGAGACCTCTCACCTGTCATCGCCCGCGAATGCGGGCGACCCAGTAATCGCGGCCGATGCAGTGGCCACTGGGTGGCCCGCATTCGCGGGCCACGACACGTCGAGGCTACAGCGGCAATTCCAGCAAGTCCCTCCCCACCGCGATATTGCCGGCAAACGTCGTGCGCACCGCCGCCGTCCACACCTCCGGCGTCACCGATTTGTCGTCGCCCGGAACGAAATGGTTGAGGACCAGCATTTTCACCTCGGCGGCGGCCGCGATACGCCCGACGTCTTCGGCGAGCGTGTGACTCGCCTTGAGGTGCGCCATCAGCGTCGCCGCGTTCGGATTTTTCTGCACCAGCGCTTCGAGGGCGGGCGCATACATCACCTCGTGGACGAGGATGTCGGCGCCCTTGGCGAATTCCGCGAGGGGCGGGAAATACGCGGTATCGCCCGAGAACACCACCGTCCTGGCGCCGAGCTCGAATTTCAGCGCATAGCTCTCGGCGACGGGCGGATGCACGTTGCGCAACGCCGTGACTTTCACGTTCTGGTCGGCGAACACCTCGCCTTGTGCGTAAGTGTGCGTGCCGACGAGCTTGCGCAGGTCGGGACGGCCTTCGTCGGCGATCCGCGTATCGATATCGAAACGCTCCGATTGCCAATAGGCGTCCAGCAGTTCCGCGATCCCCACAGGCCCGTACGCATCGACCCGTTGGCGCAGCCCGCTCGCCCACGCATTGTAGAGCAGCGGCCCGAGCTCCAGATTGTGATCGGAATGGTGATGCGTGATGAAAATGTAGCGCAAGGCCGGCAGCGGCAGGCCGGCGTCGACCAGCTTCAGGGTGACGCCGTAGCCCGCATCGACCACATACGGCACGTTGCGATAGACCAGCAGGTTCGAGCTCGGCGTCGGCGCGTAGGAGGTGATCCGCGGACCGCCCTTGGTGCCGAGCAGCACCAGCCGGTCGCGGCCGAGGCTCAGCGGCTGCTGCGCGCTAGCGGATTTCGCAAGCACTACGGCCCCCAGCCCGGCAGCGGCGCCGGCCAGAAACTTCCTGCGCGTCGGGACCATCGCGCCTCACTGTCATTTCGTCCGCTGCGGCTCACGCGCCTCGAACGGATCGCGCGCACCGGCCGGTATCGGGACTTCGAATGCATTGAGCGTCAACGAAACCAGGCTGTAATAGCCGAGAATGCCGACGAGCTCGACGACGCCCTTGAGCCCGAGCTCGTCGACGGCGCGACGAAAAGTTTGCTCCGACACCCGCCGCGTTTCGATCAGCTCGCGGGCGAAGGCGTGGATTGCGGCTTCGTCGGCGCGGGAAAACCGGGGCATGTTGCCGCTGCGAATCGCCTCGACCGCGGCCGGATCGATTCCGGCTTCGATCGCCATCGGTGCATGCGCGTGCCACTCGAAGCTCGCCCGCCAGAACGCCCCGGTGGTGATGATCGCGAGCTCCGATAGCCGCCGCGGCAAACTCGTACCGAATCGGCAGAACGCGCCGAGCGCCTGGGCGTGCTCGCCGAGCTGCGGGCTTTCGAACCACACCCGCAACGGCCCGACGACTCTTCCGCGCGGTCCCGACACGATCGCGTCATAGACGCGCCGCTGCTCGGGATCGAGCTTTTCGAGAACGAGATCAGGAATGCGGGGCATGGTGGGGTTCCCTCTTCGGAATGTGATGGGTCATTGCGAGCGTGAGGCGATCGACTCCCTCTCCCCGGAGGGGAGAGGGATGGGGTGAGGGGGTTCGGTCTTTCGACATGTTTCGTGACCCCCTCACCCGGCCGCTTCGCGGCCGACCTCTCCCCGACGGGGAGAGGTGAGGAGTTTGCCGCCCGGCTGGCGCTCGCTGCGCGCGCCGCGGGGATGAAAGCTTCGCTTTCACTTGATCGCCTGCGGATTGATCGGCGAGCCCGTGCCGCCGGTGATCACCAGCGGCGGGCCGCAGAAGAAGAACTCGTAGACCTTGTCGCGCGCGCAATCCTCGGCGAGCTCCTTGAGATAGAACATCTCGCCCATGGTCAGCCCCATGGCCGGGATGACCACCCAGTGCCACGGCTGGTTGACCTCGGTCGTCTCGTTCGGCCGCACCTCGACGCCCCAGGTGTCCGAGCAGATCGCCGCGATCTCTCTTTCCTGGCACCAATAGCAGTTCTCGAATTTCACTCCCGGCGCGTCGCCGCCGGCATAGCCGCCCCATTTGCCCGATTGCAGCCGCTGCTCCATTTGGCCGGTGCGGACGATCACGAAATCGCCGCGGCGGATTTTCACGTTCTGCGCCTTGGCGGTCGCGTCGAGCTCGTCGTTGGTTATGCCGTAACCGTCCTCGAGGTAGTCGACGCGCTTGTGCCGCGCGACGTCGAGCAGCACGCCGCGGCCCACCATCTTCGCCCGCGAGTGTTCGATGCCGAGCTTGCCGAGGCCGTTGCAATCGACGAGCCGCGCGTCGAACCCGTTGTACATCTTGTCGTCCAGGAAGATGTGGCCGAGCGAATCCCAATGCGTCGCCGCCTGCACCGGCATGTTGATGGCGTCGTCGGCGTAGCGCAGCTTGCCTTGGCGTTCGGCGACCGCGTCGGTTCCGGTCGCCAGCATGGTGTGGATCGGGTTCCAGCGTCCGCCGAACAGGCCCGTCTGCGGGCCGTTGCGGTCGAGCGGGATACCGAGCGCAAAGCTCTGGCCGCGCTTGATCAGCTTCGCGGCCGCGATCACGTCCTCCGGCCGCACGTGATTGAGCGTGCCAATCTGGTCGTCGCGACCCCACCGGCCCCAGTTCCTGAGCTTTTCGGCGGCTTCGTACACCGCCTGTTTGTTGACGCTGATGGCCATCGGCGTTTCTCCCTATCGATTGTTTGTAGGGTGGGCAAAGGCAGATTCCCGCGCGGACTTCGGGCGCAGCATAACGCGCCTTTGCCCACCCTACGGAGAACTCAGAATCCGACCTGATCGCCGCCCTTGAGCGACAGGATCTCGCGCGCCTCGTCCGGGCTCGCGAGTTCGAGACCTAGGCCTTCGACGATCTGGCGCGCCTGCTTGACCTGCATGGCGTTGGATTCGGCGAGCTTGCCGGGCCCGATCCACAGCGAATCTTCGAGGCCGACGCGCACGTTGCCGCCCATCGCGGCCGCCATCGCGGCGATCGGCATCTGATTGCGCCCCGCGCCGAGCACGGACCAGTGATAGTTCTCGCGCCCGAGCAGGCGGTCGGCGGTGCGCCGCATGTGTATCACGTCCTCGGGGTGCGGGCCGATGCCGCCGAGAATGCCGAATACCGATTGCACGAAGAACGGCGGCTTGACGATGCCGCGCTCGGCGAAATGCGTCAGCGTGTAGAGGTGGCCGATGTCGTAGCACTCGATCTCAAACTTGGTGCCGTTCTCGGCGCAGGTGGTGAGGATGTATTCGATGTCCGCGAAGGTGTTCCTGAAGATGCGCTCGCGCGAGCCTTCGAGATATGGCCGCTCCCATTCGTGCTTGAAGCTCTTGTAGCGGGCGAGCATCGGGTAGAGGCCGAAATTCATCGAGCCCATGTTGAGCGAGGCGACTTCCGGCTTGAAGGTCGCGGCGGGCCGCACCCGCTCCTCGATCGTCATCGTCGGCGCGCCGCCGGTGGTGATGTTCACCACCACGTTCGAGCGCTGCTTGATGACTTTGAGGAACGGCGCGAACGCCTGGGGCGACTGGTCGGGCCGACCGTCCTTGGGATCGCGCGCGTGCAGATGCACGATCGCAGCTCCTGCCTCCGCGGCCCCGATCGCCGCATCCGCGATCTCGGCGGCCGTGATCGGCAAGTGCGGCGACATCGTCGGCGTGTGGATCGAGCCGGTCACCGCGCACGTGATGACGACTTTATGCCCCTTGGCCATGCGGCTTCCTCCATCCAATTCAAGCGTGCTCCGTCATCCTGAGGTGCTCGCGCATTTCACAGAGCGACAGTCGCGCTGGGAAGCGCGTAGTGCGAGCCTCCAAGGATGGGGCCCGCAGCTCTCTGGCCGTCACCCTTCGAGGCTCGCGCCGCGTTGCGTTGCGGTCGCCGATCGACATCACATGCGCGAGCACCTCAGGGTGACGGGACAAGCGCGTCATCGTTGCTCCAAATATCCATCACACCTTGCCGAGCGCGGCGAGCACCACGCCGGGTGTGATCGGCATCTCGGTGATCGGCACGGCGCCGAGCGGCGCGAGCGCGTCGTTCACGGCGTTGAGCACCGCACCCGGAGCGCCGGCGGTGCCGGCCTCGCCCGCGCCTTTGGCACCGAGCTCGGAATCCGCCGTCGGCGTCTCGACATGCGCGACGTCGATATCCGGCATTTCCGCTGCCATCGGCACGAGGTAATCGGCCATGCTGCCGTTGAGCAGCTGTCCGTCGACGTCGTAGACGCAGTGCTCGAACAGCGCGGCCCCGATGCCCTGCACGACGCCGCCGCGGATCTGCTCGTCGACGAGCTGCGGATTGATGACCGTGCCGCAGTCCTCGACGACGTAATGGCGCAGCAGCTTGACGAACCCGCTCGCCGGATCGACGTCGAGATATGACGCCTGCACGCCGTTGGTGAAGGCGAACGGATAGGCGCGCGGCACGTAGTGCCGGACCGCCATCAGCTCGGCCTGGAAGCCGGGCGGCAGCGTGTCGGGACGGAAATAGGCGATGCGCGCCAATTCGCTGAGCTCCATGCGTTCGCGGCCGGTGGCGGTGTCGACCACGACGCCGTTGCGGATATCGAGCGCCTGCGCGTCGGCCTGCAGGATGCTGGCCGCCACCGCGAGCACGTTTTGGCGCAGCGCCTTGCCGGCCTGCCAGGCGGCCTCGCCGCCGATGCCGGCGGCACGCGAGGCCCACGTGCCGCCGCCGTAAGGCGTATGATCGGTGTCGCCCGTGATGACGCGGACCCGCTCGATCGGCACCCCCAATGCCGTCGCCACGACCTGCGCCAGCACGGCTTCGGCGCCCTGGCCCTGCTCGGTCACGCCGCTGTGGCAGACGACGGCGCCGGTGGCGTCGAGCCGTACGACCGCGCCGTCCTGCGAGGAGATGCGCGCGCCGCCGACCCCGTAGAACGCCGCGCTCGGATTGGTCACCTCGATGAAGGAGGCGAAGCCGATGCCGCGATAGATGCCGCGCGAGCGCAAGCTTTCCTGCTCGCGGCGCAATTTCTCGTACTCCATCAGCGCGAGCAATTTCTCGAGCGAGGCGTGATGCGACAGTTTTTCGAATTTCAGCCCGGACGCCGATGTGCACGGATATGCGTGGTCGGCGATCAAATTGCGCCGCCGCAACTCGACGACATTCATGCCGATTTTCCGCGCGGCGAGCTCGACCAGGCCTTCGGTCACCGCGGTCGCGATCGGATGGCCGACCGCGCGGTACTGGCACATCACGTTCTTGTTCTGGAACACCACCCGCGCCCGGGCGCGGTAGTTCGCGCACGCATAGGGCCCGCCGACGAGGTTCACGATCTGGTTCGCCTCGATGCCGCTGGTGCGCGGATAAACCGAATAGGGACCGATCCCGGTGAGATCGTCGATCTCGAAGCCGGTGATACGGCCGTCGTTCGTCACCGCGATGCGCGCCGCGACGCGGTGGTCTCGCGCGTGGATGTCGGTCACGAAGCTCTCGATGCGGTCGGCGACGAATTTCACCGGGCGCTTCAGCAATTTCGACAGCGCGGCCGTCGCCATCTCGTCGGCATAGACGTGCACCTTGATTCCGAACGAGCCGCCGACGTCCCTGGTGACGACCCGGACCTGGTGCTCCTCGAGACCGAGATGCTTGGCGAAGACGTTCTGCATCATGTGCGGCGCTTGCGTGCCCTGATAGATCGTCAGTCGCGCTTCCCCGGGATTCCAGTCGGCGACGATCGCGCGGGGCTCGAGCGTGACGCCGGTATGCCGGCCGAACCGGAAGGTGGCTTCGACGACCGCGTCCGCCTCCCGGAAGGCGCGCTCGACCTCGCCGGCATCGAGGCTGCGCTCGAACGCGAGATTGTCGCCGAGCTCGGGATGGATGACGGCGGTCGGCGGGTCGAGCGCGGTCTCCGCATCCGTGACCGGCGTGAGCGGCTCGTATTCGACGCCGACGAGCGCGGCCCCGTCCTCGGCGAGCGCGCGGCTTTTGCCCACGACCGCCGCAACGGCTTCGCCCTGCCAGCACGCCCGCTCGACCGCGATCGCATGTTGCGGCGCGGATTTCAGCCCCTTCAGATGCGTCAGCACGCCGACCCACGGCGTGCATACGGCCGCGAGCTCCGCGCCGGTCACGACCGCAACGACGCCGGGCGCGCGCCGCGCGGCCGCGGTGTCAATCGAACGAATGCGGGCATGGGCGTGCGGCGAGCGTACGAAGGCCACATGCGCCATGCGCGGCAGCACGAGATCGCTGACGAACTGGCCGCGGCCTTGCAGCAAACGCGCCAGATTCGGCCGCGGCACCGCACGGCCGATGTAGGAATTCGGCCGATCGAGCGGGGACAGGCCGCGGGTTTGTTCGTTCATGAATGTTCGCCGGCGATGCTGCTCGATCCCTTCCCGGGAGGGATTTTGGCTCTGGCGCGCGCGACGGATTCGATCGCGTCGACGATTGCCTGATAGCCGGTGCAGCGGCAGTAATTGCCCGACAGCTGCGCCCGGATTCTTTCACGCGATGGCGCGCTTTCCTCCTTCAGCAGCTGCGCGGCGGTCAGCAGCATGCCGGGCGTGCAGAAGCCGCACTGCAGCGCGTTGCGTGTCGCAAATGCCTGTTGCAGATCGGCCATGGCGCCGGAATCCGTGACGCCCTCGATCGTCTCGACCCGGCCGCCGTCGCACTGAACGGCGAGCGTCAGACAGCCGCGCACGATCGCGCCGTCGAGCAGCACCGTGCAGGCGCCGCACACGCCGTGCTCGCAGCCGACGTGGCTGCCGGTCAGCCCCAAATCCTCGCGCAGGAAGTCGACCAGGGTCTTGCGCGGCTCGACGCTCTCCTGGACCTCCTCGCCGTTCACGCTGAGACGGATCTCGTAATTCTGCACGCTCATGTCGGCCCGGCCGCGATCTGGTGTGCGACGCGCGCGAGCAGCACGCCCGCGAGATGGGTTTTCACTGCGCCGCTCGCGTGCACGTCATCGGGCGGCGAAAGGTCGGATTTCAGCGCCTCCATGGCCGCGGCGAGTTGGGCCGGGTCTTTCGTCAGCACCGCCTCCGCGCGGCGCGCGCGCACCGGCATCGCGCCCACTCCGAAATAGACGAGACGCAATTCGCGTAGTCTGCCGTCCTCGCGCCGTGCATTTGCGGCGAGCCCGACCATCGCGTAGTCGCCATGCCGCCGGCAGAATTCGGCGAACCCGAAGCGGTTATTGCGGTCGGCGACCGGCACACGGATCGCGGTCAGTACTTCGCGGGGCCCGAGCGCAGTCTCGAACAGCCCGCGAAAGAATTGCTCCGCCCCGACGGCGCGGTGTCCATCCGGACCGGCGATCGAAACTTCTCCCGCGAGCGCGACGAGACAGGCGGGCAGCTCCGCGGCCGGATCGGCGAACGCGACCGAGCCGCCGATCGTGCCGCGGTTGCGGATCGCGGCATGCCCGATATGGGGGAGCGCCAAGGCGATGAGCGGCGCATGCCGGGCGACGAGATCGGAACGCTCGGCCTCCGCATGGCGCACCAGCGCGCCGATTTCCAGCATCCCGTCCCGCACTGCGATGCGGTCGAGGCCCGCAACGGCGTTGATGTCGACTAGAAGATCCGGGCTCGCAAGCCGCATGTTGAGCGCGGCGACGAGCGATTGCCCGCCGGCGAGCACGCGCGCTTCGCCGGAAGCCCCGCCGAGCAGCTCGATCGCATGATCGAGCGACCGCGCCCTCGCGTAGGCGAATGCCGCGGGCTTCATCTCCCTCCCCGTCGCGCGCCGTTGCTCGGCGCTTGCCGGCATCATCGAAGATCGGGCGTCACGCAGCAAGCGGGGAAATTCATGGACGGCTGCGGTCGGACCGGGAGAGCGCGAACTTGCTCGCAGCCGTCCGCCGCTCGGGCTCGAGCCGCAACCCCAACGCGGCGGGCGTCGGCCCCGCCGCGTTGCCGGCGAACTGGAAGCCGACGACGCCGCAGGAGGCAACCGCGTATTGCCGCTCGAGGTCCTCGATGATGCGGGCCGTGCCGACATAGGCGGGCGACTTCGTCTCGTCGGCCGAGATGATCAGGCCGAAGATTTCGATCGTGTCGGAACGAGCTTCGCCGGGCTTGATCGCGAGCTGCCGGGTCTTTGCGGCGAGCACGTTGCCGAATTTGTCGATGAGATCGACGGTCACGGCCTCGATCGGCCGGGACGCGGGGTTCCGGACCGAAAAGCCGACGCTGGCGACGAACATCTGCCCTATGCCGTCCTTGAACACCGATTGCACGTGAGCCCGGCACGGCTCGACCGAAAGGTATTTATGCGTTCCGAGATCGAAGCCTTGCGCGAGCGCGTCGCTCGCACAGCAGACCGACAGGAACGCAGCAAACAGATGGACGGCGCGCATGTTCGGCTCCCCAGCCCGTGGTGGCCGCAACGCTCACGCCGAACACGAGGACAATTCTGCGCGGCCTTGCCGCTGAACGCGCATCGGCGCCGACCGGTTCCTGAATATTTGCTCCGCATCTATCTGATCGGCATTTCTGGACGAAAGCTCCGGCCGGGGAATTCCCGAGTCGCCGGAAGGGCTTGGTGCCGGGAGCCGGTGCCGTCCCGCCGCGACCGAGCGCCGCCTTGCCCAAAGTCGGCCAAAATTCGTTCTATAGATGCCGCGCCGGCTGAGCGCGCTGCCGTGCTGCAGCGGGATGCACAAAGCCGCTCCGCCGCATCGACCGCGTTGGCGTTTTTGCATAGCGCAGGCCGCAGCAGGTAGCGCCCCGGCTACATGGCCCGCACAAGATGACACGGAGCCTCCGATGAGAAAGGCCGTCCTGATCGCCGGATTGTCGCTGTCGTGTGCCATTGCGGGTGCGCAGCCCTCCGCGGGTGCCCAGCCGCCGCCCGCCCAGTCGGCAGTCGAGACGCTGCAATACGCGATCATGCGCAAGGGCGAGCAGATCGGCACGCACCGGGTCGAATTGCGCCGCAACGGCAAGGAGACCTCGGTCAACGTCGAAACCAATGTCGAGGTCAAGGTGCTGTTCGTCACCGCATACCGATTTCAGTACAATGCTACCGAGCGCTGGGTGAACGGACGCCTGGTCGCGCTCACCGCCGAAACCGACGACAACGGCAAGCAGCACCGGCTCACCGCCGCGCTCAAGGGTGCCAACCTCGAGGTCGAGGCGGACGGCAAAGCCGTGCAGGTCGACAAGAACGTCATGCCGAGCAGCCTCTGGAATCCGGAGCTGGTGCGGCAATCGGTGATGCTGGACACGCAGACCGGGCAGGTCACGCCGATCTCGGTCGTCGACGGCGGCTCCGAGCAGGTCACGGTGGAGACCGGGCCAGCCCCGGCGCACCGCTACACCATCAAGGGCAAGTTCTCGCAGGACGTCTGGTACGATTCCCGCGGACGGCTCGTGTACTCGCAATTCGTGGGTCCGGACGGCTCGGTCATTTCCTACAAGCTGATGTGAGCTTCCGAGGCGGTCGCAAGCGGAGCGGCCGTTGGACTTGATCAGGAGCGGAGCGGCTGTTCTTTGCGGCTGCCGATTTCCGATCTGCGGACGCCCGGGGCGCCGATCACGCGCGCGGCGAGCGGGAGACGGCCGAGGCCGGCACTTGCTCCCCAGCTCAGCGCCAGCGTCACCGTGAACACGATCATGCCCTTCAACACTCCCGGCAAGGCGATGCCGAGCAGGAGATATTGCGTCCAGATCACGAACACGTAGTGGACCCAGTAGATGCCGTAGGCATGCTCGGAGACGCCGTCGAGGAGCGGGCGGCGCCCGGCGGCGAAGCGCAGAAAAACCGCCGCAAGACCGAAGCAGGCGCTGGCCCCGAACAGCACGAAGCCGAGGTCGGCGGCGATCTTCACAGCCGGGAGCGCCGGCGCCTGGCCTTTCACGATCAGCGCGGTGGTGACGAGCCACAGCAGGAACGCACCGCCCATGCCGGCGAGCCAGTACCCCCACCGCCGCACCAGCCTCCCGTCCGGTCCGAGCAGGCCGCGGTCGAACCCGTGAGCTCCGACCGCGAGGCCCGCGACGAAGTAGAGGACGTACTGGGGGGCGAGCGCCGGCTGGAATCCGAAGGGCCCCCAGACCACCCACTCCCACGGCGTGTACAGGGCGGCCAGCGGGACGTACGCGGCTGCCGAGACGCTCGCCAGCCCGAGAAAAAATCGCCCGGGATGTTCGGTACCGCGCCGTGCCAATCGCGAGAGCCATTCGCCCGCGCGCGGCGCGAGCCGATACACCGCGGCGGCCGCGAAGTTCAGCGCAAGCAAGAACCACAGGAACCACATCGGTCCGCCCGGCCAGAACGGCAAGGCCAGCCAATGCGTCCAGAACGCGGACCAGCTCGGATCGACCGCGGTAACGCGATAAACCGGATAGTACGCCAACGGCATCAGCACGATTGTGCCGGCCGCGAGCGGCACACCGATCCGCAGCAAACGGTCGAGCAGAAAGGTCTTGGCGCCCTTGCGCGTAAGCGAAGGCCAGACGAACAAGCCGGAGAGGAAGAACATCAGCTGCATCAGGCAGAGAAATTCGAAGGCGCAGATCAGGTCGAAGCCGAGCCAGCGATCGGCGTCGACGATCGGATGCGCCCGCCAGTCATAGGGCGGAACATCGAACGGCAGCGGCGACGCGGGCTGCGAGACGATGTAGGCAATGATGGAATGGAACAGGATGACGTTGAGAATGGCGAAGCCGCGCAAATTGTGCAGGGCCAAGCTGGTGGACTGGCTGGTGCGGGCTTTCATCATTCTCCATGCGCGCTCGAGGGGTTATTCCGGCGAATCGCCGAAGCATAGGCGACCGATCGCCTTGGCGACAACCGGCGCATCGCGGCCGGGTTCCGCTCCAGCGGGTCGGTTCAGCGCCGGTCGACGAAACGCGGGGCCTTCACCGAGCTCTCGAATTCCCGGGCCAGGGTGCCGCGATCGAGCAATTGGATCTTCGGGGTGAGCGCGAATTTCGCCCGCGTGCCCTCGACGACGCCGTCTGCCACCGCCGCGCTCGCCGCGCCCTGCGCGGTCTCGATCGAGAGCACCAGCTCGTCGAGCCCGCCGGCATTCACCACTTCGGCCTTGAAATCCGCGACCTCGGTGTTGCGGAACATGAAGTCCTCGAACTCGGAGTGGTCGACATTGATCCCCCGCACCTTGAAAAAGCCGGTGGTGCGCTGCGTGTGCTTGACCAGCGGAAAGACCCCGAACGCGCCGCGCTCGTCGGCTTCGCGGTAGGTGACGATGTCGCCGGAGCTCCAGCGCAGGAAGGGCGTGCCGGTGAAGCTCCACAACGGGGTGACGACCAGCATGCCGGGCTCGCCTTCGGGCGCCGGCGCCTCGCTTACCGGGTCGACCACCTCGACGAAGAACAGATCGGTCCAGACGCGGTAGCCCTCGCCGGCGAGAGCTTCCGCACCCATCATGCTGGCCTCCGTCATGCCGAAACAGTCGAACACTTCGGCGCCCCACATCGCCGCGAGCTTGTCCCGCTTCGCTTGCGACAGCGGTTCCGCCGTGCACAGAACCTTGCGGATCGAGCTTTGCCTGAGATCGGTGCCTTGCGCTTCGGCCAAATTGGCGAGGTGCAGGCCGTAGCTGCTCATGGCCAGCAGCAGCGTCGGCTTGAGACGCTGGATCAGCGACAGCTGCACGGCGGAAGGCGTGGAAGCCCCGGATCCGGCCCAGATTGCTCCGATGCCGAGATTCTCCGCGCTGCGCGCCCACATCTGCCCGGCCGGATGCACGCCGAGCGGCAATGCCATGTGGCAGATGTCGCCGGCTTCGAACCCGACGCATTGGAACGTCCGGTCGAAGCCGAGCATGCAGTAGCGCAAATCCGAATAGGTGCGCGGATAGAACAGCGGCTCGCCGGTGACGCCGCCCGAGCGCCAGTACTCGGCGACGTCTTGCGGCTTTGCGAGGCAGAAGTCGGAAAAGAATTGCTCGGGAGGCAGCGCGCGGAGCTCCTCCTTGCGCAGCAGCGGAATTTCCCGCCATACCGCCGGGTCGCCCGCTCGTTCGGGATCGACGCCTTTCAGCCGGCTGCGGTGAAACGGCGCGCGCAGCGCATTCTTCACCGCGGCCACCTTGCGCTGCTGCTGGAGCGTCGCGATCTCGGCGCGCGATTTCGGAAACGTCAGCGGCATGCTCGAAGCCCCCCGATGCCTCGTGCGTGCAAAACGCAGTTGCGAGGACTAGATTGCTGCGTTCCGAACGCGCGCGCAACCCAGCTGAGAACCCCCGGGAACGCGCGCGCACATATCACATGGGCGAAACCATGGAAAACCCGAGGGAGTGGACCGGCGGCTGTCAATGCGGCGCCGTGCGCTACCGGCTGCGCACGCCGCCCGAGCACGCGAGCATTTGCCATTGCCGCATGTGCCAGAGGGCGTCGGGTCAACCGTTCATGGCGCTAGCGCGGGTCCGGGACGACGCCTTGCAATGGACGCGGGGACGCCCGTCGACCTATGCGAGCTCGAACATCGTCGAGCGGGGCTTTTGCGGGGCTTGCGGAACGCCGCTCACCTACCACCGTCTGCGGAGCGGCAAGATCAGCATCACCATCGGCAGTCTCGACGATCCGGAGTCGGCATGCCCGGCCGAGCAGTTCGGCATCGAAAGCAGGCTCTCCTGGAGCCCCGGCCTCGCCGGACTGCCGTCGAAGCGCACCGAAGACTGGATGCGCGAGAATGCAATCGACCGTATCGAGCGCCGCCAGTACGTCGCACCGCGAACCGGTTCCCAGGAGTGAAGCAAAGCTTTTGCGGCCCCGCTCCCCCCGAGCGCTGTGCATTCGATAAGATTGTTTTGCGATGCGACGGATGCGATCGGTCCAGCAGCGCCCGCGGAACCAAATCAGGGAGCTCCGGGTTTTGGTGGCGGAGTCGCGCCATGCATCTTCGCCTCGCCACAGCCGTTGCTGCCATGCTGTTGGTTTGCGTCGGCAGTTTCCCGGCACTCCCGCAGAGCAGCGCCGCAGAGGATCCGGCATGCACCGGCCGCGCCCCGTTTCGGGAGGTGGCGCAGGACGAAATGCGCAGCTTCGCGGAAATCTGCCGCATCGGCGACGCGCTCGGCGTCGAGCGGCGCGGACCCGGCATCGGCGCCATCGGGTGGGCCAGGGGACGCGGCGGCGCTCCCGCCGAGAAAGACTGACGCACCGCGCCCGAAGCCGGACCAGGCGCTTCCACGCTTGGACCGCCTCGTGCGCTACAGGGTCTTCAAGAATTCGATCAGGTCGCGTTTTTCGCCGTCGGAAAGGCCGGGCTCTTCGGCAAACAAGCTCGTGCCGAAATAATGCCCCTTGTTGACGACGAAGTCCGGACATTTGCTGAGCGCGAGCATCTGGTCTTGCAGCGCCGCCAAGCCTTCCTTGCGTTCCGTTTCGCTCGCGCCTCCGAACGCGCGGCGTGCCGGGAAAAACAACTTTAGGACTCTCCAAAAATGTTCGACCCGCTGGATGAAATTGCCGGATTCCGGCAACAGCTCCAGATTGGCCACGAGGTTGACCGGGGTGCCTTGCGGAATCGGGCCGACCTTGATGCCGCCCTCTTCGGTAACGGCCCAGGGCAGCAGCCAGTGCAGGAAGCCGCTCAACGAACGGACCGCATCGGGCGCATAGCCGGGCGCTACAATGAGATAGCTCGGCACATCGGTCCGATCGATGATGCCGGTGCCCGGCTGGCCGGTCATGCCCTTGTTTTTGAACAGATCGTCGGTTTCGCGCCGCTCGGGCCACAGCAGCTGTTCGATCGAAGCGTCGAATATCTTCATTCGGTCCTCGACGCCCACACGCGTGGTGAACGGCCCCAGCGCGTTGTTCTGCAGGAACGGCGCGGTCGACCACAGCGAGACCAGCGACGGCGGCCGTATGTAGCCGCGTCCTCCCGCCCGCATCGGGTACGTGCGCTTTTCCGCCGTGAAGGGATCGAACACTTCGATGCCGCCGACCGGCGGAAGCAGCTTGTAGGATTGAGACGAGAAATTGTCCCAGATGTTGCCCGCAATGGCATTGGTGGCCAGCGGGCTGCAGGCGTTGGTCTGCAGCAGCGTCACCGGCACGCGCAGCTCCGTCGACAAATAGTTGTCGTTTAGAAAATCGCGGTCGAGGACCATCTGCCGCATCCGTTGCTTGAAATCGTCGGTCTTGGTCCACGTCCAATATTTGTTCCAGCACTCGAGATAGCCCGCCCCGGCGCAACCGACGCCATCGTCGAGCCCGGCAGCGGGTCGGGGGATCTTGCTGGAATGACAGCGCGCACAGCGCTCGGCAAACACCGCCTTGCCGCGGTCGATGACCGCCGGATCCGGGCTGAGATAGCGATCGCCACCGGGGGCCTTCTCCAGCGGATCCGGCCTCCCGGCCTTCACCAGGAACAGCGCCATATAGGGCGTCTGCGCTTCGGTCGCCTTCCAGTACTCGGAATTCCTCTCTGCTGCCGAGATCTCGATGGGGGTAATGGATTGTGCCCCGACGAACGCATTGAAATGCAACAGCCATTCTTCGCTGAACAGGCCGATATTGAGATAGACGCGGTTCAGCGCCCCGAGGACGCCGACCGAGTCCGAGGCGTCCTTGAGAATATGCGTGGTCAGCACCGTGTCGGGCGGCTGAAAGAAGGCTTTCAGCGCCGGGTCCTTGAGCACACCGCTTTCGACATATTCGTTGAATTGCTTGTTGTTGAGCTGACCGTCCGCCAATTTCTCCTTGCCCCAGCGCATCGCCGGCGCGAGGCGGGGACCCAAACTGTAGATCGCGTTCATCGTGCGCGGATTGTTGATGCTGTCGGTCGAGACCAGCGAAGTATCCAAGGTGCCGGGCCGGAACGTCTTCACCAGCTGATAGATGTAGTTGTCCCGGCTGTGCGGCACGTCCCAGACGAAGATGCGGTCGAACCAGGAATATTGCGCGCCGACGGTAGAATTCAGGTTCTTCCATTCCGGCTTCTCGGGATCGGCCGGCGGATAGATCGGGCTCGGACCTACGTGACACAGGCCGCAGGCCATGCCGACGCGATACGGCCGCACCAGATCCTTTGACAGGTAATAGTTGGGATCCGTGTAATATCGCACCGGATCCCAACGCGCGGCCGCGGCGTCGTCGAAATCCGGATTGGTGAACAACCGGAGGCCGACAACCCCGGTGGGCTCGCCGTAATACGATCCGACCGGAAGCTTCCTGCTCAGGCTCGGCAGGTCCTTGCCGCGGGCGTCGATCGCGACACCCGGATATTTCTGCTCGTTCGCGAACGGATCCGGCGGACATTCCGGCCCGGTCAAGCGTTTGTCGAGCCACAGCCCGAACCGTTCCGGATCGGGACCGGAGGCCTTCTCGAAGCACGGCTCGTTGACCAGGCCGAGATAGCGCCAGCGATTGTCGCGGCTGAAGCTGAGACGGTCGTGCGACGAAAGCGTCTTCAACAGATCGAAACTGCCGAACGTGTACGGGATGACCCGATCCCAGAACCGGTCGTTGCCGCCCGTCCACACCAGCCACATGTTGCGGCCGATGACCTCTTCGCGGCTCAGCGGGCCGGTGCCCACGTCCATGTCGCGGAAATAGTCTTCATCGGCAGGAGTGAACGAGACCGCCGCGCGACCCGCGCGGCTCGCCTCGTCCTGCACCTCGCCGGGCTGCGGCCCGCTGCAGGTGAGCAACAGCAGCGAACCGCAGATCACGAAACCGCGGACCGCATTCTGGCCGAGCGACCGCATCGAATCCGCCATGGTTCCGGTCCGGAACCGGTTCCCCGCCGGCACCTGTTCGATGATGCAACTGCAGTTTGCGGAGCGTCCGGAGCGATGTCAATCGAAATGCCGGCTTGCGCGAGCCCGCCGCTGTCGTGAAACTGAGAATCGCGCGGCGGCGCGACGCATGCGTGCCGCGGTCGGTGCGGGGCGACAGCGTGGACGCGTAGTATCGCCGCGCAACGCAACCTTGATAAGCAGAGACATCATCGCGCAACTGCAATAAGATGCCGGCGGGAGCCCCTTCGTGACCAGTCCGCAACCGGCCGTCACCGCGCCGTCCGCCAGCTCCGAGCCGGAGACGGTCGATTACGTCGTGGTCGGATCGGGCGCGGGCGGCGGGCCGCTCGCGGCCAACTTGGCGCTCGGCGGCTACACGGTCGCGCTGCTCGAAGCCGGTGGAGCGGAGTCGCCGCCCGAATACCGGGTTCCGGCGTTCTACACGCGCGCCGTGGAACATCCCGACCTGAGCTGGGAATATTTCGTCCGCCACTACACGGACGACCAGCGCCAACGCCTGGACAGCAAATTTTGCGCCGACAAGGACGGCATTTTCTATCCCCGCTGCGGCACGCTCGGCGGCTGCACCGCGCACCACGCGATGATCACCGTCTATACCCACGCCTACGACTGGGACCGCATCGCAACGGTGCTGGGCGACAAGAGGTGGTCCGCGGCGGCGATGGAGCAATATTTCCGCCGGATCGAGAACTGCCGATACGTCGCGCCCCGCGGCAAGCGCCCCACCCGCCACGGCTTTCACGGCTGGCTGCCGACCGACATCGCCGATCCGTTGATCGCGCTCAAGGACTGGAAGATCGTGCGCATCGCGCTCGCCGCGTTGTGCGCCTCGGTAGAGGGCCGGTTCTGGGCGTCGCTTGCCAACCTCTGGCGCGCATACTGGGCGGCGCCGACGGGACCGATCGCGTTCTTCAAGAGCTATTTCGATCCCAACGACCGGCCGCACTCCGCGGGCAGCGAGGAAGGGCTGTTCCTAGTGCCGGTCTCGGTCGATCGCGGGGAACGCGCGGGAGCGCGGGAGCGCATCCTGAGCGCGGCCGCAAGCTGCCCGGACCGGCTCAAGATCCGCACCCATGCGCTGGCGGCCCGAATCTTGTTCGAAGGCAAACGGGCGGTCGGGGTCGAATATTTGTCGGGCGAGCACCTCTATCAGGCGGATGCCCGATTCAACTCGGGCACCGGCGAGCGCGGCGAGCGTCGGAGCATTCGGGCGCGGCGCGAAGTGATCCTGGCGGCCGGCGCCTTCAACAGTCCGCAGCTGCTCAAGCTCTCCGGCATCGGGCCGGCGGCGGAACTGCAGAAGCACGGCATTGCGGTGGTCGCGGACCGGCCGGGCGTGGGTGAGAATTTGCAGGACCGTTACGAGATCTCCGTCGTCACCAAGCTCAAGAGTGATTTCAGCATCACGCGCGGCGCGACGTTTCGCGCTCCTGCTCCCGGGGAAGAGCCGGATCCGCTTTACGCGCAATGGCTCGAACGCAAGGGGCCGTACACGACCAACGGGGCGATCCTCGCTCATGTCAAGCAGTCTCGCCCCGAAGTCGGCCACACCGATCTGATCGCCTTCGCCGTGCCCGGGCTGTTCCGCGGATATTTTCCGGGGTTCTCCACGGCGATCGCCAAGGAGCGCAACTATTATTCCTGGCTGATCCTGAAATCGCATGTGCGCAACAACGCCGGGCGCGTGCTGCTGCGCTCGCCGGATCCGACCGAGCGCCCGGACATCAATTTCCGGTATTTCGACGAAGGGAGCGGCGACTGGCAGGCCGACCTCGACGCGGTAGCAGACGCGATCACCTATTTCCGCGCGGTATCCGCGCGCACGCGCGGCATCAACGTGGAGGAGGTGCTGCCCGGGCCGGCGGTGCGCAGCGAGAGCGACGTCCACAACTACGTCATGCGGGAATGCTGGGGCCACCATGCTTCGTGCAGCAACAAAATGGGGCTTGCCGAGGATCCCATGGCGGTCGTCGACGGCGAATTCCGCGTCTACGGCGTCGAGCGCCTGCGCGTCGTCGACGCCTCGGTATTTCCGTTCATCCCCGGCTTTTTCATCGTCACGGCGATTTACATGATCAGCGAGAAGGCGAGCGACCTCATCCTCGCCGCCGCGCGCGGATCGTGAGATCAGCCGCCCGGCTCCTTGACGAACCAGGGAATGATCTTCGACCGGGTGCGCACGTATTCGCGATACGGCTCGCCGTACAGGTCGGACAGGTTGCGCTCCAAGAAGTAGATGCCGAACATGATGTAGACGGTCAGCCCGAGCGCGAAGATCAGGTGGCCGATCGTCATCGTTGGCGTCACCCAGAACGCGGTGCAGAACCCGAGGAAGTCCGGATGGCGCGCGTAATACCATAGGCCGTATCGGGTGATCGGCCATCCGACGCGGTAGAATTCCGGCGAGGGCGTCGCGTAATTCTCGTGGGTGTACGGCTTGTCCTGGATGTAATCGAGCATCTGCGTCACGCCGAAGATCTTCCAGTGTCCGACTTGGAACGTGGCGACCAGCACCGTGATCCAGCCGCCGACCGAGATCAGCTGCAGGACGACGCGCAGCACCGGATTCTCCACGTTCCACAGCGCGATCGTGATCGGCCGCCACTGCCAGATCAGCAGCGACAGCGCGCAGATCGCGAAGATGATGTAGGTGCCGCGCTCCAGATGCTTGGGCACGAACCGCGTGATCCACGCCTTGAACCACGGGCGCGGCATGATGCTGTGCTGCAGCCCGAGAATCCCCACCAGCGCCACGTCGACGAGCACCGCCTTCCACAGCGGCTCCTCGATTCCCATGTCGATCGACTTGAAGGGAATCACCAGCGCCAATTTCGTGCCCAGCAGCGGGCCGAAGAAGTTTCCGACGAAGCCGACGATGTACAGCAGGATGCACCACACCCCGACGTAGACCAATGCGCCGTAGAACAGCGCGAAGATCTTGCGGCCGTCCTCACGCCCGCCGCTCCCATCCGATGCGACTGTGCCCATTGTTGCCTCCCCGCTGTGTTCGGGGCGTGCTCGCCTCAGAACGTCTTGACGTATTCGATCAGCGCCTTCTTCTCCGCGTCGCTGAGATCGGTGCCGAACAGGTGCCCGTGATCCAGCACGAGATCGACGTTGCGGAACAGCCGCAGCGGCGCCTTCGACAGGAACCATAGCGAGGCGAATTCGGTGAGCTTCGCCCAAAGGCTGTCGGCGTAGGCGGTCGACATCACGAGCCCGATCGGGGTGCCGGCCGGGAATTCCCGCACCTGCTCGCATTGCTGCGTGCAGCCGATCGGCAGCCGCAACGTCGAGGGCTGGGTGGTGCGCAGGATGGTTGCGGTGCCGAGACGCCGCTCCGGCCACAGCAATTTCTCCATCGCATCCTCGAACACCTGCATGCGGCCGGCGACGGAAGGGTCGTGGTTGTAGAGGCCAAGCGCGTTGGTGTGCAGCAGCGGGGCCGTGGCCCACACGCCGACCAGCGACGGCGTGCGGTAGTAACCCCGGCCGCCGGCGGGGATTTCCACGTCGAGCAGGCCGCTGCCGAGGATCACCGGTTTCGACCAGTCGTAGACCCGCATGGTTCCGGGCGACGGCAGCTCCTTGTAGGTCTCCGAGGAGAATTGTTCCCAGACGTGGCCGCGCGTCGCGTTGTCGCCGAGCGCGCGCGCCGCATTGGTGCCGATCAGCGTCAGCGGCTTGCGTTCGTCATCGGAGAGGAAATTATCGGTCAGAAAGTCGTCGCGTTTGACTTGCTCGAGGAACCACCGCTCGCGCTCGTCCCGCGACAGATTCCCAGGCGGTCGCTTGCTGGAATGACACCCGGCGCAGCGCCGCGCGAAGGCCTGCTTGCCCAGGCTCTGCACCGGCTCGCTGAGATCGACGAACTGCCGTCCGCTCGGCGCGTCGACGAGCCTGAAGGTCGGCGCGGAGGCGAGGAACGCCGCGACGTCGCCCATCAGCGCTTCGGTCTGGACCCACAGGCACTTGCGCTCGTCCGGCGTGCCCTTGAGCCGGTTCGACAGCGCGCGCACCGCCTCGATGTCGAACGGCTGCTGCGGCTTGGTGCCGGCGAGCGGCTCGTGCAGCGAGAACCAATATTCGTGGCACATCCCGGTATTGACGTAGACCCGCAGGGCGGCGCGGTCGGTGCCGGTCGAATCCGCGCCGTCCTTGAGGATCATGAACACGTCCTTGCTGCTGCCGTCGCGCTGCTTCTCGGCGTGGGTCGGACGGTGCGCCAGCATGTGAATCGAATTGATGGCGTTGGGATTGAAGATGCCGTCGCTGGCGATGCGCGAAGTATCCGACGTGCCCGGCGGCTGCTGGCGGCCGTAGTGCCACAGGAAGTCATCGGGCTCGAACTGCGCGGTGAACAACCGGCCTTCCTGCAGATAGATGTTGCCGAGCGTGCCGACGATGTTTTCCGAGCGCGGCTCGGCGGGGTCGGCCGGCGGCGACACCGGATTGAGCGTCGCGTGGCACACCGCGCAGGTGGTGCCGACCAGGAACGGCGGCTCGATCGACTTGTCGCCTCCGAGATATTTGGCGAGATCCCAGCGCGCCGGCTCGAACTTGGGATTGGAAAATTTGCGCAGCCCGATCACGCCGGACGGCGCGCCGGGGAACATCGGCTGGCCGTCCTTCGCGGGGCCGTCGTCGACGCACTCATCGAATCGCAACCCGTAGCGGTCGGGCTGCTGCGCCGGCTTGCAAGCCGGATCGTTGATCAGGCCGAACTCGCGCCAGCGCTCGGCGCGCGTCACGCGGCCGGAAGCGGCGATCTCGAAGATGTCGACGATGCGGCGGCGGGCGAGCTCCCGCCACATGTACTCGGTACCGCCGGTCCATAGATACCAGGCGTAGCAGCCGTTCAGGGCCTGCGGCGTGTACCGATCGCGCTCGGCGTAATGCTCGCAATTGTGACGATGTTCGCGATCGGCGGAGCCCTGGGCGTGGGCGGAAGCGGCGAGGATGACCACGGCCGCGAACCACGCGGCCGGCATGGCGCTCCGGCGCTGCGCAATCCCCCTCATGACGGCACCTTAGCGTTTTGCATTCGGGTTGCAAAGACTATCCATTGCGCGGATAGGTAACACCGGCGGAATCCGCCCGATGCCTGCGCGCGCCACCGCGTGGCGATCGCGCCGTGACGGGACCACGGGCGGTGCCGCGGCATTCATCGTCTCGCGTGCGCCAAGCCGGCATGCGCGTCGCGCGGCTGAGCGGCACGATTGCTGCACCGGGCGGGCACTCCTCGCGCGATCGCGATCAATTCCGCTCTGCAGCGCGCTTGCCGTTGACGATGTCCCAGGCGGCGTTGATCTGCTGAAGCTTCGCGGTCCGCAGCGCGCGCTCGCGCGATGAACCATGATCCGGATGCCAAGCCTGCCGCAGACATAGCACGAGCTTCTGGACGACGTGGACGGGAGTTCCGGAATTGACGTTCAACACCCGATGCGCGTCGTCGAGCGAGACCGGCAGGAATCCGGGATCGACCGCCTGCTTGCCGATCTTCGGCAGCGGCGGATCGTAGCGGTAATGCAGGCCTCTCCAGCCGGACATCGATCGCCTCGCGGCCGGTCTTGCCGGGCCCGAAGGCTAGTCAGGAAATCCTAACAGCGGCTTAGCGGCCGGACGGCACTTGCGCCAGCCAACCGGCTAGGCGGTCGAGGACCGCCTCGTACACGTCTTCCTGCTCGATGCCGCTGCGTTTCGGCACTTTGAGCGAGTGATCCGCGTTCTCGACGACGTGAAGGTCGGCGCGCGCCGTCAGCTTCCCGAGAATCGGCTGCAACTCGGCCGGCGTGCCGAAGGCGTCGCGCGAGCCCTGGACGAACAGCATGGGAACCCTGATGGCCGCCAGGTGCTTCGTGCGCAGCTGCTGCGGCTTGCCGGGCGGATGCAGCGGATAGCCGAGAAAGACCAGCGCCGCGACATCGGCGACGCCGGCCGCCGTCACCTGGGAGGCGATGCGCCCGCCCATCGACTTGCCGCCGATCGCGAGCGTGCCGCGGCGCAGTGGCGCGCGTGCGCGCACCGCGGCGATCGCGGCGCGATAGCAGGCTTCGAGCGCGGCGTTGGCATCGGGAACGCGGCGGGCGTGCTCGGTATAGGCGAAATTGAACGTGACCGCGTCGATGCCGCGCGCCGCAAGGCCGCTCGCGAACCGCACCATGAACGCGCTCGCCTGTCCGGCGCCGGCGCCGTGCGCGAGCAGCAGCGTGATCCCTTTGCGCAATCGCGCGACGCCCGGATATGCGCACGCGCCGACGCTCTCGCCGGCGGTGATGTCGATGCGAAACGGGTCGGGCATGTCGACCACGGAGGACCGATGACGGAGGACAGGTAGTACGCGCTAATCCGTCGTCTGTCGTCCGTTCGCTGTCCTCAGGTATTTCGGCAGCTCGCGCTCGAATTCCGGGAAGTAACGGGAAATGACGGTGAGATCGAAGCGGCCGAGAATCGATTCTTTCGGCTCGCGATCGAGCAGGAAACGGAATGCCGCCTCGATCAGATGCTCGGCCGTGTGCTCGCCGGCGAGCCGCGCGCAGGTTTTGCGCGACGCCGTGACCTGATGACGGGTCTCACCCTTGCCTTCGCGCACGACCACGTCGAACGCAAGCGGGTCGCCGTCGTTCATACGCCGGACTTCCATCACGACATCCACCCGTTTGCGTGCGCCGTGTCCCTCGAGCGCCGATGCGAGCCAGTGCTGCCATCCTTGCATTTGCCGCGGCGCCTCGCCATTACGTTGCGACATTTTGCGACGTACTGCGAGGAGCGGCATGCAAACGCCATCGGAGCGGCCCGGCATGAAACGCACCGGCGGATGTTTCTGCGGCGCGGTGCGCTACGAGATCACCGGCAAGCCGAAGCTCGCGGTATCCTGCCATTGCCGGGACTGCCAATACGCATCCGGCGGGGCGCCGGCCCACGCGCTGATCCTGTTGCGCGAGCACGTGAGGATCACCAAGGGCGCACCGAAAGAGCACTGGAGCCTGTCGGCGAAGGGCAACCGCATTGCGCGGCTTTTCTGCGAACATTGCGGGACGCCGCTGTTCGCCAGGAACGAGGCGCATCCGGAATTCCTGCCGGTCAAGATCGGCAGCCTCGACGATCCCGCAGCATTTCGCCCGCAGGCGAACATTTGGGTGTGTTCGGCGCAGCCCTGGCACGACCTCGATCCGGCGATTCCCCGGTTCGATCGCGATCCCGAACTGGGGATATCGGCTCTCGTCGAGCTCGCACGTTCCTCGCTCGTCCGACTTGTCCGCAGAGCGGGCATGCCGCGCCGGCGGCGTTCGGGGCCGGCGGTGCCGGACCCGTCCCGTTACTGAACGCCGGGGCATTCGCACCAACGGAGCGCGGGAATGGCGAAAGTGCGTGTGGGCCTCGTCGGATGCGGGTTCGCGGCCGAGCTGCACATGCACGGCTATCGCCGCGTCTACGGCCTCGACGCGCAAGTGACCGCGGTTGTTGCGCGCGGCGACCACGTCGTCGAGTTCGCCAACCGGCACGGCATCCGAACCGTCTATCGTGACTTGCGCGCCTTGCTGGACGACCGCGACATCGACGTCGTCGACATCTGCACGCCCCCGGTGCTGCATGGCGAAATGATCGTTGCGGCTGTTCAGGCCGGCAAGCACGTCATCTGCGAGAAGCCGCTCACCGGATATTTCGGCCGCGATGGCGACGCGATCCCGATCGGCAAGCACGTTGCGAAATCGCGCATGTACGAGCGCGTGATGGAGCAGATGGAAGACACCTGCGCGGCGGTAAAAGCCAGCGGCCGGCTGTTTCTCTACGCCGAGGACTGGATCTACGCTCCCGCGGTGGCGAAGACCGCGGAGATTGTCGCCGCGACGAAGGACAAGATCCTGTTCATGAAGGCTGACGAGAGCCACAGCGGCTCGCACGCGCCGCATGCCGCGCAATGGGCGATGGCCGGCGGCGGCTCGCTGATCCGCATGGGCTGCCACCCCCTCTCGACCGTGCTCTATCTCAAGCAAGTCGAGGCGCGCGCCCGCGGCGAGCGGATCTCGGTCGTGAGCGTGACCGCCGACGTCGGCAATGTCGCCAAGAACCTGCCGCGCGCGGAGCGGGAGTTCATCCAGGCCGATCCGGTCGACGTCGAGGATTGGGCCATGCTGACGCTGACGTTCTCGGACGGCACCAAGAGCACGATCTTTTCCGGCGACATGATCCTCGGCGGCGTACGCAACCTGGTCGAGACCTACACGACGGGCGGCGCGCTGTTCGCCAACATCACGCCGAACAGCCACATGACCACCTACCTGACCGACGAGACGAAGCTCGAGCGCGTGTACATAACGGAAAAAGTCGATCGCAAGACCGGCTGGCAGTTCGTTTGCCTCGACGAGGAATGGACCCGCGGCTACCTGCAGGAGGTCCAGGATTTCATGGAATGCGTCGCATTCGGCCGCGAGCCCCGCGCCGGCCTCGATCTCGCGCGCGACACCACCAAGCTGGTCTATGCCGGTTACTGGTCGGCCGAGGAAGGCCGCAGGATCGACCTTTAGGCCGGGCCGGTGGGCCGGCACACCGCACTGCTCGAGGTTAGCGTCGCGGCACGAAGCATGCACCGGCTCTCGTAAAATACCGCCGCCCGAGCTCACCTATTCTCAATGGCTCGTTCAGCTTCCGAGCCGCGGACGGATCACGCGCTCGAACGCCTCGAGCTCGGCCTCCGGCATGTCGTAGCCGCCCGCAAGGTCGTGCGCCGGGAACAGAAACACGCGGTCAATGCCGGCGTCTTCGCGCGCTTGCACGAGGCGTTCGGCGCAACGCTCCGGCGCGCCGAACAACCCGAACGCATCGGCGATGCGCCGCGCCTCGTCCTCGGATATCGCCGCCGGATCGTGGCCCGGGTCGAGCAGGAAGCCGGCTTCGGCGAGCCAGCGCAGATTGGACGCGCTCGGATAGGCCAGGAACGGCTGGCCGGGCGCGAAGAAGCTGCGCACCCAGCGCGCCCCCACGTCGGCGGGCCCGAGGCCGAGCGTCACCACGAACACGACGGGGAAATCCGCGAGCGAGCGGCCGGCCCGTTTTGCGCCCGCTTCCAGATGCTGGCGCGCGGCGCGCACGCCTGCCGGATCGAGGCCGACCATCAGGAAAGCGCCGTCGGCCGCTTCGCCCGCGAGCTCGATCATGCGCGGGCCGGCGGCGAGCAGATAGATGCGCGGCGGCGCTGCGCTGCGGTTGCGCAGCCGCGTGGAGACTTCGCCGAACTCGATGCTCTCGCCCGCCAACAGCCGCCGGATCTGACCGAGCGCCTCGCGCATCACCGCGACCGGCGCGCGCGATTTGCCGATGCTGCGCGTCGAGATGAAACCGGGTGCGATTGTCAGGTAGGCGCGTCCCGGCGCGATCTCGTGCAGACTCTGCGCAAGCGAAGCGAGCAGCAACGGATGCCGCACCCGCGGGCTCGACGTCGCCGGAAAAAGCTCGAGGCGCCGCGTCGCGCGCGCCGCGAGGGCGAGCGCCAGATAGGCATCGCGGCCGCTCGACGGGTGATCGTGAACGCCGACGCCGTCGAAGCCCGCCTGTTCGCAGCGCGCGATGAAATCCGCGAGCGCCGGCAGCGGCCGGCCGACCGGAACGCGCAGCGCCACGCGGATCGCCATGTTGCTCACGCCTCCGCGTCCCCCGCGAGGATACCGAGCGACGGCGGGAGCGCAGCTATTTGCGGTCCCGCGGCGACTTTTTCTTCTTGATCGTATCCTCCACGAGCACCTCGCTCATGGCGGAGCGGATCTCGCCGTATTCCTCCGGCGTGAGAAATCGCGAGATCTTCCGGGGGATGTCCTGCAACGTGTGCGTTCGCGCGACCGCCCTCGGGTCTTTGCCGCGCGCTTCGTTGTAGAACTTGCGCGCCTTGCACAGCGCTTCCTGGTCGTTCGGGTCGAGCGCCTCGATGTCCTCTTTGCTGAAAGGAGTTTCCGTCGCGTTCGCCAAGGACTGATAGTCCGCGTCGGTGAGAGCGCAGGGCAGCGCCGACGCCTGGCAGGGGGCGAGGACGCCGACCGAGATGGCGAGCGCTGCGAAATTGCCCAGCAGGATTGTCTTCGGCTTGCGCCGAACGGTTCTTGCAGCTCTCTCGGCGGACATCACACCATCTCCACCCGGTACCCCGGATGCCGGTTGAGCTCTCCCCGACCGCGTGCTCGATTCGCGCGTCGGCGTGCCGGCGCGCCGCTCGTCTCTTTGGATGCTAGCACATGGTCGGCGCCGGATTCGCCGCAAACCGGTCCCCGGATGGACGCCTACGTTCACAGGTGCAGCCCATGAAGCATGCGGACGCGCCGACACCTCGGCTGACGATCGCCGTTGCCGCTCTTGTGCTTGCGTCGATCCCCGCTTGCGCGGCACGCGCGGATATTTCGATCTGCCGTGCCGTTGCGCACGAAGGCGCCGCGTACACCGTCTGCGAGGTCGATCTGCGGCGCCACGACATCAAGCTGTTCTGGAGACGGCCGGACGGGCAGCCGTATGGATATCCGGGCGCGCTGCCGCGCTCGCTCGGCAAGAACGCGCCGCTGCGCTTTGCGACGAACGGCGGGATGTACCACCCGGACGGCAGCCCGGTCGGCCTCTATGTCGACAACGGCCGGGAGCTGGTGCGGGCCAACACCAATGCCGGGCCCGGCAATTTCCATATGCGGCCGAATGGCGTGTTCTACCGGGCGGGACAGGTCGCCGGAGTGATGGAAACGCGCGCATTCCTGCGCCGAAAACCGCAGGTCGAGTTCGCGACGCAGTCCGGTCCGATGCTCGTCATCGACGGGCGGCTGCACCCGCGATTCGCGCAAAGAGGCGGATCGCGGAAGTACCGGGTCGGCGTCGGCAGCCGCGACGAGAGCAAGCTTGTTTTCGCGGTCTCGGAGACCGAGGTGTCGTTCGGCGAATTCGCCCGGCTGTTTCGCGACCGCATGGGCTGCCGCAACGCGCTGTTTCTCGACGGCGGCAGCGCCACGAGCTTCTATTCGCCGGAGCTCAAGCGCGACCGCACCCTCCTGCCGCTCGGCCCGATGATCGCCGTGTATGGGCGCACGGAGTAATCTCGCACCTGATTGCGACCTTGTCCGATCGGTAACTTGCCGCTGCCCGGAAGGCATGGGATCATGCGAACCGGAGGGAGCATTTCGGGGATGATGCATGGCCGCGCCTCTGCCCATCGAACGTGACCTGCGGCTCGATCTCTTCCGCGGTATCGGCCTGTGGGCGATTTTTCTCGATCACATTCCTTTCAACGTGGTCAGCTGGATCACGATCCGCAATTACGGCTTCAGCGACGCCGCCGAGATGTTCGTGTTCATTTCGGGTTACACGGCCGGCTTCGTCTACGGACCGGCGATGGTGGAAGGCAGAGCCATCGCCGCACGGTCGATCGTCGCCACGGGACGGATCCTGAAACGGTCGTGGCAGCTCTACGTGACCCACGTATTGCTGGTCCTGATCTTCGTTGCGGAAATCGCGTATTTCGGTCAGAAGTTCGACAATCCGCTGTTCGCCGAAGAGTTCAACGTTTTCAATTTTCTGCGCCACCCCGACGTCCTCCTGACCCAGGCCATGATCCTCAAGTTCAGGCCGGCCGGCATGGACGTGTTGCCGCTGTACATCGTGCTCGTGCTTGCCTGTCCGGTGATCCTGTGGGCGCTCGTGCGCCGGCCCGGTCTGACGCTTCTGGGCGCTGCGATCCTGTATTTGGCGGCGCGCAGGTTCGACGTGAATTTCCCGTCGTTCCCCGGGGGACAATGGTTCTTCAATCCGTTCGCCTGGCAGCTGCTGTTCGTGTTCGGCGCCTGGTGCGCGCTCGGCGGTGCCGAGAAGCTGCGGCCCTTGATCGATTCTCCGATCGTGCGGGCGGCAGCCGTGATCTATCTGTTGTTCGCGTTTCTGATCGTGATGACCTGGCACGTTCCGCAATGGGGACACTTCGTGCCGAAATGGCTCGCCCGCGTCATGTATCCGATCGACAAGTCGAACCTTCATGTCCTGCGTCTGATCCATTTTCTGGCGCTGGCTGCCGTGATCATGCCGTTCATACCGCGCGATTGGCGGCTGCTGCATCGACCCGTCCTGCAACCGTTGATCCTGTGCGGACAGCATTCGCTTGCGCTGTTCTGCTTCGGCATATTCTTGTCGTTTGCCGGCCATTTGATTCTGGTCGAAGGGTCCAACACGATCGCGGCCCAGCTCCTGATCAGCGCAGCCGGCCTCGTGCTCATGAGCGCGGTTGCGTGGCTGATGACCTGGTACAAGGAGAGCCAAGGCCTCGGTCCAGGCCCCGGCGACTTTGCCTTGCCGGAACCCGAAACGGGCATTCCTTCCGATCCGGCTCTTCCAACCCCTTCGTGACACGAGCGCGCTCGGCACGCTTTTGCGGCGAGCGGCCTGTGCAAAGATTGATCGGTGCTCGCTATGGTCGGACGTTTACTCGCGGCATTCGTTCTTTCGGTTTTGTTCGCGCGGTCTGCATTCTCGGCCCAATGCGGTGGAGAGTTCGGCGCCTTCATCGCCGGGATTTCCCGCGAGGCGGCCGCGGCCGGCATCTCGCGCGGCGTCATCGACAGCGCTCTCTCCGGCGTGACGCTCGATCCGGTGATCCTCGCCTTCGACCGCCGGCAACGCGGCACGTTTCAGAGAAGCTTCGAATATTACGCATCGACCCGGGTCACCGGCGTCCGCATCCAGCGGGGCAGGCAGATGTTGCAGCGCCATGCGGCGCTGCTTTCGCGCATCGAGCGGCAATTCGGCGTGCCGGGTCCGCTGATCGTCGCGATCTGGGGCCTCGAATCCGACTACGGCACGGGCGACATGGGCCATCTGCCGGTGATCCGCACGCTCGCCACAATGGCGCATGATTGTCGGCGCACGGAACTGTTTCAGCGCGAGCTTTTGGCCGCGCTGCAGATCGTCCAGCGCCGCGATCTTCCGGTGCGCGACCTCGTCGGCGCCTATGCGGGGGAAATCGGCCAGACGCAGTTCCTGCCGTCCTCCTACATCAAATACGGGGTCGACTACGACGGCGACGGCCGCGTCGATCTCAGACACAGCGTGCCGGACGTGCTCGCCTCGACGGCCAATCTGCTC
The DNA here is from genome assembly GCA_046727735.1 of Pseudomonadota bacterium. Lineage (GTDB taxonomy): Bacteria > Pseudomonadota > Alphaproteobacteria > Rhizobiales > Xanthobacteraceae > AP-16. Next base: position 176 of record JBKPDF010000062.1, on the reverse strand, counting down.
AAGGCCAATGGTTGGCGCGCCGGTGCCTCGTTCGGGGAAGGCACGGCGAATTTCGAGGTGATGCGGGAGTGGAACCGGTCCGAGATCTATCGCAAGACCATGGTCCTGTTCGCCCAACGGCTGTCGGGGCAGTGAGGCGCGGCCTCGGTTTTTCGTGTTAGCTGGCGGAGAGGGAG
>JBKPDF010000061.1:0-18349 GCA_046727735.1 Pseudomonadota bacterium | reverse complement strand
GGCAGGCCCGCTCTCGACCCTGCCGCTGACCCGGATCGACGCCTTCATGCCTGCCTACGGCACTGCGATTTTCGTCACCGACTTGATCACCGCAGCCTTGCTCTTCGCCCAGGTTTCCGTCCTGCGTTCGCGCGCGCTCCTCGCCCTGGCGAATGGCTATCTCCTGACAGCGCTCATCGCAATTCCTTGGACGCTCACATTTCCAGGCGTATTTGAGCCAGCACGCTACTTAGGCGCCGGCCTCCAGAGTACGGTTTGGCTCTATGTCGTGTCGCACGCGGGCTTCGCCCTGTTCGCGATCATCTATACCCTGCTGAAGGATGCCGACCCGATCGAGTGGCAGTCGCCACGCTCCGTTCGTGCAGCAATTCTTGCGAGTGTCGGATCAGTCGCTGCTCTCGTCTGTTGTGCGACGGTTTTGGTTACGGCCGGCCATTCGCTCCTGCCCCGCCTCATGCTCGACACGACACGGGTTTCCTATCTCTGGTACTACGCGATCGGACCTATGGCGGCATTGATCGTCCTTTCGCTTGTCTTGCTATGGCTGAGACACCGCTCGGTGCTCGATCTCTGGCTGACGGTGGTCTTGTGCGCATACATCCTAGAGATCGCCCTCACCGTTTTTCCTGTCCCGTTCCGCTTTAGCCTTGGCTGGTATGCCGGGCGAGTTTACGGCGTGCTTTCCGGTAGTCTTGTGCTGGTCATCCTGCTGGGAGAAACAACGATGCTGTACGGCGAGCTGCTGCGCGCGGTTCTCGCTCAACATCGCGAACGCGAGGTGCGGCTGATGACCGGTGACGCGGTGTCGGCTTCGATTGCTCATGAGATCAAGCAACCATTGTCGGCGATGACTATGAACGCCAATGCGGGCCTGCGCTGGCTTAATCGCGCGGCACCCGCGCTCGATGAGGCCAAAGCTGCATTACAGCGAATCGTTACCAACGGGCACCGTGCAGGCGCGGTGATCGAGAATATTCGGGCCCACTTCAAGAGGGATGCGCGGACTCGGACTTCGCTCGGTGTCCACAATCTTATCCGGGAAGCTCTGGCCCTCGTGCGCGATGACCTGCAGACGCATCGGATAGCAGTTCAAGCCGACTGCAACGAATGGTTCCCGCGGATAGAAGGTAACCAAGTTCAGCTGCACCAGGTGCTGGTGAATTTGATTACGAACGCGATAGAATCCATGGCCACTGAGGATGGGGAGCGGGTACTTCGCTTAAGGTCTGAAGTCCACGACTCCGGCAGTGTGATGGTGTCGGTGGAAGATACGGGGAAGGGTGTGGAGCCGAGTGCCATCGATCGTATATTCAATCCACTGTTTACGACCAAAGCGCACGGTATGGGGATGGGACTGTCGATTTGCCGGTCGATTATCGAGGCCCATGGGGGGCGGTTGTGGATGACCGCCAACCTGCCGCGAGGTGCCATTTTCCACTTCACGGTGCCCGCCCACCCGGACCGCGCATCGTGATAGAGACGCTGGGAGGCAGCCGTTGCGCGCCCTCTCCTCGGCCGAACTCAAATATCGGCGAAATCGCCGTGACGGCCCTTGCCTTGCGCAAAGCGCGCGGCGCCGGCCGCGCCTTCGCGCTCGAATACCGAGGCGGAGCAGGCCCATTCCGAGCGGAGCGCGTCGCGCTCGGCAAGGCCCTCCTGCAGGAACACCGAGCGGCGGTCGGCGCGCAGGCAGGCTTGCGGAAACCGCGCGATCTCGTGCGCCAGCGCCTCGGCGGCTTCGCGGGATTTCCCCACCGGCACCACGCGCTCGCACAACCCGATGCGCAAGCATTCCTCGGCCGGAACTTTCCGGCCCGTCAGAATGATGTCGAGCGCGCGGCCGCGCCCGACGATGCGCGGCAGCCGCACCGTACCGCCGTCGATGAGCGGCACGCCCCAGCGGCGGCAGTACACGCCCATGAACGCCGTCTCCTCCATCACGCGCAGATCGCACCACAGCGCGAGCTCCATGCCGCCGGCGACTGCCGGCCCCGCGATCGCCGCGATCACCGGCTTCGACAATTCGAGCCGGCTCGGTCCCATCGGGGCGCGCGGCGGCGGCCCACGTTCGGGAAAATCGAGATCGGAGAGCGGCTGCCGCTTGCCGAGCTGGCTTGCCGCATATTTCAGATCGAAGCCGGCGCAGAACGCGCCGCCCGCGCCCCACAGCACCGCGACCGATTGCCCGGGATCGCGGTCGAACGCGAGCAGCGCCGCGACCAGCGCCTCGGCGCTCGCCGGGTCCATCGCGTTGCGCGCCTGTGTTCGGGTGCGCACGATCGTGGTGACCGGCCCGTCGCGCTCGACCGTCGTGGTCATGGATTCCTCCCTCCGTAACCGATCCCGCGCCTCGCGGCACACGGCGCTGCCTGGAGACGCGGAGCGGACGTGCGGCGGACCCACAAGGACACCCCGCTCGGTAATCTGCAACGCCCCGCAGGATCAATTGAGTCGCAGCGGCCGCTCGTCGGAAGCCGGGGACTTGCGCGAACCGGCGACCTCGCTTTCCGCCTCGTGGCCTGCGCTCGCGGCCTGCGCGGCTTCGCGCTCGTAGCGGCGATAGGACCAGAACCCGAGCGGCAGACATCCAAGATAGATCAGCGTGCCGAGGGTGAGCACGATCCACGGATAGCTCAGCAGCATTGCAACGAACAGCACCACCACCACGAAGACGGGCAGCACCATCTCGCGCGGCACGCGGGTGCCGAGCTTCTTTCCGGAAAACACCGGCAGCCGCGAGACCATCAGGAAAGCGATCAGCAGCGTGTACAGGAAGGTGAGCGGCGCCCATTGCGGCACGCCGAGGAAGAACAGATAGATCGGCAGCAGCACGGTGATGGCGCCCGCGGGCGCCGGCACGCCGACGAAGAAGTTCGAAGCCCAGGCCGGCCGGTTCGGATCCTCGGTCGAGACGTTGAAGCGCGCCAGCCGCAGCCCGGCGCAGATCGCGAATACCAGTGCGGCGATCCAGCCTGCGGAGCGCAGCTCGTGCAGCTCCCAGAAATACAGGATCAGCGCCGGCGCGACGCCGAAATTGACGAAATCGGCGAGGCTGTCGAGCTCGGCGCCGAAGCGCGAGGTGCCTCGGATCAGCCGGGCAATGCGCCCGTCGACGCCGTCGAGGACCGCCGCGAACACGATCGCGGCGAGCGCAAATTCGAGCTTGTTCTCGATCGCAAGCCGCACCGCGGTGAGCCCGGCGCAGAGCGCGAGCAGCGTGATGACATTGGGCACGAGCGTGCGCACCGGGATCGGCCGGAAGCGCCGGCGCCGCGGCTCGTCGCGATCGGGCTCGAAGGGTGGGAACAGCATGGCGGTATTTTACAGCGGTCGCGGCTCGCACGCCAAATTCGCGCCGCCGCACAACTCGCGTGTTTCACCCCCTGGAGGGGGAGGGCCGATGCCGAGCACATGCGAGGCATCGGGCGAGGGTCAAATCAGATTCACGCCTCCCGGCTCGCCGCCCGCGGCTCGCCGAGCTCCCCTACAGCCCTTGCCGCAGCGTGTGGTGCACTAGCGGTCCCGCTCCACCATGGCCTGCGGTCCCGACCGGCATTTTGCGGAACGCAGCGAGCGCTTGAGCCGGCGAAAGCATCGCGCCGCGCATGCGGCAGCGCATCCGCAGCACCGCGGAAAAGCCGTTGACGCTCAACCCGGCGGCGCGGCACAGCACGGCGAGCCGCTGCTCCGAGGGTGCGGCGATCGCGCGGGCAAAATCCTCGGGCTCGAGCCCGAGCCTCCCGGCGATCAGGCCGGCGAGCCCCAGTACGGCGGCGGCGGCGAGCTCGACCACCGCGTCGTCGAGCAACACGAAGCCTTCGCGCACCCGATCGAGGACGCCGCTCGCGCGCAATTCCCCGTTCGCGTCCGCGCAGCTGGATTTCGGATTTCGCAGCGAGTCGTCATCCCGGAGGCGGCGAGCGTATCGCTGCAATTCGATCGATTGCGCTAACGGAATTGCAAGAAAACGGTTAACGGCCGTTAACCATGCGCCACGGCGCGCCGGCAGCGCTCAGCCCCGCCGATAGGCAAGCATCCCCTCCCCGGCTCCGAGCTCGGCGAGCACGGTCTCGCCGGCGATCGCCGTCTGGCCTTGGCCGACCAAGAGCTTGGAGTTTGCCGGCAGATAGACGTCGACCCGCGAGCCGAAGCGGATCATGCCGATGCGCTCGCCCGCCGCGACTGCCTCGCCTTCGCGCACGAACGGGACGATGCGCCGCGCGATCAGCCCCGCGATCTGCACCACGCCGACGCGCGCGCCCGCGGCCTCGATGAGGAGCGCGTTGCGCTCATTGTGCTCGCTCGCCTTGTCGAGCTCGGCATTGAAGAATTTTCCGGCCCGGTAGACCATGCGCGCGATGCGCCCGGTCACCGGGCAGCGGTTCACGTGACAATCGAACACGCTCATGAAGATCGAGATCCGGGGCAGCGCTGCCGCGCCCAGATCGAGTTCGGGGGGCGGCACCGCGCGGGTGACGAGGGTGATGCTCCCATCGGCCGGCGCCACAACGAGGTTCTCGGCGAGCGGCGTCATGCGCGGCGGATCGCGGAAAAAATAGAGGACCCACAGGGTCGCGAGCAGGCCGACCACGCCGAGCGGCGGCCAAACGAGGAACAACAACAAGGTGGCGAGCGCGAACGCCGCGATGAACGGATAGCCTTCGCGATGGATCGGCACGAGCTGTCCGCGAATGGAGGCGAGGACCGACATCGAAGGATCATTCCGCGGCGTCGGCCGGCTCGATCTTCTCGGCCTCGTCCGCCTCGGCGGGAGGCGGCACCGCCGCCTCGACCGGCGGGTTGCGATTCGGCGTGCCGGCGTCTTCGCCGACGCGCGCCAGCCGCTCGCGCGCCTCGTCGGCCTCGCGCTGCCGGTTCCACATGCCGGCATAGAGTCCGCCGCGCGCCAGCAGCGCTTGGTGCGTGCCGCGCTCGATGATCGCGCCCTCATCGAGCACGATGATCTCGTCCGCCGCCACGATGGTCGAGAGTCGGTGCGCGATGACCAGCGTTGTGCGATTTTTCGAGACGCGTTCGAGCGCGTCCTGGATGTCCTTCTCGGTATGGCTGTCGAGCGCCGAGGTCGCCTCGTCGAGCAGCAGGATCGGCGGGCCCTTGAGGATGGTGCGGGCGATCGCCACGCGCTGTTTCTCGCCGCCGGAAAGTTTTAGGCCGCGCTCGCCGACTTCGGTGTCGTAGCCCTTGGGCGCCATGCGAATGAAGCCGTCGATCCGGGCGAGGCGGGCCGCCTCCTCGACCTCCGCGTCGCTCGCCTCCCAGCGGCCGTAGCGGATGTTGTAGCGGATCGTGTCGTTGAACAGCACAGTGTCCTGCGGCACCATGCCGATCGCGGCGCGCAGCGAATGTTGGGTGACGTCGCGGAGATCCTGGCCGTCGATCAGGATGCGGCCGCCGGTGACGTCATAGAACCGGAACAGCAGCCGCGACAAGGTCGACTTGCCGGCGCCCGACGGCCCGACGACCGCGACGGTCTTGCCGGCCGGCACCTCGAAGCTGAGATCCTTCAGGATCGGGCGCTCCGGTTCGTACGCAAAGCTGACGTTCTCGAAACGTATCGCGCCGTTCGTCACCATCAGCGGCGCCGCCCCGGGCTTGTCCTCGATCTCCGGCTCGCGTGCGAGGATCCCGAACATCATCTCGATATCGATCACCGCCTGCTTGATCTCGCGATAAACCATCCCCATGAAATTCAGCGGCTGATAGAGCTGGATCATCATGGCGTTGATCATGACGAAGTCGCCGACCGTGTGGGTGCCGGACTGGATGCCGAGCACGCACAGCACCATCGCGGCGGTGAGGCCGAGCGTGAAGATCACCGCCTGCCCGGCATTGAGCACCGCAAGCGACGTATAGGTCTTGATGCTGGCGTCCTCGTAGCGCGCCATCGAGACGTCGTAGCGGTTCCTCTCGCGCTCCTCGGCGCCGAAATATTTCACGGTCTCATAATTGAGCAGCGAATCGACCGCCTTGGTGTTGGCGTCGGTGTCGCTCTCGTTCATGCGCCGGCGGATGGCGATGCGCCACTCGGTCGCCGCGTAGGTGAACCACATGTAGAGCACGATCGTGGCGAGGATGACCAGCAGATACCGCCAGTCGAACTGATAGAGCAGCACGACGGCGATCAGGCCGACCTCGATGATCGTGGGCACGAGCTGCAGGATCACCATGCGCACGATGACTTCGATGCCGGTACGTCCGCGCTCCAGCACGCGGGTGAGCCCGCCGGTCTTGCGCTCGAGATGAAAGCGCAGGGAGAGCCGGTGCATGTGCTCGAAGGTGAGGATCGCCAGGCGCCGCACCGCGTGCATGGCCACCCGGGCGAACACGCCGTCGCGCACCTGGGTCAGCGCCGCCATGAGCAGGCGCATGCCGCCGTACGCGATGGTCATCGCCACCGGGATCGCCAGCACCCAGGCCCAGGAAGACGCAGCGAACGGCGCACTGCCCTGGCCGGCAAGCGCGTCGGTCGCCCACTTGTAGGTGAACGGGACGGCGATCGTCGCGAGCTTGGCGAACAGCAGCAGCACCATCGCGGCGACGACCCGAAGCTTGAGATCGACGCGCTCGCCCGGCCAGATGTAGGGCCACAAGTGCACGAGCGTCGACAGCAGCGTTCCGCGCTCGCCCGAGACGCGCGTTTGCGGCCGTTCGACGGACCCGATGGGTTTCATGTCTCTCGCCGGCAATCCGGAACCGCTGCGGCGCCCGGAGGTTGAAGGTGCTCCCCCGGGCCTCATATAGGCGCTTCTGCGGCCCGGATCACCACGTTTGCCGCGCGGCCGGCCGGCAATGCCCGCTTTTTGCCCGTCGTTGCGGGGAGGGAGTGCGGCTGTGGCCGGAGAGCGGTTTGCGGGCGTATTGACGCTCCGCGCGCGGCGATGTCAGAACTTGGAATGAGGATGATTCGCACAGTCTGCGTCTATTGCGGCTCGGCTCCCGGCGCCGACCCGGCTTTCGCCGAAGCCGCCCGTAAATTCGGAAAAATTCTCGCCGAACGCCGTGTCGGGCTCGTCTACGGCGGGGGCTCGCTCGGGCTCATGGGCGCGCTTGCCGGAAGCGTGCTCGACCACGGCGGCCGCGTGACCGGCGTCATCCCCGAGTTCCTCACCGACCGCGAGCACGTCATGGCCCGCGCCCAGGAGGTGATCGTCACCAGCGACATGCACGAGCGCAAGCGCGTGATGTTCGAACGCGCCGATGCGTTCGTGGCGCTGCCGGGCGGCATCGGCACGCTCGAGGAGCTGGTCGAGCAGATCACTTGGGCGCAACTCGGCCGTCATCGCAAGCCGATCGCGATCGCCAACATCGGGAAATTCTGGGATCCGCTGCTGGCGCTGTTCGATCACATGCGCACGCTCGGGTTCATCCGGCCGGAACTCGACGTCGAATGCGTGGTGGTCGACAAGATCGAACACATCCTGCCGAAGCTCGCAGAAGTGACGCGCAAGGTGCCGGCCGAGGAACGCGCCGCGAGCGCCGTCGAGCGGATGTAAGTTCCGACGGCAGGCTGTGCCTCGTCGTTGGACACACGACGCGCCCCCCGTGCTCGTCATGCGCGGGCTTGACCCGCGCACCCATGCGGACTCTCAATTTGCGGCTGTCGCAGACAGGTACGGGGGTCACGCGTGGACAGGACCTATTGGGTTTATATTCTGGCGAGCCGCCCGCGAGGAACGCTGTACGTCGGGATGACCAACAATCTCGTGCGGCGCATATATCTGCATCGAGAGGGACTCGTTCCAGGATTTACGAAGCAGTATGGAGTCAAATTGCTCGTGTATTACGAGCAGCACGCGACCGCACTCGCAGCGATACAACGGGAGAAGAACATCAAACATTGGCCCCGCACATGGAAGATTGATTTGGTAATATCCATGAATCCCGACTGGTATGACCTCTACGACGGAATTGCGAGGTGGGCATAGCCGCAAATCCGATTACGGCGCGCGGACGACACGCAGCATGGGTGCGCGGTCAAGCCCGCGCATGACGAGCCGCGTGCGGAGAGGAAGTTGAACGTCAGCCAAGTCGGCGAAGGTGGCGGAAAAGACGATCGTCAACTAATGACCGCCGCTGCCCTGCGCCTCCGGATGATGCTCCAGAAAATGGCACAAGGCGATCCGCAGCTCGGCGGCGTGATCGGCGCGTCCCAACTCGGTCGCGGCTCGGATGTCGTCGAGGATCATTTGCCGGATGCGCTCCGCCCCGCCGGGCTGATGCAGCAGGTGATCGGCGAGCGCCACGGCGGAAATGTCCGGTATGTGCTCGTGCTCGGCGATCGCCTCGATCTCCTTGGCATCGAGCCCGCAGATCGCGATGCAGTCCTCCAGGGAGATCATGGTCTTCTCCATCTTCCGCGCGCCCCCCGGTGCGCGTCGTCGGCGCGGGTGAGACCCACGGTATCGATTCGGGTGCGCCCGCAACGCGTACATTCGAACGTGCGCCGCTCGACGTGATCGGACGCCGGATGAGGTTCGATGAGCTTGATCCGCATCTCCCCTGCGCAAACGAAGCAATTTCCCCACAAGCCCTCGACGGGCCGCGGTTCGAGCGCAAGCATGGCCGTCCCTCTCGCCACGTGCTTCCGAGCAAGTGCAAGGGACGCAAAAAAGGGTCCGGATTAGGTTGACGCCAGGTCGCCGTCAGGGCGGCGGCTCTATCGCGGCGATGCTACTGCGTTCCTCGCCCGCTGTCCGCACAATTCGATTCCGCAATGCGGGGAGAAAACCGTCCGCCGCGTGAAGACGGAACGGCCTTGGCTCGGAGATCCGGAAGCCAAGGCCGTCCAGTCTTCCCCTGGACCGGCGCCCCGAAAGACTCGCGGCGGAGAAGGCAATGCGAAGTCTACTCCTCTCCGCTCGAGATTCAAGCGGGAACTCCGGCGGCCGTAAGATGCGGTCGACGCGTCCTGCGCGACCCGTGTCCGGCGCTCAGGAACCCGAGTTCACGAAGCTCACGGCCTCGATGCGGTTGCCCTCCGGGTCGCGCACGAAGGCGGCGTAATAGGTGGGGCTATATTGCGGGCGCGGACCCGGCTCGCCGTCGCTCGTGCCTCCGGCCGCGAGCGCCGCCGCGTAGAATTTTTGCACGGCATCGATGTCGGGCGCGCGCACGCAGATATGCGTGCCGCTGTCGGAGGCGACCGGCGGCATCGAGGGGCGGTGATTGAGCCAGAATTCCGGATAGCGCTTGCCGAACCCGACCGTCGCGGGCCGATTGCGCAGCCGGCTGTAGCCGATCGCGCCGAGCACCGCCTCGTAGAAACGCGCGGCGGCCTTAAGATCGCGAACCGAGATGGAAACGTGGTCGATCATCTGCCGCTCAGGCGGGAGCCCCGGATTTCACCAGCTTGTAGACGATGGAATCCATCAGCGCCTGGAACGAGGCGTCGATGATGTTGGCCGATACGCCGACCGTCGTCCAGCGCTCGCCGGCCTCGTCCTGGCTTTCGACCAGCACGCGGGTGACGGCTTCGGTGCCGGCGTTGAGGATGCGCACGCGGTAATCGGTCAATTTCAGGCCGGCGATGTAGCGCTGGTATTTGCCGAGATCCTTGCGCAGCGCGAGATCGAGGGCGTTGACCGGGCCGTTGCCTTCGGCGGCCGAGATCAGCGTCTCGCCGTCGACTTTCACCTTCACGACCGCCATCGCCACCGTGACCGGCTTGCCGAGCGCGTTGAAGCGCCGCTCGACATTGACGTCGAACTGCTCGACCAGGAAATATTTCGGCACCGTGCCCAGCATGTCGCGGGCCAAGAGCTCGAACGAGGCGTCTGCCGCCTCGTACGCGTAGCCGAGCGCTTCGCGCTCCTTCACCTCGTCGAGCAGGCGCGCCAAGCGCGAATCCTCCTTTTCGACCGCGATGCCGATGCGCTCGAGCTCGGCCACGAGATTGGACCGGCCGGATTGATCGGAGATCAGCAGGCGGCGGCGATTCCCGACCGTCTGCGGATCGACGTGCTCGTAGGTCGCGGGCTCTTTGACGATGGCGGAGGCGTGAATGCCGGCCTTGGTGGCGAACGCACTCTCGCCCACATAGGGCGCGTGGCGGTGGGGCGCGCGGTTGAGCATCTCGTCGAGCGTGCGCGAGAGATGCGCGAGATTCCTGAGCTTGGCGTCGGAGATCCCGATCTCGAAATCTTCGGCGAATTCCGGCTTGAGCTTCAGGGTCGGGATGATCGAGACGAGGTTGGCGTTGCCGCAGCGCTCGCCGAGCCCGTTGATCGTGCCCTGGATCTGCCGCGCGCCGGCGCGCACTGCCGCGAGCGAATTCGCCACCGCCTGCTCGGTGTCGTTATGAGCGTGGATGCCGACGCGGTCGCCCGGGATTTCTCGTACTACCGCGCCGACGATCGCCTCGATTTCGTGCGGCAGCGTGCCGCCGTTGGTATCGCACAACACCACCCAGCGTGCGCCCGCCTCGTGTGCGGCGCGCGTGCAGGCGAGCGCATAGGCCGCGTTGGCCTTGTAGCCGTCGAAGAAATGCTCGCAGTCGACCAGCACCTCGCGGCCCTTGGCCTTCGCGGCAAGCACGCTGTCGCGGATCGAGGCGAGGTTCTCCTCGGGCGTCGTCTCGAGCGCGACGCGCACGTGATAATCCCAGGTCTTGGCCACGAAGCAGACGGCGTCGGCTTCGGCCTCGAGCAGCGCCGCGATGCCGGGATCGTTGGAAACCGAGCGGCCGGGCCGGCGCGTCATGCCGAACGCCGTGAACCGCGCGCCGAGCCTGCGCGGCGCGGCGAACAGCTGCGTATCGGTCGGGTTCGCGCCCGGATAGCCGCCCTCGATGTAATCGACACCGAACGCGTCGAGCATCTCGGCGATCGCGATCTTGTCCGCCAAGGTGAAGTCGACGCCGTTCGTCTGCGCGCCGTCCCGCAGCGTGGTGTCGAACAGATAGATGCGCTGTTTCATGACGAGATCTCCCGCCGCTCTCGGCTCGGAAAGCGAAGCGAAGGCGCTCGGGACCCCTCTCCCCTTGCGGGAGAGGGGTGTCCGCGCGGACGGGGTCCCCATCGCGCCCCTGCGCGATGGGGTGCCCCTCCGCGGGCGGGGTGAGGGGTCGCTCGCAGCGTGTCGCCCGGTTGAAGTTTGCCAAAGCAGTCCAACCGACGCGCTTCCCCTCTCCCCGCAAGCGGGGAGAGGGTGACGAGCCGACGTAGTCGGCGATTCGGGTGAGGGGCAAATTTGCAAGTCTGCCGAAAGTGATCGCACCCAACGCAGGCGCCCCTCACCCGGTTCGGACCTACGGTCCTCACCACCCTCTCCCGCCCTGCGGGGAGAGGGAAAGCGCGTTTGCCGCTTGGTTTTGCAACACTCCCGCAAGCGGAGAGGGTTTCCGGGCGCGCGGCCCGCTCATCGCGCGATCTCCCATGTCGTGCCGTCCTTGGAGTCTTTGAGCGCCACGCCTCTGCTCGCGAGCTCGTCGCGAATGCGATCAGCTTCCGCGAAATCTTTCGCCTTTCGGGCCCTGGCACGCGCGGAGATCAGGTTCTCGACTTCTCCGGGGTCGATACCCCTCGCTGCCTGTCTGCTCGCTCGCCATTCATCCACCGTGCTGCGGAGCAATCCGACGAAACGCAACGACGCCGCGAGCTCATCGAGCGCGAGTGCATCCCCACCCTGGGCGAGCGAACGCAGCGCGTGCAGCTGCGCAATCGCCTTGGGCGTGTTGAGGTCGTCCAGCAGCGCCTCGAGCACCGCGCCTGACGCGCGTTCGCCCCCTGCTGCGCCGGCAAACTCATACCAGTCGTCGAGCGTTCTTGCGGACTCCTCCACTCCCCGAAGGCTCCAATCGATCGGCTGACGGTAGTGGGTCTTGAGCATGTTCAGGCGCAGCACCTCGCCGGGCCAATCCGCGAGCAGCTCCCGGGTCGTCACCACGTTGCCGACGGATTTCGCCATCTTCTCGCCTTCGAGCTGCAGAAACCCGTTGTGCATCCAAAACCGCGCCATCAGCGGCGTACGGAACGCCGAGCGCGATTGCGCGATCTCGTTCTCATGATGCGGGAATTCGAGATCGATGCCGCCGCCGTGAATGTCGAACGTCTCGCCGAGATGCCGCCACGCCATCGCCGAGCACTCGATGTGCCAGCCGGGGCGACCGGGGATCTTAATGCCGGCGGGCGACGGCCACGCCGGCTCGCCGGGCTTCGACGGCTTCCACAGCACGAAATCCATCGGGTTGCGCTTGAACGGTGCGACCTCGACGCGCGCGCCCGCGACCATCTCGTCGAGCGGGCGTTTCGAGAGCTCGCCGTAGTCCGGCATCGAGGGTACGTGAAACAACACGTGGTCCTCGGCCACGTATGCATGACCGGAAGCGACCAGGCGCTCGATCAGCTGCTTCATATCGTCGACGAATTCGGTCGCGCGGGGCTCGAACGTCGGCGGCAAGCATCCGAGCGCCTTCACGTCCTGCGCAAAATCCGTGTACGTGCGCTCGGTCAGTTCCCGGATCGAGATGCCGAGCTCGGCCGCCCGTGCGTTGATCCTGTCGTCGACGTCGGTGACGTTACGCACGTAGACGACGCGATCCGCGCCGTAGAGATGCCGCAGCAGCCGGAACAGCACGTCGAAGACGATGACCGGGCGCGCGTTGCCGATGTGGGCGAAGTCGTAGACGGTCGGCCCGCACACATACATGCGCACGCGCCGCTCGGATTGCGGCACGTCGCGCTCCCAATCGAGCGGCACGAAATCCCGCTTCTTGCGCGTCAGCGTATCGTAAAGTCTCAATTGCATCGGACGCCCTCGGCTGGCCGGGGCGTCCATTTCATCCTGTTCAAGGAAAAGACGGCCGCAGCCAGCGTGATCGCTAGCCAATAATCTCCCGGCAAATGCCGCAGGGGAATGCGCCGTTCATGGCGGCGGACAATGCGCAACGACACGCCGGTCGTCAAGCAGTATCGCCGTTCGCGGTTACGCCATCCTAGCGGCCGGGCGCGCGCGAGCGTTGCCCCAGCGCCACACGTTTGCGCGAAAATTCTCCACACCCCCTCCGAGCCTTTGCCGGGCGCGGCGAAGCATGGAAGAAACTCGCGTGCCTCGACTCCTTCCTGCAACGTGACGCGGTTAACACACCCTCAACGGCTTTCCCCCTAATCTGCCGGCCGGCGATTTCTGCAACGCGAGCTCGGCACCATGCGGCTGGTACTGGCATGCCTTTCGCTGTTCCTCCTGCTGACCGTTGCGGTCGAAGCGGAGATGCGGATCTTCGTCGTCGACAACGACGACGGCTACGGGGTCGACCGCTGCCTGGCGACGGGCGCGAGCTGCGGTGCGACGGTGGCGCGCGCCTATTGCCGCGCGCAGGCGTTCGCCGACGCGCGCTCGTTCCGCAAGCTGACCCAGTCGGACCTCACCGGGAGCGTCGCGGAAAAACCCGCCTGTCGCGGCAGCAGCTGCACTGAGCTCGTCGCCATCGAGTGCATGCGCTGAGAAAGGCTAGTTTCGGCCGGTCGTCCCGGAACCCGCGTAGCGGGTGTCCGGGATCCATGACCGAGCGTCGGACGTCGGCACAATCCGTGGCTATGGGTCCCCGCTTTCGCGGGGACGACGGTGTCGCAGAGCTCGTCACTTCTCCAGCCACTCGGCGCATTGCGGCGGCGGCTCGGTCCCCCACGGCATGATCGGCACGCTCGACGTCGAGTTCTTGGGCGAGCCTTCGATCAGCTTGTCGGAATAGACCACGTAGACCAGCACGTTGCGCTTGACATCGCAGCCGCGCACGATCTGCATCTTCTTGAACAGGATCGAGCGGCGGCGGCGGAACATTTCCTCGCCCTGCGCGAACTTCTGCTTGAAGCGCACCGGCCCGACCTGCCGGCATGCGAGCGAGATATCGGAGACTTCCTCGGCAATCCCGAGCCAACCCGAGACGCCGCCGCGCTCCGGCACGGTGAAATGGCAGGCGACGCCATCGACTTCCGGATCGTCGATCGCGTAGGTCGCGAGCTTGTCGTTCGGCGTCAGCAGCTTGAACACCGTCGATCTTTTGAAGATCAGGTCCGGCTGTTCCGCGCTCCGGCCCGGCGCGACGGCAACGCAGAGCCAAGTTGCCGACGCGAGTGCCGCCGCTGCGAGGCGGATCGCCCCGGAAAACCAGTTGCGCATGAGGACCCCTCCGGTTTGCGATACGGACCATATGGGGATGCCGCCTTCCCCGCACGAGACGGCAGCCGGTGCGCGCGGCGCCAACGAAATAGGCCCCCGGGCGTGCCCGGGGCCTCTTCGGAGGCCTCGGGTTCGGTCGGTCCAACCGACCGCGTTTGCCACGCCGTTGAAGGTGATGTTCAGGTTGGTGCCGGTGAGCTGCACGGCCGCGATGATCACGACCGCGATGTTTGGCAATGCAATCTTAACCTTGGCAGACGAATGCGCTCGCCGCGGGCCGGTTCAGCCTTGCAGCGCGGCCCACATCTCGCGATCGCGCTGCGCGGTCCAGATCACCGGCCACTCGATGCCGCGCGCCTCGTCATAGGCGCGCGAGACGTTGAACGGCAGGCAGTGCTCGTAGATCGCATAGGAGGCGAATTTCGGGTCCATGACCTCGCGGGCAGCATCGAACGCCTGCTTGAGCGATCGTCCTTTGGCGACGCTGTCGGCGACGGACCCGTACAGGGTCGACAAGAAATCGCGCGTGAGGCGGATGCCGTCCGCGACCGTCTCGGGCGAGGTGAGCGCGGCGCCGCGGCCGGGCACCAGCGCCACCGGGTGGAGTGAGGCCAAGCCATCGAGCGTTGCCGGCCAGTCGGTGAAATGCGCGTCGCCGCAATAGCAGGCCGAGTGATATTCGACGAGGTCGCCCGAGAACGCCACGCCGGCATCGGGCACATAGGCGATCACGTCGCCTGCGGTGTGCGCGCGGCCGAGATGCATGATGCGAACCTCGCGCTTGCCGAGCCAGACCGAAAGCTCGGTCGGAAAGGTGAGCGTCGGCCAGGTCAGCCCCGGAATGCTCTCAACCGCGCGAAACAAGCGCGGAAAGCGCCCGATCTCGGAATCCATGTCGGCCTGCCCGCGCTCCGCGATCAGCCCGCGCGTGGTGTCGGAAGCAAGAATCTCGGCACCGCGATAGGCCGAGGCGCCGAGCACGCGGACGGCGTGATAGTGGCTCAGCAGCACGTAGCGGATCGACTTGTCGGTCACCTTCGCGACCCGGTCGATGACTTCGCGGGCCATCACCGGCGTCGCCTGGGCATCGACGATCATGACGGCGTCGTCGCCGACGATCACGCCGGAGTTCGGATCGCCTTCCGCCGTGAACGCGTAAAGCCCGGAGCCGAGCCGAGTGAACGAAATGGTCTTTTCCCCGCTGTCGGCGGTCGAAGCAAAGCCCTTGCTCATTCCGGTCCTCGGATCGTTTGGCGCTCGAGCCCTTGCCCGGCAGCATAGCGCATCACCGGCTGATCGATCGCGCCGAAGATCGAGCGGCCCTGCGCATCGAGCATCTCGATGCGGACGCGGTCGCCGAATTTCAGGAACGGCGTTGCGGGCTTGCCGGTGCGCAGCGTCTCGACCGTGCGCTGCTCGGCAATGCAGGCATAGCCGAGCCCGCCTTCGGCGATCGGCCGGCCGGGGCCGCCATCCTGACCCTTGTTCGACACGGTGCCCGAACCCACGATCGTGCCGGCGGAGAGCGGCCGCGTCTTCGCCGCATGCGCGATCAGGGTGGGAAAATCGAAGGTCATGTCGACGCCGGCATTGGGTTTCCCGAACAGCGCGTCGTTGACATAGCACAGCAGCGGCAGCGCGAGCTTGGCGCCGTCGAACGCGCGGCCGGCCTCGTCGGGGGTCACCGCGACCGGCGAAGACGCCGACGACGGCTTGCCGTGAAAGAACCCGAAGCCTTTGGCGAGCTCGGCGGGGATGAGATTGCGCAGCGAAACGTCGTTGACCAGCACCATGAGGCGGATGGCGGCCGCCGCGGTTTCGCGGCTCGCGCCCATCGGGACGTCATCGAGGACAACCGCGACCTCCGCCTCGAAATCGATGCCATAGGCTTCGTCGGCGAACGCGATCGGGTCGGTCGGGCCGAGAAAGGCATCCGAGCCGCCCTGGTACATCAGCGGATCGGTCCAAAACGATGCCGGCATGTCCGCACCCCGCGCCTTGCGCACGAGCTCGACGTGATTGACGTAGGCAGACGCGTCGGCCCATTGGAAGGCGCGCGGCAGCGGCGCCGCGCATTTGTTCGGATCGAAGGCGAGATGCGCGATGCGGCCGGCCTCGAGCGCATCGGCGACCTCTTGGAGCCGTGGCGCGGCGGCCTGCCAATCGTCGAGCGCGGCCTGCAGGGTCGGCACCACGTGCGTCGCGTCGGCCGCGCGCGCAAGATCGCGCGAGACGACGATCAGTTTCCCGTCGCGACCGTGCTTGAGCGAAGCAAGCTTCATGAGATCCGCGCGACCGAGCCCCGCAATCAATCGAGATCAGCGCGGCCCCGTATTCTCAATGATCCAATTCTCTGCCTTGGCTTCCGAGTCGAACGGGCCAGCAACTTCAACTTCCTCTCCATTCCACTCGACGACCAACCAGGACTTTCCCACGGCCTTGGTACGAAAGTTCCTACGCCTGCTATCTTCCTGGGTCATGACAGCTGCCTGCGCCTTCCATGATAATCGCCGAGCCATTTCTGTGGCTTTGATACGTCCATCCCTCTCGTGCAGCAATAGTCTGGTGCTCGGAACCCGAATGCGGCCCGGCGGATCGCGAGAATATGCCGGACACCTGCTGCCATCGGCGTTGCGCCGCATCCGATCTTACGCCAAGCTCGGCGGGCCGCGCGCGCAGATCGCGCGGGGAAACTGCCCTCCGGTCCTGCGACGTCGCATCATGCTGAAGCTCTATTCGTATTTCCGCTCGTCGGCCGCTTATCGGGTGCGTATCGCGCTCAATCTGAAGGGACTGAGCTACGAGATCCTGCCCGTGCATCTCACCAAGCAAGGCGGCGAACAGCGGCGACCGGAGTACCGCGGCGTCAATCCGCAGATGCGCGTGCCGGCGCTCGTCGCCGGCGGCGAGGTGCTCACCCAATCGCTGGCGATCATCGAATATCTCGACGAGACGCATCCGCAGCCGCCGCTGTTGCCCGAGGATCCGCTGCATCGGGCAAAGATCCGTGGCGTCGCCCAGGCGATCGCGTGCGATATCCACCCGCTCAACAATCTCATCGTGCTGCAATATCTCAAGCGCACGCTGAAGCAGGAGCAGCCGACGATCGATGCCTGGTACGCGCATTGGATCGCCACGGGCTTCGAGGCGATCGAGGCGATGATCGCGCCGGCGCCCTATGCGTTCGGCACCGAGGTCAGCCTCGCCGATATCTGCCTCGTGCCCCAGGTCGCGAACGCGCGCCGCTACCGTGTCCCGCTCGAAGGATTTCCACGCATCGTCGCGGTCGATGCCGCCTGCCAGAAACTCGAGGCATTCGAGCAGGCGCGGCCGGAAAACCAGCCCGACGCGGAATAACGATTACGCGACCGACTCGCTTCGTTTCCGCGCGTGTGATCGTCATGTATCTGAAGGCCGGGCGGATGTTCACCTCTCCCCGTTGGGGAGAGGTCGGCAGCCGAAGGCTGCGGGGTGAGGGGGTCACGATTTAAATCATCCGACAATGAGCCGAACCCCCTCACCCCATCCCTCTCCCCTGCGGGGAGAGGGAGTCGACTGGCGCCCGCGCACAGCCAATCCCGGCAGCCCCGTGGAATCGAGGCCCGTCGTGAACGGCGCCAACCTCGGCCGCGTGATGCTGTGGATGAGCGGCGTGCTGCTGTCGTTCACGGCGATGGCGGTATCGATCCGCGCGCTTGCGCGCACATTCAACGTGTTCGAGATTTTGGCGATCCGCAACGCCGCGGGGCTGCTGATCCTCCTGGTTATCGCCGCGGCTCGGCCGGCGTTGCGGGGCTCGCTCGTGCCGCGTCGCATCGGCATGCACGCGCTGCGCAACAGCGTGCATTTCGCCGCGCAATATGCCTGGGCGCTGAGCATCACGCTGTTGCCGCTCGCGACCGTGTTCGCGCTCGAGTTCACCAATCCGGCCTGGCTCGCCCTGCTCGCTGCCTGGCTGTTGCGCGAGCCGCTCACCGCGAGCCGGATCGGTGCGGTAGTGCTCGGCTTCATCGGCGTCGCCGTCATCCTGCGCCCCGGCATCGCCACGTTCCAGCCGGCAGCGCTGATCATCCTCGGCGCCGCATTCGGGTTCGCCGTCTCCTCGATCGCGACCAAGAAGCTGATCGTCACCGAGACGACGTTCGCGATCCTGTTCTGGATGAACGCGATGCAGCTGCCGATGAATCTCGTGGGCGCCAGCCCGTCGTTCGTG
>JBKPDF010000060.1:0-23198 GCA_046727735.1 Pseudomonadota bacterium | reverse complement strand
GGTTCCACGGCGAATAGAGATAATAGCTTGCCAGATCGTAGCTGAGCAAACCAACTGCGATAAGCAAGACGCGAGCGAGCAGCACAAGTACGACGAGCTGCATCGGCCGGCCCGATGCGCTGCCGGCAGTGATCGTTATCTATGACCGCTTGAGATCGATCTTCCTGATTAGACTCCGGAAGTTCGGAATTTGCCCGAGCAATCTCCAGAAGTCGGGCTTTGCCAGCGCATAGACTTCGACCTCCTCGGCGGCCACGATACTGGCGTTGCGCAGCTCATCCTCGATCAGTGCATGCTCGCCGAAGAAGGTCCCGGGGCCGAGCGTCGTTACTTGGCGCTCCGGGCCCGCAGTTCCGGCGCGGCGTGTCACGCTCACGGTCCCCGATCTGACCAGATAGAATGTCTCGCCGCGATCGCCCTGCCGGATGATAACCTCGCCGCGTTCGAAACGATGCCTTCGCATTCTTTGGGCAATCTCGGCGAGCTCAACTCCGGTGAGCTCCCCAAACGGCCCCAACGCACTGAGGCCCTCGTAAATGAGATCCGTCTCGCCCGATGCGGAGCCAGGATTGTTGACGCTATCGACCATGGGCAGTCTGCAAGCACCGCTGCCGCGGGCATGTGGGGACGCCCGCGGAACAATCGGCATTTGGTAGCGCAGATGTCATCGTAGCGGTTCGGTGCGGCGTGAGCAACGACACTTGCACGCGGCGAGCTTCCCTGAGGCATTACCGCTCTGCCCCCCAACATGTTCTTTTGGAGGACGTTTCACGTCAGCGCCCAGCTGGTCTTAATGGAACCGCGATTTTACTCGCACGCTCCACGACGAACAGCGATTGGCCGATAAATGCCGGCAGGCCCAAACCACTTCCAATTCCTAATTCCCCGACGCGCGCCCAGCAGACAGGAGAGTCACAAGCTGCGGGGCGGACATTCACCTGCGCAGGGCTGCCGAGAGCCAGAGAGAGCCGATCCCGCATCCATTCGTGCTATTCCTGTTCAAGGCACAAGAAAGCCACAATTTTGCCAGATTCAGGCCAAAACCTGCACGCGGTTGATTCGAAGGGGGGAGCGGGGATGCTTCTTGCGTATCGTCGTGGGTTCAGCTTGCGCCCAAATGACTTGTTTCTGATGGGCGCCGGAGCAGCTTTGATAACCGTGGTCGTCCTGGCCTTTTAGCTGCGCGTCGGACTTAGAAAACGAACACTGCTGCAAAAAGTCCTGCAAGCAGCACACCGCCGACGAGCACTAGCCAGTCCGAAAGTGAGCCCCCGAGCACTCGGGCCGGTTCTCGATAATCCATTGTGCAAACCTGCCTATTCATTTCGTCCTCCAATAGCAGGGAAGTCGTTAAACAGAGGTGTCACTTCAATACTTGACCTAATAATAATTCACCGGCTCAGGCGGCGTAAGTATCCTGTGCCGTTCCGAATGCGAAATACTGCCAGTGTTGTGCGGCGGTCACATGGGTTGCATAAAAGCCACGTTGCCCGGCTGTGACCGTTAGCCAATCGTCTCGTCCCGGGGGCAGGGCTGTGTTGGAGCACCCCCGACCTGGTGTCCAAAGTTACGCGGCCGCACGAAGAGCTCGGCTTGGGTTGACCCGTCCGGCAGGTAGCTCGGTCGCTCCCTGCGGCCTGCTTCTTTTCCACATCGCGCGCGATTTGCGACAGGGGTGTTTGTGGATTAGGTTCCGGGACACGGGAATATACTTCCCGCACCGATTCCGAGGATCACGTGAACCGTGAGGGAACATTGACCGGCCCGGTGGTAGTGATTCCGCGCCTCCGCCTCCTCGAATGTGCGCTCAGTCGCTCCTTCGGGCACCCCGCGTTGCCGGGACGGCCGGTGGTCTCCCGGCCTCTGGGAGTTTGGCACCTGATTTGAAGGAGACGTGCAATGCGAATGACAGCCGCCATGTTTTGCGCAGTTATCACGTTACTGATCGGCAGGCCTGAGTCCGCGAATGCCGGGCCTTGGTGTGTGTACTACGACCCATGGACCTACAATTGCGGGTTTCAGACGCTTGCGCAGTGTCGCGCTACGTCATTCGCGGACCCCGGCGCATACTGCTCGCCAAATTATCGCGAACCACCTCCGGCTCCTCGCTCTCGGAAAAGGATGTAAGTTGCGCGTTGAGCGCGCGAAGGCCTTCCGGAGGAGGGCCAAGCGCCGCCTCGCAGCCGCCTCCTCCATGCAAGCTGCGCGGCGAGGTCCTTACACGGGCGGCTGTTCGTCGTCCAAAAGGCTCGCCTAAATCCCGCGCTGCGCCTGCCAATACCCGGCGCACCGGCCCGAGGCCGAGCGCCCGGTCCATCGCCCGGCCCCCGACCGCGCCGACAGGCGTCCGGCGCCGGACACCACGCCATTTGCTCGCCGCACGGTCACTGACACATTTCCGGCCGGCGTGACCCGCCCCGATACGCCGGAAATGCCGGGTGAGACCACCCGGCCGTTGACGACGTTCACCCGGAAACCGTAGGAGCCGCAGCTGCCCGCTGCCGTGCTCGCGGTGAGGTTCCAAGTGCCGTCGAACACTCGCGGCGTTCTGCCGTAGTCCAGTGATGCAAAACCGGCATGATGGCGGACGTGACGTGCCTGCTGGCGCTCGGCGGCCGCGGCATTGCAAGCCGAACCGACGATAAGCGCCGCCACGACCACCAGGGATGTCCTGATTCCCGACATGATTGCCTCCCTCGTTCGACCTCATCGAAATCTTACGGTGGCAGAACCGGAGAAAATTTCGTGCCCCGCGCTGCGTAAACGCGCGGCAGCTACTTTCGATCCGCCGCCAATGGGCGGTGAGGTAACGCCCGAGTGCCTATTCTAGCGTCCCATCCGGTTTATGATAGGCCGGTGCGTCGGTCACCTGAGATCGTTACGCTACCATCGGAACCGGCTCGATCCGACCCGAGCTGGGCATAACGATCGCCGCGTGCGTACTCTCGATGAGAGCTTTGATCTCGGTCTGCTCGGCCGCCGGGACCGAAAATTTGTCCAGGGTCGCCTGCAGGTCCTCCATGAAAGCTTCCCATTCGGCCTCGGTGATCGCGAGGTGACGGTGCGATACCTCCATGTCACGCCCCGTGTAATGCTGGGGTCCTCCCGCAGCCCAGCACAGCATCTCGGTTACGAGGTACTTGAAGCCGGCCGGAGGCACCTTGTGGTGAGCCTCGTCCACCCGGGGATTGGCGTTGAGCCTCGGGTCGACCATGATGCGATCGATAAAATCATCGACGACCGTAGCAATGCTGTAGACGCCGCCCAGCCGCTCGTAGAGCGGCTTTTTCTCGATCCCTGTCTCGCTGCCGGTCATGCCACGCCTCCCTGGACTCCCCCCGCCGCTTGGCAAGGTTACATCCGGGCATGACCCCGGCCAAGGCAGTTCTATGTCGAACCGACAGATCGCCGAAGGGAATTGATCGTTTTGCCGTGTCCGCGCCGTGGCCACCGCAGACGCATGCCGTGCTACGCTGAACTGTGGGTCAAGCCGGGCCGGAAAGGATATCAATGCGCCACGAAAATTGCTGTCTGGGCGACGCGGTGATCGAATGAAGCGCCGGGAGTTCGTTGGACTGATTGGCGTCACTGCCGTCTGGCCGCTCGCCGGTCGGGCGCAGAAAAGCCCGGTGCCGGTGATCGGCTATCTGGGTTTTGGATCGCCCGAGGGTTATGCGACGCGCGTTGCTGCATTTCGCGAAGGTCTTCAAGAGGCCGGCTATCGCGATGGTGAAAACGTCGCGATCGAATATCGCTGGGCGGAGGGAAAAAACGAGCGGTTGCCGGCATTGGCGGCGGATCTGGCCCGCCGGCAGGTGGCCGTGATCGCGACTCCTGGCAGCGCCAACGCGGCACGGGCTGCAAAGTCGGTGACTACGGCGACTCCGATCGTGTTCGAAACGGGAGCCGACCCGATAGCCAGCGGGCTGGTGACCAGCCTGAGCCGGCCGAATGGAAACGTCACCGGCGTAACGTCGCTGAACGTGCGAGTTGGACAAAAGCGACTGGAGGTCCTGCGTCACCTGCTGCCCATGGCCGGCATCGTCGCGGCTCTGATCAACCCGACCAATGCCAATGCAGAGGCGATTATCGAAGACTTGCAAACGGCAGCACCTGCTCTTGGGCTTCAGCTCAACATCCTGCAGGCGGGCAGCGAGCAAGATCTCGAGCTTGCTTTCGCGACCTTGGCCCAAATTCGTACCGATGCGCTCGTCGTCAGCCCCGATCCATTCTTCATTGGTCGCAAGGAGCGGCTGGTGGACCTGACGGTCCGGCATCGGGTCGCGGCGATGTTCTTCTCTCGGGACTTCGCCGCCGCCGGCGGCCTGATCAGCTATGGCGGAAGCGTCACCGAGTCACACCGGCAAGCCGGCATCTATGCCGGACGAATTCTCGCTGGCGAGAAGCCGGCCAACCTGCCGGTGATGCAAGTGACCAAATTCGAGCTCGCGATCAACCTCCGGACTGCCCGAGCGCTCGGTCTGACCGTGCCTCAGACTCTGCTCGTGACCGCCGACGAGGTGATCGAATGAGGCGCCGGGAGTTCGTCGCGCTCTTGCTTGCGGCGGGATTGGCAACCGGCGCGCGCGCGCAAACCAGGACTGCGCGCATCGGCTTGCTGTCGCCGTTTTCCGCATCCCGTGCCGCGTCGTGGCACGAGGCGTTCCGCCAAGGTCTGCGCGAGCTCGGGTGGAGGGAAAGCGAGAACATCGAGATCGAGTACCGATATGCGGATGGCAGGGCCGAACTGCTGTCAGCCCTCGCCGCCGAGCTGGTGCGCCGGAACGTCGACGTCATCGTCGCGTCGATTTCCACGGACGCTCTGGCCGCCAAAGCTGCCACCGGTACGATTCCGATCGTGGTAGCCTCCGCAGGGGATCCGGTCGCGAGCGGCCTGGCCGAGAGCCTCGCGCGGCCCGGCGGCAATCTCACGGGCATCTCGCAATTGGCACCGGAGCTGGCCGGAAAGCGCTTGGAGGCGCTCCGGGAAATCGTCCCCACGCTCGACCGAGTGGCTGTGCTGTGGAATCCGACGAATCCCGCTTCGAGCTCCACACTGACGTGGGAAGAAATGCAGGTTCCGGCACGGCGGCTGCGGCTCGAGCTGCATTCGCTTGCCGTACGTAGCGCCGCCGAATTCGGCAAGGCGGTGGATGGGGCCGTCAATGCCGGTGCCGGAGCCCTGCTCGTTACGCCGGATCCCTTGTTTGCCGGGAATATTGCGATGATCGCGGATCTGGCAGCGAAAAGCCGCTTGGCCTCGATCTTTCATCTGCAGGAATTCGCCGAGGCCGGTGGTTTGCTCTCCTACGGGATCGACCGTTCCGATCAATTTCGACGCGCCGCGACCTATGTCGACAAAATTCTCAGGGGCGCGAACCCTGCTGAATTGCCCATCGAGCAGCCGACCAAGTTCGAACTGGTGATCAACCTGAAGACCGCCAAGGCGCTTGGCCTCACCGTGCCGGCCGCGTTGCTCGCCCGTGCCGACGAGGTGATCGAATGAGGCGGCGGGAGTTCGTGGCGCTGCTTGGCGCGGCGGTGCTGTGGCCGTCAGGCGCCCGCGCGCAAGCCGCAATGCCTGTCGTGGGTTGGCTCAGCAGCGTGACGCCTGCCGGCTTGTCCGCCGCCGTCCGCGCCTGGCGGCTCGGATTGCAAGAGACGGGGTACGTCGAAGGTCGCAATGTCGCGGTCGAATACCGGTGGGCAGCGGAGAAATATGAGCGATTGCCGCAATTGGCCGAGGAGCTCGTTCGGGTCGACGTGGCGGTGATCGCTGCGGCGGGCAATTCGGCTGCGCGCGCCGCCCGAAACGCGACCGCGAGCATCCCGATCGTGTTTCACACCGGGGACGATCCCATCGCCGTGGGCTTGGTCGACAGCATCAGCAGGCCGGGTGGGAACATGACCGGCGTAACCGCGATGGCCGGCGAGCTGCCGCGCAAGCGGCTCGAGCTGCTGCACGAGCTGGTGCCTGCGCGCAGGATCGCAGCGATCCTCAATCCGAACAACGTCAACGGCGAAACCGACGCAGCGGCATTGCGATCGGCTGCCCGCGAGCTCGGCGTCGAGCTCGACCTGCTGAGTGCCGGAACACCCGATGAGATCGAAGCCGCATTTGCATCGATCAGCAGCAACCGGGCCGGTGGGGTTCTCGTCAACACCGACGCGTTTCTCACGAACCAGCGAGACCAGCTCGTCGGCTTGGCGGCACGTTACCGAGTCCCGGCGATCTATTCCTCCTCGGAATTCACGCTCGCGGGGGGCCTCCTGAGCTATGGTGCCGATCGGGAGGACACGTTTCGTCAAGTCGGCGCTTACGTCGGCCGCATCCTGCGCGGAGAAAACGCCGCCGAGCTGCCCGTGCAGCAGCCGACCCGGTTCGCGCTGGTCATCAATTCGAAGACCGCCAAAGCCCTCGGCCTGATGGTGCCGGCGCTGCTGCTCGCCCGCGCCGACGAGGTGATCGAGTGAGGCGGCGTGAGTTCCTCGCGACACTCGGCGGCGCAGTGGCATCGCCGTTTGCTGTGCGTGCGGAGCAAAAGAGCTCGATGCGGCGTATAGGCGTCCTGATCAACAACCCCGCGAATGATGCCGAATGGGAAAACCGCACAAAGATGTTCGAGCAGCGGCTTGCCGAACTCGGTTGGGTGCGCAACCGCAACCTCATTATCGATTACCGCTGGGGCGCCGAGAACATGGCGCAGGCCCAGCAGCTCGCCGATGAACTGATTGCGCTCGGCCCGGATGTGCTCGTCGGCAATGGTCTGCCGCCGTTGCGGGCACTGGCGCAATCGACAGCCGCCATTCCGATCGTCTTCGCACAAATCGCCGACCCCGTCGGCACTGGATTTGTTGCAACCCTTGCCCGGCCTGGCGGCAACGTAACCGGGTTCGCCAACTTCGAATTCTCCATCGGCGGCAAGTGGCTCGAAATCATGAAGGAAGCCGCGCCCGCGGTGACGCGGGTCTTGGCCATCATGGACCGAGCGATGATCACCAACACGGCGATGCTCAGCGCGATGATCGCGACCGCTCCTTCGCTCGGCATCCACGTGACCGATTGGAGCGGCTATGAATCGGGCGATCTCGGCAGGCGATCGACGCTTTTGCGCGCGAGCCGAACGGAAGTTTGATCGTGTTGCCGCGGCCGGTATCACAGGCAAACCGCGAACTGATAACGGGTCTGGCGGCCCGGCACGGTCTCCCAGCGCTTTATCCGTTTCGCTTCTTCACTGCGGCCAGCAACGGACTGATGAGCTATGGACCTGATGCCGTTGATATCGCCGCGTTGCGGGTTACGTCGATCGCATTATGCGCGGCGAGAAGCCCGCGGAGCTTCCCGTGCAGCAGCCGACCAAGTACGAGCTCGTCCTCAATCTGAAAGCCGCCAAGGCGATCGGCCTGACGTTGCCCTCATCGCTGCTCGTCCGCGCCGACGAGGTGATCGAGTGAGGCGGCGGGAGTCGATGGCGTGCTTGTCAATGGGGGCGGCGGCAATCGCGTGCACGCGGGTACCGAAAGCGGCAGCCTCGCAGGCCGCCCGCGTCGGCTTCGTCAGCGAGTTCGAGCAAACTGCAGCTCGTTTCCTTGAGCGATTGCGCCGCAATGATTTGCTGCAAGTGTGCCGTTAACGGATTGTTTATCATATGTTGGAAGCCTTTCGCCCGGGGCGGCAATGTGAGGGAGAAACGATGATGCGGGCGCTCAGCTTCACTTGCCCACAAACAGGTCGCGCGATCGATACGGGGGTAAACACCGACAACGGAACGCTCTCGTCCGTGCAGAACATGATGATGTGTATCCAATGTCCCAACTGCGGGATGCAACATCGCTTTCCGATCCGGTGCGGATATCTGGCGCAACCGTCGTATTGGCTCTCCAGAAGATTTGTTCGCCCGAATGGACCCGCGCCTACCCGGTAAGACCAGGCGACGGCATCCCTCACAAGATCATCGGCCGGCTGACGACGGAAGAGGAGGCAGTTGCTTTCGTTTGCCGCTTGGATCCATCGATCCGGCAATTTGAAACGCGAAGAAATCTTCATCTGCTTCTCGGAATACCGGCGCTTTTGGAACCATTTTCGGCCGGCCACGATTGGCCCGGCGCACCGTCTAAGCTCCGGGAGGCGCGCCATGCAGAAGGGGTCTCAGGAGTCTCATACTTTCGCGCAATGGACGATAACTGTCGGAGATGCCGAGCGTCGCATTGCTCGAGCTTTGCGAATCTGCGTCGGGAATGAGTTGCGGAAGATCTATGCGGACCTGCCGAGCGAGCCCATTCCGCCGAAGCTAGCCAAGTTGTTGCATCGGTTGGACTAGCCTCATCGCCGGCGTGGCAACTCGTAGGCGCCGCGAAGCTCGTCGATCGGTTCGGGCAACTCCATCCACATCCTTGCAAATCGCAGGATGTCGGCGCGTTGCTCGGGATCGTTCATGCACTCGGCCAGGGACAGGTACTCGAAAGCCTTGGCCCGATATTCGTAAGCGGCTTTCATGAGGGAACTCCGCAACGTTCCCTTTTCGGCCGAGCTCGTTCATGCGCTGGGCGGCTCGTCCTCGCGGCTAAACTGCAGACCGCGTTCCTTCGTTCCGTCCTTGGTCATCATGGGGCTTCGCGCGGGCACCATCCGAATGGTGCAGGATATTCACGGCTCGCTGCGCGGACGGTTGCGCGCGCCGATCGGGATTTCAAGAGGCCGATAACGGCACTTCCTGACTAGCGGCATTCGAATACGATGGTGCCGCCGCCCTCCGGCGAGAGGTTCATCTGGGTGATGAAGCCTTTCTTGCCAAACTGCTCGCAATGGGCCCGCACGGCGCTGCTGGCCGCCGGCATGTTGCCGGCATAGGCGATCTTTCCGCCGCGCTCGTCGCCGGCCGCCGCCGGTCCGGGCGCGGTGACGGTCGTGCTTGCACATCCGGTGAGCAACGTCAGCGCCGCGGCGCTTGCCGCAATCCTCATGGCACGTCTCGACGGGCAGGACGAGATCCCGATCTTTACGAGCATTTTACACGGTGCCGTGCGGGTCGGTTGCAGCATAGGCGGTTTTCCATCGAGTGTGTCTTTCGCGCACTAGTGGCCCGCTCCCTGCTCGGGTAATCCTGTGCTCACCCAGAGACGGGGGCAGTGATGAAATCATTTCTGGTCGCAGCTGTCGCGGCGCTCGCCGCGCTGAGCCTTGCCGCATGCGCAGGCAAGGAACCGTTTCCGATCGGCAAAGGCAAGGGTCCACCGCCCGCGGCGCCGCCGATCGTGACGAAGGGCTGAGGCAGGGGGCTGGGGTCGGTTCGCATCGCCCGGGCGCGCGTCGCGCCCGGGTGGTGCGAGCCGATTTTGATTCTGCTGGGTGCCTGTCGACGTCTTTCCCGAACGTCCGGTGACGAATGGGTGATTCGGAGCGCGGCGGGAGAATCCGTGTCGCTGCGCCGCCTGGGTTCGGCAACCTGCTTATCGAGATCCGCGACCCGCGGCCGCCGATCTGAATTCCTTTTGAGATGTTGCAAAATTGCCACAATCGCCGGATAACTGGCGAGCTATATTTGAGGCCGGAGATTTTGAGGCGCGGATTGCCATGCATCGGTCCAGTGTTCTCCTCATCGCAATGCTTGGCATAGCGACGTCCGGCGAGGCCTTGGCGCAATCCCCGGCCAGCACCGAAGTCATCGAAAAATGGAATGCCGAAGGACGCGAACAGGTCCGCCGTCTCGAGGCGGAAAAGGCCAAAGCCGAACAGCGTGAGCGCGAGCGCCGGCTCAAGGCACTGAAGGAAAATGCCGAACTGCATGAACGGATCCGCAAGCTGCAAACGGAGATCAATCAGCTTTCTTCACCTTCGCAAATGCCCGCCGCGCCCAATGTCCAGTGGCCGGCTCCGCAGTCGACGAGCACACAAGCTGCTCCGAGCGAAGTGAAACGCACACCCGCGACAGATCGCAAGGCGAGCCGTCAAGACGATGCTGTCTCGCGCCGCGATACGTTGGCGCCAGAACGCGGATAAGCGGAGTCCGCAGGTCGTTTCGCCCCCGCAGCTTCCGATGTCGCGAACGCCCGAGTACGCCATTGTTGAAACCATCGCGCTCAAATCCGTGCCCGAAGGCGCCACGGCACAAACCTCGCTGGGCGGCGCCTGCGAGACTCCCTGCCTGATGGAGGTCTCAACCGACCGGTCATTCAGCGTCACGTTCTCGCATCGTGGTTACCGGTCGAATACGGTCGACATCCACATACAGCCGTCCTCCGGTGTGTCGGACCCGAAGCTCACGCCCAATCCCGTCCATGTCGAGCTTGTTCCGACAGGGAAGCAGTAGCCAGCTTCGCGCGAACCCAGCGTGCCGTTCCAACTGCGGCTGAAGGCATCTTCGTCATCGGACTTGGCGGCCTCGGCCATGGATGGCTGAATTCGGTTCGCGTGCCGACGGGCACTGCACCGATCAGAGTCGCCCTGCTGCCAATGCGGTGCACGCGCCGGCGCGGTACAGATCAGAAGTCCAAGCAGTATTTGTTGGGACGCTAGTGCAGCCTGCCCCGGTCCCAATTTTGTCACACGACTCATTTTGTGTCGGAAAGGATTCCAGTTACCGGCCGGCGCGTGAACTCTGGCCGAATAACGCATCGCGCATTTCGAGCGAATCCGGATGACTGACGAATACGGTGTAATTGAATACAGAGGGTTTCAGCTGACGCTCTCCAGCGTTGCGGAAGAGGGTTGGCGTATTGCGGTCACCCGAATTGGGAATCGTTCAAGAGAGCTCAATTCGATCGCCGATTCCAGCATGGATCGGGCAATCGACGAGGCCAAGCGTTGGATCGATCAAATTGAGTCCTGGCGCTCGCAGAAGTAAAACCGCTTTTTGATCCTAATCCGATAAAACCGGCTCCCCGGCGTGCAATCCGTGCAATGAAGGCTGGAAGCCGGGAGTGATCGCTTCGTTGCCCCTGAATCTGTGTTCGCACAAGTCCTGCCGCGATCCTAACCGGTATTGCAGAGGAGCCGATCGCCAACGGCATGTGCAACTGGCATCATTCTCTCGCTACTTGGCGATCGGGTTGGGAAAATTCCTGAGCTCTTTTGGCGGGCATGATGATAAAGCCCTCTCCCGCGCGCCCGACGATGACACCCATCTTGTTGTGCGGCAGACGAACTTGCTTGCCGATAACGCTGTCTTTTGATCCTGCATGGGCCGAGCCAGCCAGCAGGCATGCGCCCACCACAATCGCGACGGTTTTCATTACCTTAGCCCCGGTATTTTGCAATCGTACATCAGTGTTCTTTGGATTTATGGCGAGTTTGCGGATGTGCGAATGGAATTTCCTTGTCAGTGCCCTCCCGGATTTGGAAACATCAAAGGGTCGCTGACCTTCCGCCGATTGCAGACGTTCCAGTTGAGACGGCTCGCTGTCTTGATCTGACAAAAAAGCGCCGCCAAACGGCCCGAATCGCCGGCGTTAATTCGCTATGCAGGGGGCGTGCTCGCACCAAAGGGGGATGGTCATGAGCATGATTAAGCCCGGCAATCGAGAAAGACAGGCACTGCCGCCGCAAATGGAAGGCGAACTGCGCGAACTTGTTCGCCGAGGTCTCCCCAGCCCGGAGGTGGTCAGCGAAACGGGAGACGCCGAAACGGGGGTCAATAATCTAACTTCATTGATCCAGCGCGTTTCCGACTCTTCGGCCCTCGAGATCGAAAAATTGATCGCGGAATTGCAGACTTTTCGAACTTATCTGCAGGAGCAGGCTCAGCGAGTCCACCGCGAGATCACCGACTACGCGCAAATGAGCCAAGCGGCCGCGAAATCGACACGAATAATCGCGGAAAGCCTGGTACAATGGAAAGAAGCCGCGGATAACAGCCACAGAGCTCGCGCAACCCGGTCGAACTAGCGATAACGTTCGCCGATGCACGAATTGGTTCCCACCTAGTGGCCGGACTCCATTGGATTCCGGCGAATTTTGCGTGGCAACCCTCATCGATCTCGCACGATGCTTCAAGGATCGCACGTGTGCGCACGCGCAACAGCGAGTTTAGTTCCACAAGACCTGTGGCATTTTTACAAGCAACTGAGGAGAAAAGACTGCCAACCGCTGTTGTCACAAAAATACCTGATAACCGCACGCCGTCGCCGTAAAGGGCTACAAAGCTCGGCCGTCGGGGAAGACTCTGCTGCGCAGCCTAATCCCGATAGGGAGGGTGCCGGTACAGGTGCCCCTGCGAATCGGGCCTTTACCGCATTTAAACGTGACTCTCCTCATCCGAGAGCGCCGTGATCTTTTTTTGGAGTACATTGTCGGGAACAGCAGGGCGATGGTCCAATACGCGAACCGGCGCACATTTTCGCAACCTCTATCAGAGAAGCAGCGCAAATTCTTGGAAATGTTGCGAGATGTGGGGCCGCGAGATAACGCACAGAGCGCGGCGATCCGCAAATCCACGAAACGCGCCTGCCACGTTCGGGGCTGGGCGGCGTGGAAATATGTCGATGGCGATCGTGGGCTTAAGGCCTGGCATATCACGGATCTTGGCCGGAATGCATTGGATTTCACGGTGCGGCATGCACGTCCGGGCATGTACCGATTGCTCGGCGCACAACCACCTTCCCCTGCCATGCCAATCGGCTTGATTGCGCCTGGCGGCGCCCCCAATGTCGATCAGCAGAAGCAGCGCTGACAAAGGGCTCTGGTGTTCATGCCCAGGGTCGACCACTCCGACTTTAACTCACCGATAAAATGACCCTTGAATAGCGGGGAAAGCCAGCCCGCGCATATTGACCGATCGGCGAAATCGGAGTCTCGTCTTGATCTGAGCTATATCTCCGGGAAAGGTACGCCACGAGGCATTGCATGACCGACATGAATCTCATTACTCTGAACGAAGTTGAGCGCCGTCTCGAAGAAGCGTTGCGTACTTTCGCGGGAAATGGATCGAGTGCTGATGGCGTTGTGGCGGAGATCACCGCCGGCGAGCGCATCGACAAAATCGGGAATTTGACGGCCCTCGCCGTCGTGGATGCGAGTGAGAGAACAGCCAAGGACATAGAAGAGGCCGCACAAGCTGCCGTCAGCATTGCGCGAGATATTACGGCAGAAGCTCAACAGCTCGCTGCGGATCTGAGAGCGAACGGCAGGAAGATAAGCGAACACCTGAAGGACTTTGCACTATTGGCGCGCAAGGTCAGCACCGCGATGCGCAACACTCGTGCCGAGGTCCTCAACGGCGAGGAGACGCTGCCAAGAACAACGGTGCTACCTCCGATGCGCGAGGGTGAAGTTATCCAGTAATCGCGGCCACCAATCGATAGAACTGATCCGCAATCCGAAGCATCGCGTTCCGGCAACGCCCTCGTCGCCAGGGCCGGTCATCGTTTTTTGAAGGGGCCTTTGATCGCGCCCGCTGCCGCTTCTTGGCGGTCGGGAGCTTTTTCGGCATGACGGGGATCTTTTTCAAGGGGCAACTTATGACCGGGACCCCGGCCGGAGGTTCGACCGAGGACTAACCTTTTTCCGACGGGACGGCAGTCCTGCATAACTTGTGGCCGCTGTGCGTATGCGTGACCGGCTTTTGGGTCGGCTTAGAGCAGCCGTGTCCGCTGACTTGGCACCCACGCGGGATGATCGCGGTCAGGAAAGTTTAGGTGGGAGTTGTGACGCGGGTCACAGCAAACTGAGCTCACCTAGGTTCAGAACGGTCCCGGTCGACAGCAGGGGGCAACCTGTGGGGACCGGGACCGCCCGGCCGGGGAGGGCAGACGAATCACTCGCCCCAGCTGGGAGGTACCTTTTCCATCGTTTGTGGCTACAGGGCGGGCTGATCCGAGCTTTTGTTCGATCGCACGTCATGATGGCTCTTTTGCTCACTAGCTTGCAAAAATGCCACATCGGACGATTTATGCGACGCAACCCTCCGGGCTTTGGCCGATCTGATCTGGCCGTCAGCGCACGGACGGTGCCTGCGACGGGGGAGTCATAGGCACGGGTTTGCGCGCCGGGACAGCGGGCCGCGACGAGGGCACTGAGATCTGGTCGAGGCTCTCCTGCTGGGCCGCTCGCAGCTTCGTGATTTCTTGCGTCATCTGAAGTTGGCCGGCGGCGAGCTGGTCGATACTTTGTCGCATCGCTGCGAGACCAAGCGACAAAGCGTTGAGCTGCTGCTGATCAGCAGAGGGGGCAGCCGGCGCGGTCATGTTTGGACGGGTCTGCGCGGGTTTAGCCTCCGGTGCCAGCCAGCCAAGCTGTGGGGAGGAGCCGGCGATCATCTCTCTAGCCCCGTCCCCGTAGGACTGCCAGGCCAACGTGGCGCCGATACCGATGCAAAACGCGATCAGGAAGCGGGCCAGTGCGCGCAAGGCTCGCTTGCCGAACGAAAGCCGCTTGCTCGGGAGCTGGTTCGAGTTGGCCACGTGAAAGATCTCGTCCATCGGCGGTTCCGTGCCCCACAAGCTTGTGGAGACGTCGGATCGTGTGCGCCTCAGTGTGGAAGTCATCGGTGTCCCCCTTCTTGCAATCAGCCACAATAGAAACCGAGCAAGGCCGGAAGAGAGCAACCGTTGGACTCAAATGGGGTGGTTTGCAGCCTTTTGCGGCCTTGTTCCTGTCGCCCGCGACCAAGGTCAGCACCGCGATGCGCAAAACTTGGGGGCAGAGCAGCCGTGTCCGGCGAGCTGACCGCCGATACGGCAAAGATCGCGGAGAAACACTTAGGGCGTGTACTCATCAACACGCAGATGTCGGGTACTGGGGGCTAAGCGGAATTTTTCTCCTCGATCATCGCATTACCGGTTTTGACCCATAACGGAAGTCATCACTGTGCAGCAGGGCCCTCCAACCCAGGAATCAAATTCATGTTGAACGCAATGCGTTCTGCACCAGTCCCGAAATGCATCGACCGCGCTCAACTGGCCCGAGAACTTCTCGCGCAGCAGTTCGAACGCGAGCTTGGGCAGCGAAGCCGGCGGCACCTCCACCCGAACGCATACCCTGCTGTCGGTAGTGGGCGAGGTCGGGCAGCGCGCTCCAATCGACCCCTTTGAGCAGCTTGGGCATGGGCGCACAATATACCGGCACCACTGCCATCGTGCAGGCCCCGACTATGTATTCGCCCGGTGAGGCCCTATTGGGGCCCGGGCGCCAGCATGCCAAGCAGCTGCTCGTCGGGCTGCCCCTGCGGGCCTATCGCCTGAACGCACACGTGGTCCGCTCCCGCTCGCCAATGTTGCTCGATGCGCGCGCGGATCGCTTTCTCATCGCCCCAGGCGATCACCGCATCGATTAGCCGATCGGAGCCCCCGCCCGCGAAGTCTGAGTCGCTAAAGCCCAGGCGTCGCCAGTTATCGACGTAATTGGGCAGCCCCAGATACACGGCCAGGAATTTGCGGGCCGAGGCGCGAGCCTGGGTCCGGTCCGTCTGAAGAATCGCGGCCTGTTCGACGCACAAGAGCTTTCCCGGACCGAGCAGCGCCCGTGCTTTCTGCGTATGCTCCGGACTGACGTTGTAGGGATGGGCTCCGTCGGCCTGCTGCACGGAGAGCTCAAGCATTTTGGGGCCGAGTGCAGCGAGGATCGTCTTCGGGGGTGCCGACGGCGGGACAGCCCGGTAGGGCGCCTGGGCCATCGCCTGAAGGTAAGCGCGCATGGTCGGCACGGGCTTGCCATACGTATGCTGGCGCAGGCCTTCGACCAGCGGTATGTGGGAGACGCCCAGCCCGAGCAGAAACCTGCCGCCCGACTGCTCGTTCAGACCCTTCTGTGCTGCAGCCGCGGAAACGGGATCGCGTGCATAGATGTTGGCGATCCCGCTGGCAACGATCAGCTTGCTGGTATTGGCCAGCAGCCACGCGGACGCGGAGAACACCTCGCGTCCCGTCGCCTCCGGAGTCCACAACGCACCGTAGCCCCAAGTTTCGATACGCCGGGCGAACGCTGCCGCGCCGGCTGCGGGCAGCTCATCGATGGCCGCCCAGACTCCAAGCTTCTTCACGTCCATCACGCTCTCCAGGTGTTCCGATAGGAAATCTTGCTAAGACTTCCTCCCTGAGGCAAATCCAAAAAGTGGGAAAGTACATTGCACTATACCGCTATCGCGGGACCAACGCGCGGCGTGTACAAAGTTTGCCCTGGTGGACCACCGTCAGCCCTATGGGTAAAACAAGAGTGGCACGCCCGGGGAAGACCGATGCGCTGCATTCCTCCGATGTTGCTACTGGTGCTTGCCATTGCGGCGATACAGTGCGGAGCTCCACTGTTCGCCAACGAGCCCCTCGGCGTATCGTTGGTTCAACTGATTGCGACTCCCGAACGGTATCACGGCAAATTGGTTCGGGTGGTCGGCTTCCTGCGGATCGAGTTCGAAGGGGATGCATTGTACTTGCATGAAGAGGATTATCGGCATCGCATCAACAAGAATGCCATTTGGATCGATGTTCCTCCTGAAGCTCGAAATAAGCATAGCCTAAACAATCGTTACGTGATCGCTGAAGGTGTTTTCGACGGCGACCGCAGGGGACACTTCGATGCATACTCCGGCACTCGTAAAGGGGTAAAACTCCGCGGTCGACTGGTTTACAGTTCACGGGATCGCGGGGGAATCATGCGGGCGGTCGGCTGCTGGACCACGGCCGCGCCGGACCCATCTGCCGGTCTGGACCCAAGCCACTCGCGCCCGCCTTGAGCAGGTCGCGGCGGAGGCTCGCGCGGCCACCCGCGGATGCACGGAAGCGATGATGTCCAGGCCAGACTATAGGGAACTGAGAACGAAGCTATACTTCAGCCTCGACGACACAGAGATGCCGTCACAGTATCGCACCGATCCGTCGTTCCCGACTAAGAAGCAGATCGCCGACTTGTACAAATGGCACACAGATGTGCAGGGGTGCAGAAAAGTCTTTCTCGACAGGATCGAGAAATGGTTGCCGTTCGTCATCGCCAACTACGCGGAGCTGTACGCCGAGATCGATGGGCTCTTTGTCGAGGCCGTGTCGGGCAAGCTGTCGTGGGGACGGTTCAACGAAGCGCGCAAGGCTGCATCGGACCGCAACAAAATCAGGCTCGCCGATGACGCGCGCGCCAGCGCGAACGCGCAAGACAAGCAACAATTCGCAGCCGAGCAGCGCGAACGCGCCGCCGCCGCCATGTAGCAGTGGACGCAGCAGCAGCAGCAGCTCAACAAAATTTGGCAAACGCGGATGATAACCTGCAGCTATGCCGGAACCGTGCCGACCTGCACGTGATATCAACGGCCGTTCGGGGTCCCTATATCTTCGCCAGCGCCCGAGGGAAGATCGGGCAACGCCAGTATTTTAAGGGGTTGCCCAGTGAACCTTGACGAAAATGGCGGTGGAAAGAGGACTGTCCCATCGGTGCGGCTTAAGCGGCGGGCCAAATGTCGCCTAATGGCACCACCCGGACTTGCCGCGATGTCCGCTTTGGCGCCGCTATCAGGGGGCATAGCGCACATCAACGGGCCTGACCTGAGCCGTCTCGACTTATGAGTATACGCCCTAGGAAGCTCTCAATGTGGCGAGATTCAGGCCGCAATTGCCGTCCTAATTTTCTCCAAGGCACGTGGCAGAGTTGCTGCAACAACGGAGTATGCGCGCTGAGCGCTCAATCCGCGGTACGGCGGCTCCTCGCGGGGACGCCTGTCAATTTTGGCAGATGGACTAGCCCAGTAGCCTCTGTGAATAAATCATACCCGCGCGCTGGGATGGAGCTCCTGCGGGTCGCGTACGCGCGCCGCTACCGCAGCGAGATTGCCAGCCCGTTGAGGTCGGCGGCGACGATCAGTCCGGCCTGGCGGCCCGCCAGCGTGAGCACCGCGCCGTTCTGATTGGTCAGCACGATCGCGCCCGCGCCGCCGCCGAGCGCGGCGCCCGCGCCGGCCGCGCCATAGACGCCATTGACATCAGACGCTCTTCGGATGTTGCTGACGGTACCGACGAAATTGATCGTCGAGGCGCCGAACGTAAAACCGTAGCTCACCCCGCCGATCGCGAGTGGATAACGCCGGCCCTGAAATACCAGCGTGCCGCTGCCAGCAGAGCCGCCAACGACAAAGCCAGCCTTGATCACGTTGAAGCGGATTGCGCCGCTGTCGGCGTAGGCGGCAGTCGCGAGCCCCGCGCCGGTCACGGTCAAAGCAATCAGCGCGGCGCGAATGGCGGATGGCAATCGCATGGGCAGTCCTCCCTGGATGAACGCGATGTGACGCTTGACGCGAACGTCACGACAACGAGCGACATAGATGCGAGGATCGCGTCCCTCCGATAGTGGCGAGGCTTACAATACATCGGCGCCGGAACCGTTCCAATGGCCGGCGGTCCGGCTGTGGACGGGGTCTTTGGCAGCGAAGACTAGCCGCGCGCTGGGATGGAGCTGCTATCGCCGCGAG
Organism: Pseudomonadota bacterium; assembly: GCA_046727735.1. Classification (GTDB taxonomy): domain Bacteria; phylum Pseudomonadota; class Alphaproteobacteria; order Rhizobiales; family Xanthobacteraceae; genus AP-16. The sequence continues at coordinate 4,815 of JBKPDF010000060.1, read as the reverse complement.
TGTTTCCCGACCGTGCGGTGGCAAATCGGCCATTCGGAGCGCGGCAGGGAAAAATCGGCTTCCATCCCTTCCGGCGGGTTCCATTGCACCAAAGTGATCAGCCGGCGCGGCCTCGACACCATGGAGGCCGCCGGGTGGGGCAAGCAGGTGATCGACGCCGACAAGCCGAAGAAATTTTTTCTCGACGTCGGCGGCGTGGATGCCGGCGTTTACGACCGCCTGAAGGAATGGGGCGAACGCTACGCGTCGATCGTGGTCGCGGTGAATTTCGGCTCCGCGCCGCTGGAGCCGCCGCCGCTCGACGAGCAGGGCAGGCCGAGCGGGGGACCCGCCAACCGCCGCGCCGAAATGTGGATGAAGTCGAAGCAATGGCTGGAGGATCCCGCCGGCGCGCAAATTCCGGACAGCGATTCGCTACAGGCCGACGCCTGCGGCCCCGCCTACCGCTACGACAGCAACACGCGCCTCGTGCTCGAATCCAAGGCGGACATGCGCCGGCGCGGGCTATCGAGCCCCGACGAATGGGATGCGGTCGCGCTCACGTTTGCCGAACCGGTTGCTCCCGCCGCGGGCCATTTCCACCGGAAGCTGGTGTATCGTTACCCTGGCGCGATCGTGTAAGGAGACCTTGCGTGGTCGCTGCCGGGCCGCTTGACGCGGCAATCCATTCACATGAGGAGCATCTTCTGAATACCGTGACGCGAGCACCGAGGCCGTGTTGCTCATAATCAGGGCCGGTCAAGCAGTCCGCGCCCAAAGTAGAATAGTTCAAGTCCACCCGCTAGTACACCACCGCTCCGGTTTCGCGTGCGATTACCTGACGACGGACAGGCGAACGTCCTCGGTCGGTTTGGTAGGTCCTGCTTCGATTTTCACATCTGATTGTGGAACCGCGCTGAACAAGCCGAATGCGGGCATTACCGTCTCGAGTTCTCTACGATAGGCCTCATACTCGGGCAAGTCCGGTCCAACGTACCCAATTCGAGGTATCTCGCCCACTAACCGTCTCAAAACGATTGGAGCACTCGCCGGCGTGAATTGCAGGCCACCTGGATGCGACAAAGTCATGATGAGCCCGCGACCAGGCTCTTGCTTGTCCGGGCGGGACACCATTATCAAGCGTAATGCGCCTTTTTCAACCGTCAGAAGGCTCATGAACGGCCTACCATCGGGGATATAGACGCGCCCTTTTTGCGTATGCGCAGCGTCTGCGCGGCCTTGCTCCTCAAAGACCAGGCCAGCTTCGGCCTCATCCCAACGAATGACTACAATGTACGCGCTAATGAGTTTTGGCACAGTAAAGCCCGGACGGAAGCAGACATAACGCCCCTCAAGTTCCTCTGCGTTCAAGCGTGAGTACCCGCCCAGATATTGGGGGGCAGCGCCGTCAGATGCGGGGGCACCCCGAAATCCGCCGGTAATGAGGCGTGATCGTCTGAAACACGGGCCTGTCCCGCGAGCGCAGCGACATCTTTTCGTGCATGTTCAGATTTCCTGAACGCCGCGAGCACCATTACGCCAATCACTGCCCCCGTCAATCCGCTGTTAGCGATGACGATGAGCCTTGCTTGATCTGGTTCGAGATAGAAAAACTGACTCAATACGCTGTCATCGAGCAGCCTCCCTACGAGAAAACCTGCAGCCGAAAATGCGAGCCCATTTCCAAGCGCGCCAACAGCCGTCCCCAAAGGGGAGAGGTGAAGGAGCCACCTCGACCGGCATGAATAGGAAGCAGAGAGCGCCCGTGCTCTCCGACGACGAGTTGACCGCGATGCTCTCCGCCGAACGCAGCGACGCGCTCGCCGCCGTGCAGGCGAGCAAGCTATCGGAAGAGCGGGAGCGCGCGCTCGAATATTACGTCGGCGACGTCACGATGGACATTCCCGACGTCGACGGTCGCTCCAGGGCGGTGTCGATGGACGTTATCCCAGCGACTCCATGCGCTAGGGGTGCTTCTCATTCTTAGCGGCTCGCGCACCTGCTGCCGTGGCATCGCGTTCGCACATGTACGCCCCGCTCTTCGTCTTTCCGTAGTTCCGGCCAGTAGCGAAATGATAGATGTTCGACCCAGTATTCACCCAAACAACCGTGTCGCTTGGGCATCGAGCCTTGGCTTGCGCTTCGCTTGTGAATTGACCGGCGACTGTTGGTGCCGCGGCCGTCCTAGGCCTCGCGCTCGCGGGCGGCGTTGAAGGCTGCGCTGTGGGAGCGGCCGTCGAGGGGGACGTGCTTGCTGCCGTAGGCGCAGAGGGCTTTGCCGGGCTGGCCGGCGGCGTTGAAGGCTGAGCTGGGGCAGCGGCCGTCGAGCGCGACGTGCTTGCTCCCGCGGGCGCAGATGGCTTCGGCGGGGTGGCCGGCGGCGTTGCCGTCGAAGGCGCAGGCTTAGCTGTAGCAGTTCCAGCTGGTTGAGCTCGGCACTCTGCCAGGAACTGTTTCTTGCTTTTCTTACTGGCCTGAATGGCGGCTTTGTTCGCTGTCCATTCCTCATTGCATTGCTTCGCCGTCTTTACGTTAGCTGCCGGGCTTGGCGCTGCTGTTCCTGGAGGTTTCGGAGCAGCCCTGCTGGGCTTTGGTGCTGCAGCTGTAACCTGCCCACGGCATTCGGCGACGAAAGCCTTTTTCGTCTTTCCGCTCGCCTGAAGCTTCACCTTATTGGCCGCCCATTCATCGTTGCACTGCTTCACGGTCTTCTGCTGCGCATCGGCCGGGAAGGAGGCGAGTGCGGTAATTGCGGCCAAAAGGACGAGAGCAATGAACCGAGACATCATCTTTGTCTCCTGGTGACTCATGACTTGCCGGCATCCGCTTGGCATTTCTTCACGGAACTACTCTTTGCGGCACCCGACAGCGGCTTGCCGTCCGTGCTGACCGCCGCCTGTTCACAGCATTTCTTGATGGCGCTGGTTCGGGCGGCTCCAGAAAGCGGTTTACCGTCCTTGCTCACAGCTTGGTTCGCGCAGGAACCTTGTGCGAATGCTGATCCGATACCCAAAAGCACAATGGTGAAAACCGTAGCGGAGATCCGGGCCATATCTTCCTCCTTCGAGAGTGAGCCTTGCTAGCCTAGGGGGCCGCGCAAAAGCTGGCAAGCCGACAAGGATCCCGAAACCAGGTCCGTTTGCGCGCATGAGCAAGAAGCAGAGAGCGCCCGTGCTCTCCGAGAACGAGCTGACGGCGCTGCTCTCCGCCGAGCGCAGCGACGCGCTCGCCGCCGTACAGGCGAGCAAGCTTTCGGAAGAGCGGGAGCGCGCGCTGGAATATTACGTCGGCGACGTCACGATGGACATTCCCGACGTCGACGGCCGCTCCAGGGCGGTGTTGATGGACGTCGCCGACACCGTCGAGGGGAAGGTCAATCTCCGTCCTCCGTCAACGATTCTGCGCGTGCGACGATGGCCGCGGTCGTCAAGTTTCGCGACGACAACAACGGCTCGATCACCACCGCCGGAACGAGCACGGCATATACCGCGAGTTCCAGCCAATCGTTCGACACGCTGGCCCACCTCGACCAGCAGCAGATCGCGATCGTGCCCCATGCGACGCGCGGATCCGCGCCGACGCTGAACGTCGACGGCCTCGGGGCCAAGCCGATCCGCAACTCGACGGGCGTGTCGGTCGCGAGCGGCGCGCTGCTCCAGGGCACGCCCTACCGCCTGACCTATTACAACGCGGCCGGCGAGTTCATCCTGGAGGGCGGCGTCGCCGCCATTCCCGGCAATTTTTCGATCGGCGGCACGCTCACAGTCACGGGCACGCAGACTTTCACGGGGAAGGCGACATTCTCGGGCACGCTCTCGGTTGCGGGCAAGGCATCGTTCACTTCGACCGATTCGATGGCGGTCGCGAACGGCACGACAGGGCAACGGAATGGAACTCCGAGCGCGGGTGATTTTCGTTACAACAGCACACTCAATTGCTTCGAGGGCTACAACGGCACCGCTTGGATGGCATTCGGCAAGGCACCGACCGTACAGAAATTCACGTCCGGCACATCGCAGACGTATACCCCGTCAACGGGTGTCGTTCGCATCCGAGTGCGGATGGTCGGCGGCGGCGGTGGTGGCGGCGCTCAATCTACCAATGCCGGCAGTAATGGCGGCGACACATCGTTTGGATCGTGGACGGCTATTCACGGCAACGGCGGAAGGGTTAACGGTGCTGCTGGGGGCGCCGGTGGCACGGGTGGGGTAGACGGCACTGGTACCAAGATCATTCGTGTTGATGGGGCTAAGGGCCAAGGCGCGATTGGTTCAGGAACCGCGAACACTAACGCAGCAGGCGGCGCAGGTGGTAGCAGCCCGTTCGGAGGGGGCGGGGCGGGCATCCAGAATGTTGCCGGCACAAGCGCAGCAGCAAACTCGGGCTCGGGAGGTGCGGGCGGTGGCAGCGGGGGCAACAATGGCGGCGCAGGCGGCGGCGCAAGTGAATATGTTGAGTTCTGGGTCAGCACCCCGAGCGCCACGAGCTACACCGTAGGAACTGGCGGCAACGGTGGCAGTGCTGGGGGCTTCGCTGGTGGCAACGGCGCTGCCGGCGTCATAATAATTGAGGAATTTTACGCTTAACTCCGGAGTCCAGGCCGATCGCTCACAGCAGGTGCTTCGATAGTTCACGGAACATGATTTTGTCGCCCTCGGTGGAGAAATGTATGTCCCCTTCGATGAACAGCCGCTCGTACCAGTCCGGGTGTGCGTCCTTTTCGGCGAAAAACGCAGGGAACATATTGATGAGACGCTTGCAATGTTGCTGGCAGAATTCCCGCCAGATCTCCACCTGTCGACTGTCGCGATCATCGTTGGCGAGCTGCGTGGGCCA
>JBKPDF010000059.1:0-65847 GCA_046727735.1 Pseudomonadota bacterium | reverse complement strand
GTCGGCACCCGCGCGGTTTCGGCGGGCTCGCGCTTTGCCTGCTTGCGAGCCGCGGGCTTTGGCGGCTCCTTGATCGCTGGGAGCGTCACGACCGGATTGGGCGCGGGCGCCAAGTCGGGGACGCGCTCGACTTCCTGAGGTTTTTCTTGTGGTTTCTCCTGCGCCTTCTCCTCTGGCGTCTCCTCCCGCGGGCGCTCGATTTCCGGCTGCAACGGCTCCGGCGCGGGCGCCAGATCGCGCTGCGGAACCGGCGGCGCGACGGCGAGCGGCGCTAGCTCGATCAGGACGACCGGCGCGCCGGCATCGGGCTCCGCGTAATCCGGTCGTGCCCACAGCGCCAGCAACACCAGCGCATGCGCGAGCGCAACTGCGCCGGCACACATGCTCCAGCGCAGCAATTCGCGCCGGTCGATCCCCGGATAGGTATCGAGGGGATAGCTATCGACATAGGCCATCAGCGCGGCTCTTGTTCGAGGCCGACGAGCCCGACTTTGAGATAGCCGGCGGAGCGCAACGCGTTCATCAAGCCCATCAGGTCGCCGTACGGCACCGCCTTGTCGGCGCGCAGAAAAATGCGCTGCTCTTTGTCGCCCGCGGTCGCCGCATCGAGCGCGGCTGCAAGATCGTCACGCGCGACGACATCATCGCCGAGTGCGAGCGACAGATCGGATTTCAACGTGAGAAACAGCGGCTTGTCGGGCCGCGGCTGGCGCTCGGCGTTGGAGGCCGGGAGATCCACTGCGATGTCGACGGTCGCGAGCGGCGCCGCGATCATGAAGATGATCAACAGCACCAGGATCACGTCGATGAACGGCGTGACGTTGATCTCGTGCACTTCGGCGAGATCGAGCTCGCCGTGATCGAGCCGCACGCTCATCGCCTACTCCGCCGCCGAGCGTCTTGCGGTCCAGCTCTGCGCGCCGGCTTCGCGGTCGAGATCGCGGCTCACGAGGCGCAGCACTTCGGCGGCGGCATCCGCGAACAGCGCGCGATAGCCCGCGATCGAGCGCGAGAACACGTTGTAGATCACGACGGCCGGAATCGCGGCGGCGAGCCCGAGCGCAGTCGCGAGCAGTGCCTCGGCGATCCCGGGCGCGACGATGGCCAGGTTGGTGGCATGCGACTTCGAGATGCCGATGAAGCTGTTCATGATGCCCCACACCGTGCCGAACAGCCCGATGAACGGCGCGGTCGCGCCGATGCTGGCGAGCATCCCGGTGCCGCGCGTCATGCGCCGGCCGCTCGCCGCCTCGATGCGCTCGAGCCGCGAGGCGACGCGCTCCTTGACGCCTTCCTTGTCGGCGGCGTCGGCGGAGAGCTGCAGCTCGAGGAGCGCCGCCTGGACGAGCGGTCCGAGACCTTGCCGCTTGCCGGTCTTCCTCGCCGCCTCGGATAGCGACGGCGCTCGCGCCAAGAACGCGAGCTCGCGGCGCAGCCGGCGCTTGGCCGCGATGATCTCCAGCGCCTTGGCGAGGGCGATCGTCCACGTCACGAACGAGGCGAGCGCCAGCCCGACCATCACCACCTTCACGACGATGTCGGCGGAGAGGAACATGCCCCACGGCGATAGATCCCGCGGCAACAGCGCCGTGGCGGAAGCGCCGGCGCTCGGCGTAGCAGCCGGCGCGGCGTCCGGCTCGTTGGCAGGCGCGAGGACCGCGGGCCCGGGAGCGGGTGTTGGCCGCGGATCGGCAACGCCTGCAGTTGGCGCGGGCGGAGGCGCCGGAGATTGCGCCGCCGCCGGACAGCACAGCCATGCCGCGAGCATGAGCGCCGCACAGAGGTGCGCAGGTCCGAGGATCATTTTTGAAAACTTCATCTCTTTACTCATTTATTGTCTTTTGAACCCCTCATCCGGCCGCCCTCGCTACCGCTTGGCGGCCACCTTCTCCCACAAGGGGAGAAGGAAAGCGTGCGAGCGAACCGGTTCGCGTAAAAGCCGCGCATCTCGCCGATTTCGCTTTGCCACATTCGACTACGATCACGATCGACCAAACTACCATCCGGCGGCAGCGTTTCTCCTAACGCGCGGCACACGCGCTTTCCCTCTCCCCTTGTGGGAGAGGGTGGCGAGCACCGAGCACTTGCGAGCGGCGAGCCGGGTGAGGGGTCCAGGCCGCCGTACTCTCATAGCGCGCCCATTCAGAACTTCAAGTTTGCGAACGCCCGCACGCCGCGCCCCGGCAGCAGCACCTCGTCCTTGGTGTAGGAGACGCTGTTGCGGATGTCGTCATTGAGCAGATTGTTGCCAACGATCCCAACGGTGATTTCTTTGGCGAGGAACTCGGCAGGCTTGAGCTTCTTCGTGTAGCTGACCTCGACCTTGAGCAGATTATAACCGGCAGTCGGCGTCTCGCCGATCACCGCAATGTCATGTTGGGCGAAGGCGTGCAGCAGGTTGATCCGCATCAGCCAGTTGGCATCGCGATAGAACAGCCCGCCGCCGACGCGCACCGGAGGGATGCGCGGCACATTGGTGCCGTCCGTGAACGTCGCGCGCACGACGTCGAACTGGTCTTCGATCCCCCACCAGCCGTTCCAGATTCTTGCCAGGTCCCATTGGCTCTGGAACTCGCCGCCGCGGAAGATCGCGTCGCGCTGGGAATAAATGGCTTCCTTGAGGTCAAAGCCGGGCCCCGGTGGCCCGCAGACCGCGGTGTCGCCGTTGCAGAAATTGCCCGTCAGCCGGCGGAAGATGAAGCCGTCAAATCGCGTGTAATAGGCCGTGATCTCGAACCGGAACGGTGCGACCGCCCGCCGCAGGGCGACCTCGACCGATTCAGCGGCTTCGATCCTCAGATCGGGGTTGCCCTTGTCGAAGGTATTGGTCGCGTCGTGCGGCCCGCCGGAGAACAGCTCGGCCGGTTTGGGCGCGCGCTCGACGTACTGCGCGGTGACGCTGCCGACGAGATCCCAGGCGAAATTCTGGATCAGACCGACGCTGGCGCTCTTCGGCGTGAAGCTCGGCGAGGCCGGCGTCGATACGATCACGCCGCCGCCGGGGAACGAGCGCCCGAAGCCGGACAGATCGACATGCTCGATACGGCCCGCGATCTGGCCTTTGGTGGTGTCGCTGAACTTGAACTCGTTGAAGATATAGCCGGCTTCCCGCGTGTTGTGGTTGGGGTCCCACAGGCCGGCATTGTCGGGGCTCGGCGCGGTGAGCTCCTGATGCCCGGCTTGCGCACCCAGCGCGGTGGTCAGGCTGGCGAAGCGCAGATTCACGGGCGCGAGCTGCACCTCCACACGGGCTTCCCGTTCCTTGTCGGTGAAGATCTGCCGCACGCCGTCGCTCACAGGATTGGTATCATCCTTCAACCCGAGCTCGTTGTGCTTGTAGTCGGTCACGCCGTCCCAGAACCGGACGGCATCGATGAAATCGGCCGGCCCGCGCCATTCACCCTTGCTGGTCAGCTTGATCTGGTCGGCGTCGATGCGCGTCCTGTGATCCTCGCCGTCGATGCCGGGGATGTGATAGAGCGCGTCATTCTGGGCAATGGCGAGACCGAGAAAACCGTCGCGGAACACATAGGAGCCGCCGAGCGACTCTCCGCTATTGTGAAGCGCCGAGTTTGGCTGTTTGCCGTTGAACGCGCCCGGTTGCGTCGCCCCCGGCGCTTCTGCCGGATTCGGTGGGAAGGGATACGGATAGCTCGGAATGCGATAGTCGTCTGCGCGGCGTCCGAACGCGTCAGCATGCATCGCGACATTGCCGGCGCCACCATCGAGCAGCACGGCGCCTTCGACCCCATTATCGACGCTCTGCACGGCCGTGCGCGTCTCGACGTTGAGACAGCCCGGTACGTCAGGGGTCGCCGGAACAGCCTTGTAGATAGCGGCCGGCGGGCCGGCGGGGGCCGAAGCTGGACTGCAAGGCAGCGCCTCGGGAATGCGGTTGTTGGTCGCGCTGACGACGCCGCCGATAGACTGCGAGCCGTAGCGCAGGGTCGCGGGGCCGCGGATCACCTCGACCTGATTGGTCGAGAGTGGATCGATCGGCACGAAATGATCCTCGCCAAGATCCGAGACGCCGCCGCCGCCCGTCCCATTCTCGATAATGCCGACGCGATTGACGTCGAGGCCGCGGATGATCGGCCGGCTAGAGGCGCCGGGCGCAAAGCTCGACCCGGTGATGCCGGGCTTGGCGAACAGCATGTCGCCGAGCGTGCCGCCGGTGCTGCGCCGGATCTCCTCATTGGGCACGACCGTGACGGTCGCGAACTGATCGGTCACGATCGGCAGCGTCCCGGGAAGCGATGCCTCGGCCGGCGGAGCGGGTGCCGGCGCGGGGGCGGCGGGTGCGGCGGGAGCGCTCGGCCGCCGCGCCGGGGCGCGGTGCACGATCGGGCTCGGCGCGCGCACCACGACCTCCGGGAGCGCGACCTGCGACCATGCCATTTCGCTCGCAGGCAGCATCCAGGCCAGCGCGAAGCTGCCCAGCAGCACATTGCGGGCGAACCGGAAGGAGATTCGCAAGGCCACGGGAAGCCCCGCTGCTCGGTGCATGAATCACGAACCTGGGTTTGCGGAACGCCAGTTGCGCCGAGGTGGCGCAAGTCGCCGCATCGGGCTTCGAACGTTCTCGCCCGCGGGGCGGAACGCCGAAACGCTCAGCCGTTGTGGTCAGGCAGGTGGCGCGCGGGCCTGGAACGGCGCCCGCGTGGAATCAGCAACGAGCGGCGCAATGAATTCCGGAAAGAATGCCTCGTGCGCCGCGCCGGCAAAGACGAGAGCCGGCGCGTCGGGAACGAGCAACGCACCGGACAGGCTGATGATCGCACAGATCGCGCAAGGTTCATCGCGATCCGGCACGCCGCCCGATGGCGCGCTTCCGGGTTCTGTCTGCTGGGCGGTAGCGACGGCCGGAGCACCCGCGGAGGCGACGAGGTGCACGTGGCCGAACGACAGCGCGAGCTGCAGCGCCAGCGCAAACAGCGCCAGATAGCTGCTCGGCGATCGTTGCACGCGAAACCGCTGCATGCTGCAGATGTCCCCGGCGGCAGCATAGCACAGGTACCGGCACGTAAAAACACGCCGCGGATCGATTGCTCAGTAGCGGTACTCCTCGATGTTCAGCAGCGGGAACGCGCTGAGCACGTGAGGCGCATTGGCGGGCAACGCCGGGCGGATGTAGGAGGGATCGAGCGCGGCGAATTTCGTCACGCCGAGCAGGCCGAGGCAGCGCTGCACCTCGTCTTCGATGAGCTCGAGCATGCCCACGATGCCGGCCTGCCCGGCCGCGGCGAGCGCGAAGCATTGCATGCGGCCGAGGCCGACCAGATCGGCGCCCAGCACGACCGCCTTGACGATGTCGCTGCCGCGGCAGAATGCGCCGTCGATCATGATCCTCGCGCGGCCGCCGACCGCCTCGACGATCTCGGGCAACACTTCGAGCGCGCCCGCACCGTGGTCGAGCTGGCGGCCGCCATGGTTCGATACGTAGATCCAATCGACGCCGTGCTCGACCGCGATGATGGCGTCCTCGCGCGTGGCGATGCCTTTGAGCGCCAGCGGGATCGCGAAATTCTTCTTGATGCGCGCGACCGTGCGCCAATCGAGCGCCGCCTGGAACTCGCGGCCGGACACGCGGCGGCGGCCGGCCGTGACGAAACGCTTGGCGAGGTCGCGCTCGCGCCGGCTGTAGATCGCGGTGTCGACAGTCAGGCAGAACGCGGCATAGCCATTCGCCATCGCGCGGCGGACGTGGTCGTCCACGTAGGCTTCATCGCCGCGCACGTAAAGCTGGTAGATTCGCAAGGCATCAGGCGCCGCGGCCGCGACGGCTTCGAGCCCCGGCTCGCATACCGAGCTGAGCATCTGCGCGACACCGAACTCCTGCGCGGCGCGCGCGACCGTGGCGCCGCCGCCCTCGTGAAAGACTTCGAGCGCGCCGACCGGCGCCAGGACGATCGGCAGCCGCATGCGGCGCCCGAAGCGTTCGACGGTGCTGTCGATCCGGCTCACGTCGCGCAGCACGCGCGGCCGGAACGCCAGCGAATCGAGCGCCATGCGATTGCGCCGCAGCGTAGTCTCGCTCTCGGTGCCCCCGACAATGTAGTCCCAGTTGTTCTGGTCGAGATTCTGCCGCGCCTTTTTGACGATCTCGTGCAGAGTCTGGAACTCGGGGTTAGCCGTAGACGCGCGCAGCGCCGCCGCAGATTCGTCGGAATAAATACCGCGTTGGTTTGCCCTCTCGTTCATCGTGCCGGCTCCACCCGATGTTCTGCCCGGCGGTGCTGTTGGCTGCGACGCTAGCCAAATCCCGGCAGCGCGCCAAGTTTCGGATCGACGAGTGCGACAACCTTGAACAATTCGCCCATGCCGCGCGGCCCCGCTTCGGTCAGCCAAGCGAGCGCCGCGTCGATTTCGGCGCGGCGCCCGGGTGATGCAGTTTTCAGCATGGCCGCGCGGGTCTCGATCCCGAGCTCGCGCAGAAAGACGCGTTGCACGACCGGGCCGAGTACGCGCACGCCCGCCCGCATCGCCGCGCGAGCGAGCGCCGCGAAATCGACATGGGCGGAGAGATCGACCTCGCCCGGCCGCTGCAGCACTTCGGCAAAGTGGTGGCGTCCGACCGCCTGCAGCGTGTCGCCGACCGCGCTCTCGAAGTGCCCGTAGTCGATGATCAGCGCCGCCCCGCCGCCGCGCACGAGTTTTCCGGCGAGCTCGGTGACGAGCGCATCGGATCGCCACTCGAACACCGCGCCGGGCGACGGCGGCGGCAGATTGTCGGGCAGCATGGCCGCGAAATTCGGTATCGGATCGGGATCGAGCCCGAGCAGGAAGCGACCGGCCTCGTCGAGCCCCACCTTCCGCTCGTGCCATCCGTCGGCGGCGCGCACCGCCTGGTGCACCGGCAGCGCATCGAAAAATTCATTGGCGATCACGATCAGCGGGCCGTCTTCCGGCACTTCGGAAAGCGCCGCATGCCAGGAGACCGCAAGCCCGCAATCCGCCAGCGTTTGCTTCTGCCGGCGGCGCAACGGCGGACTGATCTCGACGAGATCGACATTGAGGGCGGCGCGGAATTCTTGCGCGACTCGAACCGCCCGCAGCGCGTCGGCCATCAGTGTGCCGCGCCCGGGTCCGAGCTCGACGAGACGCACGCGCCCGGGCCGTCCCATCTCGTTCCACACCGCCGCCGCCCAGAGCCCGATCAGCTCCCCGAACATCTGGGAGATCTCCGGCGCCGTGACGAAGTCGCCGCGCGCGCCGAACGGATCGCGCGTCACGTAATAGCCGTGCACGGGGTGGCCGAGTGCGAGCGCGATGAACTGCGCGAGCGGCATCGGTCCCTCGACCGCGATGATGCGCCGGATCTGCGCTTCGAGCGGGGTCATCGCGGACGGCGCGCAGGCATATTGCGCGCGCCGCGCACCGCAGTCCCCACCCTCCCCTGGAGGGGGAGGGTCGCGCGCGAAGCGCGCGGGGTGGGGTCGATCGAACCACCCCCACCCGCCTCGCGCCGATAGGCGCTCGGCGACCTCCCCCCTCCAGGGGGAGGTGACGCGAGTTTGCGGCAAGGTGTGAGCATGCTCACGCCGCGGCCGGTCGGCGGCGCAATGCGAAGAACAGCAAGGCAAGGCCCGCGGCGATCATCGGAACCGACAGCAGCATGCCCATGGTCAGGCCGCCCCACAGAAAGCCCAGCTGCGGATCGGGCTCGCGGAACAGCTCCGCGATGCAACGCGCGATCCCGTAGCCGAGCGCGAACGCTCCGGTCACGAGCCCCGGCTTTTTGAGCGCGCCGGCGCGGATCAGGATCGCAAGCGCAGCGAACAGCACGAGGCCTTCGAGGCCCGCCTCGTAGAGCTGGCTCGGGTGGCGTGGCAACGGCCCGCCATCGGGAAACACCATCGCCCACGGGACATCGGTCTGCCGACCCCACAGCTCGCCGTTGATGAAATTGGCGAGGCGGCCGAGAAACAGCCCGATCGGTCCGACCGCGCAGGTGAGATCGCCGAGCGAGAGCACCGGGATGCCGCGGCTGCGGGCAAACAGCACGACCGCGAGAACGCAGCCGGCGAAACCGCCGTGGAACGACATTCCGCCTTTCCACAATTGCGGAATTTCCACCGGGTGCGCGAGGAAATGCGGAAAATTGTAGAACAGCACGTAGCCGGTGCGGCCGCCGAGAATGATGCCGAGCGTGACCCAGAGCACGAAGTCGTCGAAATCCGCGACCGTGAGCGGCGCCGCCCCGCGCCACGCCGAAGGCGAGCGGATGAGCGCGCGCGCATAGAGCCAGCCGAGCAGGATGCCGGCGATATAGGCGAGCGCGTACCAGCGGATCGCGAACGGGCCGATCTCGACGATCACCGGATTGAGCGCGGGGAACGGCAGCGCCAGAAGCGGCATGGCAATCCTGAGTTTTTCGCGCGGTCTTTCGCGCGCGGCACAGCTTGAAGTCAAGTTGCCCCTCGTACTTGCGGCTGCGGCTGCCAATCGCCATTGTGTCCGGTACGCAGCCCGGCGGAGGCACCATCCATGGCCCAGACCACGAACCGTTTTTTCGACGAAATGGCCCGCCTGATGAACGATGCGGCAGGCGTCGCGTCGGGCGTACGACGCGAGTTCGAGACGCTGTTCCGCAGCCAGGCCGAGCGCATCCTGCGCGACCTCGACGTGGTCAGGCGCGAGGAGTTCGAGGCGGTAAAAGAGAGCGTACGGCTCGCCCGCGAGGAGAACGAGGCGCTGAAAGCGCGGATTGCCGTGCTCGAGGGCAAGCAGCCGGGAACGACCCCTGCTGCCCCACAACATCCCCCGACGGTGATGTAGGCGAGTAGCCGCACGCGCGCTTCACCTCTCCCGCTTGCGGGGAAGAGCCTGCCCCGGACTCGATCCGGGGTCGACGCGCGAAGCGCGTCGGGAGGGGGCCCCCTCCCCATCCCTCCCCCGCAAGCGGGGGAGGGAGGAGCGCGAGGACCGTCCCGGGACCCATTGCCGGGCTGGCGATTCGTCGGATTTCTTGTGTTTCCGGGCAGATACGGCTATAAGCCGCGCGACCCGCGGGCCGGAGCCGTTTCGGCCGGCCGCAGCAACGGCCGCGTTTGCGGCCGTTTGCATTGCGATCAACCAGGATCAGCAAGGATCGATCCATGACGAACGTCAAGGCGCTCAAGGCGACGGCGCGGCCGGCAGCCGGAACCGGCGCCGCGCGCGCGGTACGCCGGCAAGGCCGGGTGCCCGGCGTGATCTACGGCGACGGCGCCGCGCCGGTCGCGATCTCGCTCGACCGCAAGGAGCTGCGCCAGAACATTTTTGCCGGACATTTCCTCACCACGATCTACGAGCTCGAAGTCGACGGCACGCGGCAGCACGTGATTCCCCGCGAGTACCAGCTCGACCCGGTGCGCGACGTGCCGATTCACGTGGATTTCCTCAGACTCGGTGAGGGCGCGCGCATCCGCGTGCGCATCCCGGTGCGAGTCAAGAATGCCGACCAGGCGCCCGGCGTGAAGCGCGGCGGCACCGTCAACATCGTCGAGCACTCGGTCGAGGTGCGCTGCCCGGCCGACGCAATTCCGAAGGCGATCGACGTGGATCTGACAGGGCTCGAGATCAATCGATCGGTGCATTTGAGCGACGTCACCTTGCCGGCCAACGTGCAGCCGCTGGCGCGGCGGGACGTGACACTCGTCACGATCGTGGCGCCGTCGGGCTATCTCGAGGAGCAGAAGGCGGCCGCGGAGGCCGCAGCCGCGGCGGCGGCGGCCGCAGCAGCCGCGGAGGCTGCCGGCGAGGTAGTGCCTGGCGCTCCGGGTGCCCCAGGTGCGGCTCCTGGGGCTCCAGCGGCGCCCGGAGCGGCACCGGGAGCACCGGGAGCCGCGCCGCCGGCAGCGGGCGCGCCCGCCGCGAGCGCGGCGACTCCCGGCGCCGCGGCATCCGAGAAACGCGAGAAGAAGTGAGGCCGCGCGCGGCGGGCGCCGCGCGGCAAGCGCCATGCTGCTGTTCGTCGGGCTCGGGAATCCCGGCGCGGCCTACACCGGCCATCGCCACAATATCGGCTTCATGGCGCTCGACGCGATTGCGGCGCGCCACGGCATCGCGCCTTGGCGCCGTCGCTTTCAAGGTGTCGCGGCCGAAGGTACGCTCGGAGCGGATCGCGCGCTGCTGCTCAAGCCCGGAACCTACATGAACGAATCCGGCCGCGCGGTCGCCGAAGCTGTGCGTTTCTACAAGATCGCACCGCACGACACGCTGGTGTTCCACGACGAGATCGATCTCGCGCCCGGCAAAGTGCGGGTGAAGGTCGGCGGCGGCACCGCCGGTCACAACGGCCTGCGCTCGATCAGCGCCCACATCGGCAACGAGTACCGCCGCGTGCGCATCGGGGTCGGCCATCCCGGCGACAAAGAGCTGGTACAGCGCCATGTGCTGAGCCCGTTCGGCAAGAACGACCGCGCGTGGGTGGAGACGTTGTGCGAAATCATCGCGGAAAACGCCGTCCTGCTCGTCCGTGGCGAGGACGCGACGTTCCAGAACAAGGTCCATCTGGCGATGGCCGCCAAGGGCCTCGCCGAACCCAAGCGTCCGGGCGCGCCCCCGGACGGAGCCGGCGAGCCCACCTGAGCCGCCATGGGATTCTCCTGCGGGATCGTCGGGCTGCCGAACGTCGGCAAATCCACGCTGTTCAACGCGCTGACCGAGACCGCCGAGGCACAGGCCGACAATTATCCGTTCTGCACGATCGAGCCCAATCTCGGCGAGGTCGCGGTGCCCGACCCGCGGCTCGCGCCGATCGCCCAAATCGCCAAATCCGCCGCCGTCGTACCGACCCGGCTCGCGTTCGTCGACATCGCCGGTCTCGTGCGCGGCGCCTCGCGCGGCGAAGGACTTGGCAATCAGTTCCTGGCGAACATCCGTGAGGTCGACGCCATCGTCCACGTCGTGCGCTGCTTTTCCGGCGGCGACGTCGTTCACGTCGCGGGCAGGATCGCACCGGTCGACGACATCGAGACCATCGAGACCGAGCTGATGCTGGCCGATCTCGACAGCCTGGAGCGTCGCCTCGAGCCGCTCGAAAAGCGCGCGCGCGGCGGCGATCACGATGCCGAGCTCACGCTCGATCTCGTCCGCAGGGCGCTTGCGGCGCTGCGCGAAGGCAGGCCGGCGCGGCTCATCGAGCGCAAGAACGAGGAGGAGAAAGCGTTTCGCGTGCTCGGCCTGCTCACGTCGAAGCCGGTGCTCTATGTGTGCAACGTCGACGAGGCGCATGCGGCGGACGGCAACGATTTTTCCCGCGCGGTGGAGCAGCGCGCGGGCGTCGAGGGCGCCGGCTGCGTACTGATCTCGGCGAAGATCGAGGCGGAGATCGCCGTGCTGTCGCCCGAGGAGCGCGGCGAATATCTCGCCGCGCACGGCCTGCACGAGGCCGGGCTCGATCGCCTGATCCGCGCCGGTTATGCGCTGCTCGACCTCGTCACGTTCTTCACCACCGGTCCCAAGGAGACCCACGCCTGGACCGCGACCCGCGGCACGCGCGCGCCGCAGGCCGGCGGCCTCATCCACAGCGATTTCGAGCGCGGCTTCATCCGCGCCGAGGTCGTCGGCTGGCAGGATTACGTCGCGCTCGGCGGCGAGGCCGCGGCGCGCGACACCGGCAAGCTTCGCGTCGAGGGTAGGGATTACGTCGTCGCCGACGGCGACGTCATCCATTTCCGGTTCGCGACGTGAGCACCCTCCCCTCGTCATGCCCGGCCTCGTGCCCGGGCATCCACGTCGTGAACCGTCGGCAACGAACCGTGGGTGGCCGGGACAAGCCCGGCCACGACGAGCCCTCACATCCGGCCGCGGTCGCGCAGCGCACCGAGATGTTCGTTGATCCGGAAGGCGATCAGCACCAGCTCGGCCGCGATGCGGGCGAACACGATCCCGGCCAGCATGCCGGCAAAGCTCGCAATCAGCATCAGCAAACCGGCAATCGGATTGACTGCCATCGTGCCGAGCGCGGAGATCATCCCGGCCAAGCCGAACAGCACCGAGACCACCAGCACAAGCCAATAGAACGTGCGGATGATCGCGGGCGTGATGAACCGGTCCCACTGGAACAGATCACCGACGTAGAACATTAGGTCCCTCCCGGTCGCGATGCTCCCGGGGCGGACCCTGCACATTTCGTAAATCTCGGTCAACGCGCCGTAATTGACCCGGCGGCGGTCGGAGCCTATGCAGCGGGCCACCTTTGCGAACGGGGCACCGCCCGCAATGCTGCTCGAGCCGCAACTCTCGCCCGCGGCGCGCGATACGGAGTCCGCCGCCTCGCCGCACGACCAACGGCGCACGATGGGCGTCGCGCTTCCCGTGCACGCGCTGCACGACGGCTATTCCGATCTCGTGTACGTCATGCTGCCGATCTGGCAGGCGGAGTTCGCGCTGAGCTATGCGGCGGTGGGGCTGTTGCGTTCGATGCTCTCGGGAACCATGGCGGCGTTTCAGATTCCGGCCGGCTTGCTCGCGGAACGGATCGGCGCCGCCGCGGTGCTCGCGATGGGGACGGCGCTCGCCGGCGCGTGCTTCTGCGCGATGGGCTGGAGTTCGGGATATGCGTTTCTTGCCGCGGCCCTCTTCCTCGCCGGGATCGGCTCGAGCGCGCAGCACCCGATCGGCTCGGCGCTGGTCGCGCAGGCGTTCGCCGGACCGCGATCGCTCGCCGCGATCGGCACCTACAATTTCTCCGGCGACATCGGCAAAGTACTGTTCCCGGCGGCGGCGACGCTGATGATGCTGCTGTTGCCTTGGCGCATCACGGTGGGATTGCTCGGCACCGTCGGGATTGGCGCGGCGGCGGCGATCTTGCTGTTGCTGCCGCGCCTGGCCGGGCGTGCCCCCGCAACGCGCCGGCACGGCGCGGATGCTCGCGTGTTCGGCGGGGCCGGAGGACGCGGCTTTCCCGTCCTGCTGGCGGTGGGCACGATCGATAATTCGACGCGCACCGCGTTTCTCACGTTCCTGCCCTTCCTGCTGCAGGGGAAAGGCGCGGAACTGCCGACGGTCGGCTTGGCGCTCACGCTGGCGTTTCTCGGCGGCGCCGCCGGCAAGCTGGTCTGCACCTTCATCGGCGTCCGGATCGGGGTCTTCGCGACCGTGATCCTGACCGAAAGCCTGACCGCGCTCGGCATTTTGGCGTTGCTGCCGCTGTCGCTATCCGCCGCTTTGCCACTCATTCCACTGCTCGGGGTAGCGCTGAGCGGCACCTCCTCGGTGCTGTACGGATCGGTGGCGGATCTCGTTGCCCCCGCGGCCAGAACCCGGGCTTTCGCCGTGTTCTACACCGGCACGATCGGCGGCGGCGCACTCGCGCCGTTTGCCTACGGGTTCGTCACCGACGCGATCGGAGTGGCGGCGACCGTCGCGCTGATTGCCGCAATCGCCGCGATCACGCTGCCGCTCGCCGTGATTTTGCGCGGATCCTTGCAACGGGCGAGCGCAAGGCGAGTTTGACCTCGCCACGCTGCAGTCAGTGTCCTTCGAAGCTCACCAGGGTGCGCACCGGGACATCGAGCTTGCGCAACTTGTCGGCACCACCGAGGTCCGGCAGATCGATGATGAAGCACGCTGCGAGCACCTGTGCGCCGGCATTGCGCAGGAGCTTGACGGCGCCTTCCGCCGTCCCGCCCGTGGCGATCAGATCGTCGACCAGCACGATGCGCTCCCCGGGCGCGACCGCGTCCTCATGCATCTCCATCTCGTCGAGGCCGTATTCGAGCGAATAGGCGATGCGCACCGTGGTGTGCGGCAGCTTGCCCTTCTTGCGGATCGGGATGAAACCGGCCGAGACCTGATGCGCGACCGCCCCGCCGAGGATGAAGCCGCGCGCCTCGATGCCGGCGACCTTGTCGATCTTGGCGCCCGCCCAGGGCTGGACCAGCTCGTCGACGGCACGGCGGAACGCCCGCGCGTCGCCCAACAGCGTGGTAATGTCGCGGAACATGATCCCGGGCTTGGGATAATTGGCGATGGTGCGGATCGTCGCCTTGAGATCGTGCTCGATCGCCGCTGCTGCCATGGAATTCCCCATCCCTCCTGTGATGCCGGTGTCACTTTGTCGAACCCGCACAGCCGGCGCAACCGGAAGCGGGAAGCGACGATGGACGTTGACTTTGGCCGACCAGCAACGCAAGATTGCAAAATAATTCTTGCGATGGGATCGGGCGCACCGGAAGGCTCGGCTCCGGCGCACCCTATGCGGCGAGACGCCGTCGCATCCTAACGCGGCGCTGCCGAGCGCAGCGGGCGAGTCACCATGTCTGGACCGGAATCGTTTTGGGTCGCCCGGCTGAAGCCTCGAGCCGGGCGGACGCTGGATGATCTACTCAACATGCCGCTGACGCCGGCCGCCGCGTGAGCCGGCTACCAGCACGCGGCGATCAGCGGCCCAGCACCCTTCCGGCAACGGCGTCGAGCTTCTTGATGAGCTCGGGATCGCGCGCCTCGGGCGCGGTGATGAGCGCGTTGTCGAGCGCGCGGTCGGATCCGATCGGGCAAGGCTCGTGCTCGCGCGGGAACTCTCGCGCGAGCCGCGTCACCAGCCCTTTCGCCTTCTCGGCGTTCGCGGTGAGCACCTTGATCACGTCGGCGACCGTGACGGCGTCGTGGTCCGGGTGCCAGCAGTCGAAATCGGTGACCATGGCGACGGTCGCGTAGCAAATCTCCGCCTCGCGCGCGAGCTTCGCCTCCGGCATGTTGGTCATGCCGATCACCGCATATCCGAGTTGTTTGTATGTGAGGCTGTCGGCCAAGGTCGAGAACTGCGGCCCCTCGATGCAGACGTAGGTGCCGCCGCGCGCGACCTCGAGGCCTTCGGCCGTGGCGGCTTCGGCGAGATGCAGGTGCAGCCGCGGCGAGACCGGATGCGCCATCGACACGTGCGCGACCAGACCGGTGCCAAAGAACGAGCTCTGGCGCTTGTAGGTGCGATCGACGAACTGGTCGACCAGGACGAAGGTGCCGGGAGGCAGCTCCTCCCGGAACGAGCCGCAGGCGGAGAGCGAGACGAGATCGGTCACACCTGCGCGCTTGAGCGCATCGATGTTGGCGCGGTAGTTGATGTCGGAGGGGGAGAGCCGATGCCCGCGGTCGTGGCGGGAGAGAAAGACCACCGCAAGCCCCGCGATCTCGCCTCGGCGCAGTGGCGCCGAAGGCTCGCCCCAGGGCGTATCGATGCGCTCCTCGCGCGCGTTTTGGAGGCCGGGTAGGTCGTAGATGCCGGACCCGCCGATGATGCCGAGCACCGCCTGCGTCATGGAGATTCCGCGGCGATCGTGCGGCGCATCAAGCGTGCCCGGGCACGCTCGCCCACACCTTTTTTTTGGTGAAATACAGCAGGCCGGCGAACACTACGAGAAAGATCATCACCTGCAGCCCGCCGCGCTTGCGCGCCACCAGGTGCGGCTCCGCGGCCCATTGCAAGAACGCGGTGACATCCTCGGAATAATGCCGCACGTCGGCCGGCGTCCCGTCGGTGTATTCGACCTGACCGTCGGTGAGCGGCGACGGCATTTGCAGCGCATGGCCGGGGAAATATTTGTTGTACTGCGCGCCTTGAGGCATCTGGAATCCCGACGGCGGGTTCTCGTAGCCCTGCAACATGGCGGCGACGTAGTCGGGCCCGCCTTCCTGATATTGCGTGAAGATATCGAAGATGAACCAGGGAAAGCCGCGCTCGTAGCCGCGCGCCTTGGTGATCAGCGACAGGTCGGGCGGAAGCACGCCGTTGTGCGCGGCGCGCGCCGCCTGCTCGTTCGGATACGGCGAGGGGAAATAATCGGCGGGGCGGCCGGGACGCTGGAACATCTCGCCCTGCTCGTTGGGCCCGTCGGAGATCTGATATTCGGCGGCGATCGTCTTGACTTGTCCGGCCGAGAAGCCGGGCCCGCCCGGCTCCCCCAAATTGCGGAACGCGACGTAAGACAAGCTGTGGCAGGCTTGACAGACCTCGCGATAGACCTTGAAGCCGCGCTGCAGCTGGCCCTCGTCATACATGCCGAACGGGCCGGCGAACGACCATTTCACCGGCGGCGGAATCTCCGCCTCCTCGGCGCCGGCCGCGGTGCCCAGCAATGCCAACGCTCCGGCCAGCGCCAACGCGCGAAACTTGCCGGTGCCGTTCATTGCGCGCTCCCCCGACGTGCCATCACCGTTCGGGCACCGCGGCGCCGCTCGCGACTGCCGATCCGGGCGCCCTGCGCTCGATCGCCTCGCTGATCGAGGCGGGCAGCGGCTTCGACCGCTCGATCAAGCCGAGCAGCGGCAGGATCACGAGGAAATGGATGAAATACCAAGCGGTGAGAATGCGCGCGGCGAGCACGTAATTGCCCTCGGCGGGCTTCGAGCCGAGCCACCCGAGCCCGACGCACGCCGCGGCAAACACCCAGAAGAATGGGCGGTACAGCGGCCGATAGCTTCCCGATCTCACTTTTGAAGTATCGAGCCAGGGCACGAATGCCAGGATCGCGATCGAGCTGACCAGAAACAGCACGCCGAGCAGCTTGTTGGGGATGGCGCGCAGGATCGCGTAGAACGGCAAATAATACCATTCCGGCACGATGTGGGTCGGGGTCACCGCCGGGTTCGCCGGAATGTAATTGTCGGGATGGCCGAGATAGTTCGGCATGTAGAACACGAACCAAGCATAGACGATGCAGAACACCATCATCATGAACAAGTCCTTGATGGTGGCGTGGGGCGTGAACGGCACCACGTCCCGCTTCGATTTCGGCTCGATCCCGGCCGGATTGTTCTGGCCCGCGACGTGCAGCGCCCAGACGTGAAGAACGACCACACCCACGATCACGAACGGCAAGAGATAATGCAGCGAGAAGAAGCGGTTCAGCGTCGGATTGCCTACCGAATAGCCGCCCCACAACCAGGTGACGATCGATTCCCCGAACAGCGGGATCGCTGAGAACAGGTTGGTGATCACGGTCGCGGCCCAGAAGCTCATCTGTCCCCACGGCAGCACGTAGCCCATGAAGCCGGTGATGATCATCAGCAGCAGGATGATGACGCCGAGGATCCACAGCACCTCGCGCGGCTCTTTGTAGGAGCCGTAGTAAAGGCCGCGGAACAGGTGGATATAAGCGGCGAGGAAGAACATCGAGGCGCCGACCGCATGCGCATAGCGCAGCAGCCAGCCCCAGTTGACGTCCCGCATGATCTGCTCGACGGAATGGAAGGCATGATCGACGTGAGGCGTGTAATGCATCGCCAGCACGACGCCGGTCACGATCTGCGCCGCGAGCAGGAAGGTGAGAATGCCGCCGAACGTCCACCAGTAATTGAGGTTGCGCGGCGTCGGATAGGCGACGAAGGAAACGTGGATCAGGCTCAGGATCGGCAGCCGGACTTCCAGCCATTTCAGGAGCCGGTTCTTCGGCTCATAGACCGTGTGTTCCTCGGGCCGGTAGATCGAGTTCTCGTTCATCGTCGCGGTCCCGAAACCTCATCCGATCCGGATCTTGGTGTCGGACACGAACGCATAGGGCGGCAGCGCCAGGTTGGCAGGTGCCGGGCCGCGGCGGATGCGGCCGGACGTATCGTATTGCGAGCCGTGGCAAGGGCAGAACCAGCCGTCGTAATCGCCCTGATGCGCCAGCGGGATGCAGCCGAGATGCGTGCAGATCCCGATCAGGACCAGCCATTGATCGTGACCTTCCTTGACGCGTGCCTGATCGGCCTGGGGATCGGGCAGCGTGTGCCAATCGATGCTGCGGGCCTCCTCGATCTCCTTCTTCGTGCGGTGGTCGATGAAGATCGGCTTGCCGCGCCAGAACACCTTGATGACCTGGCCTTCGGCGATCGGCGCGAGATCGACTTCGATCGGGGCGCCGGCGGCAATCGTCGACTGATCGGGATTCATCTGCGAGATCAGCGGCCAGGCCGAGGCGAGGACGGCGGCGGCTCCGGCGGCCCCGGTCGCGATGTAGAGAAAATCGCGGCGTGTCGGTTGGGCCGCAGTCGTCGTGGTCACAACAGGGTCCTCTCTTGCCGATCGAACCGCCCGCGCTGCAAACCCGGAGAGCGGCCGCGCTCCCCTCGGCGGCGGACGGACCGACCGCAGCCCGCCATGGGGAAAGGCGGGCAGGCGGCGCGTTCCGGCGGCGTTCTATTGGCACCCTTGGTCCGATCGTGCAAGCCCGGCATCGCGGTACCGGCGCTTGCGCGGCGCAATGCGAACTCGGCGCTAAAAATGCGGCGGCCCGTCGGATTGCCGAGTTGATCGGATGAGGAAATCGGCGACGTGGTCGAGCATTCGCGCATGAGGCTCGCGCTGTTTCAGCCTGATATCGCGCCGAACACCGCGACCATTCTGCGCTTGTGCGCCTGCCTCGATGTCGAAGCCCACATCATCGAGCCCGCGGGCTTCCCGGTCTCGGATCGCGCCTTCCGCCGCGCCGGCATGGATTATCTCGACGAGGTCGCGCTCGTGCGCCACGTCTCCTGGGATGGCTTCGAGGCATGGCGGGCCGGGAAGCGCCTGCGGCTCGTGCTGCTGTCGACCCGCGGCACCCTGCCCTACACCGATCATGCATTCCGCGCGGAAGACATCCTGCTGTTCGGCCGGGAATCCGCGGGCGTTCCGGAGCAGGTGCATGCGGCTGCGGACGCGCGGCTGACAATCCCGATGCGGCCGGGGCTGCGCTCGCTCAATGTCGCGGTCGCGGCCGCGATGGTGCTCGGCGAGGCGCTGCGCCAGCTGCGCGGATTTCCGGTATAACATCGGTTCCGAGGCATCCCGATATGTCAAAGAGACTCAAAACCATTCCCCGCTTCGGAGCTGAGGCCACTGAACGGGCTTTTTGGGAAAGTCGCGATTCCGCGAGCTATGTCGACTGGGACAAAGCGAAGTCCGCCGGATTTCGCAAACTGAAACCGTCGTCGGCGTTGGTCTCATCCCGCCTCGCGTCAAAGTCTCGTTAGCGGAGAAATCCGGGGAGCGAATGAGCGCTGTCGATAAACCGAGCGAACGAGAGACCGAATCCACAGCGCCCGGGCAGCTCGAGGCCCGGAAGGGACGCGCGAGCGCGTGGTTCGCGACGCTGCGCGACCAGATCTGCGTCGCGTTCGAACGGCTCGAGCACGAAGCGCCGGCCGCGCTCTATGGAAGCGCGCCGGGAAAATTCGAGCGAACGCCGTGGCAGCGCGCGGACGTGAGCGGGAGTCCCGGCGGCGGCGGCGTGATGTCGATGCTGCGCGGGCGGTTGTTCGAAAAGGCGGGCGTACAGGTCTCGACCGTATTCGGCGAGTTCGCGCCGGAGTTCCGCAATGACATTCCCGGCGCGCGGGATGACCCGCGGTTCTGGGCTTCGGGCATCTCGCTGATCGTCCATGCGTGCAATCCGCACGTGCCGGCCGTACACATGAACACCCGTTTCGTCGTCACCACCAAGGGTTGGTTCGGCGGCGGCGCCGACCTCACGCCCATGCTCGCCCGGCGGCGGGAGCAGAGCGATGCCGACGCACGCGATTTCCATGCCGCCATGAAGGCCGCATGCGACGCCCACGCTTCCGTCGCGCCCTACGACAAGTACAAGAGCTGGTGCGATGAATATTTTTTCCTGAAACACCGCAACGAGCCGCGCGGGATCGGCGGCATCTTTTACGACTGGCACGACAGCGGCGATTGGGAGGCGGATTTCGCGTTCACCCAGGAGGTCGGCCGCGCGTTCCTGGACATCTATCCTCAGCTCGTGAGACGCAATTTCACGACAGCCTGGTCGGAGGCCGAGCGCGAGGAGCAATTGGTGCGCCGCGGCCGATATGTCGAGTTCAACCTGCTCTACGACCGCGGCACGATCTTCGGCCTGCGCACCGGCGGCAACGTGGAATCGATCCTGTCCTCGCTGCCGCCGCTGGTGAGATGGCCGTAGCTCCCGATCCTCAGTGTTCGTGGATTCCGGGTTCGCGCCTTCGGCGCGTCCCGGAATGACCCTCGGCGGCAGCCGCCGCCTCGCCCGCAATGCGCTGCAGCCAAGCGGGATCGTCCGGAAATCCCGCGGCGATCCATTTCTCCTCGGCGGCCGCGAGCGCTCGGCCGAGCTGCGGTCCTTTCGGCACGCCACGTTCGATGAAATCCGCGGCCTTGAGCGGAAATGCCGGCGCTTGCCAGCGCTCGGGTAAGGTTGCGAGCTCGCGCCAGGCGGCATCCGTCGGCTGCGCGCCGGAACGCGCCCAGGCGAGCACGATGCGATCGACGTAGTTCGCTGGCCCCAGCCGATAGAGCAGCGCGCGCGACTGCGCCTCCCCGATCTCCGGCTCGATGCGCCACCAGCCTTGTGCCATCGAGGCGAGCCGCTCGTGCTCGACGTTGGCGAGGCGCAGTTTGTGCCAGAGTCGCTCGGCGTCCTCGGTGACGGCGACCGCAAGTCCGGCGAGGCGGCGCAGCGGATCGGGCGCAAGGCCGAGCCCCGCCTCGATGGCGATGGCCTTTGCGGCCGGTTCGAGATACGGCACGCCCCCGAGCACCGGGTCGAGCAGCCCGGCTTGCGCCATTGCGGCGAGCGTCGGCGCCGCGCGCGGGGCAATCAGCAGCTTGAGCAGTTCGGTGCGCACCCGCTCGCGCGACAATTGCTGCAATCCTTCGCGCGCCGCGATGGCAGCGTGAAGCCCAGCCGGATCCGGCGCGCCCTCGCCGTAGGCGGCATGAAAGCGAAAGAACCGCAGGATGCGCAGGTAATCTTCGGCGATGCGCTGGCCGGGGTCGCCGATGAACCGCACCCGATGCTGCCGCAGGTCCTCGATGCCGCCGACGGGGTCATGCAGCGCGCCGTCGCGCGAGAGCGAGAGCGCGTTGAGCGTGAAGTCGCGGCGCTCGGCATCCCTTTGCCAGCTGCGGCCGAACCGGACTTTAGCCTTGCGCCCGAACGTCTCGACGTCCTCGCGCAAGGTCGTGACCTCGAACCCGGTGCCTTCGATCACGACCGTGACCGTGCCGTGCTCGATCCCGGTCGGCACCGGCCGAAACCCCGCGGCGGCCGCGCGCCGCATTACTTCCTCCGGCAGCGCGGTGGTCGCGATATCGATCTCGCCCGGCGGCAGACCGAGCAGCGCGTTGCGTACCGCGCCGCCGACGACGCGCGCCTCCTCGCCGTCGCGATCGAGCACCGCCAGGAGCTTCGCCAACGGATCCTGCGTCAGCCATGCCGGCTTGCGGAGCTCTACCGCGTCGGTCATCGCCGCATGGCACCGGGCACGAATTTTCCGTTCTCGATGTGCGCGGGAACATAGGTCGATCCCGGCGGCGCCCCGGAAAACTGCGCGATCAGGATGAAGCTGCCGACCATCAGCCCGAACGCCGCGGCGGCAAGCCAGCCGAGCGTCGGCAATCCCCAGGATCTCGCGTCGAGCACGCCCGCGCGCGTCGCCCACAGGAACAGCGCATAGGCCGCGAACGGGGCGAGGAACAGCGCAAGCTCGGTGAGGACGGGCCGTATCATATCGGGTCCGGCAAATCGGTCGCCGCGGTCTCCTTGTCACTGCGCCGGGGCGCCCGCAAGAGCCCTGGGCACCAACTTCTGCGCTGTCATCGCCCGCGAATGCGGGCGACCCAGTAGCCCTGGCGCCGGCCGACCCCTGAATCCCATCGGCAACATTGGCTACTGGGTGCCCCGCATACGCGGGGCATGACACGCGGAGGCTCAGCGATAAATCCGGTCGTGCAGATTGCGCAGAATCCCGGCAGTCACGCCCCAGATGTAACGGTCGGCGAACGGAATGGCATAGAAGTGGCGCACCATGCCGTTCCATTCCCGGCTGTGGCGCTGATGATTGATCGGCTGCATCAGGAAGGAGAGCGGCACTTCGAAGGTGTCGTGGACTTCCGCGGCATTGAGCGCCAGCTTGAAATCGGGCTCGATGCGCGCAACCGTGGGAACGATGCGATAGCCCAGCGTCGTCAGGTATAGATCGAGATAGCCGATCGGGTGCACCAGCCGCGGCTCGAGTCCGATTTCCTCGCGCGCTTCGCGTAGCGCCGCAGCGAGCGGGCTCTCGTCGGTCGGATCGATCTTGCCGCCCGGAAACGCGATCTGGCCGGCGTGGCTCGAAAGCTCGGTCGTGCGCTGGGTGAGCAATACGGTCGGCTCGGGCCGGTCGACGATCGGCACCAGCACGGCGGCGGGCCGGATCGGCCGCACCGCCGCGATCGCGCGCATCACCGGATCGGCATCGTGATCGCCGCGCGCCGGCGTGACATTGGGGTCGCTGAGCCCCACCGGGACGTCGAGCGTCAGCCGCTCCCGCGCGCGGTCGAAGAAATCCTTGGCGAGCAGCGATCGGTTCTTGGACGCCGCGCTCGCCATTTACAGCAAGTCCCTGATCTGCGCGGCGGGCGCCATGGCGAAGAATTCGCCGCTCGACACCACGCCGAACATGCGCGCTCCGGCGACGTCGCGTTCCTCACCGAGTTCCACGAGGTCGTAGAACAGCGCCCGGGTGACCTTGGCCCACAGATCGCTCCGCATGTGGACATAGGGTTTCAGCCCGCCGGTCTTGGGCTCCGGGTCGAAACGCAAAGGATGACCGGGCCCGCAGGCGACCCAGTCGTCGACATTGGTGCGAAAATGCAGGATGCGCCCGCCTGTGTCCTGCTCGACATAAAGCTCGACCGCCAGGAACGGGGCATCGTCGACCGCGATTCCGCATTTTTCAACGGGCGTGACCAGAAAATATTTCTCGCCCTCGCGCTTGAGCACGGAAGCGAACAGTTTCACCAGAGCCGGCCGGCCGATCGGGGTTTTTTGATAGAACCAGGTGCCGTCCGCCGCGATGCGCATGTCGATGTCGCCGCAGTCCGGCGGATTCCACAGATGTACCGGCGGCGGGCCCTTGGCGCCGCCGCGCTTGGCCGCGCTTGCGATCGCGTCGAGTCCTCCGCCGGCCTGCCCTTCCTTCGCCATGGTTGACCCAATGTAATCGAGCGTCGGGGAAAATCCGCTCGCGGGATCGTGATCGATGCCTTGCCGCGCGCAAGATGGGGAAATTAGCGTAATCTCTCACCGAGCGCGAAACGGCACGACGTTCGCATATCGCCCGTCTTGTCGGCCCGCACATAGCCCTTTGCCTTCTTGGTGCGTTTATTCGCAGGACCCAGGAGATATCCCCATGCCATTGCCCGGCGACGGACTGGAAACGCTCGAAGACATGATCGTGCGCGCCGCGGAGACGACCGCAGCCCACATCCGCTCGGCCAAGGCGGCGATCAGCGCCGTCATTTTCGGCCAGGAGCGGGTCGTCGAACGCGCGCTGGTCACCGTGCTGTCCGGCGGTCACGCCCTGCTCGTCGGAGTTCCGGGGCTCGCCAAGACCAAGCTGGTCGAGACCATGGGCACCGTGCTCGGGCTCGAGTCGCGCCGCATTCAGTTCACACCCGACCTCATGCCTTCCGACATTCTCGGATCGGAAGTGCTGGAGGAAAGTCCGGGCGCCAAGCGCACCTTCCGGTTCATCCGGGGGCCGATCTTCGCGCAATTGCTGATGGCCGACGAGATCAACCGGGCGAGCCCGCGCACCCAATCCGCGCTGCTGCAGGCGATGCAGGAACAACACGTGACCGTGGCCGGAGCCCGTCACGATCTTCCCAAGCCGTTTCATGTGCTCGCGACGCAAAACCCGCTGGAACAGGAAGGAACCTATCCGCTGCCGGAAGCGCAGCTCGATCGCTTCCTGATGCAGGTCGACGTCGATTATCCCGACCGCGACGCGGAGCGGAAGATTCTGTTCGAAACCACGGGCGCCGAGGAGGCTCGGGCAAAACCGGCCATGACGGCAGAGGACCTGATGGCCGCGCAACGCCTGGTGCGTCGATTGCCGGTAGGCGAATCGGTCGTCGAGGCGATCCTGGCGCTCGTTCGCTCGGCGCGTCCTGGAGCGCAAGGCGACGACACCGCCCGGCTGATCGGCTGGGGACCAAGCCCGCGCGCCAGTCAAGCACTGATGCTCGCGGTGCGGGCGCGCGCGCTGCTCGAGGGTCGCTTCGCCCCCTCGATCGACGACGTCCTCGACCTCGCCGAGCCGATCTTGAAGCACCGCATGGCGCTCACCTTCGCGGCGCGGGCCGATGGCGAGACCGTCGAGGCGGTGATCGGGCGCCTGCGGACGCGGATCGGGTAGCGCGCATGATAATGGGGACATCCGTCAGTTCCCTTGACGAGGCCGCGACCCGTCGCGCCGCAGCGGGAGCCCGCTCGCTCACCGCGACCATGCCGCGCCTGATTCTAGAAGCGCGGCGCGTCGCCGCGACGGTGATCCATGGACTCCACGGGCGCCGGCGTGCCGGCTCCGGCGAGAATTTCTGGCAATACCGGCGGTTCATTTCCGGCGAACCGGCGAGCCGCGTCGATTGGCGCCGTTCCGCGCGCGACGAGCACCTCTATGTTCGCGAGCGCGAATGGGAAGCGGCTCACACCGTGTGGATCTGGCCCGATCGCTCGCCGTCCATGCAGTTTGCGGCGCTCGCCGCGGAAACCAAGCTCGACCGCGCGCTCGTCATGGCGTTCGCGCTCGGGCATTTGCTGGTCGAAGGCGGAGAGCGCATCGGCATTCCCGGCCTGATGCGGCCGACGGCGGACCGCAACGTCATCGACAAGATGGCGCAGGCGATCGTGCACGATCGTCAAGTCCGCTCGAGCCTGCCCCCCTCGTTCTCGCCGTCGCCGCTCGCGGAAATCGTCGTTCTCTCCGACCTATGGAGCCCGATCGAAGAGGTGCGGCGGACCATTGCGCAGCTATCCGCGACCGGGGCGCACGGTCACGTGATTCAGGTCGTCGACCCGGCGGAGGAGACCTTTCCGTATGCGGGCCGCATCGAATTCATCGAGCCCGAAGGCGCCGGGGCGATCACGGCTGGACGCGCCGAATCCTGGCGTTCCGATTACGAGCGCCGCCTCGAGAACCATCGCGCGGCGGTCCGCCAGGAAACCGACCGCCTCGGCTGGACTTTTGCCGTTCACCGCACCGATCGCTCGGCAAGTGATTTGCTGTTGACACTGCATGCACAAATGGGCGCCGGACCGAGCGGCACCGGAATTCATCGCTGGCGGTCGCTGCCGCCTTCCGCGAGGCTCGGATGATTGCCGGCCTGCCGCTCGGCTTTGCGCAGCCGCTGTTGCTGCTTGGTCTCCTGGCCCTTCCGGCGCTGTGGTGGCTGTTGCGCCTGATCCCGCCGCGGCCGCGCCAGATCGCGTTTCCGCCGACGCGGCTCTTGTTCGACATCGCGCCGCGCGAGGAGACCCCTGCCCGCACGCCCTGGTGGCTCACTGCGCTGCGATTGACGCTTGCCGCCCTGCTGATCGTTGCGGTCGCGGGTCCGTTGTGGAATCCGCCGCTCGCCACGACGACGCAGGGCGCGCCGATCACGCTGCTGCTCGACGATACCTGGGGTGCCGCCGCGACTTGGGAGCTTCGCTTGCGGACCGCCGACGATCTTATCGCACGCGCCGAGGCCGATGGCCGCGGTGTGGCGATCGTCCAGCTCTCGGAGCCCACGCGCGATATTTCGCTCGAGACGGCCGGTTCCGCGCGCGTCCGGCTGCGGCAGATCAAGCCGAAGCCGCATACCATCGATCGCGCCGAGGCGCTCGGGTCGATCGAGCGGTTCCTGCAAGCGACCCCGCAAGCCGAGCTGATCTGGCTGACTGATGGCATCGATCTCGGTCGTGCCGATGCGTTCGTTTCCGGCCTCGCGCGGCTGCGTGACGGGCGATCGATCACGGCCGTTGCGGGCGGCGTTCCGCCTGCCCATGCGCTGGCCGCTGCCGACAACGCCGCAGGCGCGCTGAGCGTGCTGGTGCTGCGTGCCGAAACCGGCACCGCTGAAACCGGGCTGGTGCGCGGGCTCGACCTGAAGGGACTGCCGCTCGGCGAGGCGCGGTTCGAGTTCAGGCCGGGGCAGCGGGAGACCGCGGCGCAGTTCGACCTGCCGGTCGAAATCCGCAACGATATCGCGCGGCTGGAGATCGCCGGCGAGCGCTCCGCAGGCGCCGTCCAGCTGCTCGATAAGCGCTGGCGCCGCCGCTCGGTGGGCCTGATTTCCGGCGCCACGGCGGAGACCGCGCAGCCGCTGCTCGATGCCATCTATTATCTGTCGCGGGCGCTCGGTCCGTTCGCCGACCTGCGCGTCGCCGAGGGACGCGCGCCCGCCCAGGCGATCGAGCGTTTCCTCGAGCAGAATGTGCCCATGCTGATCCTCGCCGACGTCGGCAACGTCGCGGGAGCCGCACGCGAGCAACTGATCCGCTGGATCGACGAGGGCGGCGTGCTGGTGCGTTTCGCCGGCCCGCGGCTCGCGGCGGCCGAGGCCGACACCGACGATCTCGTGCCGGTCAAGCTGCGGCGCGGCGGCCGCACGCTCGGCGGCAGCCTGACCTGGGAAAAGCCGCAGCAGCTTGCAGGCTTCCCGCGCGAGGGGCCGTTCTTCGGGATGACGGTGCCGGGAGACGTCACCGTGACCCGGCAGGTGCTCGCCGAGCCGGATTCCGATCTCGGCGAACGCACCTGGGCAACGCTGGCGGACGGCACGCCACTCGTGACCGCGGCGCGGCGGGGCAAGGGACTCCTCGTGCTGTTCCACGTGACGGCGGACACCCGCTGGTCGAATCTGCCGCTATCGGGCACCTTCGTCGACATGCTGAAGCGAATCGTCGGCCTCGCCGGCTCGACGGCCGCGGCCGAGCCGGACGGGAGCACAGCCCACAGCCGCGAGGTGGTGCCGCCGAGCCGCGTGCTCGACGGCTTCGGTGCGTTCGAACCGCCGCCCGCCACCGCACGGCCGGTGCCGAGCGGCTATGCGGGGCGCGCCGGCGCCGATCATCCGCCCGGTTTCTACGGCCCGCCCGAAGGGCTGCTCGCGGTCAACACGCTCGTCCCGAGCGATCGTCCGGCGCCGATCGATTTTTCGCCACTCGGCGCGCGCATCGAGCCATATCGCTTGAGCGAGCCCAAGGACCTGCGGGGCATCGCGTTCGCGACCGCGCTCTTCTTGCTCCTGATCGATTCCATGGTGGTGTTCTGGCTTGGCGGTGGTTGGAATCGGCTCGTTCTGCGACGCACGGCGGCAACGCTGCTCTTCATTGCCGCCATCGCGGCCGCAAGCGTGCTCGGCGATCGCAGCGCGCGCGCCGATCCCGCCTCCGACGATTTCGCGATGAAGAGCACGCTGCAGACGCGGTTCGCCTACGTGATCACCGGCGATACCGACGTCGACGCAACCAGCAAGGCAGGGCTGCAGGGCTTGACCCTGTTCCTGGCGCAGCGCACGGCGCTCGAGGCGGGCGAGCCGATCGGAATCGATATCGGCCGCGACGAGCTCGCATTTTTCCCATTGATCTACTGGCCCGTGGTGCCGAATGCGGCGCGCCCCGCCGGCGAGGCCCTGGCGCGCGCCGACGCCTATATGAAGCAGGGCGGCACGATCCTGTTCGATACCCGCGACGCGGTGGAGGCGGTGCCGGCGTTCGGAGGCGAAGGGCGCGGCCCCGGCATGCTGGCGTTGCGCACGATTCTCGCCTCCCTCGACATACCCGAGCTCGAACCGATCCCCCGCGATCACGTCCTGACGAAGACCTTCTTCCTGCTTCGCGACTTTCCGGGGCGCTTCAATTCCGGCCAGCTTTGGGTCGAAGCCATGCCGACCGAGAACGACGAGGAGCCCCGCCGCCCGGCTCGCGGCGGCGATGGCGTTTCCTCCATTCTCATCACGTCGAACGACCTTGCGGGCGCCTGGGCCCTTCGCCCCGATGGGCAGCCGATGCTGCCTCTGGTGCCCGGCGATCCGCGCCAGCGCGAATTCGCATTTCGCGCCGGGGTGAACATCGTCATGTACACGCTGACCGGCAACTACAAGGCCGATCAGGTGCACGTCCCGGCGTTGCTGGAGCGGCTCGGTCAATAGGAAGGTCTCGTGGACTTCGGCATCGCATTTGCTCCGTTGCTGCCCGCCGAGGTGCTGTGGGCGGTTTTGGCCGCGGTCGTCGCGCTTTCGGCGTTGCTGCTCTTGGTCCGTAGCCGCGGCGCACCCGTACGCATCCTGGCGCTGGCGCTGCTGGTGCTGGCGCTCGCCAATCCCTCCTTCACGCGCGAGGACCGCCAGCCGCTCTCGTCGGTCGCGGTCGTCATCATCGACAAGAGCCCCAGCCAGGGATTCGGCGACCGCCTGGCGCAGACCGAAGCCGTGCGCGCGACGCTGGCACAGCGGCTCGCGCGCATTCCCGGGCTCGAGGCACGCTTCGTGGAAGCCGGCGAGGCCGGCGGCGAAACCGAAGGCACCCGGCTGTTCGCGGCGCTCGGCGCGGCACTCGCCGATGTCCCGCCCGATCGCATCGCCGGCGCGATCCTGGTGACCGACGGGCGCGTCCACGATGTACCGGCCGATGCTGCCGCGCTCGGCTTTTCGGCCCCCGTCCACGCGTTGATCACGGGACACCCGAACGAAAGGGATCGCCGCGTCGTGCTGCTTGCCGCGCCGCGGTTCGGCATCGTCGGCCAGAGCCAGACCGTGACGTTCCGGATCGATGATTCCGGCGTGCCACCCGGACCCGCGCAGGTGACCGTACGCCGCGACGGCGACACCCTCGAAACCCGCAGCGTCAGAAGCGGGGACAAGATCAGCGTGCAGGTGCCGATCCCGCACGCCGGCGCCAACATCGTCGAGATCGAGGCCTCCCCGCTCGACGGCGAGCTCACGCCCGTCAACAATCGCGCCGTGGTCTCCATCGACGGCGTGCGCGACAAGCTGCGCGTGCTGCTGGTTTCCGGCGAGCCGCATGCGGGCGAGCGCACCTGGCGCAATCTGCTCAAATCCGACGCCAGCGTCGATCTGGTGCATTTCACCATCCTGCGGCCGCCGGAAAAGCAGGACGGCACGCCGATCAACGAGCTCTCCCTCATCGCCTTTCCGACCCGCGAGCTGTTCCAGCAGAAGATCAACGAGTTCCAGTTGATCATCTTCGACCGTTACGCCCGCCAGGGCGTGCTGCCGCTGATCTATTTCGACAACATCGCGCGCTACGTGCGCGACGGCGGCGCGGTTCTGGTTGCGGCAGGCCCCGATTACGCCACTCAGGGCAGCATCTGGCGTACCCCGCTCGATGTCATCCTGCCGGCCGAGCCGAGCGGCGAGACCACCGATCGGCCGTTCCACGCCCGTCTCACCGATCAGGGCAAGCGCCATCCGGTGACGCGCGATCTCGAAGGTGCGAACGCCGATCCGCCGCACTGGAGCCGCTGGTTTCGCCTGGTCGACACGCGCACCCCCAACGGCACGGTGGTGATGCACGGTCCCGACGAGAAGCCGCTGCTGGTGCTCTCGCGCCAGGGCGAGGGCCGGGTCGCGCTGCTGCTCTCCGATCACATCTGGCTGTGGGCGCGCGGCTACGAGGGCGGCGGTCCCCACCTCGATCTGCTGCGGCGGCTGTCGCATTGGCTGATGAAGCAGCCCGATCTTGAGGAAGAGGCGCTGCGGCTCTCCGCGCGCGGACGCGAGCTCGCGATCGAACGGCAGACCATGGCGGACGCCGTCGATCCGGTCGTCGTGACCTCGCCCTCGGGGCAGACCCAGACCGTGACACTGGCAGCCGCCGATCCCGGGATCTGGCGGGCGAGCACCGCGGCCGGCGAGCTCGGGCTATGGCGCGCGAGCGACGGCAAGCTCACCGCGCTCACCAATATCGGCCCGGCCAACCCGCGGGAGTTCGCCGAAGTGACCTCGACCACCGAGGTTCTGGGCCCGCTCGCCGCCGCGATCGGCGGCGACGCGCAGCGCGTCGCCCAGGGTTCGGGCGTCAATGTTCCGCGCGTGCTCCCGGTGCGCTCGTCCGAGACCTTCAGGGGCGATGATTGGATCGGCCTCAAGATGCGGGACGCGAGCGTGGTGCGCGGCATCGGCGTGCTTCCGGTTTTCGCCGGCGTGCTCGGGCTGCTGCTGCTGCTCAGCAGCGTGGCCGCGACTTGGCTGCGGGAAGGCAGGTGACAGGAATCAGGTAACAGGGAATCGGGTGACAGAGATCAGGAAGAAGAACAGAGACACTTGCACCCTACTTTCCTGTCACCTGCTGCCCGACTCCTGATACCTGAGGCCAGTCTGGGCAGATCCCACCGCTGACCCCCGCGAACGCGCCTTCCACCAGCTCCGCAACGAGCAACCTCGCCGGATCGACCGGCCCCGGCATGGTGACCTGCCCCTTGGGGATCCGGACGAACCCGCAGCGGCCGTAATAGGGCACGTCGCCGACCAGCACGACGAGGCGGTGGCCGCGCCGGCGTGCCTCGGCGAGCGCGCGTTCGATCAGCGCCTTGCCGATGCCGTGACGGCGGAACGACGGCTCGATCGTCAGCGGTCCGAGCAGCAGCGCGGCCGTATCGCCGATCCGGATCTGCGTCTGACGCACCGAACCCACGAGCAGCGTACCGATTCGTACCGTGAACGACAGCGCGAGATCGTGCCCCATTTGCTCGCGGATGCGGTAGGAAGTCCGCACGAACCGGCCGGGTCCGAACGTTCGCTCGTGCAGACGCTCGATCGCCGCGGCATCGTCCGGCATCTCCGGCAGGATGGTGAGCTTCAGATCGGTCATGGCGAATGGCGCGCGCTCGGCGCGCCGCGCGCGCCGCTTAGCATTTGCTGCCCGCGAGGTCCATTGCTCGACGGGCAGCGATGCTTATTTGATCGACTATATTGGTTCACCCCGCGGGCTCGCCCTCGCGTTGCCGGAGAGCGGCTTGCCGGGTCCGGCCGTGCCCAGGAGAATTCGGCCATGGGGCTAATGATCGACGGAGTCTGGCGGCGCCAGGATCGCGAGACGCGCTCCGGCCGGTTCGTGCGCACACCCACGACGTTCCGCAGCTGGGTCACGCCCGACGGCAGTCCCGGCCCCTCCGGCCAGGGCGGCTTTCCGGCCGAGCCGGGCCGTTATCACCTCTACGTTTCGCTCGCCTGCCCGTGGGCGCAGCGCACCATGATCTTCCGCAAGCTCAAGGGGCTCGAGGACGCGATTTCGCTTTCCGTGGTCGAGCCGCTGATGGGCGAGGAGGGCTGGGTGTTCGGCTCGCGTGCGGGCGCCGTTCCCGATTTCGTCAATCACAAGCAGCGCCTCGCCGAAATCTATCTGATCGCCGATCCGCATTACACCGGCCGCGTCACCGTGCCGGTGCTGTGGGACAAGCGGCGCAACACCATCGTCAACAACGAATCCGCCGAAATCATCCGCATGCTCAATGCGGCGTTCGACGCGTTCACGCCGGTCCGCACCGATTACTACCCGCCCGAGCTGCAGGCCGAGATCGATCGCATCAATCAGCTCGTCTACGAGAACGTCAACAACGGCGTCTACCGCGCGGGCTTCGCGCGGACGCAGGAAGCCTATGAGGAGGCGTTCCTGGCGCTGTTCGCCGCGCTCGATGCGATCGAGGCGCGCCTAACAGGACAACGCTATTTGCTGGGCGAGAAGCTGACCGAAGCCGATTGGCGGCTGTTCACCACGCTCGTGCGGTTCGACGCGGTCTATTACGGGCATTTCAAATGCAACCTGCGCCGCATCGCGGATTACGCCCATCTCGGAAATTACCTGCGCGATCTATATCAGGTGCCCGACATCGCCGAGACGGTGAGCATCGATCACATCAAGCGGCATTATTACGATTACGGCAGCCATCGGGATCTCAATCCAAGCGGCATCGTTCCGCTCGGCCCGGCGCTCGATTTCAATGCGCCGCACGACCGCGGCCGGTTCGCGACGCGGTAGGACTCGTGTCCCGGGCGAAGCGCAGCATGAAATGGTGCGCTGCTGAACCGGGACCCAACTGAACCGCCGGCGCGATTGACAAAGCAAAATGGATCCCGGATCAGCGGCGCAGCGCCAGTCCTCCTGGAGGCGCGAGCACGTCCTTCGAGGCTCGGGCCTCCGGCCCGAGCACCTCAGGATGACGGCGTTCGCCTCGAAGGACGCGCTGCACCGCGTCCGGGAAACGCCGCGTATTTCGTCCGCGCGTAACGGTCAGCTTGCTCGGGCGTCTTTCAGCGTGTGCGAAGGGTGGCGACTGTCGCCGCGCTTGTTCTGGTGGCGCACGTAGGTGATCACCGCTTCCGGTCGCTCGGCCTTGACCCGCAGGGCGGCGATCAGCGCATCCTCGGCGTCGATCGTGATGCGGTCGGAATGTCCCTTCAGCCGGAATCCCACGGTGAAATGCATGTGTTGGGCGCCTCCTCGATGCGCAGCGGCGAGCCGGCGGCGATCCTGATTGCCGCCCCAAATCCGCCATTGCGCAAGCCCAACGTTCCCAAAATCGCCGGATCGCCGCAAGCGTTCTGGCAGGCTGCGCAAACCGCACAGGGAGGACCCAGATGGGCTCGTGGCTGAGTGAACGCGAACAGCGCCTGGTAACGGGCGCCGAGACGGCTTCGGCCGCAACGCCGATGCCGACCCAGATCGTGTCGAACGGCGAATATCTTCCGCCACCGCAAAGCCCGACCCAAAAGCGTGTCGAGCAGCGGATCCTGGAGCTCGCCGACATGCACGGCAAGCGCCTCGGCCTGAGCCGCCGGCAGTTCATGCGCACGAGCTGCGGCATGGCGGCCGCGTTCCTGGCGATGAAGGAAATCTACGGCGGCAACGTGTTCCAGGTGGAGGAAGCCGAAGCGCGCGAGCCGGAGCTGATGCTGGCGCGGGCGCAGAGTCTCGCCGGGCAATTCATCTTCGACGTCCAGACCCATTTCGTGCGCGACGATTTCGATCACAAGGAGCTGCTGGGGCTCGGCGATTTCGCCGGCCAGCACTGGAACCCGAAGATGAAGGAGGAGGGGCTGTCGCTCGCCCGCTACAAGTTCCAGAACTACGTCAAGGAGATCTACTACGACAGCGACACCAATCTGGCCCTGCTGAGCGGCGCGCCGTTCGACGACCCGAGCTGGTGGCTGTTGTCGAACGAACAGATCGTCAAGGCGCGCGAGATGATCAACGATTTCGCCGGCTCCCGCCGGCTGCTGGCGCACAGCGTGATCACGCCGAAGCAGCCCGGCTGGACGGACGAGGTCGACAAGGCGATCGCGGTCTACAAGCCGGATTCGTGGAAGGCCTACACCATCGGCGACCCGCTCGCGCCGTCCAAATATCCGTGGCGCCTCGACGACGAGCAGCTGATGTATCCGTTCTATGAGAAATCGCTGAAGGCCGGCATCAACATGATCTGCATCCACAAGGGTCTGCTGCCGCCGGACTACGAAAAATCTTTCGCCGGGGTGTGGGAATACGCGACCGCGTGGGACCTCGGCAAGGCCGCCAAAGACTGGCCGCAGATGAATTTCGTCATCTACCATTCCGCGCTGCGGCCGTTCCTCGAGCTGCCCGATCAGGCCTGGAACGAGTTCGAGACGTCCGGCCGGATCAAATGGGCGAGCGATCTCGCGGAACTCCCACAGAAATTCGGGGTGACCAACGTCTACGCGGAGCTCGGCACTTCGTTCGCCAATTCGGCGGTCGCGCATCCGAAGTTCTCGGCCGCGCTGGTCGGCGCCCTGGTCAAGGGCCTCGGCGCCGATCACGTCGTCTGGGGCACCGATTCGGTCTGGTACGGATCGCCGCAATGGCAGATCGAGGCGATGCGCCGGCTCGAAATCCCCGAGGACATGCAGAAGAAATACGGATTTGCGCCGCTCGGCGGTGCCAACAGCGCGGCCAAGCAACTGATCTTCGGCGCCAACGCGGCCCGGCTCTACCGGGTCAATCTCAAGGCGGCGGAAAACGCGCCGCTGCCGGCCTATTCCGAGGACCGGCTGGCGAAACTCAAAGCCGAGTACGAGTTCGCCGCCAAGGAGCCGTCCAACCGGCGTTACGGATACGTGCGCGCGGCCTAGCTGTCCCAGCGAGCGGGCGAGTACGGAAAACTCGGCCTTGCCCGCCATCCGGGCCGTCGCCGCGGCGCCTGGCTGACCCGATTCGCCATGATGACCATTCACAATTTTGCCCGCGGTGCGCGCGGGCAACGTGCGATGTGGCTGTGTGAGGAGATGGGACTTCCATACGCCGTGCGGAATCATTCATTCCCCGTTGCCGCCGATTACCGCGCATTGAACCCGTTGGGTACGATTCCCTTTCTCCAAGATGACAGCGGCGTTGCGATGAACGAATCGATCGCCATCATGCTCTATATCGCAGAGCGGTATGGACCGACGCCGTTGCTTCCAGCGCATGACGCCGCGCTGCTGGCGAAGTGCCTGCAACTGACATTGTTCGGCGAAACCGAGCTCGGAATGAATCTAAATCCGGTTCTCGCCGCTCGTTTCATGGCAGGTGAAGCGGACAAGCGCAATTGGTCGGTACTGGGACTCGAACAGCGGATCGAACGCGCGATCCAGTACGCAGAAACCCTGGTGCACGGCGGATCCTACTATCTCGTCGGAGACGATCTGACGCTTGCCGACATTTCGGTGAGCTGCGGCCTGGGCATCTGGGAAGGCGCCCTGAAAGGGCAGCTTCCGGAAGGGCTCGTCGCATATCAAGAGAGATTGCGCGCGCGACCCGCATACCTGCGCGCGAAATCGCGTTGCGCGGGCGAATGAGTTGAACACCGCGCACGACGCGACTTGCCGCCCGAAGGCTGCAAACCGAACAGCGCGCTGGGGCGCATGTCGACTTCCGGCCCTCGTCAGCCGAGCTGGCGTTTGAGCGTTGCCATGTAGGCGCGGATGCGATCGGCGTTGACGCCGAAGTCGCTGCGTCCCTGGCGGCTCTCCGAACGCATGTCGATACGGCTCCCGGACGCCTCGGCCGCCACCCGGATCACGATGTCGTCCGTGAACCGGAACCATCGGCTGGTCTGACGCGCCTCGATGCGGCCGGTCGCCGGGTCGGCTGCCACGAGGGTCCAACCGGACATGGTTTTCGCCGCATCGAGCGCACGCTCGAACGCCTGTTCGGGCGGCAGGCCGAGCTTGAGCGGCGCCAGATCCGGATAGGCGGCCTTCTGCTGGTCGGCGATCGCCGGACCGGCGTAGCTCGCCGGAGCGGCGTTCTCCGCGGCGCGCGCCGGCAACGCCGCCTGATAGGTGGGCGGATCCTCGGTGTCGGTGGTGATGTCGTGAATGCGCGGCAGCGTGTTGAGCCGGTGATTGTACTGCCACGGCACAAAGGCGAGCGCCGCGCCCGCAATGAGCGCGACCGCCGCCATCGTCCGTCCTGACGGACCAAGCTGCCGCCACCCCGCCGCGAACACGAGAAGCGCGATGATCGCCGCCGCCAGCGCGAGATAGCCCGAGGAAGGTATCAGCCACGAGAAAGCGAAGCGGAAGTGCCACCACCCGGCGTGCCAGCCGAGCGGCGAAATGGCGAGCAGCCCAAGGGCCGCCGCTGCCAGAACGAGCCCCAGATACGCGCCATAGGTCGTCCATTCGCGAGTCATGACCAGCCGCTCTCCGCGATACGAGCTTCGCCGAGGCAAACAAGAGCGCGCAGGTTGGTTCCGCGAAAAAGCGTCGCAGCGCTGAAATGCAGGTTCGAGCGAAGAGCTTGTTCGTAGCGCTATGGTTCGCGCTCTGAACTTGAAAGATCGATAAACGTCTCGTGAACGAGCGGTGGACGAGCCTTGCGGCCATCGCATCGCTTCATTATCCTGCCGCTTCCGGGGACACGCAGGCTCCCCGTCAGGCGGTATTCCTGTCCAAGCGCTGCGCAGCTCTCGCTTTTGCCGAGGTGATTGCGCATGGACGGAGTGGCCAATCCTCTCCCTGCTTCCGACCTGGTCCGGCAGCAATTGCCGTTGCTGCATGTCGCCGGGCTCACCAAGCGTTACGGCGAGGAGCGGGTTCTCGACGACGTGAACTTTTCCGTCCAATCCGGCGAAGTGCTGGGTTTGATCGGGCCGAACGGCGCCGGAAAGACCACCCTGCTCGAAGCCGTCGCCGCGCTGATTCCGGTCGATGGCGGGCGCGTGTTCTGCCGGGGCGCGGCTTTGCCGCCGTCTCGCCGGCGCAAGACGATCTTCTACCTGCCGGAGGGAGTGCGGCCCTGGCAGGACCAATATGTCGCACGCGTCGTGACGCTGTTCGCCGGCGTCTACTGCCGCTCGCGCGCGCAAGTCG
Organism: Pseudomonadota bacterium; assembly: GCA_046727735.1. Lineage (GTDB taxonomy): Bacteria > Pseudomonadota > Alphaproteobacteria > Rhizobiales > Xanthobacteraceae > AP-16. The sequence continues at coordinate 29,780 of JBKPDF010000059.1, read as the reverse complement.
GCGAGGCGCTCGCAGCCGTCGAGCTCGGTCCGGTCTTGCGCAAGCAAGTGTTTGCGCTCTCGAAAGGCTACGCACGACGGCTGATGTGGGCGCTGGCGCTGCTCGTGCCGCATCCGCTGCTGCTGATGGACGAGCCGTTCGACGGCTTCGACCTCAGACAAACCCGCGAGATGATGATCGTGTTACGCCGCGCCGCGGCTGCGGGCCGCAGCATCGTCTTGTCCACGCACCAGCTCGGCGACGCCGAACGGGTCTGCGTCCGGTTCGTGCTGCTCGCCGGCGGACGGGTGCGCGGCGAAGGCACGCTCGATGCGCTGCGTGCGCGCACGGGTATTTCCGGCGGATTGGAGGAATTGTTCCTTGCGCTCGCCTGATGTTCACGCCGCGCAAAGCGCTCCGCTGCGCCCGCTGCTCACCAAGGAGCTTTGGCAGGCCGCCGGCGGCCGTGCGCTGTGGACGATGCTGCTCCTGCTCTGCCCGCTGGTCGGCTACAGCTTCGTTCAAGCGGTCGCGCTCTATCGCGAAGCAAGCCTCGCGGCCGCGCACTCGCCCGTGCTTGCCGGCACGCTATCGCCGCTCGACGGCGTGCTCGCCCCGACATTCGGCGCGTTCTACGTCGCGGTGACGTTGCTGTTCCCGTTCGTCGCGATCCGTGCGCTCGGCCACGAAAAGGAAACGGGCGCGTTGCGGCTCCTGCTGCAATTGCCGTACTCCCGCGCGGTCCTCATCGTTGCGAAGCTCGCGGCTGTCGTCGCCGCATGGCTGATCGCGGTCGTGCCGGTGCTCTCCACAATCGCGGCATGGCGATGGCTGGGCGGCCATGTCGACGCGCCGGAAACGCTCAACCTGCTGCTCGGGCATTTCCTTTACGGTCTGTTGGTCGGCGCGATTGCCCTGTTCGCTGCCGCAATAGCCGAAAGCGCGGCGACCGCGGCGATCCTCACGCTCGCGTTCACGATCGGCTCCTGGGTGCTGGATTTCACCGTTGCGGGCCGGCCGGGCCTGCTCGATTGGCTCGCGCACTTGTCGCTGACCCAGGCACTGCGCCCGTTCGAGCAGGGGCTGTTCTCGGCAAGTCTCGTTGCCGGCATGCTTGCCGCCGCCGCAGGATTCGCGGCGCTTGCCGCGATCTGGCTGCCGACGGGAGTCCCGATCCGCCTGAAGCGAGCGCGCTCATTGCTTTGCCTGCTGGTGACGGCCGCGGTGCTCGGGCTTGCGATCCAGCTCCGCATCTCGATCGACGTCGCCGCCGACCGGCGCAACTCGTTTCCGGCTGGCGACGAGCGTGCGTTGCGCACGCTGCGCGCGCCGCTCGTCGTCGTCGTGCACCTCGCGCCTGAGGATCCGCGCTACGCCGACCTGCGCCGCAACGTGCTCGGAAAGCTCGAGCGAACGCTGCCGGACGTGACGGTGCGGCTTGCCGGCAGCCGGCAGGACGTTTTCGGCAGCGGAGAGGAGACCTACGGCAGCGTCGAGTATCAGTATGGCGACCGTCTCGCCAGCAGCCGCTCGACGAGTCCGCGCGAGGTCCTGCCGCTGCTGTATGGTCTTGCCGATATTCCGCCGCCGGCGGCGGATCATGGCGAGGAGTACCCCGGTTATCCTCTCATCGCCGACGCCGACCCGACCCTCGCCTGGTTCTTCGGCGGCCTGCCGCTCCTGATCGCCGCGACGTGGTGGCGGGTCCACCGGCCGCCGCGGTCTCGGTTCCCGATCCACCAGCACGGAGAAGTGTCATGAATCGCACGCATGCGTTCGCAGCAATCTGTGTCGCGCTGGGCATGGCGTTGCCGGCGCTCGCGGCCCAAGGGAATCTGAAGGCCGACTTTTCGACCGAGACCGTCGGCGCCGAGCCCAAATCGTTTCTGAGCGTGGTCGGTGTATGGCGGATCGAAACCGAGAACGGCAAAAACGTGCTCACGGTCGACGGCCGACAATGGAAGGAGGGACAATCGTCCGCCGGATTGGCCGACAAGGCGCGCGCGCTCTACGGCGAGCGCTACGCAGAATTCCTCGATCGCGTCCAGGCCTACGCGTATTTTCCCTACGCGGTGCTCAAGGACGTGGAGGACTTCCGCAGCGGGGAAATCACGGTGCGCTTCGAGGGCCTGTCCGGACGCATCGACCAAGGTGCCGGCATTCTGTTCAATCTGAAGCCCAACGGCGACTACCTGACGATTCGCGCCAACTGCTTGGAGAACAATCTCGTGCTGTGGAAGTTCGAGAAGGGCAAACGCTCCTCGGTGAAATGGATCCGCAACACGCCGACGCCGAGCCGGCAATGGCACGAGCTCAAAGTCCGCATCGCCGATGCCAAGGTCGAGGGCTATCTCGACGGCAAGCTCTATCTCGAACACACGCTGCCGGCTCCCGTCTCTGGGCGAATCGGGCTCTGGTCCAAAGCCGACAGTCACATGTATTTCGCCGATTATGCCGCGACGCCCGCCCAGTAGGATGGCGGAACGGAGCAAAGGCAGCGGCTACCGTGGCCCTGGCCAATGACGATGCACTCAAGCTCGCTAGGGGCTTGCGAGCCGCGCTCGATAGGACCGCGAGCTCGAAGAAATAGCGGCGCAACATGCATGGAAGGAGACCTCGATGCGAATCCTCGCCACCTTCGCGGTCGTGCTGGCCCTCGGTTGCGGCGGCTTGCATTCATCCGCCGCGCAAGAGGCCGACGCCTGCAAGCAATGTCGCGATCAATATCAAAGGTGCGTGAAGAACTATGCCGGCAAGACCTGCAAGACAGAGGTCGACATCTGCTTGAAGGGATGCCGGAAAAAATAGGCCCGACCCTTGTGCAGGGAGCCCGTGCCGTCCGCCGACTAGGATGTGCGAAGCGGATCGACGCTCCGGAGGCTGTTACGTGACCAATCTCCCTATCGTTGAAAACGACCGCACCGCGGCCGGCCATGGCGTCTCCGAGCGCGAAGCGTTCCGCGTCTGGCTCCGCGTCGCCCTGCTCAGCTTCGGCGGACCGGCCGGCCAGATCGCGGTGATGCACCGCATCCTGGTCGAGGAGAAGCGCTGGATTTCCGAGCGGCGGTTCCTGCACGCGCTCAATTACTGCATGCTGCTGCCGGGCCCCGAGGCGCAGCAGCTCGCGACCTATGTCGGCTGGCTGATGCATCGCACCCGCGGCGGGATCATCGCCGGCGGGCTGTTCATCGTGCCCGGCATTCTGTCGATCATGGCCCTGAGCTACGTCTACGCCGGGTGGGGCCGCGTGCCGATCATCCAAGCGCTGTTCTTCGGGCTCAAAGCCGCGGTCCTGGCCATCGTGCTCGAGGCGGTCGTGCGCATCGGCCGGCGGGCGCTCCAAAATTCCATGATGGTCGTACTCGCGGCGGCGGCCTTCGTCGGGATTTTCTTCTTCGGCGTTCCGTTCCCGTTCATCGTGTTCGGGGCGGCGCTCGTCGGATTTCTCGGCGAACTCGCCGGGATCGGCGCGTTCCGCGTCGGCGGCGGGCACGGCGGCGGCCAGGGCAAAGCCGAGGAGGCGCTCGTCGACAGCCTGCTCGGAGACGAGCTGCCCGAGCACGCGCGTCCGACGGTGGCTCGCTCGCTACGCGCGTCGGCCGTTTGGCTGGCGCTCTGGCTCATTCCGGTCATCGCGCTTGTTGCGACGCTAGGAACGTCCAACGTCTTCAGCCAGATCGCGATCTTCTTCAGCAAGATGGCGCTCGTGACTTTCGGCGGCGCCTATGCGGTGCTGGCCTATGTGGCCCAGGAAGCGGTCGAGCATTATCACTGGCTCAAACCCGGCGAGATGCTCGACGGGCTCGGCATGGCCGAGACCACGCCGGGGCCGCTGATCATGGTGCTGCAATTCGTGGGCTTCATGGCAGCCCATCGCGATCCTGGCACGCTCCCACCGATGCTGGCCGGGACCTTCGGCGGGCTGCTCGCGACCTGGGTCACGTTCACCCCGTGCTTCCTCTGGATTTTTCTCGGCGCGCCGTTCATCGAGACGCTGCGCGAGAACAAACCCCTCAATGCGGCGCTCTCGGCCCTGACTGCGGCCGTCGTCGGCGTCGTGCTCAATCTCGCGATCTGGTTCGCCATTCACACGATCTTTGCCGAAGTCGTGCCGGTACGGGGCTTCGGATTTTCGTTCGAGGCGCCGGTGCTCGCGAGCGTCAACGTTTGGGCACTGGCGCTGTCGATCGCCGCCGCGATTGCGATCTTTCGCTTCAAGCTCGGCATGATTCCGACCCTGGCCGGATGTTGCGCGGCCGGGATCGCGCTGTATCTCGCGGGCGCGATCGGCTGAGTCCCGTCCGGCCTTTCAGGAGCACCGCATGTACGCTGCCGCCTCCGAGCCCATGCTGACGAGCCGGCGGCGCGACTTGGCCTATCTTTATGCCGCGCGCGCCGCGCGCGGATTGGGCGACGGGTTCGCGTTCATCATCCTGCCCGTTTATCTGTCCGAGCTCGGCTTCGATCCGTTCCAGATCGGCCTGGTCGCGACCGCGGCCCTGATGGGCTCGGCCGCCACCACGCTCACGGTCGGCCTGCTCGCGGCGCGCTACGATCTGCGCAACCTGCTGCTGCTCGCGGCCTGGATCATGGTGCTGACGGGACTCGCCGTTGTGCATTCGCAGGCGCTCGCCGCGATTCTCGCGATCGTGTTCATCGGCAGCCTCAATCCCTCGACGGGCGACATCGGCATGATCGTGCCGCTCGAGCACGCGATGCTTGCGCGCGGCGCCGCGGACGAGGAGCGCACGCGAGTCTTCGCGCGCTACAGCTTGATCGGCGCGGCATCGACGGCCGCCGGCGCGCTCGGCGCGGCCACGCCGGATTTGTTGGTCTCCCTCGGCGCGAGCCGGCTCGACGCTCTCAAGGCCATGTTCTACGTCTACGCCGCGCTCGGCGCGCTGGGCGTCGTGCTCTATCAGCGCTTGCCGCATGCCGCGCCCGAGCACGCGGCGCAGACCGCCGGGCTTGGACCTTCGCGCCGGATCGTCTACCGGCTCGCGGCGCTGTTCAGCCTGGACGCGTTCGCCGGCGGCTTCGTCGTGCCCTCGATCCTAGCATTGTGGCTGTTCGAGCGCTTCGAGCTCTCGCTCGCGGTAGCGAGCGTGTTCTTTTTCTGGACCAACGTTCTGAGCGCGCTGTCCTACCCGGTTGCGGTACGGCTCGCGCGGCGCTTCGGGCTCATCAACACCATGGTGTTCACCCACATCCCGTCGAGCCTGTGCCTCGTGCTCGCCGCGTTCTCCCCGAACCTGTCGGTCGTGCTCGGTTTGCTGCTGGTCCGGGCTGCGCTGGCCCAGATGGACGTGCCGACCCGTACCTCGTACGTCATGGCGGTCGTCACCCCGGCCGAGCGCGCCGCCGCCGCGAGCGTAACCGCGGTGCCGCGCAGCCTCGCCTCCGCGCTGAGCCCGGCGCTCTCCGGCGCGCTGCTCGCGACGTCCTTCGCGGGCCTGCCGCTCGTCGCCTGCGGTGCATTGAAAATCGCCTATGACGTCGCCCTGCTGCTGTCGTTCCGCCATTTGAAGCCGCCGGAGGAGCGCGGCCCGTAAGACCCGGTTCGTTTTGCTCGCACAGCAGCGGCCGCTTTGGCGCGATCGCGGTAAGTAGCCGCTCAAAACACAAAGCGGGAGCCCAGGCAAACACGACTGGCAAGCCGTCAAAAAAGATGGCCCCGCTTCGGGGCCATCAACCTGATTGTGGTCGCTCCGGCTAATATCCCCAACCGGGGTCATAGCCGTATCCATACGCGTAGCCCCGGCTGTAGTAGTGCGGACTACCCGAGTAGTAGGCGTAGCCTGGCGCGCCCCACCGGTAATGATGTCGATATGGGCCCCACCCATAACCGTAGTACCCCGGGCCGTAGGCGCCGACCCCTACCCCGACATCACCGACGCCGACCCAAACTCCCTGAGCGCTCGCGGGTGCGGCAATGCCGAGCACGGTCGCCGCCGTCAGAGCGAAAGCCAGTTTTCTCATGACGTTTTCTCCTCCGGTTTCGGTCCGTCTCAAGACACAACGTTTGCCAGCTGCTTTCGTTTAGTTGTTGCGGCGCAGTGCAGATGCGGCGAAATGTCCGCTTGAAGTTCTCTTTGTTCAAACTTCAACCGAGCCAGTTCCTGCCAGTGGGTCCGTTCCTGGCTAGCCACGGTAGCTGAATAGGAGGCTCTGCCTGCAAAGTGCCGACCCGGCACCGACCGGCATCAAATATTCCGACGCGTCGCTCTCAGCGTGACCGCCATCATGACGCCATGTTGGCTGCGCAGAACGGCGACACAGTAACCACCGAAACGTCACATGGGGTCAGACATGCTCAACGGCCGCGCTCTGCTTGGCGTCATTATTACGATCGGCCTCTCGCTGAAGTTGCCGTTGCCAAGAACCAGCATCACAATAATGGGCATAATCTTCTCGGTCCAAAGCTGAACCAAAACGGAAAGCATGAGATCGGGAAGGCCGGGAACGCCACGGTGGTTGCGGAAGTGAGCAACAAGAAGGTTGTCAGCATGAGCGCCGGCAGCCTGCCCGCCCGAAAAGTGAAATCCAAGAAGAAGATGGCCGAACTGGACCACATTCAGCTTGTCGCAAATGGCGATATTCATCTCGCACAGGTAATCGAAACATATTACTACGGATACTGCTTTGACACGGGATTGGATGAGTACTGTTACTGGTATCCAGCGGTGGACGTAATCGTCACCGATACGTGGGTCGAATACACACCGCTATGATTCCCTGTCCCGCCGGGCGGGCAAAGTTATGTGATGGTTAGTCAGGCCCGCCACATCGGATCACGCAACATGAAAGAGGCCCCGCCCGATGGATCGGACGGGGCCTCGGCTTCCCCTCGGGTCCGTCGCCGGTTGCCTAGACCGGGATGATGGCGACGATCTCGAAGGTGAACGGATCCACGATCACGAGCTCATCGCCGAAGATGAAGCACCGGAAACGCCGGAACTGCGGGACGATGACCACGATGTCCTCGGGAATCACGAACAGGGTGAAGCTGCGCGGGACGAACACGCCAATCCGGATGGCGAAATTGACGTGCCTGACGCGGAGCCGCGAGAAGTCGCGGTGCAGCACGACGTTGTGGATGCGCGCGCGCTGCTGGGACGTGAGCGAAATCTTGCTTCGCGTGCCGGCCTGGGCGAACGCTTGCTTGCCACGCTCGGTCCGGGTCGCGCGGGTCTGAGTGCCGGTCTTGCTCGTAGTCTTCAGGTTTTGCCCATGCATCCGTCGCTGCTCGGCGAGCGTCTGGCCGCGGTGGCGCTGCTCAGCCAGCGCCTTCCCCCGGTGACGCTGCTCGGCAAGCGACTTGCCACGGTGGCGCTGCTCGGCCAGCGCTTGACCGCGCTGGCTATGTAGCGCCCTCGTCTCCCCGCCTCGACTCCGCTCGCCGCGCGTCATGTGTTGCGGGCCGTGGGAAGGGCCGCGCTGGACGTGCATCGGGCCGGCCTGCGAAGGCCTGTGAGACTGGGCAAAGCCGCCAGACTGTCCGCCGCCCCGGCTCTGCGTTCCCATGCTGGGTGCGTGGCCGCCGCCGCCGGAGACGCCGCCGCGCGGGCCGCCGCCTCCGCCGCCGGCCGGACCTTGCCGCATATGCTGGCCGCCGCCGCCTCCGGGACCGACGGGACCTTGCGCCGACGCCAGCGTTGCGCTCGCGACGAGAGCGGCCGCCGCGGTCACCGCCAGCACCGAACGCATCAACGCGTTCCTCATGCAAACCTCCCTTGGTGAATGGTGTTCGTGACCGAAATAACTCGGATCGGGTTGCGAAGTTCGCAGCCGCGTTCCAAAAATTCTTTCAAGACCTCTGTTTGCTTAACAGCCGGCGCCGGTCCCGACCTAATTACCTGCGCTCTGAATATTTGTTCATGAACGGAATTCTCTCTTCCATGGCACATAACGTAGCATGATCGCGCGGGCGCCGATCTGAACAAATGTTCAGCATGCCACGGCGCCTGATCGAGCGTCATCCCGTCCCGCACGGGCCGATAGTTCGATCCCGTCGATCACGCGCGATCGCGTTGATGCGCGCAGGATCGCACGCGCTAACGCGAGGCGCCGCAGCCGCACCTTCGGCTGGCTCGGTCAGGCCTTTCCCTTCCAGATCAGCCACCGATAGATGCCAAGCGTGTTGATCAAGGTGATGGCGACGTTCTGGGCGACCAACGGATAGTCGCTTGCCAGATAACCGGCGAGGGTCCAGATCAGCGCCCCGATCGTGAGCCCGACGAACGCCCACCCCATCAGTACAGGCCGTACCCGCGCCGCGATCACCAGCCCTGGTCCCATCGTCATGATCGAGGCGAGCCAGCGTAGGACTTCTTGGGTCATGCTTCGCCTCGCGGCCGGGCTTACCCTCGCAAGAGTTCGTGTCCCGGATCAATCATCGGCTTTCGGCTTGGGTTCCGGACGCGCCGCCGCCTCCGCCGGTGCCATGTCAGGTCAGCACGCTGACGGGCTCGTGCTAGAATGGCGGCTGCCGGCGGGCAAACTTGCCGCGACGCATGACGCAGTTCGTGACGAATTTCGCAAACCTCGCCGCGGCGGCGCCCGACGGGCGGCTCGACGCGCCTGCGTTCCATCGCAATTGCGGGCCGATCTGGTCGGTCCTGGAGAAATTCCTGACCGACAAGTCCGGGGACGTGCTCGAGATCGGGAGCGGGACCGGTCAGCACATCGTGGAATTCGCCCGCCGCGCACCGCACATCGTTTGGTGGCCGAGCGATTGTCTCGAACCGCACCTCGTCAGCATCGCGGCGTGGCGGCAGCACGCCGGTCTCGCAAACTTGCGCGCGCCGGCGCCCATCGACGTCTCCGACCCCGATTGGGATTTGCCGTCTCCGCTGGGCCGGTCTGGCGTGCTGGGCATATTTTGCGCCAATGTGCTGCACATCGCGCCCTGGCGCGTCGCGGAAGGATTGTTTGCCGGGGCGGCGCGGCATCTGCGCGCCGATGGGCGCATGTTCGTCTACGGGCCGTTCATGCGCCAAGGCCGGCATACGGCGGACAGCAATGCCGCTTTCGATGCGAGCCTGCGCAACGCCAATGCCGAATGGGGTGTGCGGGACACGAGCGATCTTGCGGCGCTGGCGGAGCGCGGCGGCCTGCGCATGGTCGAGCTCGTCGCCATGCCGGCGAACAACTTGATCCTGATTTTCGCGCGTTGAGTTACCCGGCGGGCGCGCTCGTGTCCGTCCGCGCGGATGCGGTTCGCCGCAAGAGTGCGCGTGCTGCCGATTCCTGTCCGCATTTCTCGACGTGGGCCGAGCGATTGACGACCTGCAGGTTCGGCACGCCCCAATAGGCGAGAAGCCCCGGCCAGGCATCAGTGCGGGCTCGCGCGGCGCGGCGCCAGATCTCGAACAGCGGCACACGGTGATCGACTTCGGCGTCCTTGCTGAGCCGCGCGCCCGTGATGGCACAGCGGTGCTTTTGCAGGCGCCGCAAATACCGAACGTGGTCGCTCGGAGCCTTCCAGAGCTGCCAAGCTGCGACGCAGCACGCGTGCCAGCTCGCATTCCGGTTGGGACGCCCGTCACGCCACAGATCGCGATGCCAGCCGAACCGGAACACCGGCTGTCCACAGACGCAGCAATGCCCCGGGCCTTTGGCGTAGCGTTTTTTGCGGAACGGCGCCGGCGGCAGGCGAAAGCCGGGCACACCGTACGATGGGTTGCGAGTCTCGGTGCGCCATGTCCAGCCCGCCGGCGCGCCGCTCAGCGCCGCGAGCGCACGGGCAAGCCGGTCGGCCCGGACAGGGTGGTGGCGCCAATATGCTTCCACGGCCCGGCGCGGCGTCGGCGGAATGAACGGGCGCGCGAGGGCGTGCACCACGACCTGCGCCGGAAAGACGTCCGGCAGATTGCGCCGCAGCCGCGCCAGCGCTTGGGCGTTTCGTTGCGCGCGCCAGAGGGATGTGGCCATCGGTGATCCGTCCCCGCCGTCGCGCGCAAGCCTCCCACCAAAGCGTTGCCAATCCGTAGCCTCGGCGCGCGAACCGCCTAGCGAGCGGCGGACCCGTCCGTCGTCGCGATCCAAATGCCTGCAAATACCGCGATCAAGCCGACCGCGAGGTTGAAAGTGAGCGGCTCGCCCAGCAGACCCGCAGCCAGAAGGCCGGCCACGATGGGATTGACCGTCATGGTGTTGGCGACCCGCGTGGGGCTCGCGTGCTGCAACGCCCAAACCCAGAGGAAAAACGCGAGCGCTCCGCCGCCGGCCGCGAGGTAAGCCGCGGCGATCCATTGCGGGCTCGTGAGCGCGCCGAGCCGCGGGGGCCCGCCAACGAGCGCGCTGATGAACACCAGCGCGGCGGCTCCCGCGGACATTCCGGCCGTCACGAAGCCGAGCGGGCTCGACCGGGCGATGAACGGCCGGGACCACACATTGTAGAGCGCCATGCACAAGGTCGCGCCAGCCATGATCAGGTCGCCGCGCCACGCGCCGGGGACCGTCCTGGCCAATTCCGACGCAAGCGCGGCGGCGACCCCGCACGTTGCGATCACGACGCCGATGCTCTTGCGCGCGGTCAACACCTCGACGCCGAGGAGAGCGCCGACCAGCATCGTCATGACCGGCAGCGTGGAAAGTGCCAGGGTGCCGCGCGCGACCGTCGTGTAGCCGAGCGCCAGGTTGTAGAACACGAAGAATAGCGCGAAGAACAGCAAGCCCAAGGCGGCGACGCGCGGCTGATCCCGACCCGCCGGCCAGCGCACGCGCAGCAACAGCGCAAGCGGCAACAGACAAACCACCCCGCCGCCGAAACGCACGGCCGCGAGCGTGAACGGGTCGGCGCTCGCGACCAGATATCGGGTCGCGACCGCGGCGCCGCCGCCCACCGCGCTCGACAGAACGGCGACCGCGACGCCCGCTCGCTCTCGCATCGCCGCGCTCCTTTACCGCGACCGATCCCATCGCCATGATGTCGACCACCGCGGACCGGGCAACTACGCGTCAGGTAATCATGACCGAAAATTCCGACTTCGCGTCGCGGCTGCGTGCGTGGCGGCGGCGGCGCGGCCTATCGCAGCTCGGGCTCGCGCATCTGGCCGAAGTCTCGCAGCGGCACGTCAGCTTTCTGGAGAGCCGGCGCACCGCTCCGAGCCGCGACATGGTGCTGCCGCTCGCGGCCGCGCTCGACCTGCCGTTTCGCGAGCAGAACGCGCTGTTGCGCGCGGCCGGCTTTGCGCCGGCATGGCGCGAGCGCCCGCTCGATGCTCCGGAATTGGCGCTGGTCCATCGCGCGCTCGATTTCATGCTGCTGCAGCAGGAGCCTTATCCGGCCTTCGTGGTCGACCGCCGTTGGAACCTGCTCCGCTGCAACCGCGGTGGCCGAGCGCTCGTCTCGTTCCTGACCGACAGTCTCGACTGGAAACCGGATCCGGCCCAGCCCGTGAACCTTGCGGATGCGTTGATCGCGCCCAATCCGCTGCGTCCGTGGCTGACGAATTGGCGCGAAGTGGCGCTCTATTTTCTCCGCAGCGTGCGCGCCGACGCACTCGCCGACGGCTCGAGCGAGACGGCCGGGCTGCTGGCGCGACTGCTGGCCTATCCGGACGTTCCCAATCTCTCGGAAATCCCGCTGACCGATTCCGAACAGCCGGTCGTCACCATGCATTTCAACAAGTCCGATACGTCGCTGAACCTGTTCACGACGATCGCCACCTTGGGAACGGCTCGCGACGTCACCGTTCAGGAGATCCGCATCGAGTGCTTCTTTCCCGCCGACCCGGCCACCGCGGGGATTTTTCAGCGATGGGCAGCGTGAACGGCTCGGCTCCGCGAGCGCGCGCGGAATCGATCGCGGCGGGCTGCTGATGCCGACGACCGACGTCGCGGTGATCGGGCTCGGCGCGATGGGCAGCGCGGCGGCATGCCAACTCGCCCGCCGAGGAAAGCGCGTCGTCGCGCTCGAGCGCTTTCGGCCCGGTCACGAGCGCGGCTCCTCGCACGGTACGACCCGCATCATCCGGCTCGGCTATTACGAGCATCCCGCCTACGTACCGCTTCTCCGCCGCGCTTACGCGCTCTGGCGCGAACTCGAGGCCGCATCGAGGCGGCCGCTGCTGCGCATCACCGGGATTGCCGAGATCGGGCCGCCGGACGGCAGGCTCGTGACCGGCACGCTCGCGGCCGCCCGGGCGCACGATCTGCCGCACGAGGTGCTGGCCGGACCGGAGCTGATGCGGCGCTTTCCGGCCTTTCGCATCGCTTCCGACCGCGTCGGCGTGCTGCAGCCGGACGGCGGCATTCTGGCAGCCGAACGCGCGGTCGGGGTACAGCTCGACCTTGCCGCCGCTGCGGGAGCCGAGTTGCGCATGGGCGAGCGCGCCGTCGCGATCGAGCCGCGCGGCGAAAGCGTGCGGGTCGTGACCGAACGCGGCACGATCGACGCCGGAACTGTGATCGTGGCCGCGGGCCCGTGGGTGAAGAAGCTGCTGCCCGATGTTCCGCTGCCGCTGCGTGTCACGCGCCAGGTCATGACCTGGTTCGAGCCGGGCGATGTTGCGCTGTTTGCGCCCGAGAAATTTCCGGTGTTCATGATCGAGAGCGAGCGCGGCATGTATTACGGATTTCCGCACGACGAGGTCGGCGTGAAATTCGCCAAGCACCACCATGGCGACGAGACGGTCGATCCCGATGCATGCGATCGTACGCTGTCGCCCGCGGACGAAGCGTTGATCCGCCCAGTGGTCGCCGAATGTCTGCCGGCCGCAAACGGCCGCCTGGTGCAGGCCAAGATCTGCCTCTACACCGTGACCCCCGATGGCGACTTTTTGCTCGACAGCCTGCCGGGCGCGCCGCAGATCCTCGTCGCTTCGCCGTGCTCCGGCCACGGTTTCAAGTTTGCGCCGGTGATCGGTGAAATTCTTGCCGATCTCGCGACAGCGGGCACGACCGCGCACGACATCTCGCGCTTTCGTCTCGCGCGGTTCGGGTGAGAACGCTTGGCTCGTTCCAATGATTTCACCGGTTGTTTGGGCCCGCCTATCGCAACGAGCGCGCCGCGGGTTCCTCCCTCTCCCCAGAGGGGAGAGGGAGGGGTGAGGGGAAAAGGCCATTGTTTGATCCGGTACGTCGTGATCCCCTCACCCGACAGCCTCCGGCCGTCGACCTCTCCCCGTCGGGGAGCGCGTTTGCGGCGAAGTGGCGAAGTAAGGAGCAGGTAAACCCGTAGCGTTCGCGTCGTTGCTGAGAAAGGACCAGCGCATGACCATGAACCGCGTTCTCATCACCGGGGCGGCGGGGCGCATCGGCCGCGCGCTGCGCGGGGGCCTTGCCGGGCGCTACCGGCTGCTGCGGCTGCTCGATCTCGCGCCGCTCGGCGACGCCGCGGCCGGCGAAGAGCTGGTGCACACCGACATCACCGAGCTTGCCGCGATGGAAGCCGCACTCGACGGCATCGATTGCGTGGTGCACCTCGCGGGCGTGCCCGAGGAGGACGTTTGGGAAAAGATTCTGCCGGCCAACATTGCCGGGACCTACAACGTGTTCGAGGCGGCACGGCGGCGCGGCACGCGGCGCATCGTGTTCGCCAGCACCAATCACGTGGTCGGTTTCCATCGCCGGGAACGGCGGCTCGACGAGAACGCGCTGCCGCGGCCGGACAGCCGATACGGCGCCAGCAAGGCGTTCGGCGAAGCGCTCGGGCGGCTCTATGCCGACAAGCACCGGATGAGCGTTGCCTGCCTGCGCATCGGCTCGTTCCAGCCCAAGCCGCAGGACGAGCGGCAGCTTTCGACCTGGATCAGCCCGCGCGACACGGTCGAGCTCGTGCGCTGCTCGATCGAGGCGCCGGATTATCACTTTTTGATTTTGTACGGGGTTTCCAATAATCGCGACCGGCGCTGGTTCGACGAAGCGTCGAGCCGAATCGGCTATTCGCCGCAGGACGATGCCGAACGCTTCGCGGCCGAAATCCGCGCCCGCGGCGAGAAACCCGACCCGATCGCGGCGCGTTTCCACGGCGGTCCGTACTGCGCGATCGAGTTCGCCGGTGACGTCGAAGAGATTGATTAGCGGGACGCGGGCGCCCAGAATGTAGCATTGACGCGCAAAAACACAGTACCAGGGAGGTTGCAATGCAGGGATTTCCAAGAAGCGCGCTCGGCTTGGCGGCCGCGGTCGCGGCCGTACTCGCGCTCGCAGCTCCAGCGTACGCCCAGGAAAAGCTCACGGTCTGGTGGGCCAAGGGATTCTACAAATCCGAGGACGACGCGCTGCTTCAGGCGGTGAAGAAATTCGAGCAGAAGACCGGGGTGAGCGTCGATCTCTCCCAATACCCGGTGCAGGACATGATTCCCAAAACCGTGTCGGCGCTCGACGCCGGCACGCCGCCCGACGTCGGCTTCGCCGACGTCTACGATTTCCAGGTGACCGGCAAATGGGCGTTCGACGGCAAGCTCGAGGACATTTCCGACGTACTGGAGTCGATCAAGGCCAACTTCGCGCCCAATACGATCGAGACCACCTACCTCCTCAACAACAAGGCCCAGAAGCGCGCCTATTACGCCTTCCCGCTCAAGCAGCAGACGATGCACATCCAATACTGGATCGACATGCTGGCGACCGCCGGCTTCAAGGAGAGCGACATCCCGCAGACCTGGAAGGAGTACTGGGCGTTCTGGTGCGACACGGCGCAGCCCGCCTATCGCAAGAAGACCGGCACGCGGGCGTTCGGCATCGGCCAGCCGATGGGGGTCGATTCCAGCGACTCGTTCTATTCGTTCCTGACTTTCATGGATGCCTACAACGTCAAGCTCGTCGACGACCAGGGCAAGCTCACGCTCGATTCTCCGGAGGTGAAGGCCGGGCTGGTCGGGGCGCTGAGGGATTACACCGCCGTCTACACCAAGGGGTGCACGCCGCCCTCCTCGACCAGCTGGAAGGATCCCGACAACAACGTCGCGTTCCACAACAAGACCACGCTGATGACCCACAACGCCACGATCTCGATCGCGGCGAAATGGCTCGACGACGCCAACAACGAATCGCTCTCGGCCGAGCAGCGCGCGACGGCGAAGAAGAATTATTCCGAGCTGATTCGTACCGCAGGATTCCCGAAGAAACCCGACGGCTCGCCGATGGTCTACCGGGCCGCGGTCAAGACCGGGGCGATCTTCACGGATTCCAGGAACAAGGCACGGGCCAAGGAATTCGTGCGCTTCCTGTTGCAGGACGAGAACCTGACGCCCTATGTCGAGGGTGCGCTCGGCCGCTGGTTCCCGGTCACCAAGGCCGCGCAGGAGCGCCCGTTCTGGCAGGAAGACCCGCACCGCAAGGCGGTGTACGAGCAGTTCAAGGCCGGCACGGTGACGTTCGAGTTCACCAAGAACTACAAGTTCACCATCCTCAACAACGAAAACGTCTGGGCCAAGGCGATGAACCGCGTGGTGAACGAGAAGGTGCCGGTCGAGACCGCGGTCGACGAGATGCTCGCCCGCATCCGGCAGGTGGTGCAGTGAGCCCGTGAGCTTGCGCTCATGAAATCCCGCTCGCTCCGGTCACCTCCCCCCTTGAGGAGGAGGTCGATCGGCCGAAGGCCGGTCGGGTGGGGGCTACAAGTTCCGCCCGATCCAATAAATACCCCCCTCCCCATCCCTCCCCCACAAGGGGGGAGGGAGCCGGTTGCGGCTCGTTCAACGCCGACGGAGAGGCCACAATAACGATGGCGACGCTCGCGCTCGACGAAACCAGAGGCGCCCGGCCGGCCGGACCGGCGGCTCCGCTGTCTGCGTGGCAGGTCTGGGGCATCGTGCTGATCGCTCCGTATCTTCTCGTGTTCTGCGTGTTCGTCCTCTATCCGGTCGTCTACGGCTTCTGGCTCGCGCGCGAGCCCGAAACCTATGTGCGGCTGTTCGAGGACCCGATCTTTCCCCGCTCGGTCGTCAACACGCTCGTCTTCCTGATCGTCGGCATCAACCTGAAGATGGCGGTCGCGTTGGCGCTCTCGGGGTTCTTCGTGCAGGCGCGGCCGTGGATCCGCTGGCTCTCGTTCTTGTTCATCCTGCCCTGGGCGGTGCCGTCGATCCCCACGATCCTGTCGTTCCGGTTCATGCTCAATCCCGAATGGGGCATCATCAACAGCATCATCTTCCGCCTCACCGGGGAGGACGGTCCCAATTGGCTCAATGACCCGGCGCTGGCGCTCTCGCTCGCGATCCTGGTCCACATCTGGAAGTCACTGCCGTTCTGGACCCTGATCCTGATCGCCGGACGGCTCGCGATCCCGCATGACATCTACGAAGCCGCGGCGGTCGACGGCGCGACCAAATGGCAGTCGTTCCGATTCATCACCTGGCCGTCGATGCAGACGCTGTATCTGACCTGCACGATCATCTCGATGATCTGGACGCTCGGCGATTTCAACAGCGTCTATCTGCTCACCGGCGGCGGTCCGGCGGATCTCACGCACGTGCTGGCGACGCTCGGCATCCGCTATCTGCGACTCGATGCGGTGGATCTGTCGATGGCGGCGATCGTCTGCGCGCTGCCGTTGGTGCTGCCGCTGGTGTTCTTCATGATGAAGCGGTTGTCCAAATGAAGCTCTCGCTGCGCAACGTTGCGACCGAGGCCAAGCTGTTGCTGATCGGCATTCCGCTGCTGCTGTGGACCATGCTGCCGATCTATCATCTGTTCCTATTCGCGATCTCGCCGAAGGATTCCGCCTTCGCCGGCAATCTGTGGCCCGATCATCCGACCCTGCACAATTTCGCGGTCGTGTTCGGGGAGCAGCATTATTATCTCAGCCATTTCTGGCGGCAGCTGCTCAATTCGCTGCTGATCGCGCTCGCGGTCGGCGCGCTCACGCTCCTGGTCGCCGCCGGCGCCGCGTTCGCCATCAGCCGGCTCAAGGTCAAGGGCGGCCGCGCCGTGATGAATCTCGCGTTGTTCACCTATTTCATCCCGGCGGCGTTCCTGGCCGTTCCGATGTACCGCACCATGGGGGTCTACGGGCTGCTCAACAGCCAGTGGTCGCTCATCTTTGCGATGGTGACGATCGCCGCGCCTTATGCGATCTGGGTGCTCAAGCAGGCTTCCGACAAGCTGCCCTACGAGCTCGACGAGGCCGCGGTCATCGACGGCGCCTCGCCGCTGCAGCTGTTTCGGCTGGTCTATCTGCCGCTGATCATGCCCTCCCTGGTCGCGGTCGGGACCTATGCGATCCTGCTCGCCTGGAACGAATATCTCTATGCCTTCCTGCTGCTCTCCAAGGACACCCAGGTGACGCTCGCGGTCGGGCTCGGCAATTTTTTGGCGGCCGACGATTCGCCCTGGGAGCTGCTGATGGCTACCGGTCTGATCTATGCGCTGCCGCCTGCCGCGATCTATTACGCCTTCCGGCGCTACATGGTGGGCGGACTCACGGCCGGCGCGGTCAAGGGCTGAGAGCGGCAGCGTGTAGCGTGGGCAAAGCTCGCCGGCGAAGCGGGCAGCGTGCCCACGTCCTTTCAAACGGAATCGGCGGGGCCTTTGCCCACCCTACGCGCCCTCGCTCAAATCGACGATCTCGGCCTGCAGCGTGTCGCGGGAGAGCGTGAGTCTTCCCACGCTGACCGGCAACCGGAACCGGCGCGGTCCGGCACTGCCCGGATTGAAATAGAGCACGTCCTGTTTGGTCTCGACGCTCGGCCGATGCGAATGGCCGTAGATCACGGCATCGAAGCCGGCGGAGCGCGGGTCCACTTCCAGCTCGGCAAGATCGTGCAGGACGTAAATCCGATGATGACCGGACTGCACGATTTGCCTTGCGGGCAGGTCCTGGGCCCAGGCTCCGAGGTCGACATTGCCCCGCACCGCGTGCACGGAAGCAATTTCGGCAAGGGCCTCCAGGATGCCTGGACCGCCGACGTCCCCCGCGTGGACGATCAGCTCCGAACTGCGCAGCGCGGAGAGCGCCTGCGGGCGGAGCAATCCATGGGTATCGGAAATCACGCCGATGCTGCGCATCGCGGACCCATAAGATGCCGCCCCACAGCCCGCCAGGGGCGGAGCTTGCACTGCCACCGGCCGCGCGATTCATGTAAGATATCCTCACATGAGCTGGTCGAGACACGGGCCGCCGCCGGGCCGGCGCGGTTATCATCACGGCAATCTGCGCGAGGCGCTGATCCGGGCGACACTCGACCTCATTGCCGAGCGCGGTCTCTCCGGCTTCACCTTCGCGGAAGCCGCCCGCGCCGCCGGGGTCAGCTCGGCCGCGCCCTATCGGCATTACCGCGACCGGCAGGCCTTGATCGCGGACGTCGCGCGCGAGGGCTTCGACCTGTTCGGCGCCGAGCTCGAGCGTGCCTGGAACGGCGGGCGCCCGACCCCGCTCGCCGCCTTCGAAAACATGGGCCGCGCGCACCTTGCCTTCGCGCGCAACGAGCCGGCGTATTTTTCCGCGATGTTCGAGGCCGGCATTGCTCCCGATTCCGACCCCGAGCTCGCGCAGGCGGCGGATCGCGCCTTCGCGGCTTTGCGCACGGGCGTCGAGGCGGTGTGCGCTACGCTGCCGCTCAAGAGCCGGCCGCCGGCGCTGATGATGAGCCTGCATGTGTGGGCGCTCGCCCACGGCATCGCCTCGCTGTTCGGGCGCGGCGACGCCGGCCGGCGCAGGCTGCCGATGTCGCCCGAAGAACTGCTGGAGGCCGCGACCCTGATCTACCTCGGCGGGCTCGGGCTGGGCGGGGAGCCGCCGCCGCCTTCCCCTTGGTCCTGAAGGGCCCCGGCTTGACACCTGCGAGGGCCGGGCGTATGTAAGAACCTGTAACATTTCGGCATCGCGAGGCTCCCATGAATATCGCGGCGCAAATGGACGAAATCGGCAAGCCGGCCTGGATCGGCTTGATGGTGCTGAGCTTCATCGTCTACTGGCCGCTCGGCCTGGCGATGCTGGCCTTCTTGCTATGGAGCGGACGGATGGGATGCAGACATCACGGCGCCGGCCCCGGCCGGTGGTGGCACGAGGCCGAGGGCGCCGCGCGCCGCTGGACCGGCGGCCCGTACCGGTCGAGCGGGAATTGGGCGTTCGACGAATACCGCGCCGAAACGCTGCGCCGGCTCGAGCAGGAGCAGCGCGAGTTCAAGGAATTTCTGGAGCGCCTGCGCCACGCCAAGGACAAGGCCGAGTTCGATCAATTCATGGCCGAGCGCGGCCGGCGCAACGGCGGGCCGACGGGCCCGACCGGGCCGGAAGTGCAGCCGCAGGGCTGAGCGCCTCATCCAAACACAATAGAATGCTGCGTCATGGCCGGGCTTGTCCCGGCCATCCACGTTTTAGATAGCCTGGATCCGATACGCCCTCTCCTTCGTCATTGCCGGGCCCTGACCCGGCAATCCATGCAGCTGCCGGAACCGAAGCCGCATGGGTGCGCGGGTCAAGCCCGCGCATGACGAGTGAACAAGTAGTGATATCGGCGTGATTTGTGTTTGCCGATCACCCGACGCTGGGCATGCTTCGCGTTGCCCCTAGCGCGGACGGCCGAGTTCCTGTTCGATCGCCCGGCGTACCGCCGGCCGCTGCGACATGCGCTGGCGGTGATCGGCGACCTTCGGGAATCGCTTGGGATCGACCCCGTCCCGCTCCATCCATTGCGCCAGCGTGAACAGATACGGGTCGCAGATCGTGTACTGCGCGCCCATCACCCACGGTCCTTCGAACATTTCGCGCTCGATCAATTCGAAGCACGCGGCGACCGATTCCGGCACCTTGCGCTTCATCTCGGCGATCGCCGCCGGATCGTCGGCCCAGCGATGGCCACGCATGCGGTGCGCATGCGCCACGTGCACGGTCGAGCACAGATAGGAATTGAACGCCTGCACCTGCGCAAACGCGAACGCATTGTCGAGGGGCGCAAGCCGCGCCTGCGGAAAGCTTTGCGCGATGAAGGCCAGCATGGCCGGCGTCTCCGTCAGGATGCCGCGGTCGGTCACCATCGCGGGCACCCGCCCCTTGGGATTGATCGCGAGGTAATCCGGGCTGCGCTGCTCTTCCTTGGCGAAATCGATGCGCACGGTCGAATAGTCCGCCCCCGCTTCTTCGAGCGCGACGTGCGAGGCGAGCGAGCACGTATGCGGCGCGTAATAGAGCTTGATCATGTTTTCCTTCCGCCTGGCAGGTTGGCCTGCGCACCTCGGCATTCCGTCGCGTCGGATGCAACGAACCGCGTCAGCAACGGGTCACATGTGCGGACACCGCGAGCCAATTGCCGTTCCGCCGCGCCCACACGTCGGTATATCGGCCCGATCCCGAACTCCCGTCGGGCTTCGTGTAGACGGTCCGTGCATGGATGATCGCGACGTCTCCGAGGAGGCGCACTTTCACATCATGCGCCTGGAGATTGGAAATAGCGATCGGCAACGCCGTCTGTTTCAGAAATCCTGGCCGATCGACGAGCGAGCCGTCCGGATTCGAGCAAACGAAATCGTCGGCCAGGATTTCCTCGAAACGGCGGACATCGGACGTCTGCACGGACCGGATGTAGTCGCGATTGAGATCGAGCAAAACATCGAGGTCGGATTTGGGCTGAGCATTCTGCATCAATAGCTCCCGGATTGTCAGTGCCGGATCTCAGACGGGTTTCCCACGCGGCGGCTCGCCGGGCAAGCCGCAGTTTCCATCGGAGCGCCGCGCACCGATTCATTGCGGCACGGTCATCAGCTCGAGGACATGGCCGTCGCGATCCTTGAAGTAGACGCCGCGTCCCCCGTTCCAATCGTTGAGCTTGGCATCGTCGAGCGCCCAAGGCGCGCTGCCGAACGTGAGCCCTGCGCCCTGCACCCGCTGCAGGATCGCGTCGAACTCGGCATCACCGACATGAAAGGCATAATGGTGGCTCTCGAATGATTCGCGATCGTCGAACAGCAGCGTCAACGTCTCGTTGACGCGTACCGGCGCGAAGTGACCGTTTCCTCCCTGGAAGCTCAAGCCGAAGAGTCGAGCGAAGGATGCGGCAGACGCTTGCTTATCGTGTGCCGGAACGATGGTGTGGTTGAGCACGATCATCGGAACACCTCCTGCTGCGCAACGTCATTTCCGTGGAAGGCCCCGCCTCACCACCGCTCCGAGGTCGCGACCCCGTCGATCAGCTCCGCGAGGCGCCGCCGCGTGCCGAGGGTGGTGTCCTCGGGCAGCGCGCGGGGCGAGAAAAATCCGTGCTCGACGATCTCGCGGCCGGGCTGCGGCAGGCTTTCCTGGCGGAAGCTTTTCACTACGAACACCGCGATGTGGTCGCGCCGCGAGCCGGCCGGGTTGTAGAAGACGCCGTGCAGCGCCGGCGCCTCGACGGGACGGATATTGCCTTCCTCGAGCAGCTCGCGCTCGAGCGCGTCGCGCACCGTCTCGCCTGGCTCGACCCCGCCGCCGGGAAAATGCCAGCCCTCGACATAGGAGTGCTTGACCAGAAACACCCGCCCGCTGCCGTCGAGCACGACGGCACGCACCCCGAGCGTGAGGCCGCGCGCAAAGCGCCAATAGAGATGCAGCGCGCGGCGCAGTCCGGGCGAGAAAGCTCGGCTGAGCGAAGTGCTGCGCATCCTCCCTCCAGGCCAGCCCCTCCCCGCCGGCCGCCGCAGCGGCCCGCGCGGACCGGCTGCCGCCGACACCATAGCGCAGCGCCGGTTTTTCGGCCGCGCGCATTCCGTTTTCGGCCGGGCCGCCCTATAAGAGCATTGGTTAGAATCGTTAAAAAGAGAGCCCCGTGAAGCGCTTTGCCGAATTGACCGAGCAGGACATCCTGGCGCTCGCCATCACCAACGAGGAGGAGGACAGCCGGATCTACCGCGGCTTCGCCGAGGGCCTGCGCGAGTCCTACCCGACCTCGGCCAAGCTGTTCGACGAGATGGCCGAAGAAGAGGTCCGGCACCGCACCATGCTGTTCGATCTCTATCGGCAAAAATTCGGGGAATACCTGCCGCTGATCCGCCGCCAGGACGTGCGCGGCTTCCTCGCCCAGCGCAAGCCGCTGTGGCTGATGCGCCCGCTCGGCATCGATGAGGTGCGGAAATACGCGGCCGAGATGGAGTACGAGACCGCGCGTTTCTATCGCAAGGCCGCCGACAACGCGCGCGATGCTTCCGTGCGCGAGCTCCTGGTCAACCTCGCCGAAGCCGAGGACAAGCACGAAAGCTTCGCCGAGCAGCTCGGCGAAAAGCTCCTGACGAAGGGTGCCCGCGCCGAGGAAGACGAAACCGCGCGGCGGATGTTCGTGCTGCAATACGTACAGCCCGGGCTTGCCGGCCTGATGGACGGCTCGGTCTCGACGCTCGCGCCGCTGTTCGCGGCCGCCTTCGCCACCCACCACACCTGGGAGACTTTCGTGGTCGGCCTCGCCGCCTCGGTCGGGGCCGGCATCTCCATGGGATTCGCCGAAGCGTTGTCGGACGACGGTTCGCTCACCGGGCGCGGCGCGCCGCTCATCCGCGGCGGCGTATGCGGGATCATGACGGCGCTCGGCGGGCTCGGGCACACGCTGCCGTACCTGATCCCCGATTTCTGGGTCGCGACCGCGTTCTCGATCGCGATCGTGTTCGTGGAGCTGGCGGCGATCTCCTGGATCCGCTGGCGCTTCATGGACACGCCGTTCCTCAACGCGGCGTTCCAGGTCGGGGTCGGCGGTGCGCTGGTGTTCATCGCGGGCATCCTCATCGGCAGCTCTTAAGCGTCGCGATGTTCGTGCTGGCGCATTTGTCGGATCCGCACCTCGGGCCCGTGCCGCTGCCGCGTTTTCGCGAGCTGACCGGCAAGCGCGCTCTCGGTTTCATGAACTGGCAGCGGCGGCGGTTCGTGCGCCATCGCCCCGAGGTGCTCGACGCGGTCGTCGCGGACCTGTGCGCGGCGGCGCCCGATCACATCGCGGTCACGGGCGACCTCGTCAACATCGCGCTCGAGAAGGAATTCCCGCCGGCGCGCGAATGGCTGGCACGGCTGGGCCCGCCGCACGATGTCAGCATGGTGCCCGGCAATCACGACGCCTATGTGCGCGACGCGATCGAACATCCCGCTTCGCACTGGGGCGATTACATGCGCGGCGACGGCATCGGCACCGGCGCGCCGCACAGCCACGCGGGGCCGTTCCCCTATGTGCGCCGGCGCGGGCCGGCGGCGCTGATCGGGCTTTCGACCGCGCTGCCGACCGCGCCGTTCCTCGCGACCGGAAAGCTCGGCGCCGACCAGCTGATGCGATTTTCCGACGCGCTCGCGCACCTTGCGCATGAAGCCCTGTTCCGCATCGTGCTCATCCACCATCCGCCGGCGGGTGTCGGGCCCGGTCGTTTCAAGCGGCTGATCGACGCCGGGCCGTTCCGGCGCATCGTCGCCGAGCACGGGGCCGACCTCGTGCTGCACGGCCACAATCACGTGCATTCGCTCAACTGGATCGATGGCCCGCACAAACCGGTCCCGGTGATCGGGGTGCCGTCGGCTTCGGCGGCGGTGCGCGGCGACCGCGATCCCGCCGGTTACAATCTTTATCGGATCGAAGGCGAGCGCGGCCGCTGGCGCTGCGAGGTGATCTCGCGCGGGCTGAAACTTGGGCAAGCGGGCCTCGCCGAGCTCTCCCGCCGAACCCTGCATTGACGCGCTTCCTCTCGAATCGTCGCCCCGGCCAAGCGAGCCGGCTTGATCCGGCGAGCGCGAGCCGGGGTCCATGAACACTGTCAATGGGGTTCATGGAAGGCGCAGTGGCGATGGGTTCCGGCTCTCGCGCGGCGCGCTCGGCCGGAACGACAAGAATGTCTCTCTTGCATTTACCTGCATATGCAGCTATCTTCGCCGCATGACTGCGCACAAGCCCCCTCCGGCCGCGTCGTTCGCCTGCACCTGCCTGCGGCTGCGCAAGGCGGCGCGGCGCATCACCCAGCTTTACGACGGCTATGTCGAGCCGTTCGGGCTCACCATCACGCAATTCGGCTTGCTCGCCCACCTTCGGGTGCTCGACGGCATCAGCGTCGGTGCGCTCGCCGAACAGCTCGTGATGGATCCGACGACGCTCACCCGCAATCTGCGCCCGCTCGAGCGCAAGGGCTTCGTGCGGCTCGCGCGCGATCCGAACGATCGCCGTTCGCGCAGCCTGCACCTGACCGAAGCCGGCCGGGAAATTCTGCGAGCCGCCCGGCCGGGATGGGTGCGGGCGCAGCAGCATGTCGAGCAAACCTTGGGCAATGCCGATACGGCCGGCCTCAACGCCGCGCTCGACCGCATGCTCGAACGCTTTGCCTGAGCCGATGGAGCGCTGGCCCGGCATGCGCACCCGATATCTGCATATGCAGCAACCCTGACGAGGAGCAATCGCATGGCCATGCCGTCCGTCGATTCGACCCCGCGTTTCGGCCTCGTGTCCGGCGCGGAGGCTGCCGCGATGACGGGCCTCGAGTTTCTCGAAAGGCTTCGGGACGGCACGCTGCCGGCGCCCCCGTTCGCGGAAGTGACCGATATCTGGATCACCGAAGTCGAGCACGGCCGGGTGGTGTTCGAGGCTAAGCCTTCGTCGCGCTTTCTCAATCCGATGGGAAGCGTGCACGGCGGCTGGATCTCGACCGTGCTCGATTCGGCGATGGGCTGCGCCGTGCACTCCGTGATGCAACCGGGCCAGGCGTACACCACGGTGGACATGACCGTGAGCTTCGTGCGGTCGGTCTCAGCCGGCACCGGGTTGATTCGCTGCGAAGGCAAGCTGGTGCATGTCGGCAATCGCATCGCCACCGCCGAAGGCCGGCTCTGGGACGCCGCTCACACGCTGATCGCGCACGGTTCGGAGACTTGCTTGGTGATGAACGCCTCCGCCGGACGGCGCGAGGCGCAGTGATAGGAGCACGCATGAGCGTGGCGATCGCGACCCGGGAAATGCGGATCTCCACCGCGAATCCGTTGTTGAGCGGCCACATCTTGCCGACCCTGGTGCGGCTCTCGCTGCCCAACGTGCTGGCGATGGCCGCGACCGTCGTGGTCGGGATCGCCGAGATGTCCTACATCGGCATTCTCGGCACCGGGCCGCTCGCCGCGATGGCGCTGGTGTTCCCGTTCGCGATGCTGACGCAAATGATGTCGGCGGGCGCCATGGGGGGCGGCGTCTCCTCCGCGGTGAGCCGCGCGCTGGGCGCCGGCGACGTGGCTCGCGCTCGCGCGCTCGCGCTGCACGCGGTCGCGATCGGCGTGGTCGCGGGCGTGCTTTATTCGCTGATCTTCCTCAGCTTCGGGCCCGCACTTTACCGGCTGCTCGGCGGCAGCGGCGCCGTGCTTGCGGAGGCGGTGCGCTATTCGAACGTGCTGTTCAGCGGCGCACTACTGATCTGGCTCAGCAACTCGCTCGCCTCGGTGCTGCGCGGGACCGGCAACATGCGACTGCCGTCCGTGACGATTCTCGGGGCATCGGCGCTGCAGATGGTTCTCGGCGGCAGTCTCGGGCTGGGTCTCGGCCCGCTGCCGCGGCTCGGCATGCCGGGGGTCGCGCTCGGACAGTTGATCGCGACCGGGACGGGCGTCGCGGTACTCATCTGGTATTTGCGGTCGGGCCGAGGAAGGCTGCGCTTGGAATTCCAGGGGATCGCGTTCCGCCGCGAGATGTTTTTCGACATCCTCAAGGTCGGCGCCCTGGCCTGCCTGTCTCCAGTGCAGTCGATCCTCACCGTGCTGATCTTCACCGCGCTCGTTGCGCGCTTCGGCGTGCCGGCGCTCGCGGGCTACGGCATCGGCGCGCGTCTGGAATTTCTGTTGATCCCGATCGCATTCGGGGTGGGCGTCGCCGCGGTGCCGATGGTCGGCATGGCGATCGGGGCCGGCGACGTTTCCCGCGCCCGGCGCGTGGCGCGGACCGCGGGTGCGCTCTCTGCGCTGATGCTCGGGCTGATCGGCGTCACGGTCGCGGTTGCGCCGCAACTGTGGGCGGGACTGTTCAGCCGCGAAGAAGCCGTGCTGCTCGCCGCGAGCCAGTATCTCACGCTGGCCGGGCCGGCGTTCGCGTTCTTTGGGCTCGGGCTCACGCTTTATTTCGCGGCGCAGGGCTCCGGCAACGTGCTCGGTCCGGTGCTGGCGTCAACTTTGCGTCTGCTGCTGGTCGCCGCCGGCGGCGCCTGGCTGGCGCAAAGCGGGGCCGGCGTTGCCGCGCTGTTCTCGCTCGTCGGCATCTCGATGACGATCTACGGGATCGCGACCGCGGCCGCGGTTTTCTTCACGCGCTGGGGAGTTAAGCGCAAACGAGCGGTGGTCGCAGTCAAAGCCTAGTAGGAAGCTGGCCGCCTCGCTTCGCGGAGCGATCGATCGACGGCGACCCGGCTACCTTGCCGGAGTAGGCCTGCAGCCACGCGAGCCCGTCCTCGGTGCGGCCGCGCGGCTGATACTCGGCAGCGATCCAGCCGGCATAGCCCAGATCATCGAGCGCGGCGCAGATCGCCGGATAATTGACCTCGCCTTCGTCGGGCTCGGCGCGCGACGGCACTGCCGCGATCTGCACGTGACCGATCAGCGGCAAATGCCGCTCGATGCGGTTGATCAGGTCGCCCTGCATGATCTGCACGTGATAGCAGTCGAATTGGATCTTCACGTTGGGCCGGCCGATCCGCGCGATCGCGTCGGCCGCGTGCTCGATGCGGTGGAGAAAATAATCCGGCCGGTCGCGGGTGTTGAGCGGCTCGATCAGCAGCGTGACGTCTTTCTGCGCGGCGACATCTGCGGCCCGCGCCAAATTCTCCACGAACGTCGCGTCGGCCGCCGGACGCTTTTCCGGCGGGACGATTCCGGCGAGGCAATGCACGGCCGTCGCGCCGATCGACACCGCATAGTCGAGCGCCTGCCGGAATAGCTCCGCGAATTCCGCCTCGCGCCCCGGCACGGCCGCGAGGCCGAATTCGCCCGGCTGCCCCCGCGCGGTGTTGAGCCCCAGCATGGTCAGCCGGTTGCGGTCGAGCTCGCCGCGCACCGCCGGCGCCGGCACCTCGTAGGGGAGCTGGACCTCGACGGCCGCAAATCCGGCCGCCGCCGCCACGGCGAAACGCTCCAGCAGCGGCCGCTCGGTAAACAGCATGCTCAAATTTGCCGCGAACCGCGCCATCGAGCCGTCCCGGAGCGCTGGCCTGCCGGCACGCTGCCGGCTATGCATGCGCCGGATGCCAGCAAAGCAAGAACCCCGACCGGCGCCAAGCGAAAGCGATCGTCTCTGATGGCGGCAAACGACGCGTTCCATATTGCGGTCATCGCCGGCGACGGCATCGGCAGCGAGGTGATGGCGCCTGCGCTCGAAATTTTGCGCAAGCTCGAAGCCTCGCATCAAGGACTGCGATTTCGCTTCAGCGAGGCGCCGGCCGGCGCCGCGCATTATCGCGAGACCGGCACGGCGCTGCCGGAATCGACCGTGAAGCTGTGCGATGCGGCCGACGCCATTCTGCTCGGAGCCTGCGGATTGCCCGAGGTGCGCTATCCGGACGGCACCGAGATCGCGCCGCAGATCGAGCTGCGGAAAATCTTCGATCTCTACGCCGGCGTGCGGCCGGCGCGGCTCGTACCCGGAGTTTCGAGCCCGATCGTCGGCGCGCAAGAGCACGGCATCGATTTCGTCGTGATCCGCGAATCGACCGAAGGCTTGTTCGCCTCGATGGGCAAGGGCGTGGTCACGGACGAGGAGGCGCGCGAAACCCTGGTGATCACCCGCCACACGTCGGAGCGGCTGTTCGATTTCTCGTTCCGGCTCGCGGCGCGGCGCAAGGCGCGCGGCAAACGCGGCGAGCTGACTTGCGTCGACAAGGCAAACGTGTTCAAGGCGTTCGCGTATTTCCGCAAGATTTTCGACGAGCGCGCCGCGCGCTTCCCCGACGTGGCCGCCCGACACCTCTACATCGATGCCTGCTCGGCCGCGCTCGTGCGCAGACCCTGGGATTTCGACGTGCTCGTCACCGAGAATATGTTCGGCGACATCCTGTCCGATCTTGCGGCCGGCCTGATCGGCGGCATGGGCATGGCGCCTTCCGCCGATGTCGGCGATGCGCACGCGGTGTTCCAGCCTTGCCACGGCACCGCACCGGATATCATGGGCACCGGCCGCGCCAATCCGGCTGCGATGATGCTTTCTGCGGCGATGATGCTCGATTGGCTCGCCGAGCGTCACGATCATGCCGCCGCGGCGGAAGCCGCGCGGCGCATAGAGCAGGCGGTCGACCGCGCGTTCGCTTCGGGCCTGAAACCGTTCGAGCTGGGCGGCCGCGACGGCACGGCAGAAATCGCCCGCGCGGTGATGGCGGCGCTCTGATCGTTAGTTTGTCGGTCCTCCTACTCTCCCCTGGGGGGAGGGTCGACAGCGAGCGGATGCGAGCTGTCGGGGTAGGGGTGAATCGCTCTCACCCCACCCCGGCTCGACGCTATCGCGTCTCGCCGACCCTCCCCCTCAGTCGACATCGGATTTTTCCGATGTCGACCGCTCCATAATTGCCGAACCCGGGAACACCCGGGTTCGGCGGGAGGGTAAGCGCGCGCGGAAGTGCGGCCGAGAACTACGGCATTCCCGCGATCGCGCGCGCCTCGCCGGTCAGCTCCAGGACGTCGAGCCCGGTATTGGCACGGTCGACGACGTAGATGAAGCCGCGCTCGTCGGTCTCGACATTGTTGCTCTGGATCGCGATCTTGCAGCGATCCTGCCCGTCGGCCTTGACGCAGCGCGGATCGGTGCTCTCGGTGATCGCCGGAATGAAGAAACCGACCTCCTTCGGCCGGTAGGGATCGCGCACGTCGAGCGCGCGAACCCCGGCATTGAAGAAGGTGATGAAGGCGAGCTTCTTGTAGAACACCGGCGCCATGCTCTCGTTCGAGGAATGCGCGCCGAACCGCCCGCCGCGCTCGCAGAAATGCCCGCTCGCCTCGTCGACCGTGTAGTTCGCAACCATCATCGGCTTCGTCTCGATCGTAACGTCGGCGAACCACGCCATCTGGCGCGGCTCCTGGCATTCGTTCACCAGCGATTCGTCGACGATCATCACGATGTCGCGCGTGCCGCCCATCTTGTCGTGCGCGAATTCCGCGATCGGCATTTTCGGCATCGGGAACGTGGTATGCGCGCCGACGATCGGCGAGAGCTCGAGCCGGCCGATCTCCGGGTATCGCAGATTCTCCGGCGTCGGCTCTTTCGGGCCGTTCAAGAGCTTCGCGCGGTCGACGATCTGCAGGATGCCGCCCTTGTTGGTGCCGTAGCCGAAATAGATGCGATTGCCCGCGGGCCCGGTCGAAATCGGTCCGTGCAATTCGGTCGGCACCGCGCCGGTCGCGCCCGGTTCCTGGCCCGGTAGGCCGAAATCGCGGATCTTCGCCGGATGCGCGGGGTCGGACAGATCATAGACCTGCGTCATGCGCCGGGTCCGCCAGCCGGGAGCGCCGGAGACCAAATAGGCGACGCCGGTCTCGCATTCCCACCAGCTCTTGTGCGTGTCGTTCAGTCCGGCGAGCCGCGAGACGAGCTTCGGGTCGGCCGGATCCGCGACGTTCCAGATCTCGTGGGCCTGGCCGCCGAAGGTGCGCAGCAGGTAGACGCTATTGGGATCGCCCTTGGGCAGCGCCTTGCCGTCGCACACCCGCGTCATTTGCGCTCCACCCTGCTCGTAGGTCCCCTCCTGTCCGGGAATATGGCGCAGATATTTCGGGTGCGCGGGATCGGTTACGTCGAGGATCGAGGTGCCGCTGAATTCGGCCTCACCGGTCAGCGGATTGCGCGGCTTCGGGATTTTGTCGGTGCCGCCGTGATGCCCGATATAGGCGATGAAGCGCTCGCCCTGACGCTGGATGGTCGGCTGGTAGGCGCTGCGCGCCTGCAGGTCGTCGTGGCCGACGAGCC